>JBJONG010000001.1:0-306101 GCA_046051965.1 Verrucomicrobiota bacterium
GCTGTAGTTCTTGAGTAGCTCGTCGAGGAGAGCGTCGGTAATGGGCTGTTTCATTTGGATGTGCTGGTTCTGTTGATGGGGCACATCGACGGAAAGCACTTACACAAAATTTATGACACCCCCCGCAGCGCGCTGAGGTATGCGTCTGATTCGGCGCGCGTTGCGTTCGCAAGATCGATCTCAAGTTCATTCAGTTTCCTTTGGCGAGCCAACACAGCAAGCAAGAAGCCGCTGAGGATGACCGGGATCATTAGCTGCTGCATCAGATTGGCCGGGATCATGAAGCGTATGGTATCGGAAATCTGCAGCCCGAAAAATATCACAAGCACAGCGTATCCTCCCCAAGTGATGAGAAAGCCTATTTTCTCCGGTCGGCTCGTCTCGTGGGCGTGGAAAAAAATCGCGGTGCTCCCGGCAATGATGATCAATATCTGAAGCGGGGTAAGCAACTGTATGGAATAGTAAAAATCCAATGTCAGAAATAGACCTATCCCAAGCAGGCTGAAGCCCTCTGCGACGCGCTGAGCCACGAGGACACGACGCTTCGCATCGCTGATTTTGAAAAAGATGCGGTTGAACCTCGTGAGCACAAGCAGTCCGGCCATACAAAGAATGCCGAAGCCCCCACGCTCAAACCACTGCGGCATCTGTGGCCACACTAGGCGTAAATATCCATTGAATATTAGATAGTAGGAAACGTATAATAAAGAGAAGGCGGCAATATATATATAATATGAATTCCGGTGGATCAACCCGAACAGAAGGGCCAAGAGTGACACGGCGCCTATGAATCCCGCAAGAATGAGATCAGATGCGCTTTTCCCAACAAGGTGCCGATTCATGGGTTCGGGAGATCCCCCGGTCATCTCCAGCCACTGGGACGTGTCCGACTGGGAGCGCGCGTAGAGAGTGACAGCCGCGCCTGGGGGGATTTCGAGGTTGATCCGCGGCAGACGGTAGAATCCTTTGCCGCCCCCATCGGCTGAGCCGCAAGTGGCCGTTTGCACGACCCGCCCGTTCATCACGGCATACCAAGTGAAATGGCGAAGCCGGGCCGAAGCAAGGGTAGCAACGTATTCGGCCTCCCGGTCATATTCCGACCGGATGTTCACCTTCATCCAAATGGCCGAGCGAGTGAAGCCGAATGAAGGCACAGCCCTTGTGTTCGGAACGAAGCCGGAACCCTCTCCCGCAAGCACTTCATCGATATCGAGTCGAGCGCCCGGATCGACCATCAGGGAAAGGTGGGGAGCGAGATCGGTAACAGGCTCGATTTCGGAGTGGATGACAATTTCCCCGCGCGCGGTCAGGACGGCCGCGGTCGCAAGGAAAAAGTAGAAGTAAAACGCAGATTTAAAAACCGAATTCATTTACAACCGATCTGCCCACCTATTCCAGAAAAAGTGCGAATCGGGCGTTTGCATGAGATTACAGTCGATCCAACAAAGTCGACCGGCAATTGCGCTTCTATCACCCCTTAGAAGTCCAGAGCGATCTGCTGGGTAAGCCGAATTTTTATAAGTTGGGAAGAAGTCAAATCATCAAAAATCCTGACTTTGTGGATTTATTTCTGTCAGCTCCGGAAATATTTCAAGAGCGACGGCGGCGTAGCAGGGCGAACATTCCCAGGATCCCCAACAGTGCGGCGGCTGTGGGTTCGGGAACGGCAGTCATTGTCACAAAGCTGATGGCTCCCGCTTGGTCGGCGGTGAAGTTGGAACCACCCGAGGTGTCGTTATAGTTGAATAACCATTGATTGGCACCGAGGATGAAGGTGGAGTCGTCGGCCAAAGTGCTGCCGTTGTAGGAGAAAAGCTCTCCGCTATTCCAACCGCCGATATAGCTGATGAGGGTGAGTTTCGAGCCCACGGCAAGTGTGCCGGCCACGAGTTCGGTGAGAACCAGCGTTGCGTTGGCGTCGATGTCAAGGCTGCCGGTGGAATGTAGCAAATCACCGTTAAGGGTGGTGGAATCCAACTCGAAGTCGAAGGTTGAGCCACTGGTAAAGCTGACATCACCCAAGCCCAGGGACTCGATGCTGTTGCCGGGGGCAATCGTGCCGCCGTTGTTGATTGTGACTGATCCGCCGATGGTGCCGCTGCCTCGCAGCGTGCCGGTGTCGGACACGGTGGTGGCAGTGTTTCCAAGCGAGCCATTCACCGCCAAAACACCGGAGGTGACTGCCGTCGCACCGGTATATGTGCTGGAACCACTGAGAACAAGCGTGCCGGCTCCGGTCTTGGTGAGACTACCTGTGCCGGTGATGGATCCGTCGGAACTGCCCGATTCGATGGTCACGGCTGCTGTATTGATGATATCGCCTCTGTTGTAGGATCTCACCGTGAATGGGCTGGATGCCGTGACGCTGCCGCCGTTCATGCTGTTGATTCTTGTGCCGGTGCCGGAGATCGATACTGCGGCCGATCCGCTGATCACCGCCACAGTGTTGTTGTTCGCGGTAAGCGTGGTCGAGCCGCCTGCGAGTTCGGCGTCAAGCACCGCTCCAACGTTGGTGACCGTGCCGCCGTTATTGATGAGAAGGTTAGTGACGCTTAGGCCGGAGAAGTCCAGCGTGCTGCCGCTGGCGATAGTGATGGAGCCGGTGCCAAAGGCAGAGGCATTGCTGGCGACAAGGGTGCCAGCGTTGAGGAGGGTGCCGCCGCTGTAGGTGTTGGCGCCGGAGAGGGTGACAGTGCCGGCGGTTGACTTCGTTAGGGTGCCGGAACCACCAAGGATGGCGGAGATTGAGCCGTTCTGGACGGCGTAGCTGCTCCCGGTGAGTGTGCCGCTTGTGCCAGTGATGCTGCCCCCGGTGAGGGTCACTGTTCCGACCGTGTCATTGTTGGCGCCCAGAGCCAGCGCGCCACCGGAGACGGTGAGGGCGGCCGAATCGTTGAGGCGGTTTGCGGCTCCGAGAGTTAGGGTGCCGCCGGTTACGTTGACTGCCGTGGCGGCGGAAGAACCGTCAAGGGTGACCGTGCCGGAGCTGTTTAGGGTTCCCGCACCAAGGTTTGCGGTGACAGTGCCGCCGCTGAGTCCGTAGGTTCCTGCGGTAAGAGTGCCGGAGCCGGTGAGCGAGCCACCGCTCATGGCGAAGCTTGCCACGGTGTCATTGAATGTGCCCAAGGCCAGCGCTCCTCCCGAGACGCTGACAGCCGTTGAGTTGCTCAAGCGATCATTTGCGCCCAGCGTGAGGGTGCCGGCGGAAACGGTGGTAGCGCCCGTGTGAGCATTCGCACCTGAGAGGATCAGATTTCCTGCGCCTGTTTTTGTCAGTGCGCCCGTGGTGGACGTGCTAGCACCACTCATGGTGAGAGTGTTGGTCGTGACGTCGATCGTGCTCGTCGTGCCCGCGCTCAAAATGAAGTTGCGGTCGGTTTGGTCTGTGGCACCTGTGTATCGCAAGGTGCCGCCACCTAATACCAAGTTGGCAGCAAGGTTCGTGGCTTGGCCCAAATTGCCTGCAACTCCACCGTTGCCGATGGTCGCCACGGACAGAATGCCGTTGGAGATTGTGGTGACACCGGTGTAGGTGTTAGGTCCAGATAGTGTCCATTGTCCGGTGCCATTTTTCGTGATCCCGCCTGCACCAGAGATGACGCTGTCAATCAAACCAACTCCCGTGCTTGTGGCCTCTAAAGTAAGCAAATTGCCACCATTGGTAATGGTTTTGCTGAATGTGGTGTTGCCTGTTCCGGTAATTGACCAAGTTTGAGCTGCCGCGAGTGTGGTCGCGCCAGCGCCACTGATGCTGAAATTGAAGGCAGAGGAGTTATCGACACCGAATTGATTCAGTGCGATCGTGTTCGTAAAAACCAAACTCCTGTTTTGGCCGCCGGTTAAACTGAAACCACCAATGGTGAGGGCTGTGGCGTATGAAGCCGGACTCTGCTGCGTTGCTACATCAAACACCGCTACGGTGCCGGTTCCGGTAGGAGTAGCACCTGAAGACCAGTTTTGTGCTCTGCCCCAGTCGGAGCGGTTCGCGGCAGTGCTATTGCCTTCGATCCAGGTCACATTGGTTTGTCCCTGAGCCGAAGAAATCATCAGCGCGGTGGAAGTGATGGCGAGCAGGCCGGAAACGCAGGCCTGACCGAAACGTGAAAAATTGATTTGGACCGTAGAATTTTGATGCTGACGGAAGAATATATTGCGACGGGATAATTTCATAAATATGGCAATTGGGGGTAGTGCACAGGGGAATGCGCGCGGCTCTTACACAAGGGTTCGAACCCCGGACTAGCGCTCTGTCATGAATCGGTCAGAAAACGACGTGAATCGTTTTTGGGGAATGGCTTTGGCTGTAAATCGCAGGCCGGTGGGGGTTTTGCCGCCGTTCCGGATGGATGGTGCCGGTTGCCGCATTGCGGAAATTTCCTGCTGTTCCTAATTGGTTATCCGCTCCATCCCCGGATCAGAAATACGGCTCTCCGTCAGGTTTGCTCGCGTTTTAGGGTGGTGACGCACCCAACAAAGGCCTAGTTCTGAAATCCCCGGTCACGGTGTAGTCCGTCACAGCGCGTGGCGGAGGAGAAAACTCTGCAGCGCGCAATAGAACTGCGAGCGGAGCAATGCCTCGTGGCGGACGGGCTGCAGGTTCGCGGGGTCGGATTCCGGATCGGGGCCGAAGCGGTATTTTTCCTCCAGGGCGAGGCGCGCTTGGTTCAGCGCGCTATACCATGGGAACGCGTCTTCCCGCGTGATCCAGATCGGGCTGGCTCCGTCCTTGGGGAAAGCGGCGGCGGTTTCGATGGCGGCGTGGATCTGGTTCAGGTCGTCGGCGAAGGATTCGCGCAGGTCCGGCACGACGATATCCTGCCAATCCTCGGCGACCCGCTCATCCGTGACCATGCCGCCGAGGCGCTCCGCGAGATCGGTTTCCGCGCCGTTCGCGTCGAGAAGGATGGCGCGGAGGACGTGCCAGTCCTCGGCGGTTTCGGGATCAATGCGGAGGCCTCCCTCCAGCGTGGGGGCGACTTTCATTCGGCTTGTTCGAGGGAGGTTTTGAGCTGGTGGAACTGGAGCTGCTGGACGTAGAACTCCGCTTTTTCCAGCTCGCCGGACCATACGATGGAAAGCCCCTGCTGGTGCACCTGGAGCATGAGTCTGGTGGCGTAGTTCTCGTTGTAGCCGAAAATTTTCATCAGCACGTAGGTGACGTAGGCCATGAGGTTCACCGGATCATCGTGGACGATGACGTTCCAGGGAGACTGAGGGGAAACGTCGGTCTTCGTTTCCGTGAGCGTGGTGGTGTCCGGCATGGCTCAGGTGGTGGCGGGTTCCGGTGCTTCGATCCATTTGTGGTGCTCCTTGATCAGGTCGATCAAGCGCTCGACGGCCTCGGCTTCGGGGATATTGAATTTCACGGCGGTTTTGCCGACATAAAGGTTGATCTTGCCCGGTGCGCCGCCGACGTAACCGAAGTCCGCGTCCGCCATTTCCCCCGGGCCGTTGACGATGCAGCCCATCACCGCGATGCGCACGCCCTTGAGGTGGCCGGTGGCGGCACGGATTTTCTGGGTGGTGGATTGGAGGTTGAAAAGCGTCCGGCCGCAGGACGGGCAGGCGACGTAATCGGTTTTGAAAATGCGGGAGCCGGCGGCCTGCAGGATATTGTAGGCGAGGCGCAGGGATTGGCCGGGCGCGGTCTCGCCACGGACAAGCACCGCATCGCCGATGCCGTCGCAGAGCAGCGAGCCGATGTTGCGCGACGCGACGAGCAGGGCGTGGAGGAAATCGGTTTCACCGGCGGGCGGGTCGAGCGTGTCCTTGAGCAGGATGGGATGGCGGGGATCCGCCTTGAACGCCAACATGCGGAAGGCGTGGATGGGTTCCATCCCGATGCCGTCGGCCACGGTGATGAGGCGGGGTTCGGTCTCGGAGTTGATCGCGGAAATCGCCGCGTCATCGCGCGGATCGATTTCCAGGGCACCTGATTTTTCGAAAATGATCTCCGGTTTGTAATCGCCCATGTTCGCGATCTTGTGCGCGAGTGCGTTCCAGCGCTCCTGCGTGGTGAAAACGCGGACGGGCTTGTCGCCGCCCAGTTCGTGACCCTGGATGGCGAGGATGGAACTACTGCGCCTCTCGTAGGAGAAGGGATCGTAGGAGGGTGTGAGTGACGTGGCTGGGACTTGCAGTCCCAGTCCGTCGTGGGGACTTGTAGTCCCCACAAAAACACTCCCAGTCCACTCCCCGGAGACTTTCCCCTTCTCCGGGTTGCGCAAAATATATCGAACCTGATGTTTCAGATCCTCTCCATCCCTAACAATATGATCGAAATACTCCTCCTGCCAAAACGTCCCCGATTTCCCAATCACCCGGTTCGCCTCCTTCGCAGTGTGTGTTTTCAAGGATTGCACGATTCTCTCAAGATCATGCCCCTCATGTGGAGTGAGCAGGGCGTGCACATGGTTCGGCATCACCGACCAGGCGAGAAGATCGTAGCGCTGTCCGTCGAAAAATTTCAGGGCGTCGCGAACAATTTCAGCGAGGCGGGGATCGGAAAGCGGCTGTGGCCCGACCGCAGCATGCAGCGCGGGTTCGATCATTGTTTCCGTGAGCGATTGGATTTCCGTGCGCAGTGGTGTGAGTTCCGGGCTGGCGTCGCGGGAGCCTGCTGATTTCAGCGCGCTGGCGATGCGCTCCGTTAGGATCTGGCGCTTGGTTTTGTAATCTTCCAGAACGCTGTAGGGCAGGGAGTCTTTGGTGCGGAAGGTGACGGCGTAGGTGGCTCCGGGGATTCTCCAGTGGGGGAGGTGGGTGGAGGTTTTTACATCGAGTTTTGACCAGTCTGGGCGGATGGTTTGCGCCATGCGCTGGATGTCGGGACAGGATGTCCCGACGACGGACTGGGACTGCAAGTCCCAGCCACTTTTCTCGCTGCTTTGCAGCTCGACCATGGCTCTCGCCACCGGAATCTCATGGATGGCGTCCTCGGTGAGCGAGACGCGAACCGTGTCTCCGATGCCGTCGGCGAGGAGCGATCCGATGCCGATGGCGGACTTGATGCGGCCGTCCTCGCCGTCGCCGGCTTCCGTGACACCGAGGTGGATGGGGTAATTCCAGTCCGCTCCCTCGGCGTCGAGGCGGGCGACGAGCAGGCGGTAGGCCTCGATCATCACCTTCGGGTTCGAGGCTTTCATCGAGAATACGAAATTGTGGTAGCCGTTGTCGCGGGCGATGCGGGCGAACTCCAGCGCGCTCTCGCACATCCCGAGCGGGCTGTCGCCGTAGCGGTTCATGATGCGGTCGGAGAGAGAACCGTGGTTCGTGCCGATCCTCATCGCGCGGCCGAGATCCTTGCAGAGCAGGACGAGCGGGGTGAACTCGGCGCGGATGCGCTCCAACTCCGCCTCGTATTGGTCGTCGGAGTATTCGCGGATCTCGAATTTCTTCTTGTCCGCGTAATTGCCCGGATTCACTCGGATTTTCTCCACCCATTTCGCGGCCTCCATGGCGGCGTCGGGTTTGAAATGGATGTCGGCGACCAAAGGGACGTTGCACCCGGCGGCACGGACTTCGCGGGCGATGTTCTCAAGGTTCGCGGCGTAAATTTTCGTCTGCGCAGTGATCCGCACGATCTCGCAACCGGCCTCCGCCAGTGCGAGAACCTCCGCCACGCAGGCGGGTGTGTCGCGGGTGTCGGAGGTGATCATCGACTGCACGCGGATCGGATTGTTTCCGCCGACACCGACATTTCCGACCATCACTTCGCGCGTCAGCCTCCGGGAATATCCGAGGAGATCCGGGCAGTAGGAGAGGGTGGGGTGTTGGCTCATGGGCGGGCACAGCCTAGGCATGAAATTTTCCATGGGCAATGGCGGGATGCGGTGCAATGCTAGGGTCATGAAAATCAGGATGTCGTGGGCGCGCAAGGTCGCCGTCGTCGCAGGGATGCTGGCCGCCACGGGCGAGGGCAGCCTTGCCGGGGATTTCATCCGCATCCGTGAGGACGACGAAGTGGCTCGCCTTCAGACCGCGTATTTCGGCTACGAAAAGGACGGGGTGCGCGTCGATCTGATCGGTGCGATCCACATCGCGGACAAGCGTTACTACGAATTCCTCAACCAGAGCTTCGGGGACTACGAGTCATTGCTTTTCGAGATGGTCGGCGGGGAGAGACTCGGCGGCGGCGAGAAAAAGCCCGATCCGGAACCGGAACCTGCGGAAAACAAGCTGGCCGCGCTGCTCACCGTTTATGAAACCATGGAGAAATCGCTCGGCCTCAGCGGGCAGGGCGCGGTGATCGATTACACGGCGGAGAATTTCGTCCACGCGGATCTCACGATGAAGGAGTTCGAGGCCTTGCAGGAGGAGAGGGGAGAGTCGCTCCTGGGTTTCATGGTTCAGGCGGCGATTTCCGCCGAGAGGCCGAGCCGTGAGCCGAATTCGATCAATCTTATGCGCGGCATGCTCGGCGGGAAGCCGGATCTGGTGAAACTCGAGCTCATGCACACGATGGCGGACGCGGACAAGCAGATCGATTCCATCGACGGCGCGAACGTCATCATCGGCGACCGCAACGCCCGCTGCATCGAGGTGCTCGACCGCGAGATGGCCGGCGGGAAAAAGAACATCGGGATTTTCTACGGAGCCGCGCATTTCCCCGACTTGGAGCGGAGGCTTTTGGAGAAAGGTTTTGCGCGTGTTTCCACGAAATGGGCGACCGCGTGGCGGGTCAGTAAGCCCTGACTCGCCGTGCCAGAAATTTCACCGTGAAGCACATCAGCGCCGCCGCGATCAGCGTCGCAAACACCGCCGCCAGCCCAACGGCGATCAGCGAGTAGGAAACCGCCGCGAAACCCGCCGCCAATCCCGCGAATGGAAGTTGCGAATGGACGTGCGCCGTAGTCCTACAGCCGGATGCGATGGCACTGACGATGGTGGTGTCGGAAAACGGGCTGCAATGATCACCGAACGTCGCGCCCCCGAAAACCGCGCCGATCACCGCTGTGGTCAGTGGAATCATTTCTCCGACAGGTATTCCCGCCGAAGCCGCCGCGGCCAAGGTCGCGGGGAGTGCCAGCGGCATCAGCAGCCCCATCGTGCCCCAGGACGAGCCGGTCGTGAATGACATCAGCAAACCCGCCACGAAAACGGCCAGAGGCAGCCATTCCACGCGGAAACCGGTCGAGAGCAGTTTCGCCAACTGCTCCCCCGCGCCGAGATCCGTGAACACATTTCCCAAGGCCCACGCGAACACGAGGATGATCAGCGTGGGCAACAGGCTGGCCGCACCGTGATACGCCGCTTCGCTGGCGGAAACGCTCCGCCCTTTCGGATACATCGCCCACGCCACCGCGAGGCCCAACAGGCTCCCTGCAACGAGCGCATACGGCCCCGAGTCGCCGCCGAATGCATTTTGCCAACCGGACACGGAAAATACGTCGGGGATCGGGTCGGACAGCAGCGGAAACGCCGCAAAAATGCCAAGCACCAGCGCTACGAGCGGAACGATCACCCGCACCGGTGCTGTGACCAAGCGATTCACTTGATCTTCTTTCTCCGGCTCGCTCGGCAGATACCGGCTCATTGCGCGCGGCTGGTAATTCAGGAAAATCGCCAGCGGCACGAGGATCAGCGTGAGCAGGCAATATGGGTTCGCGGGGATGGATTGGAAAAACAGCGAATAGGGTTCCACCGGAAACGGCGCACCTTTCAGCCCGTCGCCGATCAGGCTGAGCTGCGTCGCGATCCAGGTGGAAACGAAGGCCACGCAGGCCACCGGCGAGGACGTGGAATCCACCACCCACGCCAGCCTTTCGCGGGAAACCCCCGTTTTGTCGGCCAGCGGCCTCGCGATTCGTCCGACGAGCAGGCTGTTGGCAAGGCCGTCGAAAAAACACAGCAGCCCGATGACATACACGCCTCCAAGCATTCGCCTTTGCGGATCTTTCGCGTTCGCCACAAGGCGGGTCAGAAGCGTGTCGAAACCACCGGATTTTTCCAAAAGACCCGCGAAGGATCCGAGGATCAGGGTGAAAACGATGGCGCCCACATGCCACGATCCGTCGAGCGCAGGGAAAAGGTAATCCGCGAACACCGCCCGCAGCGCTCCCGCCGGATCGCCGTGATGGATCAGCAAAGCCCCCGCCGCCAGTCCGCCCGCCAGCCCCAGCGCCGCTTGCCTGGTCAAAATGATGAGAGTTAGCGCGCAAACCCCCGGCCACAGCGCCGTCAGCGCGGCGGGCGGCCCGAACGCCGGCAACGCGAGGCTCAAACCCAGCAGGACAATGGAAACGGCGATCTTCATGCTTCGTCGCGGCCATTCTGCAAATCCCCGCCCGCCCGGCGAGAGAAACAGCGTGCCGAATTCTTCGCGGTTGAATTCCCGCTCCGGAACGTTTCCCCTCCGTCCGTGAAACTCATCCTGATTGCCATCGCCATCGGCCTCGTCGCCGGGCTGCTCGGAGCCTTGTGCGGGGTGGGCGGGGGCATCGTCATGGTGCCCGCCTTCGTTGCCTTTCTCGGCCTCGGCCAGAAAGAGGCGGTCGCCACCTCGCTCGCCGTAGTGATCGTCACCGCCCTCGCCGCCACCGCGAACAACGCCCGCGCGAGCGACGATCTCATCAACTGGAAAATCGTCGCCGCAGTAGGCCTCGCATCCGCCCTCACCGCCTGGTTCGGCAGCGACCTGATGCGCTCCCTTTCCAACCAAACCCTCACCCGCACCTTCGGCGTAGTCCTTGTCCTTTTCGGTGCGAGGATGCTGATCAAGGGGTGATGGACGAAATTGCCGCCAGAACCCGAGCCACCTCCAGTTCCGTCTGGCAGCGACCGTCCATCAGGCACTTCGCGGAAAGGCACGGCGCGCATTCCACATGACGCTTCACCACCTTGTGCCGTTTCCCGAGCGGGCGTTTCCATACCGCATCGTTGGGGCCGAAAAGGGTTACACAGGTCGATCCGGCATGAGCGGCGAGGTGGGGGAGGGAGCCGTCCGCCGCCACCGTCAGTTCATGCACCGCCAGCAAAGGCAAGGCCCCCGCCAACGGCTCCGCATGGAAAAATTCCGTCCCGCCGCCGAGCCTTTCCGCCAACATTTTTCCCAATCCCCGCCCGCCAACCACGCCCGCCACCGTGATCCGCCGCCCCTCCGCCCGCAGCGATTCGCCGACCTTCTGCCAGCGATCCAGCGGCCACTCGTGGCTCTCGCCGAAATCCGACCCCGGGCAAAGCAGCACCGTCCCCGGCTGCGGCGGGATGCCGAGATCCGCAGGCGCGAAAAACTCCGGCCTGTCCACCGCCACGCCCATCCGCTCACAGGTCTTGAGATAAAGCCGCACGCGGTGCTCCGTCGCCCCCTCCGTCACATCGAGCGGATGCGTCAGCAGCTTCGCCGGAACGGATTTCTCCGGCCCCAGCCGTTTCGCGATCCTTGCTTTGGCAAAGGCTTCCGCCGCAATTCCATCGTCCCAAACGAGCGAGGCTTCCCATGCACCGTGCAGTTCTCCGGCGAGTTTCCGCACTCCGGCCTTTCCCGAAAAAACCATCTGCGGCAAACCGCTGATCGTCCCCCAGAACTCCGCGTGCCCCTCGCTCAAAACCAGCCCGCCGACCAAGCCCGATTTTTCCAGCGCACGGACGGCCGGCACGGCGAAACACGCCTCGTCCCAACGCTCCGGCAAGCCGAGCAGCATGCCTTTCCCTGCGCTCATCCGTGGCTAATTCTTCTTCCCTTTGGGATCCAAATTCGCCGCCATGTCCTCCGCCGTCACGGTGGATTGCACACCGCCTTCAGGCACCTCCATCTTGGTGATCCAGAGCATGGCGTTGAGCACGATTTTCCTGAAATTCTCATCCTCCCAGTTCCTGTGGAAATGCCCGCCGGTGAAACCGACCCCGCGCCCGCCGTCCTCGCGCTCGGTGCACCACATCATGGTTTCCGGCTCGCCTTTGCGTGCCTGGATGTGCGGATACGGCCCTTGCGGGTACACATACGGCCCGTCGCGCGTCTCATCCTTCGGTGTCGCCACAAGCAACGGCAGTATGCCTTTTTGATCCTCCGGGAAACGGATCGAAAAATACCACTCGTCTTCGATTCTGAACGGCTTGATGCCACGAGCTACCGGATGCACAGGGAATTTCTCGTATTCTGCTGTCCATATCGGGTTTACGGAAAAACCGGTTTCATAAGCTCCTCCGATCCATTTCCGGAAGCGGTCACCACTGCCATCATTGTTCCCGCATTCGACGGCGTAATGCATCATCATGATTCCTGCGCCGCGATCCGCCAGCTTCTGCATGAGTGCCGGGCGATCACCTTGTAACGCGGGATGTCCGTTTCCGCCGTCCGCGTAGATCACCACCGCATCCGCCGTCTCCAGCACGGAATCATCGCTCACCCAATGGTTCGAATGCACCTCGACCTCCAGCCCCTGCACTCCCGAAAGGCATTTCTTGAAAAGCTGGCAGCCCGCATTGAACTCATGCAGGCCCGGCCCGTGGCTTGGTTTTCCCGCGATGAGGATCAGCTTCTTCGGCTTTTCATCGGCTCCCATCGCCAGCGCGGCCGCCATGACCGAGAACGCCAAAACCCATCGTTTCACTCCTGAATTTTTCATTTCAATGAATCCACCACCCGCCGCCCCGTCCCGCAACCCTTTTTGTGGCTGGGACTTGAAGTTCCAGTCCGTGGTGGGAGCATCCTGTCCCTGGATTCCTCAGGGCGATCAAGTTAGGGAAAAACCGTACTAATTGAAGAAATGAACCGCAGATGAACAGGATAGACGCAGATAAGAAGTAGAAAAAGGACTGGAATTCTGCATGATGCATCCCCTTTGGGGTGAGGAAGAACGGTTGCAGTCTCAATCTCACCTAAGTCCATCTGCGTTCATCCCGTTCATCTGCGGTTAAACCTCTTTCTTCTCCCTAGCTTGATCGCCGTGCTGGATTCCTCCCCATTTGAGATTTGAACTTTGAAATTTGGGGTTTAGAACCCGCCCATGTCCGTTGCCAACACTCCCATCCTTATCGGCGGCTCCATCGCCATCGATCACATCAAGACCCCGACCGCGGAAGGGAAAAACCTCCTCGGCGGCTCCGCTTCCTTCACAGGATTCGCAGCCTCCTATTTCACCTCCCCGGTCCATCTCGTCGGCATCATCGGCAAGGATTTCCCGCAGGAGCATCTCGATCTCTTCGAATCCAAGGGCATCGCCACCGCTGGCCTTGAGCGCTCCGAGGGCGATACCTTCTCGTGGACCGGCTCCTACCACGAGAACATGAACACCCGCGACACCCTTGCCGTCGCCGTGAACGTCCTGGAGGACTGGACTCCCAAAGTTCCGGCCGCCGCCGCCTCCGCGCCCATTGTCGTCCTCGCGAACATGCACCCCGTCAACCAACTCCAGATGATCGATCAGCTCACGGCGGATCGACCTTTCATCGCCGCCGATACCATGGATCTCTGGATCACCATAGCCAACGACGACCTTCACAAAGTTCTTAAGAAAATCGACCTCTTGGTCATCAACGAATCCGAAGCCCGCGAGTTCTGCGAAACTTCGAATCTGATCATTGCTGGACAGCGCCTGCTGGCCAAGGGGCCTGCCAACGTTGTCGTCAAGCTCGGGGAATTCGGTGCCATCCTCTTCGCGAAACATCCCGCAGGAGCCATTCACACGGAATTCAGCCTGCCTGGAGCGGATTACGACCTTTTCCGCTGCGCCGCCTTCCCCCTTACCGAAGTCGCCGATCCCACCGGAGCCGGTGATTCCTTCCTCGGTGCCCTCGCTGGCTGTCTCGCCTCCACGGGGAAGACCGTTTTTTCTTTCGATGATCTCCGCCGCGCCATCGCCTACGGCTCCGTCGTGGCCTCCTTTACCTGTGAGGCTTTTTCCGCAAACCGACTGGCTCACCTCACCCGTCAAGAAATCGAATCTCGCCTCACACTTCTTAAAAGCCTCAGTCACTGGCCTGCATGACCGTCAGATTTCAGGTTGTTGATGGCCGATTCTGGTTTTTTTCCGCGAAACCGAAGTCATCCGACCTTCTTATTTCGGCTGATTTGCTTCCTGAAAAACTCCACACAATGGACTTTTTCCTTGCTCTTCTTTAGTTCTGGAGTTCCATTGGCAGCAACGGATGGTTGAGAGGAAAAATGAGTGACAAACATGTCACGTCCTCCTGCCCGAAAACCCTAGACTGCAAGATTACCAACTCGTATCACTCGGCCGCCATGAAAACATTATTCCCTCTCACCGCCCTAGCGGCACTCATCGCCTCTAGCGCAGCCTTCGCTCAAACCCCGGCTTATTCAAAGCCAAGCGGGTACACAACTCAGGTTCTGAGACCAAACGCAACCAACTACGTTGGTATCAATGTCGTTACGCCTTCGCTGGCCTCCGGTTCGATCACGGGTCTCCAAGGTGGAAGACTTGTTATCGTCGATAGCAATGCCAGCTTCACATCTTCCCTCCAAGCCGGGAAAATGCACACCATCGAGATCACTTCAGGTGCCGCAGTAGGCTCCATACGTGAGTTCACCACTTTCACCAACACCGGTGTCACCACCACGGCTGTGATCTCAGGTCTTCAAGTTGGAGACAAATACATTATCCGCAAGAATCTCACTCTTCAAGAAATGTTCCCGCAAGGTGCTCCCCTCACGGGTGGTGCAGTATCCCCTGGAACAGCGGATATTGTCCGTGTTCCCGATGGAGCTGGCGGTTTCACCTCATATTTCTACAAAACCACCTCCACAAACGGCGAAATTGGCTGGTGGACTGCCGCCAGCAACACCGCACGCGGTGTCAGAGTCACCGCTGATGTCCCTCTGCTCTACACAGACGGCATCCAGGTTTTCAGGAGATCCGGTGTAAACAAAAATCTTGTGCTCACAGGCCAAGTGAAGACAACAAG
Organism: Verrucomicrobiota bacterium; assembly: GCA_046051965.1. Classification (GTDB taxonomy): domain Bacteria; phylum Verrucomicrobiota; class Verrucomicrobiia; order Verrucomicrobiales; family Akkermansiaceae; genus Luteolibacter. The sequence continues at coordinate 14,866 of JBJONG010000001.1, forward strand.
CTCTTCCACTTATCTCGTAACTGGATCCAATCCAGTGTCCATCAACGCACCAGTCGGGGCAAACCTCTCGAACTCGGCTCTTAGCCTCGGTATGCAACCACATGCAACCAGTCCTGTTAATGCAGATATCCTGTGGGTTCCTCAAAGCAATGGAACTTTCAAGAGATACTGGCGCAAAAATAGTAATACTGGCGGTTTGAACGGTTGGTATCTCACTCCCGATGGCATTGCCCTTGGAACCAGATTGACGACGGGCGTGGTTCTGCCTCCCTATTGCATGATTGAGCGCAAAGGTGCTCCAAGGTTCGTCCAAATCAAAGTGCCCGCCCACTACAGCAACCTTTGATATAAAGTCATCCTGTTACCTTTGAATATCATATGGCCGATTCTGAAAAGAATCGGCCATATTAGTTTCATCGAATTAAGCTGCCGAGGCTGCCGGTTTCTACTGGGTTTGTTTTTTCTCCCGTATCACCTATTTGGATTCTTTAGCTTAGATGACGCCCAGCGATTATCAGATCCGCATGCGACACGAATTGCTGACATAAACATGCTCGAATGAGACGATGTCATCTCAGCGCAAAAAATCAGAAGTGACGGCATCCATGCGTAAAAAATCCCGCCGGAATCCCATCTGCTGAGAGCCGCAGATATGAAATAATCACAGCCCGTTCTGGACACGCCCGTGTGTCGCTCATAGGGTGCGCGGACACACTACGAAATATGAGAAACACTTTGTATTATAATGCTGCGCGACTGAGCCTTATTGCGATTGCCGCGACCGGAATTGCTTCAGCACAGGATGCTCCGAAAGAGACCACTCCTACGCCGGAAGCACAGGCAGCACCAGCACCAGCACCAGCACCAGCACCAGTGAATGCGGCGGAATCCAAGAGCGATGCCTCGTATGCCCTCGGATACCGCACAGGTGGTAGTTTCGGGCAAGAGTTTGGTCGCTTCGGCGTTAAACTGGATGACCTCGAAATGGATACGTTCATCCAAGGTTTTAAGGCAGCTGTCAAAGGAGATAAGCCGGAGCTTGAGGAAGCACGCCTGCAAGCCGCGATGACGGCTCTTGGCGAGATGTTACAGCAACGCGAGAAGGATGCCGCCACGGCGAACCTTGAAGCTGGAAAGAAATTCCTCGCAGAAAATGGGAAGCGTGAGGGGGTTAAAACGCTTGAGAGCGGACTCCAATATGAGATTCTCTCAAAGGGTGGCGAATCCAAGTATGTGCCACCGAAGGAAGGCCAACCCGAGAAACAATTCATGGTGAATTACAAAGGCACACTGATCGACGGCACGGAATTCGATGCTTCACCGAAGGATTCGCCCGTTGCAATGACTTTGTCTGTGATCGACGGCTTCAAGGAAGCCTTGAGCACGATGCCCGTGGGAGCGAAATGGAAACTTTTCATCCCCAGCGAGCTGGCTTACGGCGAAGAGCGTCGTAGCGCCGAGATCGCGCCGAACAGCACCCTGATTTTCGAACTTGAGCTTGTCGAAATCAAGGATGCCCCGCCAGCCCCTGCGGGTGGTGGTTTTCCGCTTCCAATTCCGGGTGGCGAATGAGCTCGTGAAGTATTGAAGATATAAACTTTTCCAGCCCCCGGCGGTTCTTACCACCGGGGGTTATTTCTTGTGGAAAAATGATGTTAATGTTAGGTTTTCTTGAATATCTTTACGGAGGAACTACTTTGAATCCATGAAGAAGCCTCAAAAGCAGCTCTTATCCGTCCTCTTTCACCTGGCGGTATTGGGTTGCATGGTGATGACCTACGACGCTGGAAAAGCGATCGCAAAGAAGGTTGGCTGGATCAAGGGTGAGGATGTGATTGGTGGGACGGATATCGACCTGATGGCGAAAGAGGAACAACTGAGCACCGAGATCGACCCTGCCTTGGCGAAGCTTGTCGGGCGCGACGGTGAGGCATTTCTTTTCCGTAGGGACATTCCGTATCCACCGCACCTCAAGGTCGTTGCCACCAAAGTCACGAAGTTCGATAAAGTTCGTATGGCCGGGAAATCGGATTTCGGTGAGGGTTCCATGGTGCTCTCCATCCGCAACGATGAGGTGATGGAATATGAGATGGCGGGCAAGGCGGTGCGTTTCACAATGAAGGAGATGGTCAGCGAAAAAATCCCTTCGCAGGCAGAGAGGATCGCACGGCTCAAGGAGATCGAGGAGGCGGTGAAACAAAGAAAGAAGCCGCCTGAGACGCGCGAGCGGATCGTGGATGATCTCGTGGGCAAGGCTGTGCAGTTCAATTACGATGGCAGGGCATGGAAAGCGATACCGACAAAGGAATTCAAAACGATGGCCTGGGCGAAAGGGCTTGAGGAAAAGGTAGGGGGCACACTTGCGGAGAATGGTTTACGGCCAAGACCGCGCTGGTTCGGTACCGAGCCAATGAAGGCGGGAACTGTGACCAAGCTTTCCTCAAACAGCTTGGATCTCGTGTTTGACGGATACAGCGGCGGCTCCGTGGAAATGAAATTAAAAGGCCTGGAGGGCGTGCATGGTCATCCGTGCGCCGTATTTGAGGTTAGCGGCTCGCTGGTAATGGCGAAGGAGGAGAACGACCGTGGGCAAATCACGGGCGGCGAGGTTACGATCGAAAAAGGCCGGATCTGGTGCTCACTCCTTTACCCCATCGTCCTGCGCGGTGATCTCGATCTCATCGTTTCCATCGAGACGCGGGAGGGAGCGAAGCTTGTCAACCAGATGCAGGGATCGATGCGTGAGACTTTCCACCGCGATTGGAAGGCTGTGACGGCGAAACCGCAGCAGGCAGTGCCGCATAAAGCGCCTTCTGAAAAATAGGAAAGCCGCCGGATCTTATCCGGCGGCTTTCAAAGATACAGGCTGTCGCCGAAGGATTAGCGGTTTAGGATCTTCTTTACGGCAGGTGCGCGGAGGCGGTGCGGCTCAGGCATGTTGGAGCCGAGCAGCGGGCGGCAGTAGTTCATGAAATCCTGCGTTACGCCGTTGCCTTCCTCGTTGATGAAGTTGTCAGGCATATGGCGGGTTTTTCCGGCAACTTTCTTGATATCCACCAGTTCGTAATCAACCGAGTAGTCGAGCACGGGGCGTTTGATCGCGACGGAGCCATCGACATTATCCCACATCGCGTATTGCACGGCTTTCTCGCCGACTTCGCGCGCCTCGCGGGCGTCGCGATCCGACTGGATGCCCATGAAGGAGCGTTGAAGGTAGCCGAAGGTGTCGGAGCGGACGCGCTTGATTTTCAGTCCGTCGCGAATGGTGTTGGCGAGGAGGTCGCCAAGGGCACCGGTGCCGGAGAGTTGGACGTTGCCGTGGGAGTCGCGCTCCTCCTTGCCGAGTAGTTTGACGATCATCGGTGTGCCGTCGGGATCGGAGATGCCTTCGGAGACGGCGATGGTGCACATGCCGTATTTTGAATATACGCGATCCACATCAGCAAGAAGCTGCTCGGTTCTGAAGTGGCGCTCAGGCACGTAAACGAGGTGCGGGCCGTCGTTGTAATATTTCTGGGCGAGGGCGGAAGCGGCGGTGAGGAAGCCGGCGTGGCGGCCCATGACGCAGCCGATGTAAACGCCTTGGAGCGCGCGGTTGTCGAGGTTCACTCCTTGGAAAGCCTGCGCCACGAATCGCGCCGCCGATCCGAAGCCGGGGCAGTGGTCGTTTTCCATCAGGTCGTTGTCGATGGTTTTGGGGATGTGGATGGCGCGCAGCTCGTAGTTCGCGGCCTTGGCTTGCTCGTTGACGATGCGGACGGTGTCCGAGGAATCGTTGCCGCCGACGTAAAAGAAGTAGCGGATGTCGTGGGCTTTCATCACCTCGAACATGCGCGCGCAGTATTCCTCGTTGGGCTTGTCGCGGGTGGAGAGGAGGCCGGAGGAAGGTGTGCCGGCGACTTGCTCCAGGTTGTGTGTGGTCTCACGGGTGAGATCGAGGAAGTTCTCGTTGATGATGCCGGAAACGCCGTGCACCGCGCCGTAGATGCAGGTGACTTGCGAGAATTTCCGCGCTTCCAGCGCGACGCCGACGATGCTCTGGTTGATAACGGGGGTGGGGCCGCCACCTTGGGCGACGAGGACTTTTCCTTCGAGACGGTTGCTCATGACGGTTGTAGGATTTCCCTTTCGCCGATCCGGGGCAAGGACGAACATCACCGCATGGAAACTTGCCCGTATCTACCGCCCTATCCGCCGGAGACACCGAAGATTCATGGATCGGAGCGGGGTGCCGGCTTTTATCGGGATGCGCTGGTTTTCGCGCAGGGTTATTGGCTGGAGGGAAAGCCGGCGCAGTCCATTTTACAGCTCAACAAAGCCTTCTCCGCCGATCTGGAGGACGATGATCCCGTTTTGAAAGAATGGCCGTGGCCCTACGCCGCGCTCGAATGGATTTTGGAAAACGCCGCCGACGGCTCCGCCGGTTTTCTGGGAAACCCTGTCCGTCACTTCCAGCACCTTGCCACGCGGATGAGCGGGCCACGGCGGGATGTCCGCATCGCCCGCGCCTGGAGATGTTTCCACATTGCCCGGCGTCTTCTTGCCGAACGCGGCGATTTCCCGTTGGATGGGAGGCAGATTGCCCGGGAAGGGATTCACATTCCGCCAGCACCATGATCGGGGAACGCAATATCACTCTCCGCGACGGCACGCCCGGATATGTCCGGCCCATCGTCCCATCGGATGGTGCGGCTTTGGCGGCGGCGCTTGAGGATCTCGCGCCCGACAGCCGTATGCGGCGTTTTCTTTATGAAAAGACCTCGCTCTCCGAACGCGAGCTCGCGCGGCTTTCGAATCCCGATGGCACAGATCATCTCGCCTACGGGTTGGCGGTGGATCTGGAAGGCGAGTTCACGCCCATCGCCGTCGCGCGATGTTTCCGCGATCCGGAGGACGGGACGTTGGCTGAGATCGCGGTGGTGACAGCGGATGCCTGGCAGGGAAAGGGGGCGGGCGCGGAACTCATGCGCTCCCTTTCCGCCGCGGCGTATGAGGTTGGCATCCGGCGGTGGATCGCGCCCATGTTTTCCGAGAACACCGCGATGCGGCGTTTGCTGGATGGCTTCGCGGTGAAGCTTTCCGAACGCGATCTCGGCAGCGGAATCGTGGAGCTGGTCTATGCGATCAAAGATCCGTCCGCCTAGGCGCGGTTGTTTTTTTGAGGAAACCGGCGCCGCATCGTACCAAAATTTTGTCGCGTGAACCCTTGGCGGAAATAGTGCTTGTCGTCGGGGGCGCGTGTCGGTGGAGTGAGGCGAGCCATCTAACCCACAATACAAATGTCAAATCCCGCCGCATTATCCTCGAATGACGCCACCGGTTGGTGGGGTCAGCTAGCCCCTTACCAGCGCCTGGTGTTCATCGTCGCCACGCTGGCATGGATGTTTGATTGCCTGGATCAGCAGCTCTTCAACCTCGCGCGGAACCCTGCGATGGCGGCGCTTTTGGACAAAGGACAGGACACCAAGTTTTTCGGAGGCATCGCCACAGCAATCTTTGTCTTCGGCTGGGCGACGGGTGGGATGATTTTCGGATCGCTGGGGGATCGCTACGGCAGGGTCAAGATGCTGGCGGTCACCGTCCTTCTTTATTCGCTGGCGACGGGCCTTTCCGCGCTGGCGGGGTTTCCCAAGTTGCCGACGGTCGCGCAGGCGCTCCATTTGACTGCCTTGCCCTGGTTTGAGGGACTGTCACCGCACTACATGGATTTCTGCATCTTCCGCTTCATCACCGGGCTGGGAGTAGGCGGGGTTTTCGGTCTCGCAGTGGCTCTTGTGGCAGACACCGTGCCCAGCGGGGTGCGTCCGCGCGCGCTGGGTGTGCTGCAATCGTTTTCCGCGGTCGGAAACGTCGCGGCGGGGTTCATTGGTTTGGGGATCGCCCTCACCGCGATCGGCACCAACCCGAACTACTGGATGTGGTTGTTTGTCATCGGTGCGCTGCCAGCCTTCATGGTGGCCACGATCCAGCTACGCATCAAGGAGCCCCAATCGTGGATCGAGGCCCGCGACCGCGCCACTGCCGAGGGAAAAAAATCCGGTTCCTACAAGGATCTTTTCGGCCATCCCACCTGGCGTCGGCATGCCCTGCTCGGCATGGTGCTTTCATGCGCCGGGGTGATCGGGCTTTGGGGGATCGGGGTGTTTTCCACCGACCTCGTCGGCGATATCATCACCAATCATTTCAAAGCGAGCGGCGCAACGTTGGAGGAGATCAACAAGGGGAAACAGATTTGGAGTTCCTTGAATCTCCTGTGTTTCAATGTCGGGGCATTTTTGGGCATGATGGCCTTCACCCGTGTGACGGAGCGGCTCGGGCGCAAGAAAGCCTTCGCATTCTTCTTCCTGGGCGCCCTGGTTATGACGGTCTTCGTTTTCCAGATGCTGGGAAAAATCAACGGGCGCTGGGATATCCTGTGGATGGCTCCCTTGATGGGCTTCTTCCAGCTTTCGGTGTTTGCGGGATTCTCGATCTACCTGCCCGAGCTTTTCCCAACCCGCCTGCGTGCGACCGGCGTATCGTTCTGCTACAACGTCGGACGCTATCTCGCGGCGACAGGCCCCCTGACCCTCGCGCTGCTGGCTAAGAACCTCGCGGACAAGGCGGCGTTGAAGGCTGCGGCGGTTGGTGGGGACGTGGGCATTGCGAAGATCGATGCCTTCCGCGATGCCGCCTCGTGGATGTGCCTGATTTTCCTGCTAGGTCTGCTGGTCCTGCCTTTGCTTCCGGAAACGAAAGGCAAGCCGCTCCCGGAGTAGTGATCAATCGGCTGGAAAAGCGGCCCGTAAGTTCTTCATGCTCTCCGCCGCGAGGATGTCGGGGCTGATGGTGGTGTCGAATACCTCGACGGAGACCCATTTGTCGTAGCCGCCTTGGATGAGTTCGGCGGCTATGGGGGGGAAGTCGATGTCGCCCATGCCGGGGCCGCGGAGGTTGGGGTCGTTGGCGTGGAAATGGGCGGTCCAGGGCAGGGATGTGCGGACGATTTCCGGGATGGGGCGGGTGTCGGCGGACATCGCTTTCACGTCGAGGTGGAGGCGGACGTGGGGTGAGTTGATTTTCTCTAACAGGGCGATGGTCTCGGCGGCGGTGTTGATGAAATTCGTTTCGGCGGGGCCGAGGAACTCGAAGGCGATGGTGATGTCCGCCGCCGCGAGGTGCGGGGAGAGGCGCTGGAAGAAATCGACGAAGCGCGCTTCGGCATCCGGGCGCGACCATGAGGGTTGGAGGGTGCGTTGCTGCGGGCTGCCCCAGACCATGATGCCGCCGCCCATGGCGGAGCAGAGTTCGGCGAGGTGGCGGGCGTAGGCGAAGGTGCGGGCTTGGACGGCGGGGTCGGGATCGGTAAGGTGGTAGCCTTCGGTTTTGGCGAGCAGCCAGTGGAAGCCGACCATTTCGAGACCGTGGTCGCGGACGATGGAACCGAGTTTTTCCGCGTCGGCGGTGGTGAGCGTCTCCGGGTTTCCGAGGGTGAATGGAGCGACCTCAAGGCCGGTGTAGCCGTGGCGCGCGGCTTCGGCGCATGTACCGGGGAAATCGTGGTCGCGGAAGGTTTCGTTGCAGATGGCGAGTTTCATGGGTGATGTTAGAAAAGGGTGGAAATTTTCACCGCAGAGGCGCGGAGGTCGCGGAGAGGCGCAAAGCTGGGCTTATCATAAGGCCTTGGAAATCCCTGAAATTCATTTCTCGCGATGCTTCTTGAAAATGGCGAGGGTGCGGTCGCGTTCGGTCTTATGGTCGAGGCAGGGAAGGGGGTAGCCATCGGCGATGGGGCGGTTGTTTTCCGGGGGGGCTTGGAATCGTTTCGGATCGGTGTCTTTCAGTTCGGGGATCCAACGTTTGATGTATTTCCCTTCGGGATCGTGTTTCGCGGTCTGTGACCAGGGGTTCTGGATGCGGAAATAGGGGGCTGCATCGGCTCCTGTGCCGGCTGACCATTGCCAGCCTCCGTTGTTGGAGGCGATCTCGCCGTCGGTGAGGTGCTGCATGAAGTGAGACTCGCCGAGTTTCCAGTCGATGTGCAGGTCTTTGGTGAGGAACATGGCGGTGATCATGCGGACGCGGTTGTGCATGAAGCCGGTCTTGAGGAGCTGGCGCATCCCGGCATCGACGATGGGGAAGCCGGTGAGGCCCTGCTTCCATTTCCCGAAATTCTCGCCGGGTTCGTCCCATGGGAGCCCTTTCCAGTCCTCGTTGAATTCGTGGTCGAGGACGTGGGGGAAATGATGGAGGATGGCGAAGTAGAATTCCCGCCACGCGAGTTCCTTGATATAGATGTCGATGGAGGCCTGCGCGGAGAGTGGGGCGGATGCGCGTGCTTCGGTGACCTTGCGGAAAAGGGTGCGGATGGAAATGAGTCCGTAGCGCAGATCCTGGGAGAGGCGGGAGGTGCCGTCCTCGGCGGGGAGGTCGCGGCGGTTGGCGTATCCGGAAATGATCTCGGAAACGGCGCGGTCCATGCGGGTGCGGGCGGCGCGTTCGCCGGGTTCCGGGAGATCGGCTGATGGCGTTTCCAATCCCCAGAGGGCCACGGAAGGCAGAGGCAGCGAAGAAATGCCGGGCGGGGTGCCGAGTGATTTCGGCTTTGGCAGTGGCGCGGGTTTTTCCAAGGAAAGCCAATTGCGCGAATAAGGGGTGTAAACCTTGTAGGGGTTGCCGGTCTGGGTAAGCACTGCATCAGGCGTCTGCAGGGCGACATCGTCATGGCCGTGGCAGGCGACGCCCAACTCGGAGCAGAGAACCGCGAGCTTGGCCTCGGTCGCCTTGCCGAAAGGATCGGGATCGCGGTTGAAGTGGATCGCGGCCGCACCACTTTCTTCGATCAATTTCCGCAACTCTTCCACCGCATCGCCCTCGCGGACGATGAGGCGACCGGAGAGTGTTTCGAGATTCCTGGCGAGCGAGGCGAGGCTGCCGCAGAGAAAATGCTGCCGGTTCGCGCCCGTCCAGTGGTGGGAGTTTTTCCAACGGCTCAATATATAAACGGGAATGACCGGCGCACCCTGGCTGGCGGCGTGGTGGAGGGCGGTGTTGTCGGCGATACGGAGGTCGCGACGGAACCAATGGATGACAGGAAGCATCCGTGATGAAAGCACCGTTCCGAATTCCGGAAAGCGGCAAATGCAGGAATTTGATCAGAGCTTGGAGAGCAGAGCCTCGCTTTTCTTGATCGTGGTCGGGCTGAGTTTGCCCTTCACCTTGGGTGCGCTTTCAAGCATGCCTTTCAGAGCCTCAAGCGCTTTCTCCGCAGCATCGAGGGATTTGCGCGGCCCACCGAATTTCTTGTCGGGAAAATACTTAGTAAACGTCGTGCCGCTACGGCTGATGCAGAGGCGCCACCCTTCGAAGGCTGCGTTCTCATAAGTGAATCGAGTGAGATTTTTCTTCGATTTCATATCTCTAGGGGGAATAATCAGTCACTAAAGAAGCTGTATCGTGATCTGATTCCAAGCACAAAGGCTGGAATCGACCGAAATTCTCGATGATTCGGCGAAAAAACATTGCAAGAATCCCTCCGAACGACTTTCTTCGCGCCCCGCGAGCAATTGAAATCGAAAAAGCTGTTGGTCCTCCGGGCGTGAAAGCGCCCCGCTCGCTGGAGGGTAACCCGGCAACCAAGAACAAACATGTCAGCCATCACACTTGCTCGATTCGAGCTCCCCAACCGTCTCGTTCGCAACGAGGAAACCGCCACCGACACCTACGCGCAATTCGTCGCGGAACCCTTTGAGCGCGGCTACGGCCACACCATCGGGAACTCCCTCCGCCGCGTCCTGCTCTCCTCTCTTGAGGGTGCCTCCATCACCTCCGTGCGCATCGCCGGTGTGCAACACGAATTTTCCAGCCTTCCCGGCGTGGTCGAGGATGTCACCGACATCGTCCTGAACCTCAAGAAAGTGAAGTTCGCCCACAACGACAAGGAGCCCCGCATCCTCTCCATCAAGGTCGAGAAGGACGGTGTCATCACCGCCGGCGACATCCAAGGCGACAATATCTATGAAGTCGTCAACAAGGATCAGGTCATCTGCACGCTCGACAAGAAGGTGAAGTTCGATTGCGAATTCGAAGTCCGCGTAGGCCGCGGTTTCTCCACCGGAGACGAGAACAAGCGCAAGGATCAGCCCATCGGCGTGATCGCGATCGACTCGATCTTCTCCCCCGTGACCCGCGTCAAATACAGCGTGGACACCACCCGCGTCGGTCAGATGACCGATTTCGACAAGCTCACCATCGACATCTGGACGGACGGCCGCATCACCCCGCAGGACGCCCTTCTCCAGGCATCGGCGATCCTCCGCCACCACCTCGACGTGTTCGTCAACTACGACGAAAACGCCGTCGATTTCGAAGAGGCACCCGCCGAATCGAGCGAGGAGAACGCCGCGCTCAAGAAGCTGCTCAACATGTCGGTCAACGAGATCGAGCTTTCCGTCCGTGCGGCGAACTGCCTGAACAACGCGAACATCACTTCCGTCGGCCAACTCGCCATGAAGTCGGAAGCCGAGATGCTGAAATACCGCAACTTCGGCAAAAAGTCCCTCAACGAGATCAAGGACAAGCTCGTCGAGCTCGGCCTTGGCCTTGGCATGACCTTCGAACCCGCGCTTCTTTCGGGCGGTTCCATCGCCACCCGTGGCCCACGCCTCGGAGCGGAAGACGAAGCTCCTGTCGGACTCGCCGATCTTATCGCGCAGAACCTTGACGACTGAACCAAACCCTTCATCTAAACAACTAAAGGAAGCCACCGATGAGACATCGCCGCAACACCACCAAGCTTAAACGCTCCGCCTCCCACCGCAAATCCCTGCTCGCGAACCTCGCTTGCAGCCTGATCGAGCATGGGCGCATCCGCACCACTTTCGGAAAAGCCAAGGCCCTGCGCCCTGTCGCCGAAAAACTCGTCACCCAAGCCAAGCGCAACGACCTGCATTCCCGCAGGCTCGCCATCGCTTTCCTCCGCCAGAAGGAAGCCGTATCCAAACTTTTCGCAGAGGTCGCACCGGCCGCTGCGACTCGCCAGGGCGGTTACTGCCGTATCACGAAACTCGGCCAGCGCATGACCGACTCCGCCCCGATGGCAATCATCGAGTGGGTCGATCTTCCTGCCGCTGAAGCCGAAGAAGTGGTCGAGGCGCCCGCCGCCGAGGAAGCCAAGCCCGCGAAGAAGGTTGCCAAGAAGAAGGCAGCTGAGAAAACCGACGAGCCTGCCGCCGCAGCGGAATAATCCTTCCGATCAGGGAAATCATTCAAGCCCTCCCGTGGAAACGTGGGAGGGCTTTTTTGCGGGGATGCGGCTTTGACCCGCAACGTCAAACTGGACGAAGCCAATATGGGCCGTCAAATCCGTCATGCGTTGCTTTCATTTCGCCGGGATACGCGTCCTAGCAGGAGCGTAGCCGGGTGCTTCGGCGGAGATTTCCCATGCGCCGCCCGGTTCCGCACCGAATTCGGGCGAAAGTGGGATGCCGCCTTTCAGGGCTCCCTTGGTCTCGGTAATGCCTTTCGAGAAACCGAGGATCGCTGCGATGAGTTTGTCGGCATCCTCCGGTTTCAACGCTGCCTGTGGGGGCATCGGCACTTCACCCCAGGCACCCGCGCCTCCGGTCTTGAGTTTTTGGCGGAGATACTCGGTGGCGTCCGCGCGGTCGCGGTATCTCAGGGAGACGGCGAGGTAGGAGGGGCCAACGGTTCCGGAATCGATCTGATGGCAGGCGAAACATTGGGAAGCGGTGGCGAGCTTCGCGGCTTCCTCGGGAAACTCCGGGCCGCCGGCGTCGTGACCCGTGGGCGGGATGTAGCGGGCGCGGACAGAAACCTGACCGGGCTCGGGGGCTGGGCTGGATTTGATCGTAAAGTTCAAGGTCTCGCCAAAGCCGGGTTTGTCTTTGGTTTTCTCCAGTTCCAGGGCGAGCGTTGGCATTTCCCCACCTCCACCTAGGGATATGCGTGTGACGGCGATAGCCCCCTTGTCATCGGCGGCGACGGCGCGGATTTCTTGGAAATTCCCTGCAGGAACGGTGACGGTGGAGCCGACGCCGAGTTTCCTTTCCGTGGCACCTTCGGTGAGATACCACGTCACCAAAATTTTCCCGCCTTCAGGATCCTCGGCCTTGTCCACGCTGTAGCTGCTGGCCTCGCCTGCTTTGATGGTGATGGTCGGCGGTTTGTTGCCGTCGTCCGGGCGGAGGCGGGAGACGGAGCCGTTCTTGTTGAAATACCAGTCGGAGCCATACTCGAGGAGCACGAGCGAGCCGTCCTTGTCCATTTCCAGATCCATGGGATGAACGAGCTTTTCCATGAAGACCTCCAGTTTTTCGAGTTTCTCGTTGGCATCGAGCTTGGCCTTGAAAATCTTGCCGCGCATCCACTCGTAGGTGAGCAGGGTGCGGTCGTCCTCTTTGCCGAGTATGTTGTATTTCCTGCCGGGATCGTGGTAGAAAACGGGGCCGGCCATGGCGTTGCGTCCGCCCTCGCCCATCGCGGGGAACTCGTCACTGTTTGCGTAGGGATACCAGATCAGCGCGGGTTGCGCGGGCGGCAATTTCTTGAGTCCGGTGTTGCGCTGGCCGGGGTTTTCCGGAGCGGCGGGATCGGTCATCTTGCCGGGCTTGTTGGCCGCGAAATCCATGATGGGATAGGGCTTGTTGTCGGCGATTACGAAAGGCCAGCCGAAGTTGCCGGCTGCCTTGGCCTGGTTCACCTCGTCATGGCCGCGCGGGCCCTTGTCGGAGTTCTCGCGGGCATCGGGGCCGACCTCGCCCCAGTAGAGCGTTTTCGTTTTCGGGTCGATGGAGATGCGGAACGGGTTGCGGCAACCCATCGCGTAGATCTCGGGGCGGGTACCTTCGGTGCCGGGCGGGAAAAGATTGCCGGGCGGGATCTCGTAGCCGGTTTCGGTGGGTTTGATGCGGATGATCTTGCCCCGCAGATCGTTCGTGTTTCCTGCGGTGCGCTGGGCGTCCCGTTCGGTGCGCCCTTCGCGGTCGTCAATGGGAGCCACGCCATCGCTTTCAAACGGGTTGGTATTGTCGCCGGCGGAAACATAAAGCAGCCCGTCCGGACCGAACTCCACCGAGCCGCCGTGGTGGCAGACCCTGTGATCCCTTTCTGTGGGGATTTCGAGCAGCTTGAGTTCCGAGGCAGGGTCAATCTTGCCGTCCTTGAGAGTGAAACGGGACAGGCGGTTGGCAATCACATCCGGGGCGCTGTAGTAAAGGAAGAGGCGTTGGTTTTTCGCGAAATCGGGATCGAGTGCGATGCCGAGCAAGCCGTCCTCGCGGGCGTATGGGCTTTTCGGATCGGTTTGCCTGAGGGCTTCGACGCTGATCAGGCCGATCTCGAAGAGACCTCCGGTTTGGGGATTCACGCGAAGGACGCGGCCTTCCCTTTCCACCACGTAAAGATCCCCGTCCGGTGCTACGGCGACCTCCATCGGGTCGCGGAAGCCGGTGGCGAGGGTTTCCTTGATGAGCGGAGCAGCGGCTGCGCTTGCCGCAAGGGCGAGGCTGAGGGTTGCGAGGGTGGAATGGAAGGTCATCTGATCTCGGGAAAGTGAAGGGGAACCCGCTGGATGGCAAACGGCAAATCCGGTCTGTTTTTTCCTCAATCAACGGGTCTGCAGAACGCGAACTGGCGGGCGAAGCGGAGAACCCTTTCCGGTAGGGCTGATCCGGCCCGGTCGGCCCATTTCCAACATCAAACGCACCGCTCACCCCAGCGGGAGTGAGATCCCGAAACAAAAAGCCCGCCTCACTGCGGTTTCACTCCCGTTCCGTGATTAGAGCTACTCCGCGATGGATCAGGGCCGACCGAGCCGGATCAGCCCTACATTTTTGGATCTACACCCCCGCCTCTCCTCCCTCTTCCACAACCGCTTCCCGCCCATGCCTCATGGAGAGCCGTCCTTTCAGGCGGCAGCGGAACCCAAGCCCATTCGCCCGGCACGATGAAGCCTTGTCCAAATCCAGCCGCCTGAAAGGACGGCTCTCCCCGCCTCCATCCCATCCTCCTCCAAATCCAATCCCTCAGACTCCGCAGAAGTCCCTTCGCCCTGCTTCCTATTTTATGCACTTGCTAAATGTAATCTTTGTGAGACACTAATCGAGTTAAGGAATTACCAAGTTTACAAACATGGCAACGCCCCACCATCCATCTGCCGCTGCACAAAAAGCCCTGCGCAAGCTCGGTGGCGATATCCACGATGCCCGCCGTCGCCGCAGGCTGACCATGGCGGTGGTGGCGGAGCGTGCCTTTACCTCGCGCTCCACCCTGCAAAGGGTGGAGGCGGGAGATCCTGCCGTGGGCATGGGCATCTATGCGGCGGTTCTGCACGCACTGGGCTTGTTGGATGGTCTCGCCCGGCTGGCTGATCCGGCGGTCGATACGGTCGGGCAGGCACTGGCCGGGGAGGCGCTGCCACTGCGGGTGAGAATGAAATCAGGAAAGGGCTGAACGGTCATGGCGGACTTCGAGGTGCATCTATCCATCCAGGGCCGAACTCGGCAAATCGGACGGGCGCGGAGCAATCCTGCCCGTGGCAAGGAGATCGTCCTGTTCGAGTATTCGGATGAGTGGCTGCGTGATGAAAACCGCTTCGCGCTCACCCCGGATTTGCCGCTGACCCGGGGCGCCTTCGCACCTCCGGCCGGTCAGGCGATCCATGCCTCGCTCGGCGATTCTGCACCGGACACATGGGGGCGACGCCTGATGCAGCGCGCCGAGAGGAGGGAAGCACAACGCGAAGGCCGGGCTGTGCGCACCTTGATGGAAAGCGATTACCTTCTGGGAGTTGCGGATGAGACGCGGCTCGGAGCCCTGCGCTTCCGCCGCATGGGCGAAGGGGAATTTCTGGCAAACGCGGGTGGGGGAGTGCCTGCGCTGGTGGAACTGGGTCGGCTGTTGCAAAGCACGGAACGCATCCTGCGGGATGAGGAGACGGACGAGGATCTGCGGCTGATTTTCGCCCCCGGCTCCTCGCTGGGCGGAGCACGCCCCAAAGCCTCGGTGATCGATCAGCACGGGAGGCTCTCCATTGCGAAGTTTCCCAAGGAGACGGATGGATACAGCATGGAAACCTGGGAGGAGATCGCCCTCCGGCTGGCGCAGCGCGCGGGGATTGTGACAGCGGAGCATGAGCTGCTCCAGGTGGCGGGAAAAGCCGTGCTGCTTTCGCGGCGCTTCGATCGCGAGGGCGATTCCCGGATTCCCTTCCTGTCCGCCATGGCCATGCTGGGCGCGAAGGATGGTGAAGGCGGCAGTTATCCGGAGATCGTCGATGCCATTCCCGCCACGGATCGCAAGCGAAGCAGGACGCGCACGCCCTCTACCGGCGCGTTGCCTTCAATGTCCTGATCTCCAATGTGGACGACCACCTGCGCAACCATGGATTTCTGTGGAAAGGCAGCTCCGGTTGGTCGCTTTCACCGGCCTACGACCTGAACCCGGTTCCCGCGGATCTCAAGGCACGGGCGCTCACGACGAACATCGACCTCGATGAAAGCACCTGCTCCATCGATCTCCTCTTGTCCGCCGCGGACTATTTCGCGCTCTCTTTGGCAAAAGCCCGGGAGATCATCAAGGAGGTGGCGCTTGCGACCTCCACGTGGCGCGCGGTTGCCAAGGAAGCGGGAGCCGCCCCTGCGGAAAGCCATCGCATGGCCAGCGCGTTTGATCATGACGCCCTCAAACAGGCACTTGCGCTGCCCTAACCGGATCGCGCTCCCGGCTTCCAAGCCCTAGGGGGAGCCGTCCTTCCAGGCGGCAGCGGAACCCAAGCCCATCCGCCCGGCACGATGAAGCCTTGTCCAAATCCAGCCGCCTGAAAGGACGGCTCTCCCCGCCTCCATCCCATCCTCCTCCAAATCCATTCCCGAATCCCTCTGAGTTTTTCCTTCACGCGCGGAGTAGGTGCGTCTCCGCGCCTTGGGTTCATGCGGGTGTCTCCACCCGCAGTAGAAAATACGCTCCCACGGGTTTCGCCTCGCTACTAAAATGTGAATAGCGGGGACCCCAATGAGACGGAATTTCAATTTGAAGAATCAATGCGACAGTATGACCTAACGGTGCGCGTCATATTGACGCAATAGAGTCATAATGACCGATATTTCGAATCCGAACAATCGTCAATAAGATATTGTGAAAAAATTCACAAAGGTTCATTTTTTAAAAAATCAACCCGGCTGATCATAATTTAGAATAAAATATGTGATGCGAAAGATCTGAAGGGGTCTTTTCATAAAAAAATTTACCATTTTGAAATGCCAGAGCCGCAGTTTCGCATTGGCATGGATCTAGCGAAGAGGGACATGCTCGAAATGTTCGAGTGATATCATTAAGAACAATGTAATTATGAACTACTCTACCTTTCAGGATTTCGTTGGTGCCGCCAGGTCTGGCCGTGCTGGGATTTTAGCAGCTAACGCGTTGAATTCGCGAACTAACATATATAACAGCAAAGCCTCAACACATCTCCCGAATGAGGGTGTTGCGCCTGCGGTTTTTCCAGGACACCACCTCTACGTGATGCTGCAGCTGACCAAACAACTCACAACTTCATCAGATAATCTGAAGAGGCAGAAGAACATCAAAATATTGGCGGAATTGACCCAAGGTGTTCGTAACATCGTGCGTGATGGCTTCGAAGGCGCTCTTCTAGAAGCACAAGGGCCGGTCATTCACGCTTTCATTCCCGATGAGGACGGATTTAGTGCGGATCCCTTTGAGGCGGCACTCGCCATTCATGCATTCGTGAATAAGCGGATCAAGGCCATGGCGGATGACTCTTTCGTGAAAGCGATTGTCAGTTATTGCCACGGGCCAAGCATTTTCGTCGCTTCGGTTGACCTACACGGAGATAATTCCATCGTATCGTTGGCTCCAGCTGCAAATGCACCTGCAAAAGTATTGTGGACAAAAACTGACGAATTGCCCTCGGGAAGTATTGTTGAGGTTGAGTTAGATGGCTCTTACCGTGTAAAGTCAAAGTCAGACATATCTGAGGTAATCACCAATTTCTCAAAAATTGGGGCATTGAATTCACGAGCCGCATCCTTGCCTCAAATGACACTGGTTGAGGCGCGTGAACTCAGTGTCTCGCAAGTTGATGCGCCCGATAGCCCGACCGTTGAAGACCCTCAGAAATCGTTTTCAATCTCGATCCGTGCCGACCAGGACGGGTTTACGAAGCGTGTAGAAGAAGCTTTTTCGAATGGTCGGGAGGCTGTCGACAAGCTGGCGCACGAATTCCATGCGATCATGGTTCATGCGAGGACATTCTGTAGTGATAAGCGCGTCATTCACCTGCCATGGGCCGGAGATTGCCTTAATCTTCTGATCGCAGTCGATGATAGGGAGGCTTATCAGGAAAATCGAAAACGTCGGATATTCGAAATTTTGACCGAATTTGAAAAGCACATGGCCGATGAGTTTCCGCATATCAAATGGGCGTTTTCCTGTTCAGCGGGAGATTTGGAAAGCAACCAAGCCTGCAACACGCTTGTTAGTCGGATCAGGGTAGGGGAGATGAACCTGCTTCTTGCGACTGGTCTCCCGGTCGAGCGAAGTCTCCAAGCCTTTGCAGTTGAAAGTCCGCTTGCCGGAAAGGGAGTCCTGTGGAAGGAGGATGTCGCATGGCTTGATCCTGATTTTCAGGCGATCATCGAACCATGTCCGGGAGGCAGAAACTTCAGACAGTTTTTGGTTTCGGGAATTCTCCAAGCCCAGAAAAAAAAGGCGCTTGCAGCAACTTTATTGGCTCCGCCTTCAGTGTATGTCCCTACCAAGGCACAGGAACGATTGATAAGTCAGCCGGTTCCTACTTCAAGGCCATATGGTTCAGATTGAGGAGGAATGGCAATGCTTGGTTCTTCCCTGAAATTTATGGACTGTCTCGGCGACAACATGCAGGTCTTCGGATCTGCCAGTTTGGGTCGGCTTCGATTTGTGAATGGAGCCTTGTCAGTACAACTGAGTCCGAAGCTCGGCATAAAATCGCTGTCTGTGCCTGTAAGGGTTACGCTTACCGATCATTGGATTGATTTTCTTCCTCAGATCACTGTGATGTCTGCATTCTCCTGGTTAAAGGCCGACATTGACTGGCATGTTTATTCAAATCGACGGGTGTGCTTCGAACTTGATTGCCGATGGACTGAGCACTTTGAAGCTTTGAGGTGCAATGGGTTAGTTGATCTGGAGCATCTAGCCGCTCAGTGGTTGACACGGAGTACAGCCTATATACTACACGTCCATTACACTTGCGCGAAACTGGGTATCGAAGAGTGGCCGGAAGATCTTGCTCCAGCTTGGCCGCATGGAAAGCCTGCCATCGATCTCTATAATCGGGAAAAATCCAAAACACGAAGATGAGTAGTAAATTTAGTGGCACGGAAGGCAACAGACGAGTGGTTGAGCTGCTTCGGCGTCAGAAAATCGTCCAAAATTCCGAGATGATCGCGAGAGAACTCGCCGCTGTGGCAAGAATTCTGGAATTTGAAGACGTGCGAGAGGTGGAAGGCTTTCGCTTCATCAAGGAAGGGGATAACGATTGCTCCATATTTTTCATATTGGCTGGCGAAGTATCGATCGAACGCAATGGGCGAATATTCGCCACCAGAAAGGCCGGAAATACCGTCGGTGAAATGGCAACCATTGACACGAGTGCACGGCGTAGCGCGACTGCGATTGCAAATGAAAAAACGGTTCTGGCTGAGGTTAGCGAGCCTGATTTTTCGCAAGTCGCAAAGAATTATTCCGACCTTTGGCGATTTCTTGCAATTGATTTGGCCGAGCGTTTACGAGAGTGGACGAATCGAGTTCCTACGCGAAATAAGCGTCCAAAGGTCTTCATCGGGTCATCTGCTGAAGGGCTACCGGTTGCGAACGCCATTGAGGCTGGTTTGGATCATGTCAAAGCCGACGTGATAGTCTGGACTGAAAAAGGGAATTTTAAAGGGATGAGCAATCCGCTTGATGATCTCTTGAAGATCAGTTCAGATTACGATTTTGCAATCATTGTTCTTACGGATGACGACACCACCATAAACGGTCGTGACAACACCTCAATGAAATCGCCTCGAGACAACTGCGTCTTTGAACTCGGAATGTTCCTAGGCGCTCTTGGCAAAAAGAGAACTTTCCTGGTACGAGAGCGGGGAGTCACATTGAAACTGCCATCGGATCTCTCAGGAGTGACGCCTCTTGAATACGCAATGAGTTCTGATGTGCCAAAGGTAGCCAAAATCGGGCCAGTCTGCACGGAGTTACGTAGTGTGATCGATTTGGAATGGGTTAAGTGATCCTTACGCTGTGGGCTTACGATTTCAACCTGGCCTTCGACGAGGATTTCAGTCGGGAGCGTTTCTTCGAGACGCACGTGTTCGGCAGGATGCTGCGGGAGCGGTCTCCGGAAGTTGAGCGGTAAGGAGCAGGGGCGTCTCCGCCCCTTGGGTTTCAGGGTGGCGTCTCCGCCACACGTGGGAAATGAGATACGGACAGCGGGCGGGGACGCCCGGTTGAACCCAAGGCGCGGGGACGCGCCTACTCCAGGATCACGAGCAGATCATCGGAATCCACCTGTATGCCTTTTTTGACGAGGATATCTTTGATGATTCCGTCCACGGGGGCGGAGACGGTGGTGAGCATTTTCATGGCTTCGATGACGACAAGCTTGTCGCTGGCCTTGACCTCGGTGCCGGGGGAGACGGCGATTTCCGTGACCACGCCGGGGAGGGGGGCGCAGACCTGGGAGGGATTTCCTCGGATTGGGATTTCCCCTACTTCCCAAAGATGGCTCTTGAGGCCGCATCAAGCCTTACGGGGATCGAATCGATGGGGATGATGAGGCCGCCAGGGGTTTTGACGACGTTGGCCGGACGAAGATCAAAAACCGCATCCTCATCACGCAGGAATGCGAGCGATTCCGAATAGCCGACAGAAAATATCGAGGGACGCTGCAAGAACCCGAGCTCTCCGGTCATCAGCATAACGATTTCCGCGATGCTGGCCGCGCTCCCGGGAATATCGCTCTGGCGGGTAACGATTCGGAAATCATTCCGGGCTCCTGCGATTCCGACGAATGAGACATCGTCCGCGAAAATCTCGTTCTGGTGGGCCAGCCTTTCCAGGTATTCAAGCGGGAGTGCCGGGCGGAGTCCGGGTTGGCCGAGATCGAAGGAAACGACGTATCCGGCTGCGGAGGGTTTTGTGAATTTCAGCCAGCTTGAGGTCTCCGGATCGAAGGTGAGATCGTGTTCCCTGCCGCCTTCCCTCAAAGGGCTGAGATGCGGGTGGTAGCAACCGTTTTCTTCCGCCCAAGCCCGGAGCCTTCGGAAACTTTCGTCGTAAACGGACCATTCGTCGATTTCGCCATACGGTCCACCTGGGCGTAAGCGCTCTCCGAGCTCCTCGATGACTTCGTGGAGCGGGCGATCGCGATCCGGCTGAGGTAGGGGCGGTCTTTCATTCAACGTTACAGGATAGCCAAACGGTGAACCCGAATCCAGCCGAAAAACCCCGGAGTCTACTCCATGATGACAAGCAGATCATCCGAATCCACCTGCACTCCTTTTTTGACGAGGATGTCCTTGATGATTCCGTCCACGGGGGCCGAGACGGTGGTGAGCATTTTCATGGCTTCGATGACGACGAGCTTGTCGCCGGCCTTGACCTCGGTGCCGGGGGAGATGGCGATTTCGGTGACCATGCCGGGGAGGGGGGCGCAGACCTGGGAGGGGTCGTTGGGGTCTCCCTTGCGGCGGGTGGCGGTGCTGGTCAGTGCTTTGTCGGTGACGATGGACTCGCGGGGCATGCCGTTGAGTTCGTAGAACAGGGTGCGCTGGCCGTCCGAATCCGCCTCGCCGATGGAGATGAGCTTGATGATGAGGATTTTCCCGGGGTCTTGAGGGCTATTGACGCGAGTCGCATGTGGCAGGGGTGGCCGGAACGACGACAGCCGGCGCAAGTAAGAACTTGCTGGAGAAGGCCTAGGGTTGGTTGAATCACCGCCATGAGTCCGCCCACTATCATAACAGAGATATTAGGGCGCTCCGAACAGGGGATGACCCGGCCGTTCATCTGTGCCTCGGGCTTTTTCGATATCCACTACGTGAAGGGGGCTTACGCGGGGCTGAACTCGTTGTGCTGTGAGTGGGTGGCAAGCCGATTGTTTCAACTTGCCCTGCCAAGCGCTCCGCTGGGAGTGCCGATGTTCGCCATGGCCGAGGTTCCGGAAGCGTTGGTGGAGGGTAGCGCGAGGCCGGATATCGCGGATCTCGGGGCGGGGAAGGTTTTCGCCTCTTATGAGATCGGCGAGGGACAGGAACTCAGTTGGTCGGCGGCGCAAGGTTGGCCGGAGGAGACGATGGCGCTGCTTCTGTTGTTGGATCTCTGGCTTCAGAACGAAGACCGCAGCCTCTCCGAGCTTGGAGGGAATCCGAACCTGCTGGTGACGCAGATCCCGGATTTGCCCGCTGAAGATCCCGCGGGGGCGCTGTGGGCGGAGCAGCCGAGGAGGGAGATGCTGTGGGCTTACGATTTCAACCTGGCCTTCGACGAGGATTTCAACCGGGAGAGGTTCTTCGGTGCGCATGTGTTCGGCAGGATGCTTCGGGAGTGGCCGGAAGGGTTCCGTGAACGCATGGAGCCGAGGTTGAGTGATGCGCTGGGGCAGGTGCGGGAGATTTTTTCCGAGCTGCCGCCGGAGTGGCTATATGTGGACGGGGATGATTCTTTGCCTGTGCAACTGGACGTGGAGCGGGTAATATCCGTGTTGAGCCTGCCGTTCGACGAACCCGAGCTTTTCTGGAAACTGCCATGAACCACACGAAACACGTCTGCAACTATGCGATTCTCCAATACCTTCCCTACAGGGAGAGGGAGGAGTTCGTGAACATCGGTGTGGTGATGTGTTGCGCTGATCCATGCATGTTCGATTTCCGCATGGAAGGCCCCGGGATGCCGGATAGGGTGAAGGCGCTTTTCCCGCGTCTGGGAGAGGACGTTTTCGTGAGATCCATCGCGGCGATGCATCGGGAGCTGGATCGGATCGAAGGCAGGTTGGAAAAGGAAAAGACGGCCCAATCCATCAAGCTGGCCTTTCAGGAACTGGTGAGGCCGCGGGAGTCGGCCTTGCGGTTCGGTGAGATCAGGACGTTCATGGCGGACGAGCCGGAGAATGCGGTGGAAGAGCTTTTCCACCGCTACGTGAAGGTGGAGGATGCTGCGGGAGCGGTCTCCGGAAGTTGAGCGGTAGGGAGCAGGGGCGTCGCCGCCCCTTGGGTTTCAGGGTGGCGTCTCCGCCACACGTGGGAAGTGAGATATGGACTGCGGGCGGAGACGACCGGTTGAACTCAAGGCGCGGGGACGCGCCTACTCCAGGATCACGAGCAGATCGTCGGAGTCGATCTGGATGCCTTTTTTGACGACGATTTCCTTCACGATCCCATCCACGGGGGCGGAGACGGTGGTGAGCATTTTCATGGCTTCGATGACGACGAGCTTGTCGCCGGCCTTGACCTCGGTGCCGGGGGAGATGGCGATTTCCGTGACCATGCCGGGGAGGGGGGCGCAGACCTGGGAGGGGTCGTTGGGGTCGCCTTTGCGGCGGGTGGCGGTGGCGGTGCTGGTCAGGGCTTTGTCGGTGACGATGGACTCGCGGGGCATGCCGTTGAGTTCGTAGAACAGCGTGCGCTGGCCGTCCGAATCCGCCTCGCCGATGGAGATGAGCTTGATGATGAGGATTTTCCCGGGGTCGATCTCGACCTCGATTTCCTCGCCGATCTGGAGGCCGTAGAAGAAGGCGGTGGTGGGGAGCTTGCTGAGATCGTCGTAGCGCTCGCGGACGGCCTGAAACTCTTTGTAAACCGCAGGATACATCAGGTGGCTGTAGATGGCGTCGGCTGATTGATTATTGATTATTGGGGATTGAATATTGAGGGATTTGGCGACTTCGTCGAGATCCACAGGTTCGGCGAGTTCTCCGGGGCGTTTGGTGGTGATCTTGTGGTTGGGGCCGAGGACGACCTTTTGCACGTCCGCGGGCCAGCCGCCGTCGGGTTGTCCGAGTCCGCCGGAGAGCATGTCGATGACGGATTCCGGGAAGTCGATGGAGCCGGGTTTGATCTTGGTGACATCGGCAGCCTTGATGCCGCGGGTGACGAGGAACATGCACATGTCGCCGACGACTTTCGACGAGGGCGTGACCTTGATGATGTCGCCGAAGAGCTGGTTCACATCGGCATAGGTGCGGGCGATCTCGCGCCAGCGGTGGCCGAGGGCCATGGCGTTGGCCTGCTCGCGGAGGTTGGTGTATTGGCCGCCGGGCATTTCGTGCTCGTAAACCTCGGCGGTGCCGGCGCGGGGCGCGGAGTCGAAGGGTTTGTAGAAACCGAGGACGTGCTCCCAGTAGTCGGAGATGTCGTTGAGGGCATCGAGGTCGAGGCCGGTGTCCTGCGGGGAGGATTTGAGTGCGGCGACGACGGAGTTGAGGTTCGGCTGCGAGGTCGAGCCGGACATCGAGGCGATGGCGAGATCCGCGATATCGACCCCGGCGCGCGAGGCGGCGATGACGGAAGCGGCGTTGAGGCCGGAGGTGTCGTGGGTGTGGAAATGGATGGGGATGCCGATTTCCTGTTTCAGGGCGTGGACGAGGTTGTAAGCGGCCTGCGGTTTGCAGAGGCCGGCCATGTCCTTGATGCAGAGGATGTGCGCGCCCATTTTCTCAAGCTCCTTCGCCTTGGCGATGTAGTAGTTGAGGTCGTATTTCGGGCGGGCGGGATCGAGGATGTCGCCGGAGTAGCAGATGGCGGCCTCGCAGATGGATTTCCCGTGCTCCCTCACAGCCTCCATGGCGACCTGCATGTTCGGCAGGTAGTTCAGCGAGTCGAAGATGCGGAAGATGTCCATCCCGCTGTCGGCGGAGTGCTTGATGAAACCGGCGACGACGTTGTCGGGATAGTTCGAGTAGCCGACGGCGTTCGAGCCGCGGAAGAGCATCTGGAAAAGGATGTTCGGCACCTTCGCGCGGAGCTGGCGGAGGCGTTCCCACGGGCACTCGTTGAGGAAACGCATCGCGGTGTCGAAGGTCGCGCCGCCCCACATTTCCAGGGAGAACATCTCCGGGGTGCGGTTCGCGTAGGCGTCGGCCACGGCGAGCATGTCATAGGTGCGCATCCGGGTGGCGATGAGCGACTGGTGGGCGTCGCGCATGGTGGTGTCGGTGATGAGGAGGCGCTTTTGATCCAAGATCCATTGGGAGAATTTCTCGGGGCCGAGCTCGCGGAGAAGAATGGCGGATTGTTGATTGAATATTGATGATTGATTATTGGAAGAGGGGATTGTGGCGGGCTCTAGGATCGTGGCGGGGCGGTAGCCTTTGGCGTGGGGGTTGCCGTTGACGGTGATTTCGGAGAGGTAGGCGAGGGTGCGGGTGGCGCGGTCGCGGCGCTTGCTGAATTTGAAGAGCTCGGTCTTGGTGTCGATGAGCTTGGTGTGGGCCTGGCCGGAGCGGAAGGTCTCGTCGGCGATGATGTTTTCGAGGAAAGGGATGTTCGTCTTCACGCCGCGGATGCGGAACTCGCGGAGGGCGCGATCCATGCGCTGGCAGGCCATGGGGAAATCGCGGCCCATGGTGGTGAGCTTCACGAGCATGGAATCGTAGAACGGCGTGATGACCGAACCGGCATCGCCCGAGGCGGCGTCGAGGCGCACGCCGAAGCCGGCGGCGGAGCGGTAGTTGAGGATGCGGCCGTAGTCCGGCGCGAAATTTTTCTCCGGATCCTCGGTGGTGATGCGGCATTGGATCGCGAAACCGTTGCACGGGATCTTGTCCTGCTCCGGGATGGCGATTTCCTCTCCGAAAAGGCCGTGACCCTGCGCGACGAGGATCTGCGAGCGGACGAGGTCGATGCCGGTGACGCATTCCGTGACGGTGTGCTCGACCTGGATGCGCGGGTTCATCTCGATGAAGAACCAGTCGTTCTGGTCCATGTCGTAGAGGAACTCGACGGTGCCGGCGTTGTTGTAGCCGATTCCCGCAGCGAGCTTCACAGCAGCATCGCAGAGTTCCTTGCGGATCTTCGGATCGAGGTGCATCGCGGGCGCAACCTCGACGACTTTCTGGTAGCGGCGCTGGACGGAGCAATCGCGCTCGTAAAGGTGGACGACGTTGCCGTGCTGGTCGCCGAGGATCTGCACCTCGATGTGCTTGGCGCGCTTGATGTAGCGCTCCAGGAAAACGGCGGGGTTGCCGAAGGCGTTCTCCGCTTCGGCGCGGGCTTCCGCGAGGAGGCCGGGGAGCTGGGAGGGTTTTTCCACGACACGCATGCCGCGTCCGCCGCCGCCGAAGGCCGCCTTGATGATGAGCGGGAAACCGATTTCGTGCGCAACGGTCAGCGCGACATCGGGATCGGTGATCGGCTCCTCGGTGCCTGGCAGGGTGGGGACGTTGAACTTGTGGGCGAGCGCGCGGGCGGCGGTCTTGTCGCCCATGTTTTCCAAAAGCTCCGGCGAGGGGCCGATGAAAATGATGCCCTCACGCGCGCAGGCACGGGCGAAGTTGGGGTTTTCCGAGAGGAAACCGTAGCCGGGGTGGATCATCGTCACGCCCTTGGACTTTGCGAGTTTCACGATGCCCTCGTAATCGAGATACGCGCCGACCGGGCCTTTGGACGGGTCGAGCTGATAGGCTTCGTCGGCCTTGAAGCGGTGGATGGAAAAGCGGTCTTCCTCGGCGAAGATGGAAACGGTGCGCAGGCCGAGTTCGGTGGCGGCGCGGAAAATGCGGATCGCGATTTCGCCGCGGTTCGCGGCCATGATTTTTCCGGGTGTCGATGGATTTGTAGGCATGGGTTGGGAAAGGTTTTTTGCCCTTATACGCGAATATGCACAAGGACGAATCAGGCGGCAGTTTTCCTTCAAAAAGAAATTCAACCGCAGATGGACGCAAATGAACGCAGATGGAAGAAATGAGGTGACTTTCAGTCGGCGCAATCCATGGCCGCGAGGATCGCCTCGCGGGTGAGGCGCGGATGACCGGACTGGATCTGCTCAATGGATTCCCCGGCTCCCAGAGCTTCAAGGATCGACTCCACCGTTACGCGTGTGCCGGTAACTATGGGCTTTCCGATCATGATTTTAGGATCGGAGGATATCAGTTGCATGTATGGTTGTTAGATCACTCTGGCGACCCATTCAATTCACAAATACGAGCACAACGCGTCGCAGTATCCAGGATTCTCATTCGGGTATCCTCCTGACCTGGGTAGTCATAGCCGTGTTTGGATTGACGCGCCCCGCCCGCTCGGCTTGGGTTGCGCCCCGCTGCTGGCGGAAATCCATGGATTACTCATCAAAAATCGCGAAACATGTGGCATCAATCCCGAGATCGGGCATCCGGGATTTCTTCGATCTTGTGGTCGGGCGCGATGATGTGATTTCGCTGGGTGTCGGTGAGCCGGACTTCGTGACGCCCTGGCACATCCGTGAGGCTGCGATCTATTCGCTGGAGAAAGGCCAGACAACCTACACGGCCAACCTCGGCCTGCTGAGCCTGCGTAAGTCGATTTCCAAATATGTGAGCGGATTCTTCGATGTGGATTACGATCCCGCGAGGGAAATCTTGGTCACAGTGGGTGTCTCGGAGGCGATCGACATCGCCCTGCGCGCTCTGCTGAATCCCGGCGACGAGGTGATTTATCACGAGCCGTGCTACGTTTCCTACTCGCCGAGCATCGTGATGGCATATGGCGTTCCGGTGTCGGTGGAAACCACCAAGGAGGACGGCTTTTCCCTGAAGCCCGAAGCGCTCGAAAAAGCGATTACGCCGAAGAGCCGGGTGCTGATGCTGAATTTCCCCACAAACCCTACCGGCGCCGTGGCCTCGTATGAGGATCTGGAGGGGATCGCGAAACTCGCGGTGAAACATGACCTCATCGTGCTGGCCGACGAGATCTATTGCGAACTGCGCTACGACGGCATCAAGCACGTTTCCATCGCCTCGCTGCCGGGGATGAAGGAGCGGACGATCCTGATGCACGGATTTTCGAAGGCTTTCGCGATGACCGGCTTCCGCCTCGGATACGCCTGCGCGCCACAGCCCATCATCGAGGCGATGATGAAAATCCACCAATACTCCATGCTCTGCGCCCCGATCATGAGCCAGAACGCCGCCATCGAAGCGCTGGAAAACGGTGCTCCGCAGGTGGTCATGATGCGCGACGAATACCACCAGCGCCGCGATTTCCTGGTGAAACGCCTCAACGCGATGGGGCTCGACTGCCACACCCCCGGCGGCGCGTTCTATGTCTTCCCTGACATCCGGCAAACCGGCCTTTCCTCCAAGGATTTCGCGATGCGCCTGCTGGAGCAGGAAAGCGTCGCCGCCGTGCCGGGCGGAGCCTTCGGGCCAAGCGGCGAGGGCTTCCTCCGCTGCTGCTACGCCACCGGCATGGAGGATCTCCGGACGGCGATGGATCGGATGGAGCGCTTCGTTTCGAAACTCTAATTTTTAAACTTTAAACCTTAAGGAAGAGGCCGATGGCAACGGATGTGAATAACCCGGATCGGCTCACGAAGGCGCATGTCGTGCCCTTCGCGGTGTTCATGGTTTTCCTGATCCTGCTCCAGCTTTGCGACAGCCTGTTCGGCTGGGATCATCCGTCAGCCCCTTGGTGGCAAAGGGATGTGGCTCATTGGATGTATCCGATTCAAACGGTTGCTTCCATCGGTGTTTTGGCGTATTTCTGGAGATCTTTCCGCTTCGATTGGAGTTGGAAATGGAGCCTTGCGGGCGTGGTTTTCGGGGCGGTGGGGATCGGATTCTGGCTGGTGCCGACGACACTTTACGATGCCTGGAAACTCACGGGGGAGACCGAGGGCTGGATGAAATGGCTGGGGATCGCGAAGCGCGACGAGGGTTTCAATCCCGGGATTTTCGAAAATCCGGCGGCCTACTGGGCGACCCTGGTGATGCGTTTCATCCGGGCGGTGGTGGTGGTCGCGCTGGTGGAGGAGATTTTCTGGCGCGGTTTCGTGATGCGGTTCTGCATGGATTGGGAGGGCGATTACTGGAAGCAGCCCTTCGGCCGGGCGCACTGGAAAAGTTTCCTGATCGTGACCGTCCTGTTCATGGCCGCCCACGCGCCGACCGACTGGGCGGGAGCCTTCGTTTACGGATCGCTGACTTACGTCCTCTGCGTGTGGAGCAAGAGCCTCGGGGCTTGCGTGGTGATGCACGCCGTCGCGAATTTCCTCATGGGGCTGTACATCATGGCCTACGGGAAATACGGGCTGTGGTGATTGGTTTCGCGTCGGCCTAATGCATGGCATCGTTCGCCGCTTGACGTGCCTTACGAATCTTGTAAATGTAAGGCATGGAGTTCGCCACATTAACCGCCAAAAGCCAGATCACTGTTCCACGCGATGTCCGCGAGAAATTGCGGCTGGAGCGGGGTGATCGGATTGCCTTTGAAGCCACCGCGGACGGGCGTTTCATCCTAGCTAGAGACGCCCCTGTCCTCAAAAGCGATGGGGCTGCCCGCAAGCGGCTACCAAAAGGCCAGCGTCCCAATCAGTCGGATGAATCGGACGTGATCTCTCGCGCCATTCGGGATGATGATCAGCGTATCCGCCAAGGCAGATGAAAAGCTGGGACACCAATTTTCTCCTCCGGCATCTGCTGGAGGATGATGCCGCGCAACTCGTCATCGTCCGCGATCAACTCGCCGCCGCAGATCGGAATGGGATCGTCATCTTTCTCCCGCAGATCGTATTGGTGGAAACGTCATGGTATCTTCGCAGCTTGCTGTCCCGCAAGGCGGTGCTGGATGTCTTGGCCGAGGTTCTTCTGGATCGGCGGTTCCTCTGCGAGCGTTCGCACGAAGTGGATTCGGCGATCCGTGCCGCCCGCAAAAAGGGAGATTTCCCGGATCATCTCATCGCCGCCTCCGCAACCGCCGCAGGAGCCTTACCGGTGCAGACTTTCGACAAATTACTCAAGGCGTTTCCGACTTTTGAGGTGCACCGAGCCTGATTTTGCTTTCACGCGTGTTTCGCGTGCCACTCCCGGTAAACCTTCGGGGAAATCTCCGAGGGCTTGATTTCCGAGCGACCGCCCCAGAAGACGTTGGTGTAGGAGAGGGGGATGCCGACGGATTCGAGGTGTTTGTCGATCGCTGCCTTGTGGGCGAGGACGCGGTCTTTCTCGGTGCCGTGAACGACGCCCATGATGTTCACATCGCCGAACTGCGGGCCGCCCTCGCGCCAGTAGCAGTGGGTCATGCAGAAATGGCGGCCGACCTCGCCTCCGGCTTCGATCTCACGGCCTTTCGGGACAGCCCAGTGGAAAAGTCCGTTGAAACGGGTGACGCGCTCTCCGGTTTCGGCGGAGGGTTTCACGTGTTCGAGGAACGTGGAGAAACGGCCGATGACTTTTTTCGCGTTGAGCGTTTCGGCCACCTCGCAGAAGCGGTCGAGCGACACACCGGCCTGTGCGGCGCGTTTTTCCCACGGGTTTTCGCAAATCTCATCGAGCGTGAGTTCCTCTTTCAGGATGAGCAGGATGTCCCATTCCTCCTCGCTGAGCTCGGCGGGGACGGTGGTCATCATCACGGCGGGTTCGTCGGCTTTCTCGCCAGGCTCCATGGTCTTGCGGCGCACGTGGCCGACACCGAGGGCGAAGACCCCGTTGGCGGGCATGAGCAGGTATTCAGTGGCTCCGGTGAGTGCGAGGAGCTTGGTGGCGTGGAAATCGAGCGATTCGCCGACAGGGACTTTCAGGGTCGTCCAGAGCCGGTAGCCGGAGCCGGAGACTTCGGTATCGGTGGAGCGGATCACGACGTGGCCGGAAAAGGGGTCTTCCTTCGCCATGAACTCGAAGGCGTCGTTGAGTTTCTCCTCCGGCACTTTCCATGCGACCAGCGCGCCGTGGGCGAGCTTTGTGGCAAGCATCGTCTGGCGGACGCGGCGGATGATACCCGCCTCCTGCATCGCGCGGATGCGCTCGATCACGGTTTCGAGAGGGACTCCGGATTTCTCGGCGATGACCTGGAACGGATGGCGCTGGAAGCCGGATACGAGGTCTTCGGAAACGGCGAGGATCTTCGCGTTGACGGGATCGGAAATGGAGGTGGGGATGGATGAGGTCATCGGCGGGATGCTAGGAGGGAAATGGGGAACGTCCAACATGGAACAGCGGATGGGGAAAATATCGCAGGATTTGCGGAAGGGGTCAGGGGGCAGGGAGCAGGAGGGTTTCCAGATGCTCAAGCGCCTCCTCACGGGTGGTGAGGCGGTTTTCGAGCTGTTCGGTTTGGATTTCCTCTAGGATATACTTGAAGCGGGGGCCGGGCTTCAGGCCGCGGGCGATGAGGTCTTTGCCGGTGACGAGCGGGGGAGGGATGAGGGGTTCGTGAGCGAATTCCTCGGCCTTTTCGTTCAGGAAATCGTAGTTGTCGGTGAAGCCGTTCGATGACGCGCAATCGACGCGATGGAGCTCCATTTCCTGCGGGAAGGTCGGCTCCGACATGAAGCGCTTGAGTTTGGCTTTCCGCATCTGCTGGACGTTCATGAACTGCATGTGGCGGGAAACCATGTGGGCGGCGTCCCGGATCACGGCGTTCGGGTAGCGGAGGCGGGTGAGGATTTCGGTGGCCATTTCCGCGCCGAGGGCGTCGTGGCCGTTGAAGCGGATGCGCCCGTCGGGGTCGATGGTGCGGGTGGGCGGCTTGGCGATGTCGTGGAGTAGGGTGGCGAGGCAGAGCTCCAGCGGCGCGTCGGGCGCGAGCATTTCCAGCATGATGCGGGTGTGGATATACACGTCGCCTTCGGGATGCCATTCGGGCGGCTGGTCGCAGCCGATCAGGGGCAGGACTTCGGGGAGGAAATGGGCGATCAGGCCGGAATCGACCAATAGCTCGAGACCGCGGCGGCGGTTCGGGGAGGTGATGATTTTCGAGAACTCGTCGCGGATGCGTTCGGGGGAGATTTTGTCGAGCAGGCGGGCGTTTTCCCGAATGGCGGCAAACGTGGTCGGCTCAATCGGAAAACCGAGGGTAGTGGAGAAACGGACGGCGCGCAGTAGTCGAAGCGCGTCTTCCTTGAAGCGGTGTGAGGGCGTGCCGATGGCTCGGATCGTCTTTGCCTCCAGATCGCTCACACCGCCGACGTGGTCGATGATTTCGCCGGTTTCGGGGTCTTCGAAAAGCCCGTTGATTGTGAAATCGCGGCGGTGGGCGTCCTCCTCCGGAGTGGAGAAGGTGACGGAATCCGGCCTGCGCCCGTCGCCGTAGGAGCCGTCGGTGCGGAAGGTGGCGATCTCGATGTGGTGGCCTTCGTGTTTCGCGATGACCACGCCGAAATGGGCGCCGACCTCGTTGGCTCCGGGGAAAAGCGCGATGACTGCGGATGGCGGCGCCGAGGTGGCGATGTCGTAGTCCTTCGGATCAAGGCCAAGGAGTTTGTCGCGCACACAGCCGCCGGCGAAGTAGGCCGTGTGGCCTGCTTTCTTGAGCTTGAGCGCGAGGCTCGTGGCGGCGGCGCGGGCATTCATATTCCGCGCGGAGATTCCGTGGCGGCGGTCGCAATGTCAAAAAGCAAACCGCTTCCGGTGAATCACTCCTTTTCTTCCGGTTCCTCGATCTTGGAAAGCACCTCGACCTTTACTGGAACCACACCGCGCTGCACGAAGCCGAGCTTCTCGGCGGTGCCTATGGTGACGTCGATGACCCTTCCCTTGGTGTAAGGGCCGCGGTCGTTGATGGTGACGATCTCGGATTTTTCGTTGGCGAGATTGGTTACGCGAACCTTGGTGCCCATCGGAAGAGTCTTGTGGGCGGCGGTGGGGGCGTTGTTGCAGAGGCGCTGGCCGCTGGCGGTTTTGGTGCCGTAGTTGGTCTTGATCGAATACCAGGACGCCTTGCCCTGCTCGGTGGCTTTGACCTGATAACCGGCCTCGCGGAGTTCGCAGAGGGCGACCGAGTTCGGGTCGCTGGTGCTGGCGCAGCTTGGGACGATCGCGAGGATGGCCAAGGCCAACATGGCTGTTTTCAGGTTCCGGGTCTCTTTTTTCATAGGTTGGGCTCCCCTGTGGGACGCCCCGGCGATAATGTTATTTTGAGAGGCAGGCAAGGGGAAAATTAAATCAATTTCTCCATGAGGTTTTCTGTGATTATCAGGCGCATTTTATTGAGAAAATCAATGTTTGCGGGACGCAAGAGGTGATTCTGGAGTTTTCTGTCCGGATCAAATTCAGCCCATGGAGCGGTTTTTCTGTTGTTTTCCAATTCCTCGATTTCCGTAACTTATTTAAATTTAGTTGCTTAGGATTTTCTCTTCTCAGTATCGAGCGGAAGGAAACTGGAAGTCTTCCATTTAACGCCGACGGAGGGCTTGGTTTAGGACTGGCTTGGAAATGGTGTGAAAATACGATCAAATTAGGGGTGTTATTAGGTATCTCGAAGGGTTGTTTTTAATAATAATTTTTGATTATTTGAAGGGTCTTTCAGACCGTGTGAATGGGTTTGCCAGCCGCAAATGCGGCGATGTTTTCGGCGGTGATGGCCATCAGGCGCAAGCGGGCTTCGATGGTTGCCCAGGCGATGTGGGGGGTGAGGGTGAGGTTTTTCGCGTGGAGGAGTGGATTGCTGGGAAGGATGGGTTCTGCAGACACGACATCGCAGGCGGCACCGGCGATTAGGTCGGAATTGAGGGCATCGGCGAGGGCTTGCTCGTCGATGAGTGCGCCGCGGGCGGTGTTGATGAGGAATGCGGTGGGTTTCATTTTCGCCAGCGTGGCGACGGAGATCATGTTCTGAGTCTCCGGGGTGAGGGGGCAGTGGAGGGAGATGAAGTCGGAGGCGGCGAGAATTTCCTCGGTGGAAGCCCATTGGAAGGGGAATCCGGCCTCGGCGGAGCGGGAGCGGGAGTGGGCGAGGATGTTCATCTTGAAGGCCGCTCCCAGCTCGCCGACGCGTTGACCGATGCGTCCGAAGCCGATGATGCCGAGGGTTTTGCCAGCGAGTTCGGTGAAGTTCGGGTTTTGCCAGAAGCAGAAATCCGGGCTGCTTTCCCAGGTGCCTTGTTTGGCGAGTTCGCTGTGGAAAGCGGCGCGTTTCGTGAAATCGAGTATGAGTGAGAAGACAAATTCGGCGACGGAATCGGTGCTGTAAATCGGGACGTTGGAGACAGGAATGCCGCGCGCGGCGCAGGCGGCGGTGTCGATGATGTTGTAGCCGGTGGCGAGGACGGAAATGAACTTGAGGTTGGGGAGTTGGGCGAGGGTTTCCGCACTGAGGGGGACTTTGTTGGTGAGGATGATGTCCGCGTCTTTGGCGCGCCCGACGATCTGATCGGCGGGTGTCCGATCGAAAACGGTGAGTTCGCCGAGGGCTTCGATAGGCGCCCATGGATTGTCGCCGGGATTGAGGGTGTGGCCGTCGAGGACTGTGATTTTCATGCGGGGTCAGTTTTGACTTTCCCGCCGCCTAGCTCAAGCGGGATCGGTTCTATGGCATGACCGAGATGACATCCGGTTGTTTGCGGCGCGTGATCGATCCAATCCGCAGGGTGGCCAAATTGATCCTGCGGCAAGGCGGAGTTGACCTGCGGCGGTATGCGGAAAATAGTGTGCGTGACGATGAAACTGCCGCCCAAAAAGATCAGGGTTTTCGAAGCCAAATCACGACTCGAACCTCAACAGATCGACGGGCTGTGGGATGAGCTTGATCAGATCAGCGAGGATGGCACTTCCCAAATTAAACTGACCGTGATTGAGGAAAATGAGGAGTCAGAGAAACAAACCCATGAAAGCCGTGTGCCCGAGCAGGAGCCAGAAGTCCCCTTGTTAGAAGCCCTCACCGCGATGTTCGGCGAGGACAAGGTGAGTGTGGCGGACGAAGTGAGGTCGGCGCACTCGAAGGACAAATGGTATGCCAGCCATTTGCCCGAGGTGGTTGTGTTTGCGGAGAGCACGGAGGATGTGTCCAAGCTGATGGCTTTCGCGCACCGGAAGCGGATTCCGGTCACGACGCGCGGTGCGGGCATCGGCTATGTCGGCGGCTGCGTCCCCGTGAAAGGTGGCATTGTCCTTTCCATGGCCCGAATGAATTCGATTCTTGCGATCAATCCGAAGGATGGGGTCGCAGTGACCCAGCCGGGCGTGATCACGGGTGATCTGCAGAAAGCCGTCCGCGCCCTCGGCTGGGACTATCCGCCCGATCCCGCGTCGCTGAAAGAATGCTCGATCGGCGGGAACATCGCGACCAACGCCGGCGGCCCGCGCTGCCTCAAGTACGGTGTGACGCGGAATTATGTCATCGGATTGGAAGTGGTTCTTTGCAACGGCCGGGTGATGCGCTGCGGCGGGCGGACGCTGAAAAACAAGACCGGGTTTGATCTGATCGGACTCTTCGTGGGTTCGGAGGGGATGCTGGGAATTGTCACGGAAATCACCCTGCGCATCATACCGAAGCCTCCCTCGCGCGGAATGCTCGCCGCCGTGTTTCCCGATTTCGCGACGGCTGCGCGGACGGTGCATGACATCCTGCAGGCCGGGCATTTGCCCTCCGCACTTGAGATCACCGATGCTTTCACGCTGGAGGCTTCGCGGAAAATCCATGGAGCTGAGGTTTTTCCACCGGGCGATGGTCATCTGATCGTCGAGATCGACGGGCGGCCTGCGGCGGTTCGTTCCGAACTGGAGGAGCTTCACAATCTTCTCGTCGCCTCCGGGGCGGCAGAGATCCGGGTGGCGCTCAACGAGGAAGAGTGTGAGGCGATCTGGCAGATGCGGCGCGGGTTTTCGTATGCGCTCCGCGATACCGGCCTGACGAAACTCAACGAGGACATCGTGGTGCCACGCAGCAAACTGGTGGAGCTCGTTGAGTTCACCGAAATGTTGCAAGGCGAGACAGGCATACCCATTGCTTGCTTCGGTCATGCCGGTGATGGCAACATCCATGCGAATCTCATGGTGGGCAATTATGAGGATCCCGAAACGAAGGAGCGAGCGGACGCTGCGCTTGAAATTCTCTTCGCATGGGTTCTAGCGCGCGGCGGAGCCATTACCGGTGAGCATGGCGTCGGACTGGCGAAAAAACCTTGGATCAAAGAGGCTCTCGGAGGCGTTTCCTTCGCCGTGCATCGTTCGCTGAAAAGGACGCTCGACCCTCACAATATCCTGAATCCCGGGAAGTTTTTGGATGATTGAAAGCATGGAGCGGCGGATCGGGATCCGCCGATGACCATGGGATGTCGGTGGTTCGTGCCTTCGCTCATTCCATCGTCACTTCATGAGCTGGAGCGGATTTTCGATCCGCCCCCCATGCCCGCAGTAGCTTCCGCGGAAGCACATGAAAACCCGGGATGCCGCAAGCCGACATCTTGTCACATCTGGCGACTTCGCCGCTGTCGGACTTTCGCATGTTCCGAAATGTCAGATGATACTCACAAGTTCCTCTCTGCCAGGTAATTGCGCATCCGCTTTTTCAGAGATTGACCGGATATTCCCCAGCGATATCTTGTGCTACAAAATCTAGATCAAAGTTCTGAGAAAAATGAAAAAACTAACTTACCTCCTTCTGATCCTTTCAAGTGTGCATTGTCGCGGTGAAGCTACTGAGCATCAACTGTTCTGGTCTGCAGGATTTAATTCATCATTCAGTTTTAGCTCGATACACCAGAGCGAATCGACAACATTCATTTCGGGCTTCAAGAACCCGATTGATGCCACTTCCGACGGGCAGAAAGTTTATTTCACAAATGGCGCGAGTCTCTACAGTCTCGATTTCGGTGCTACTGTTGCCATTGAGTTGTTAAGCTTTTTTGATCACGGTATTTCTCCGAATTCGATTGCTATCCATGATGGCACGCTGTTCGTCGCCGACAGCACAAAAATATACCGAAGCTCTCTTTCGAATATTGTATTCCAAACAATTCTGGAGAATCCGGATGGATACATCTCTGATATGGTTACCGACGGTGTTGATATTTTCTGGGCAGATGAGGAGAATGGAATTTACCGTGTTCCTGTTTTAGGAGGGAATCCGGTTGTCGTAGCCTCGTCATTAGGATCGCCCATGTCCCTTACCTTTTTTCAGGAGGCGATCTTCTGGACGGAAGATGGAACCAAGCAACTTCGAAAAGTGAATAAGGATGGAACAGGTGATACGCTGATTCTGGATCTTGACTCCGAATTCGGTAGCGCGAACTACTTGCCACAGTCAATTTCACTAGCTGCAAATCGTATTTGGTGGAGCGACGTCTCGCTTGACGCAATCTATTCTTGTCGGATTGACGGAACGGATGTCGAAGAGGTTTCCGTCCAGCCGGATGCTCTAGCTTGGGTTTTTCCGAACACAGAAACCGGAGAGGTCGGAATCGGGCCTCTAAAAGTTGAAAAAGCTACAACCGAAGAAGGCGGCTTTAGTATCTCATGGAACGCTAGGACGGGGCAGACCTACAGCATTTTTACTTCCGAGAACTTGGCTTTCAACGATCCGACATTCACATCAATAGCAGATTATAAATTTTTCCATTCCGGGATACTGCAAAGTGCTAACCGCCAATTTTATGTAATCGCCGAAGAGTAATGGCTAAAGAAGACTCAGAATAGGGCAGTGGAGGACAACTCCGTCACGCGCTTCACTCGGTGCCTCACTTTGGCGTTCCTTGAAGCCCACTCCTTGCTCACTTTCCAAAAGCCTTCACCGCCGCATCGATGGCGGGATCCTTCCAGGCGGCGAGGGCTTTCCTTTCCTCGGCGGTGAGTGAGGAGGGGTGTCCGGCTTGGAGGAAAAATTCACGGTCGGCCTCGGAGAAAGGGATGGCGGTTTCGGGAGTAATGCCCTTGAGGTGAGGAGTGTTTCCGGAGGGGGTGTGGTAGGTGGCGATGGTCAGGCGCAGCGCGGTGCCGTTGCCCATGGGGACGATGTTTTGGACGCTGCCTTTGCCGTAGCTTTTCTCGCCGATGACCGTGGCGCGCTTGAGATCGTGGAGGGCGCCGGCAGTGAGTTCGGAGGCGGAGGCGGAGTTCCGGTCGATGAGGACGGCGATGGGGTAGTCGCGCTTCCGGCGCTGGCGGTCGGGGGTTTTCAGGAATTCCTCGGGCTTGCCGCGCTCGCGGACGGAGACGACGGCGGTGCCGGGCGGGACGAAGAGGCCGAGGATTTGGACGGTCTGGTGGAGGTCGCCGCCGCCGTTTTCGCGGAGATCGAGGATGAGGAATTTCATACCATTGTCCTCAAGATCGTCGAGCGCGGCTTCCATTTCGCGGGCGCAGGTGGATCCGAACTGCGCGAGTCGAAGGTAGCCGATGGCGGGATGTTTTTCCAAAAGGGTGGATTCGATGAGCGAGCGTTCCTCGACGAAGCGGTGGGTGAGGGTGGCCTTGATTTCGCCGGGGCGTTCGTGATCGCGGAGTGTGAGCTCGATCTTGTCGCCGGGGTTGCCTTGGAAAAGGCCCATGATCTCGGCGAGCGGAGTGTCGCCGGGGGCGGTGCCGTTGATGGCGAGGATGGCGGTATTGAGGAGGATGCCGGCTTTCTCGGCGGCTCCGGATTTCGCCACGGCGGAGATGAAAAGCTCTTGCGAATCCTTGCCGAGGCTCAGGCCGAGTGAAGGCACCTCGTTGTTGAGAAGGCCGTCCTCGCCGACCATCTGCTGCATCTCGGGGTGGATAAAGGAGGAGTGGGCATCGAGGCTGGAGAGCATGCCGTCGAGCGCCTGGTTGATGAGTCGGTCGTAGGTGACCTTGTCGAGATCCGGGTGGCGCTCGCGGACGGTTTCCAACACTTTTACGAAACGCTCCAGCGCGGGATAGGCCGCTTCCTTGGGATCGGCGGGGACGGCGGTCTCCGCACGGGCGGCGAGGGCGGCGGCGAGGAAAAGGCAAGCGAATCGCATGGCCAACCTGCTACCACCGAACCGGCGGGCAGGGGAGGGAAAT
Source organism: Verrucomicrobiota bacterium (assembly GCA_046051965.1). Lineage (GTDB taxonomy): Bacteria > Verrucomicrobiota > Verrucomicrobiia > Verrucomicrobiales > Akkermansiaceae > Luteolibacter. The sequence goes on from JBJONG010000001.1 coordinate 52,799, forward strand.
TTCCTGCGAGCGAATCAATCGAGCGGCAGGGTGAAGATGAACTCGGCTGCGCTGCCGCTTAAACGCTGGAGAAATTCAGCTTTCACGATCCCAATTGATGAGCTAACAAGTTGACATGTTGATTGATGAAATCGCTCCCGAAGCCTTGAAACTTCCGCCGAGGGAAAGGGCGCTTCTCGCCGCCTCGCTCTGGGAAAGCATCGGTGACCCCAATGATCTCGCCGCCGATCTTGACGACGAAGAAGCGATCAACCTCGCCCTCACAAGAGATGCCGAAATCGAATCCGGCCAGGTCAAAGCCATGTCGCACAAAGACCTAATGAATCGGCTCAGGGGATGAGGATCGAGTATCACCCCCATGTCGCTGCGGAGCTCGAAAAAATCCGCGACCATTACGAATCGAAATCAGTAGGTCTTGGCCGGGACTTCGTAGATGAGTTGGAGCGCCAGCTTTTCCAAATCGCCGCTATGCCGACACGCTGGATGGTTGTCCGTGGAGATCTCCGGCGGGCGCTTATGAAGCGTTTCCCCTACGTCATTCTATTCCGCGCACCCAATGAGGCGGTCATCCGGGTAACCGTTGTGAAGCATGAGAAACTTCACCCTGCTTTCGGAATCACCCGAAGGTAGGAATCCGATTTCAGCAAACGGTGCTAAACCAGCGGCAGGCTGAGGATGAACTCCGCGCCGCTGCCGCCATCGGTGCGGCGCGAGCAGGTGAGCGCGCCGCCCATCGAGCTGGCGAGTCGCTTCGACAAGGCCAGCCCGAGGCCGACGCCGGGTTTTGTTTCCGCCGCCTGTTTCGCGGATTTGTGGAAGGGGCGGAAGATTCGGCGGAATTCGGCTTTCGGGATGCCGGGGCCGTGGTCGGTGACGCGGATTTCCACCGAACCTTTGCGCACGGCGGATTGGATGGTGACGACGGGCGGCTCGGAGGAGGCGGCGTATTTCGCGGCGTTGTCGATCAGGTTGAAAAGGATGTGTTCGAGAGCGGAGGCGTCGAGTTTCACTTGGATCGGGTCGTGGGCGATCAGATCCAGTTTGAGACCAGCCGCCTCCAGGCGCGTGGCGAAGCGTTCGGAAAAGGAGGCGAGCAGGGCGTTCAGCTCGACCTCCGCTACGGTGCTGCGGGCGCTGCCGCGTTCGATTTTCGAGAAGGCCAGGACGTTTTCCACGAGGTGGGAAAGGCGGTCGGCCTCGCGGGAAAGGACGTTGAGGTAAACGGGTCGTTTTTCCTCCCGCACCGCGCCGGAACTGAGCATGTCGGAATAGAGGCGGAAAGTGGTGAGGGGCGTGCGCAGCTCATGGGTGACGGCGGATACGAAGGAGGCGCGCCGCTCGCTGAGTTTCATCACGTTCGCGATCAGGAAATAGGCGGCCAGCAGGGCGACCGCAGCGGCGAGCCAGCCCGCGAGCAGGGTGGCGGAGATGGTTTTAGGTATGCTTTCGGGAACTGCGCCGAAGTTTCCGGGCCGGAGGTTGAAAGGAAAAGAGGCGAGGTTGAAGGAATCGTCGCCGCCGTTTCCCGAGGGGACGAGCGAGGAGTCGGGCAGGAGCGGACGGGCTTCGGCGAGCAGGAGTTCACGCAGTGCCGCGTCGTCCACGAGGGTTCCTTGTGCGAAACTTTTCAGGGTCATCCCGCGCCGGATCAGGAACAGTGAGCCATCGAACCATGACGCCCTGAAATCACCGGTCGGGTTGGGGATTTCGAGATTGGAAGGGGTGGGTATTGCTGAATCGGAGTCGGCCAACTTTTCCATGGCTTGGGGCTGCGGGGTCTGGGCTTTGCTGTTCGAGAGGGATTGCTCCAGGTATCGTGCGCGGTTTCCCCATTCCGCCTTGTTAAGATCGTCTTGTGCTTCGGGGACGCTGCGGAGCTTGCCGGGAAGATAGGATGTTTGATCGATCGGCTTTTTTTCCTGTTTCTCCTTCACCTTCTCCTCAGGCACCGCCTTCAGATCGGAGATCAGTTTCGGCAGCAGCTCGCCGACTTTTGCGAGGGCATCCTTATCGCCGGTTCCGCAGATGGCGGCAGCGTCAGGAGTCTCGAAGCGAACGACGGCGGGGAGTGGGGTTATGTTTTCGGCCAGGAAAAGGTTCGGAGGGATGGAATTTTCCGCCAGCAGGAGAGATGCACCGAGCGAATCCATTTTCCAAAGTGAAAGCCGGACACGCTCCTGGAGATCGGCGCGGATCTCCGCTGCGGCGCGCTCGCGCTCCGTGGCGATCACGCCGCGAGTGAGCCACAACATCGCGCCGAGGACAAGGCACGCGCAGCATGCGAAGGCGATCCAGGCTCGGAAGTTGCGGTCGATCATGGTGAATTTTCCGTTAGCGAGAAACGGTAGCCCTTGCCGCGCTCCGTGATGATGCACGCGGCGATTTCCTCCCCGAGCTTCGCGCGGAGATGCGCCATGTGCATGTCGATGGTGCGTGTCTCGATCCTCTGCGGGTCGAGGTTCCAGACGTGCCTAAGGATTTCAGCGCGGGTCACGGTGCGACTCCCTGCGTCGATCAGGTATCTGAGCAGCGAGGACTCCTTTTCGCTGAGATCCTCCTTCCGCCCGCCGGGGAAAAGGACGGTTCCCGCATTGAGGTCGATGGTGGCGCCGTGGATCACGTGGTTTGCGGCGGGGGAAGGGCGCTCATGGGTACGGCGCAGCACGGCGTCCACCCGGGCTAGCAGCTCTTTCATGCTGAAGGGTTTCACCACATAGTCGTCGGCTCCGTTCACCAGTCCGCGGACGCGATCCGCCTCTTCGCCGCGCGCGGACAGCATGATGACCGCCTGGCCGGGCCGGGATTTTTTCAGTGCGGCGAGGATCTCGAATCCCGAAGGGCCGGGCATGACGATATCGAGCAGAAGCAGCCGGTAGGTGGATTGCAGGGCCATTTTCATGCCCTCATGGCCGTCCGCCGCCTCCAAGGTGCGATAGCCGCCGTATTCCAGCGTATCGACGATCCCGGTGCGGACGGCGGGGTCGTCCTCTATGACAAGGATGACGGGTGATTCGATCATGTCGTGGTTTGAGGAAAGCAGTTGAGGGAACGCGCCGCAAGGACGCGTTCCCTCTGTCTTGCGATTGGCATTTCAGTTAGAGAACTCGTAGCCGAGTTTCGCCGCCTGCTTGCGGGTGGCTTCGATCATCGCCTTGTCGAGTGTGATCGCGCCGCCTTCCGCGTTTTTCTTCATCTCCGCCACGAGATGCGCCTCGCGCTCCTTGTTGAGGGTTTGGATTTCCTCCTGGATCGCCGCGCGTTCTTTCGCCTTTGTCTCGATGAATGCCTTCCTTTTTTCGGGGGCGATTGCCTTCAATTCGTCGGGCAGTTCCTCCGGCTTGAGGGTCGCCGGGTCGATCTTGTTTTCGCGGGTGGCATCGACGAGATCCCATCCGGCGTTCGAGTAATTTCCGCTGGCCTTGCAGACGGCGCGCTCCACGGCGGCTCCGGATTTCGCGTTCGCATCGGCATCTTCATCGGCCATGCGTTGGTTTGCGGCCGCTTCCTCGCGGCGTTTGCCGTAGCCGATGTAGGTATCGTTGAGTTTCCGGCTGAGTTCGGAAATGCGCTTGTCCTGCGGGGCGTCGATGTGGGCGACCGCCGCGTCCTGATCGATGACGAGAAACTCGCCGCCACCCAAAGCCGCGCCGTCGTGCCATGCTCCGTTGATGCCTTCTTCGCGGTTTCCGCAGTGGATCGTGTTCACGACGATCCCTTTCGCGAGCGCATCCTTGCAGACCGAGCGGGCATCGACCCTTCCCTGGGTGAAAGGCTCGTTGCCGGCGATGAAGATCGCCTTGTAGGTGGTTTCACGGGTGTCCCATGCGAGATCGCCGAGTGCGCGCTGGACGACCGCGCCGCAATATTCCTCGCCGCCGTTTGTTTTCAGCGCGAAAAGGTCGCGGCTGAGCTGGTCGAGATCGCGGGTCATCGGGCTGACGAGGCGGATCCAGTCGTTTCCGGCGGCGTTGTTGTTATTGCCGTATTCGTAGAGCGCGACCTCGACGAAAGGAGCTTTGCCGTCGCGCTTGGCATCGATGAACGTGTTCACGACCTTCCATAGCTGGGTCTTGGCTTGGTCGATCAGGCCATCCATGCTGCTGGAAGTGTCGAGCAGAATGGCGATCTGGATGCGGTTGTCGGCTTCGCCGTCGATGACCGCCGGCGGATCGACCGTGGGTTTATCGGCGGTGATGCGGGGGTCCGGTGCGGGCTTTGCGAGCGAAAAGGCCGTGAGCAAGGCGAGCGCCGCGATGGTGGTGGTGGTGGTGGTGGTGGTGGTGGTGGTGGTGGTGGTTTGTGTTTTCATGACGGCACGATCCTGCCAGCATAGGCATCGCGTGTCCGTAAAGGGGGTGTAAAATAGCGCCGATGACCCTGATTCCGCAGATCGGCGGTTTTATTTTCGAAAAAAAGGCAAGTTTGGGCTTGCACCGGCGGGTGGGTGAGGTATCAAGCGCCCCCCTAATCATGGCTAAGAAAAGTTGGATCGCCCGCAACAAGCGCAAACAGAACACCGTTGATAAATACGCCGACCTGAGGCGCAAGCTCAAGGAGGAGAAGGATTACGTCGGTCTCTCGATGCTTCCCCGCGATGCCAGCCCCACCCGCATTGTGAACCGCTGCGAGGTGACCGGTCGCCGCCGTGCATTCCTTCGCCGTTTCCGCCTCTCCCGTATCACTTTCCGCGAGTATGCCTCTGCGGGACTGCTTCCGGGAGTGACGAAATCGAGCTGGTAAGCCGGTTTCCGGACTTCATTGCAAGTCCGCACAGGCGCTGGGCCAAAACCACCCGAGCCCGCGCCATTCCCCATGCCCATTTACGAATACGTATCCGAAGCCCCCGACGATCCCGAGCGATCGTGCCGGGTTTGTAGCAAAGGATTTGAGCTGCGCAGACCCGTTGACCGTGAGGCTTTGGTGAAATGCCTGATCTGCAAACATCCGGTGCGGAAAGTGCTTTCCCGGGTGAACTCGCCACGCGTAGCGAAGCCATTGTCGGTTTCGGATGCCAAAAAGGTGGGCTTCACCATACTAGAGAAGCGCGACCAAGGGGTTTACGAAAAACTCTGAAATCCGATGACAGACGATTTTTCCAACTTTTCACTTATCGCTACTGCGGTGGCATCACACCAATTTCCGAGTATCGGAGAGGCGATGATGTATATAGCGGGAATCGTTCTGTTCTTGCTGCTCAATGCATTTTTCGTGGCCTCCGAGTTTGCGATCGTAAAGGTGCGCCCCAGCCAACTGGAGAGTCATGGAAAGGAAACCGGTGCCGATACTGCGCGGGCGCTTCACGTGGTAAACAATCTCGACGGTTATCTTTCCGCCAACCAGCTTGGTATCACAATTGCGTCTCTGGCACTTGGATTTTTGGGTGAGCCCTTCGTTGAGAAATTGGTTTCCCCGTTTTTGTTCATGATGGGAATGCCTGAGAGCCTCACGGTTCTGAGCAAGGAATTCAGCCCGGTCTCGATCATCTCCTTCGTAATCGCGATCGCCTCATTCACCTTTCTGCACGTTGTCGTGGGGGAACTTATGCCAAAATCCATCGCGATCCGTCGTTCGGTAGGGGTGACGATGATGTTGGTTGGTCCTCTGCATCTTTTCTATAAAACCTTTTTCCTGGTCATCCGCTTCTTCCAAGGGACAGCGAACTGGCTTTTGAAAACGCTATTTCGCATCGACCCAATCAGTGAAAGCGAGCATGTCCACTCGGCGGAAGAGCTCGCGATCCTGGTGACTCATTCCGGGAAGTTCAAGGAAGTGACCGAAACCGAGCGCGAAATCCTTATCAATGCTTTGGAACTCAATGAACTGTGGGTGCGGGATGTGATGACGCCGCGAACGGAAGTGGTTGTGCTCGATGCGGATGAGCCGTTTGAAAAGACCCTGGATATCGCGATACGCAGCAAGCACACGCGGTTTCCGCTCGTGAAAGGCCATCTCGACCAAGCGATCGGCCTGATTCATATCAAGGATCTCTTCAAATTGCTCAACGATCCCGATCCAGATCTCATGCGGATCAAGCGCGATCTGAAGATGGTGCCCGACACCATGCCGCTCGATTCTCTATTGAAGTTTTTCCTCAAGGAACATGCGCATCTCGCGATGGCGGTCGATGAGTTTGGCACGCCTGTCGGAGTGGTGTTTCTTGATAACGTGATGGAGGAGCTGGTTGGAGATATTCAGGATGAGTTCGATAACGAGCATTCCCCGTTTATCCGTGTCAACGATGATGAATTTGTCGTGGAGGGCTCAATGACGCTCAATGACCTTGAGGGTTATGTGGAGGATCTTTATCTTGAAAGCGGTGAGGTGACTACCGTGGGCGGATACATCACTCAGCAACTTGAAAGATTTCCCGAGACGGGTGAGACGCTTAAAATCCTTGGCTATGAGGCGAAGGTTACGAGCACGGATGGTCGCCGGGTAGGGCAGGTGCATTTCCGGAAGCTGGTGGATCATTCGGACGAGTCGGAAAGTGGCGAGTCCGATGGCGAGGAGATTGTGATCCGGGTTTAGAAAGACTCATCGAAATCCTTCGCACCGACGATCCAGTTTTCAGCAATGACCCGTGAGATCTCGAATTGGCGTGGACCGCTATCCGGTTGCTTAACAATACTCAAAGTGGCGTGGCGTAGTTTTTCATCCGCATCAATAATGCGCGTCAGGGCTAGATCCTGGCTGGAACCGCGCTTTGTGTAGGCATAGAGTGTTTCCGGAAAATCTGGTGAGGACAATGCATAGGCTCTCCAAACCGATTTGTCGGAATAAATTCCTGAGTGGAAGCGATCTTTGGCGATGAAGACCCTGACCATGAAAGTTCCTGATTCTGCAGTGGCAACCTCTTCAAGTGGAGGGTCACATTTCCTGAGGTAGGCATCGAAATCAATACGCCACTTATCATCGGAACTTGGGACAAATTGCGCGATTCGTATGCGTTCCACGCCGTCTTTCTCTTTGTAAATCACCAATTGCCGGGCGGTGCTTCCGTTCGGAAATTTCATTCCCAGCCATTCCGTGCGGGTGATTTCACCCTCTGCATCAATGATACGAATCAACTTCTCCATGGCCTCTTCTGGGCTTTCATCCTTGGAGAGTATGAAAAAATCCTGGATCAGTGCGGGATCGCGGTTTGCGAGGGCTTGGGTCAGGATTTGATTGGCAACATCTGAATTGAAGTCAGATGGGCTGGAATCCTCTTCATTCTCAAAGATCAAATCGAGATCGATGGGTTCATCGGCGATCAATTCGGTTTCAGAAAGTATCTCTTTATCGCGAATATGTTTTACCCAGCCGACAGTGATTAAGCTGACCAGAGCAGACAAGGCGAGTGCGGACCATGCGAAAAAGTGCTTTGGATACCGCTTCTTGTTCTTGATTGCCGGGCGGGCATTGCGCCGTTTGCGTACGGTTGGGGTATCGCTGGAAGCTCTTTGCACATTGCCGATGGCGGGGGCATCACCCACTTTTCTTGGTTTGATTTTCTCACCACCAGCAGTGTGTCGTTTGATAATCATGGCCGAAAGGGGATTATCGGGGGCGCAAGGTAACGGTGTAGGGATTGTAGTGGTCTGATGGACTGAAGAGCCAGCCGGGATCCCGATTCACCACTTCATATCCGGTTAACATGAACACGGGAAGGAATTGGTTGCTGTTCGGGTCGTAAGCGGTCTCGCCCGTGTAGTTGCCACGAATGCGGTATTCGTAGTTCTGATCGAACCCATAATTCTGTCCTGGCGGGCCGTTTTCTGGCAAGCGGTCTGGGTTGCGTTTGCGGTCTTCTCGAAAAATCACGAGTTTCGCTTTGTCGGCGGACTGGCGGGGGCTGCGGAGGTATCCCCAGAAACGGGTTTTCTGAATGTAATAGCGCCTGCCGTAATAGAAATCGCCGGTCGGTTCACTGGCGATGGCAGCGTTCCGCTCTTCCACGGTCGGGCCGCCCATGTTCGCCGGGCCGCCGCCGCCACCAGCCGAAGTGGAATCGATGGCGCACTGGCATAGCAGGAAAGAGGTTGCGGCAAGCAACACCGCCTTGGTTTTGATCATGGCCTTTTCTGACACGCCGCCATCCCCGCCGCAAGGCCGGAGAGAGGGAAAAAATCCACGGAAAGATCAGAATTTCCGTAGTGTTCGCTGCGGCTTGGTTGAGCCATTTATGCGATCAGCGCCTTGAGCCGCTCGCAGACATCAAGAACGTTGGCACGGGAGTTGAAAGCGGAGATGCGGAACCAGCCTTCGCCTGCGGAGCCGAAACCGGAACCGGGGGTGATGACCACCTGAGCCTCGCCGAGCATCTTGTCGAACATTTCCCATGAAGTCATTCCGTTAGGGCAGCCGACCCAGACGTAGGGTGCGTTCACGCCACCGAAGACATTGAGTCCGAGGGCGAGGCAGGCCTCACGCAGGAGTTTCGCATTGCCCATGTAATGCTCGATGAGTTCCGCGACCTGCTTTTTCCCTTCTTCGGAAAAGACCGCCGCCGCGCCTTTCTGCACGGGGTAGGATGCGCCGTTGAACTTGGTGCTATGGCGGCGGCTCCAGAGTTGGTGCAGCGGGATGCGCTCGCCGGTGTCCGACGCGCCGGTCACCGTTTTGGGGATCACCACATAGGCGCAGCGGACGCCGGTGAAGCCCCCGTTCTTGGAAAAAGAACGGAACTCCATCGCGCAATCGCGGGCGCCCTCGATCTCGAAGATGGAGCGCGGGATTTCCGGATCCTGGATGAAGGCCTCGTAGGCGGCGTCGAAGAGGATGATCGCGTCGTTCGCTTTCGCGTAGGCCACCCATGCCTCAAGCTGTTCGCGCGTGGCGACAGCTCCGGTGGGGTTGTTGGGAAAGCAGAGGTAGATGAGGTCGGCTTTTTGCGAAGGCACGTCGGCGACAAATCCGTTCGCGGCGTTGCACTCGAGGTAAAGCAAACCTGCGTAGGCTCCCTTTTCATCCGCATCGCCGGTGTTTCCCGCCATCACGTTCGTATCGACATAGACGGGATAGACCGGATCGGTGATCGCGATCACGTTGCCCTTGCCGAAGATGTCGAGGATGTTGCCGGTGTCGCACTTGGAGCCGTCGGAAATGAAAACCTCGTCCGCCGAGATGCCGAGACCTGCGTATTGGTTGTCCACGATCGCCTGGCGCAGGAACTCGTAGCCCTGCTCCGGGCCGTAGCCTTTGAAGGTGGCGCGGTCGCCCTGCTCATCGACGGCGGCGTGCATCGCCTCGCGCACGGCGGAGGGCAGGGGCTCGGTCACATCGCCGATGCCGCAACGGATGATGCGCGCGGCCTTGTCGGGGTTCGCCTCGGTGTAGGCCTTCACGCGCCTTGCGATTTCGGGGAAAAGGTAGCCCGCCTTCAGTTTCAGGAAGTTCGAATTGATTGTCGCCATGCCGAGGGATGTAGGCGCGGCGGCGACGGCGGGCAAGCGTGGGATTTGGGAAAAAGGTGGGGTGGTTTGGGTTTTCCAAACTTCATGATTCTTGACTCCGAGAATACATGATGAATGATGACTGCATCATGAGAACAATCATTGATTTACCGGAGCAACAGCTTGCCGCCTTGGGTGCGTTTTGCGAGCGGGAGCGGATTTCCCGGGCCGAGGCGATACGGCGGGCGGTGGAGGCATGGTTGGTTTCTCGTTTGCCTGCGGAACGCGCTTCGGTTTTCGGAGCTTGGGAGCATGGCAAGGATAGCCGGCAGATCGTTGATGAGCTCCGCTCGGAATGGGAGGAAGGGAGATCCGCGTGAAAGCGGTTTTGGATAGCGACGTGCTGATCGACTACTTGCAGGGAGTTCCGCAAGCGGCGGAAGAACTCGAAAGGTATCGGCAGCCGCTTTACTCCGTGATCACCTTCATGGAGTTGCACTGCGGTGCGCGCACCAAGGAGCAGCGCATGGCGGTGGATGTTTTGTTGGGAACCATGACACGCGTCGAGCTATCGGATGCGGTCGCACGCCGTGCCGTGGAGCTGAGGCAAAATCTGCGGCTGAAGCTCCCCGATGCGGTTGTGCTGGCCAGCGCCGAGGTGGAGGGCTGTATCCTCGTGAGCCGCAACACCCGCGATTTCCCGCAAGGTGATCCCCGTGTGCGATTTCCCTACGCCATTTGAAACGTTTGATGCCGTCCTTGCGCCGCGCCTGCGGAATGGCGATGCTCCGCGCGGATGATTTCGGTTTCTGAAAATGGCGGGGGTGTGGCTTTGGCGGAAAGGGTTCGTGAGATCTTTTCCGCGAAGGGGCCGCTTTCGGCTTCGAAGGATTTCGAATACCGGCGGGAGCAGGAGTTGCTGGCCGTGGCGGTGGCGGAGAGTTTCACCTCGGGCAGGCCGCTGGTGGCGGAGGCGGGGACGGGTGTCGGCAAGTCGCTGGCGTACCTGGTGCCGGCCGCGAAATTCGCGTTGGAGACGGGGCGCAAGGGTGTGATCTCGACTCATACGATCAATTTGCAGGAGCAGCTTGTCAGGAAGGACATCCCCATCGTGCGGAAAATTCTCGGCGAAGAGTTGCCGGCGGTGCTTTTGAAAGGGCGGCAGAATTACCTTTGCCCGGCGCGGCTGCGGCGGGCGTGGGAGCAGGCGGCGGATCTTTTTACGACCACCGAGAGCGAAGAGTTGGGCCACATCCGGACGTGGGCGGAAAGCACGCGCGACGGGACGTTGAGCGGGATGCCTTTCCAGCCGACGACCAAGGTTTGGCTGCAGGTTTGCAGCGAGGCGCATTCGTGCACGCAGCGCTATTGCGGGCCGAAGGGGAATTGCTTTTTCCAGGAGGCGCGGAAAGCGGCGGCGGATGCGAAGCTGGTGGTGGTGAACCACACCTTGTTTTTCGCGTTGCTGAACACCGGCGAGATGGAGGAGGGGCCGGAGGCGGAAAAGATGGCGGGCTTCCTTTTTCCCAACGACTTCGCGGTGATGGACGAGGCGCACACCGTCGAGCAGGTGGCGGCGGTGCAGCTCGGGCTGAGGATTTCTCAGGCGGGGCTGCGCTTCGATCTCCAGCGGCTCTACAATCCTCGGACGCGCAAAGGATTGCTGAAAGCCTACCGCAAGGCCGCGCCGATGTTGGCGGTGGAGCGGGGCTTGGTGGCGGTGGAGAAATTTTTCGGCGATGTCGGGAACGCCGCGAAGTTCGGCGAGTGGTCGAAGGAATTCCGCGTGCGCCGCCCCGAGTTGGTGGAAAATCACCTCGCCGCGCCGCTGCGCGAGCTGTGGGAGGAGCTTTCGGAACTGGCGGAGGACACCGAGAACGAATCCTCGAAAAACGAGCTGATGGACGCCGCGCGGAAGCTGCGCGAGACGCACGGGGCGGTCGGCGAGTTCCTGGACCAGAAGGACGAGGGCTGCGTGTATTGGGTGGAGCGGAGCGGGCGCGAGGAGACGAGTTTCAGTTGCCACGGTGCGCCTATTAATGTCGCCGACCGCCTGCGCCCGCTGCTTTTTTCCGGAAAAAAATCGATGGTGATGACCAGCGCGACCCTCGGTGTGGGCGATCCCGATCTCGGCTATTTCCGGAAACGGGTCGGTGCGGAATCGGCGCGGGCGCTCAGCGTGGGCAGCCCGTTCGATTACAAATCCCAGATGAAAATCCGCATCCACAAGTCGATGCCGGAGCCCAACACTCCGAAATATGACGACGCGCTGGCGAAAGGGATCATGGACGCGGTGACGGAGAGCGACGGGCGTGCCTTCGTGCTTTTCACCAGCTACCGGACGATGCGCGACGCGGCGGGAAGGTGCGAAAAGTATTTCAAAAGCAAGGCCTGGCGGCTGCTGATGCAAGGAGAGGGGATGCCGCGACACACCATGCTCGAGAATTTCCGCGAGGACTTGGACAGCGTGTTGTTCGGCACGGACAGCTTCTGGACGGGCGTCGATGTGCCGGGCGAGGCGCTCTCCAACGTGGTGGTCACGCGCCTGCCCTTCGCCGTGCCGGATCATCCGCTCACCGCTTCACGCTTGGAGGCGATCGAGGCGGCGGGCGGTAACCCTTTCATGGAATACTCCGTCCCCGAGGCGATCCTGAAACTCCGCCAAGGCGTAGGCCGCCTGATCCGCACGAAACGCGACCGCGGCTGGGTGCATATTTTGGACAACCGCATCCTCACGAAGCGCTATGGAAGCGCGTTCATGAAAGCGCTGCCGGACGCTCCGGTGGAGATCGTGGTTTGAAACTTTAAACTCTAAATTTTAAATCGAAGGAAGAGGATGAGGGTGGTGTTGCTGATGGTTGTGCTCTGCGCATTCTTCCTGCTCGGATGGTGGTTATTCGGGCAGGGTTTGGAGGAGGCTTGGAATCTGGAGTTGCTGGCGGCGAGATTTGCGGAAGCGAAGGGCTGGGCTTGGCTGGCGGGGATTGGCCTGTTGCTCGCGGATCTGTTGCTGCCTATCCCGGGGACTATCGTGATGTCGGCTTTGGGGGCGGTGTATGGGTTTTGGTTGGGCGGGATGATCGCCTCCGCGGGGTCGATGCTGGCGGGGATGCTCGGCTTCGGAATCGGGCGGTTTTTCAATGAGGATTTCGCCAAGCGGTGGCTGGGCGAGAAGGATTTTGAGCAAGGCCGATCCCTTTTCGCCCGCGGCGGGGCGTGGGTGGTGGCGGTGAGCCGGGCGCTGCCGATTCTGCCCGAGGTGCTGGCGTGCATGGCGGGTTTGCTGCGGATGCCGTTCGGGAAATTCGTCGTCGCGCTGGCCTGCGGCGCGGTGCCGATGGGGTTCCTCTTCGCATGGATCGGCACCTTGGGACGCGAGTATCCGAGCTGGGGGTTGGCGTTCAGCCTCGGTGTGCCCGCCTTGCTTTGGGGCGCGGCGGCGGTTATGCGGAAACGAGGTTAGCGTTTGGTTTGGCGGATGAAATCCGCCGCCACGGAGCGGATGCCGGAGTCGGCGTTGAGGATCTGATCGAGAGTCGGACTCGGGATCGCTTCGTGGCTCTCCATGCAATGGGCGACACATTCCCAGATCTGCGGGAACCTGATTTTTCCGGAGCGGAAGTGTTCGACGGCGATTTCGTTCGCGGCGTTGTAAACGGCGGGCATCGTGCCGCCGGTGTTTCCTGCTTTGCGGGCGAGGTTGAGGGCGGGGAAATCATCGAGACGCGGCGCGGAGAATTCGAGTTTGGAAAGCGCCGCGAAATCGAGCGGCTGCAGCGCGCCTTTCATCCGGGCGGGGTAGGTGAGCGCGTATTGGATGGGGAAGCCCATGTCCGTCCGCGAAAGCTGGGCGAGCACCGAGCCGTCGGTGAACTCGACCATCGAGTGGATGATGCTCTGTGGATGGATCACCGCCTCGATGCGATCCATGCCGATGCCGAAGAGCCAGCGCGCCTCGATCATTTCCAGCCCCTTGTTGAAAAGGGTGGCGGAGTCGATGGAGATTTTCGGCCCCATGTTCCAGGTTGGGTGCTTGAGCGCCATTTCCGGGGTTACGTTCCAAAGGTCGTCTGCGGGCGTTTCGCGGAACGGGCCGCCGGATGCGGTGAGTATGAGGCGTGAAATCTCGGTGTCCGGGCCGCGGTGGCCTTCGAGGCACTGGAAAATGGCATTGTGCTCGCTGTCCACGGGGAGGATGCGGACGCCTTTTTCCGCCGCGCGGGCGGTGATGATTTCGCCGGCCATGACAAGGATTTCCTTGGATGCGACGGCGATGTCCTTGCCCGCCTCGATGGCGGCGAGGGCGGGTTGCAGGCCAGTGGTGCCGACGATGGCGATGAGGACGATGTCCGCTTCTTCGATTTCACATAACCGGATCAATCCCTCCTCACCCACATGCATCCGTACATCGGATGGAAGCGATGCACGCAGCTCATCGGCTTTCGTTTCATCGTAAATCGCGACATGCCGCGCTCCTGTTTCAAAGGCTTGCTCCGCGAGTTTGGGCACACTCGATCCAGCGGCGAGTCCGACGATCTCGATATCGTCCGGCAGGTTCGCCGCGACCTTGAGGGTCGAAAGTCCGATGGAACCGGTGGAACCGAGGAGTACGACGCGCCGCTTCATGCGAAATGGGGGATGATCCAGACGAGGTAGAAATACAGCGCCGGGGCGGTGAAGCAGATGCTATCGATGAGGTCGAGCCCGCCGCCGATGCCAGGCAGCATGTTGCCGGAGTCCTTGGCATGCAGCGCACGCTTCACGACGCTCTCCGCAAGATCGCCGATCACCGCGAGGATGGCGAGGAGGAATCCGAGGGCGATCACATGCGGCCAAGAGTGCAACGCCGCGAGCTGGTCCGGCAGCAGCGCGTAGAGGCCGCACGCCGCGAGCTGGGCGAAAAATAATGCCCCGACAAATCCCTCCCATGTCTTGCCTGGAGAGATGTGAGGGATCATCTTGTGCTTTCCGATGAGAGATCCGGTGATGTAGGCACCGGTATCCGTGAGTTTTGTGACCGCAAGCAGCCAGAGCAGGACGAAGGCCCCGGGCACATCACCATCACCGGGCAAGCCGAAGGATATGCGCGCCGTGAAATTGAATAGGTAAGCGATGTATAGAAACCCTAATAGGTTGGCCGCTACCGCGAGGAGCGCCTCAATGCCCTTGATCGAGTAGCGGAGCTGCAGGGTGAAGGCACCGGTGATCGCGATGAATATCGAAACCGTATCGAGCGCGGGTGGGATGTCCTTTCCTCCTTCGAGAAAATTCCAGTAAGCGATCCCGCAATACGCCACTGCGAGGGTCAGCCCGAACCTGGGAAAGCATTTCACATCCGCAGTGCGCAGCATGCGGAAATATTCGATGGTCGAAATCAACGCCAGCACTCCGATCAGCCCTAGATAGGCGGCGGGAAACATGCTGATGAAGATCGCGGAAACGACCGCCCAGAGTAGCAGCGTGCTGCCTGTCCTGCGGACGAACACCATGGCCTTGCTCGGACCGGCGGATTTTGGATTTTCAGGTTGCACGCGTGGCCGCGATGCAAGCCTTCGACGCGCCCCGTGGCAACTCAATCCCGTCTCTTCGCGCGAAAACCCGAAAGCTCCGCAACTTACCTTCCGACGCAGTGTTGATGGAAATTGTGAGAGCGACAGCCACTCATCCAACCAAACCAAGGAACAACACCATGAAAACTAGGACACTGATCACCATCGCAGCCGCCATCGGCATTTCTGGAGCCGCCCATGCCGAAGAGGCCAAAAAGGAGCGCCCGCCACACAAACTGCCACCGCATGTCATCGAAAAGTTCGACAAAGATGGCGATGGGAAGCTCAACGAAGCGGAGCGTGAGGATGCCAGAGCCGCCCGTAAGGAAATGGAAGCGGCCCGTAAAAAGGAGATGCTTGAGAAATTTGACAAAGACGGCGACGGCAAGCTCAGCGACGATGAGAAGAAGGCCGCCCACGAGGCGATGAAGAAGAAGATGCTCGAGAAATTCGACAAGGACGGCGACGGCGAACTCAGCGAGGAGGAGCGCGCCGAGGCACGGAAGCACATGCCCAAGCGTCCCGGCGGTCCCGACGGCCCGAAAGGCAAGGGCAAAGGTCCGCGTCCCGGCAAAGGCGGCGGCGGCGGCGACGGCGAAGCCCCCGGCGCGGGCGTGGATCACGAGTGAAGCCTGCGTAGCATGAATCCCAAGGTCACCCGGCGACGGGTGGCCTTTTTCGTTTTTCCGCGGATCAGCCCTCCGCGTGCTTCGATTTCACCGCCGGGGCGATGGAATCGATCGCCGCGAGGATGGAATCGTCCAGCGCGGGGGCTTCCAGGGCTTTGAGGCAATCGTCGAACTGGGCGACGGTGCGCGCGCCGATGATCGCGGAAGTGACGGCCTTGTGGCGCAGCGTCCAGTTGATCGCCATGTGGGGCAGGGACATCCCGTGCGCGGCGGCGAGATCGCCGAGGGCGCGGATTTTTTCCTGCTGGGCGATGACCTGATCCTCCGTCAGGAACCCCTCCGGCCGCGCGGCGCGGGAACCTTCCGGGATGCCCTCCAGGTATTTCGGAGTCAGCATTCCTTGCGCGAGCGGCGAGAACACCACGCAGCCGATTTTCTCCTCCAGCAGGTAATCGAGGATGCCCTCGTGCTCCGGCCAGCGGTTCAGGATGGAATACGGCGGTTGGTAAACGAGGCAGCGGATGCCCATTTCCTTGAGCAGTTTCACCGCTTTTTTGAGCCGCTTCGGCGGATACTTGGAAAGCCCGGCGTAGAGCGCCTTGCCGGAGTTCACGGCGGTGGCCAGCGCGGACATGGTTTCCTCCAGGCGAGTCTCCGGATCCGGGCGGTGGGAGTAGAAAATGTCCACATACGAAAGGCGCAGGCGGCGCAGCGATTGGTCGAGCGAGGCCAGCATGTGCTTGCGCGATCCCCATTCCCCGTAAGGCCCGCCCCACATGTGGTGACCGGCTTTCGTGGTGATGATCAGCTCGTCGCGGTGGCAGGCGAAATCCTCCGCCAGGATGCGTCCCACGTTCTCCTCCGCCGATCCCGGCGGCGGGCCGTAGTTGTTCGCGAGGTCGAAGTGCGTCACCCCGCGGTCGAAGGCGCGGCGCATGATCTTCCGCGCCTCCTGGAAATCATCGCAGTGGCCGAAGTTGTGCCAAAAGCCCAGGGAAATTTCGGGAAGGAGCAAACCGGAGTCTCCGCAGCGTCGGTAATTCATGGGCGAACTCTCAATTTTCAAACTTCAAAGTTCAAGGAAGAAGGTATGGAGCGGCGGATCGGAATCCGCCTATGACCATGGATGGCCGATGGTTTTTGCTTTTGCGCCTCCCAACGTCACCTCATGGGCTGGAGCGGATTTCCGATCCGCCCCTCCATGCCGCTTTTGCTTGTTACAGGTGTCACAGCCGCCACTACCCTCCGAGCTCGTCCTCGATGAATTCGGCGACCTGGTCGGGGAGTTCGCTGAGGGCTTCGTCGAGTTCCTCCTGTATGCCGGCGAGGTATTCGCCTTCGGTTTCGGTGAGTTGGTCGAGGTCGGCGTCGCGGGTTTGGCACCATTGGCTGGCGTTGAGGACATCGACCATGGCGCTGGCTCCGATCATGTCGAAGGAGTTGATGATCCGCCTGTGATCGAGCGGAGTGTGCCAGAATTCATGGAGGCCATCGCCCTCGGGATCGAGGAGCTGGACAGTCTCCACCACATCCATCAGCGCGCGTTCCTTGCGGGTGAGGCCGCCTTCTTCCGCTTTTTCCTCAAGTCTTTCGATCAGTATCTCGATGTCGTCATCCCATTCGATGGGTTCGCGTTCAAATGTCATTTCGCGGGAGAACTGGAGTCCTGCGGGCGAAGGGTCAAGAAACATTCGCTTTCTCCAATGCCCGCAGCCTCCGGAGCAGGGGAGGTTGGGACTAGCCGAGGACGAGGCGGAGCTTGTGCGGGGCGGGGTGGGAGTGGTGGCCGGAGGAGGGTTTGCGGAGGGCGGAGGCGAGGAAGATGGGGCAAAAGACGAGCACCATCCCGAGGATGCCGAACGCGAGCCGCTGCCTGATGTGCCGAGCCGGAATTGGCTGATCCCATGCACACCTGACGACCTTCCGCATCAACGGATTTTTTCACGTTCCAAATCATAAACAGCACGGGAACATGATATCTGTTAGATCGTCGCATCCGAACCTCTTTACGTTCCAAAAAGCAAACGCATCCGAACCATATTTCATCACCGCTAACCGCCAATGCTTTACAGAGACGGATTCTCCGCCCTTGGCCGATATTCTTCCAACGATATCCTGCGTCAGTGAACTAATATCAATGTTAGCCCCAGAACCAGAAACAAACACCCTCCGCTTTCCATTAGAAAACACAATCTCAACCTCACCATTAAACCCCGTTATTTCACCGCTGAATCCGTAATATGGATCATTTTCATCAATCTCGTTCTTGTAGAATTCAGCCAACTCTTCATAATATTTTTCATCCTTCACAACACTATTTATGGACAATACAGTAATTATCAAGTCAGTTGACGGTTCATCATACACCTTTGCCGTGGTTGATAAAGGAAATGGTAATTTAACCGATATCGTTTTCCCTGATGGAACCATTTTAGCACTGGCACATAGACACAATTTCCGCAGTATCGGTGGATTAAGATTTTGGGATACTGATATTGTATTTGCAGCAATATCTACTAATTTGGGCGATCTTATGAAGAATACTAACGCTTCCCAGCATGTTTGGGATCAATTTCTCGCATACACAACCGAAGATTCCAATCAATTAGAAGCATGTTTTAATACCGTATTGGAAGTTATTGAGATAACGCGAAGAAATAAAGGCTAACAAGACGGTAGTGACAACAGCTAGGACGCTGTTGTTTGTGAGCGTATGGTAAGGGGATATTTATTACTTCGTTGGAATCTCGCTCTCTCCTAGCTGTGCCACACCTATTCGTTCAAAACCATTCTCCTTCACGATCTCTTACGGGCCAAGGCTTGGAGCCTTTGGAGGAGGGGTGGGTGGGAGTAGTCGAGGATGACGCGGAGCTTGTGGGGGGCGGGGTGGGAAAGGTGGTCGGAGGAGAGTTTGCGGAGGGCGGAGGCGAGGGCTTCGGGGGTGCCGGTGGATTCGGCGGCGTAGGCGTCGGCCTCGAACTCGTGTTTTCGGGACCAGGCGTTGGCGAGGAGGGAGAGGAGCTTGGAGGCGGGCTCTAGCAGGATGGTGAAAAACACGAGGCCGGCGTGGGGTGAGATATCGCGGATGATGAAGGCGTCGTGTAGCTGGCGGGCGAAGGCTCCTTGCGGATCGGTGGCGAGGCCGATGAGGAAGAAGATGAGCGCCATCTGGAGGATGCCTACGGCGAGGCGCTGTTTGATATGTCCGAGGCGGAAATGTCCGATCTCGTGGGCGAGGATGGCGAGCAGCTCCGGGGTGGTGGATTTTGCGGTGAGTGTGTCGAAGAGGGCGATCTTCTTGTGTTTCCCGAAGCCGGTGAAATAGGCGTTCGCCTTGGTGGAGCGCTTGGAGCCGTCGATTTCATAGACCCCTTCGAGCGGGAAGCCGCATTTCACGCCGAGGGCATGGATCTTTTCCTTCAGGTCGCCGTCGGGCATGGGGGTGAATTTGTTGAAGAGCGGGAGGATCAGCGAGGGCGCGAGGTAAGTGAGGATGAGCTGGAAGGCGGTGACGAAAGCCCATGCCCAGAGCCAGGCGTTCGGCACCTCCAGGAAGATCCAGAGGATGCCCGCGATGAGCGGCAGGCCGAGGACGGCGGCGAGGGCGAGGCCTTTCAGGCGATCCGCGATGAAGGTGGCGGGGGTGGATTTGTTGAAGCCGAATTTCTCCTCGATCACGAAGGTCTCGTACCAGTCGAAGGGCAGGGAGATGAGGTTCTGGGCCAGGAAGAGAGCGCCGAGGAAAATGAGTCCCGCGATGATGCCGTTTCCGGAGAAGGAGCGGGCTAGTCCATCCAGGAAGGGGAAGCCGCCGAGGAACCAGAAGGCCAGGAGAATGGCGAGCGATACGCTGGCGCGGAGGATATCGAAGCGGGAGTTGACGGAAAGGTAGGAGCGGGCGCGGTCGAGCTTTTCCTGATCCATGAGATCGCCGAGTTCCTGCGGTGGGGTGGCGGGGAAGGCCTTCAGGTTCAACAGGGTGGCGATGAATTCGAGGTGCCAGAGGAGGAAGAGGGAGAGGACGATGAGGAAGGCGAGGAGGTTCATAAAATTCAAATTTCAAAAATCAAATCTCAAAGAAGAGATTGGTTAGGCGCGATGTGAGGGATCAACAGTCTTGATTGGAGGTTGGATTTTGGGATTTGAATTTTCAGCGCTGGATGAGCTTGAAGATCGGAGGGGCGGCTTCTTTCCAGACGAGGGCGGTGGTGGCGGCGATCACGGTATCCTCGTCATCGCGGCGGTGGAAAGCGCCGCTGGCGCGGAGGCGGCGGGAGGCGGTGAGCATGGCGTTGAGTTCGGGTGCGACGCTGAGGTAGGAGAAAATGACCGCGACGGCGATCGCGAACAGAAAGGCGGGGACGGCCCAGATCGCGGGAATGCGACCTACGATGACGCCGAGGATCACGATGAGCAGGGTAAAGGGTGGGACGGCCATGCCGAAACGGCGGACACCTTCGCGTGAGGCGGCGGCCTTGGGCTCGCGTGTTTTCCAGTCGGCGAGCGCGGCTTTGCGGAGGGTTTCCGCGAAGATGAGGGCGTCGCCGGATTTGGAGGGGGGGGCATTTTCCGCACCGAAGGATTTTTCCCAGAGCGCGAGATCGCAGGAGCATTGGCGGCGACCTGCGGAGGAAAGGACGCGTAGACCCAGCCACCAGCGCGCGATGAAGGCGGCGATGATGGGCACGGCGGCGAGAAGGATGAGGAAACGAACCACGGCTAGGGATAGGAACTAGACAGGAAAGCGAGAGAATGCACGCGAATCTGCGAGCTATTCTGTCTCACCGGCGAAACGTTTCCTTGACGGTAAGGCGCGGATCTTGAAACTGACGCGGATGAAAAACCTGAAAATGCTGGGCATGCTCTTCGTCACATGCGGAGTGCTCGGATCCTGTGGAATCCCAATGAGTGCGGTCAGAAGCACGCAGAACATGATCAGATCCGTGCCGCCGGCGACGGTGAGAACCGTGCAGAACGCGAGTCAAGCTCTCAGTGCGACGGCACAGGATCCATTCGGTCCGGGTTGATGGTTTCCGCAAACAGCTAGGCTGGCCTTTCGTGGTGGCGCAGTTCTCGCGATCCATCGGACAGGTGGCGAATTTCCAGCCATTGGGTTTGTTGCGGCATCAGTTCCGGGAACAAGTCCGCCCATTCGCAGATTACGATGCCACTTTCCTCAAGGTATTCATCCCAGCCGAGGGCTAGGAGTTCCTCGGCCGATTTAAGGCGGTGAAAGTCGAAATGGAATACTGGAAGTTTCCCGCTGCGGTATTCGTTGAGGATGGCGAATGTCGGGCTTGTCACAGCGGCATTGGGATCGATGGCTGCGACAAATCCCTTCGTCCAATGCGTTTTCCCAGCTCCTAAATTCCCTACGAGAGCGATGACGTCGCCAGCGTCCGCTTTTGCGGCGAACCGGGCTCCCAAGGCCATCATCTCTTCGGGGCTATTCAATTGGTATGGGTTCACGGAGTTTTCGAGAAATGGGTAAGCACGGCGCGGACATCGCCGATGTAAACGGAGGCGCGAAGTTCGATAGGGATGCGGTCGGCATCGTTGCTGAGCCAGAGGGTGACTGGTTTTTTAAGTTTTTTGTAGGGAACCAGCGCGAGGCTGTTCCTGTCAATCTTCCTGAGGCCGAAGCTGATTCGCAAGGCGTCGCGGCCAAGGTGCTGCTCCTTTGCCTCGACTTTTACCTTGAGGAGGTAAGGGGTTCTGAACGGCATGAGCAGAAGGGTGTGTTCCTCTCCGGGATCCAGCTTTTGGCTGCGGACGTAGAGGATGGCGGAAATCAGATCGCGTGCCGGGCCGATGGGGAACGAGAAGGTGTCCGTGCTCACCGCGCCGGTCTTCGATAGGGTGGTAATTTCGGAGACGCTTACTTTTCCAGAGGAGTAGCGGTTCGTGGTTACGACGGTTTCCTTGCCGTGGTCTTCGGTGGCATGAAAGTATTTTGAGTTCAGCGTGCCGGGATGGATTTCCGACCAGTAGCTCAGCGAGTAAGGGTATAATTTGGCGACGGCGCCGAGGCTGGAGGCGGTGCATTTGGTGACAAATACGCCCGGTTTCCTGGCGCTTTTGGGTGCGAACTCCATGCGCAGCTTTCCCGCGTTTAGCGTGCCCTTCCAACTGAGCGTGAAATCGAGGGTTGAGGATGCGATGTCTGGATGGTGCCCGGGAGTCGGGGGCGAGAGTTCCGCTTTCCATGCCGGTGCGGCAAGCGCACAGCAAAAGCAGAGAAGGAAGGGGATGATGACTTTCATGGCGCGGATGGGACGGCTCGTCCGGTGAAAGGATTCAATCCGTGCTGTCGGTGCTGTCGTTTGCTATTCCTCCAGCGGGGTCACTGGAGTGGCGCGCGGCGGTAGGACTCCTGGAAGATCATACGCATCTTCGAATGATGTGGTGTCATCGCGCCTCTCGGGAATGGGCAGTGGACGGAAAGACTCCGAATATCCATCGAGCCGGAATCCCATCTTCATGATGTCCCGGTTCGTCTCTGCCATCTGGTCTTCCAGATTTTTGAGGGTTTTGTTCTCATTGCGAAGGGCGCGGACTTCGGCGAGCAGCTCTTGGAAAAATTCTTCCCGTGGGCTGTTTTCCTTTGGAGCGGTATTTTCAGCCAAAGGCGTGTCCGCAGCCGTCGTATTGCTGCGGGCAGGGGCTTCGCGGTTTGCGGGAACCATGCGTGCGGCAGGCGCGCTGGTGTAGTGTTCCACAAATTCCTTCACAGACCAATAGTGCGAGAAACCTGCTGACACCATGGCAGCAAGCAAAGTTCCACAGATGAGTGGTGGGGTATTGCTCATGGCTTTTGGGGTTCCTCTATTTTTGGCAGTGAGCCAAGGAGGCGGTGAAGTTCTGAGATTGCGTTGCCGAGTTGCAGTGAATCGTTGTCGAGCTGTGCGACGGAGGAGCTGAGGATCGCGCTGACGGTGTTTTCCTGAAGGTAGCCCTGGGATGCTTCGAAGCCCGGTTCTCCGACGGAGAAGGTGTTGATGCCATCCGCGTCGGGGTTGAGAATGTGGGGCTTGATACTGAGGGAGATGGTCGTGCCGGGCCGAAGTTCCACGTCCTTGCGGAAAACCGGGGCTTGTTCCGATTTTTCCAGAATCCAACCTTCGGGAGCTTCCGAAAGGGGTTTCGCGGGGAAGCTTGCCTTGAGCTTGACCTGAGATGGATCAATGGTGCCGCTGCCCTTGCGGATTGATTCCACACGCACCTCAAGCTCGGCTTTGGGAGGGGCTTCCGGGTCTTGCGCTTCCACTTCCGCCTCCGCAACGGCCTCCGGTGCGACGGCTTGACTTTCCTCCGCTTGAGCTTCGGGTTTTGCTTCTTCGGGTGGTTTGCCGGTGACAAGCAGTGGCTTGGATTCCTTGGGGTCGACTTCCGCTTGCCCGGTTACGGCCGGGGCTTCTGGAATTTTGCTCATCTCCTCCTTTTCGGGAGCCATGGGCGGTGCGGGTGGGTCGAGAACCACTATCACCTCGTTGTCGTTGGATTTTTCGACTTTTTTTGAACGATTGAATTCGTCGATGGCTTTCTGGATCGTATCGGAAATCGCCGCGTTATCGGTGGGTTCCACCAGTTCTTGCGCTATGGCCGAAGCCGCCATGGCGGTGACAAGCAGCAGAGGATAAGTGGCTTTCATGTTCATTTTTCCGGTTTGCTGAGTTTGATTGTATCGATGGTTTCCTCCACAGAGGAACCGGTGGGTGAGAGCGGGTCGTGCTGGTTCGACGGCAGGGAAGGGCTGTCGGCACGAAGTGCGTTGGATGGGATGGATGTGCCCATCAGGTTGTTCCAATCATTGAGAAGCGCTTTGCCCTCGTCGCGCAAGGTGCGGATTTTTTCTTGATGCTCCGAGAGTCTTGCGAGGAGTTCGCGGGCTTGTGTGGCTTCCTCCTGCGTCCAGCGGAGATTGCGGCTGCGGTAAAGGACGGGAACATCGACGATGATGCGGTTGACGTCGCCTGTAGGGCTTTCCGCATCGAGGATGTGCTGAACGCGGATGTTGGTTTCCTCGAACTCCGCGGTGAGAGAAACTGCGGGAGGCTTCTCAACGGCGGGACTCGGTTCCGGGGCTATGGAATCGCCGGGGAGACGTGTTGGATCGGGAAGAAGCTTTTCGGTCAACGGGGTGGGAGCGGGAAGCTTGGCGGCCACTTCTTTGAGAGGATTCTGCGTGGGGGTGTCCGCGCCCGAGGTGTTGGGCATGATCACCGGCTTGGTGATGTAGGCGAGGCAGAAGGTAGCCGCTACGGCGGTGCTGGCGAAGAGCATCCAAGGATACGCGCGTTGGATGCGGCACGTTCCGGCACGGCGGTTCGTGCTGGAAAATGAACTCGGTGTGGGGTTGATCGGGAGGCTGGGTATCGGCTTGGGAGCCGTGTTATGCCTTTCGTCTGTGGGGAGCGGTTTCATGGTTTTGCCACGGGTTCCTGATCAATGGGTATCGCAGCAACGGCATAGCTGACGATGGTTTGGTCGGAAACACCCGGAAATGTGGTTATGGTGAGCGACTCGCCGGAAAGGCGCAAGTGCCGAAGGGTGCCGTCCTGGGTGGAGGAAGCTTGGACGCCCGGGATAACTTCCAGTGCGCCGGCCTCTGCCCGCTGGCGACCAATCCCGTCCGAGCGGTAGATTTTGAAGCTGGTCTGCGCTTCGTCTTCGCCCTCTGGCGAGACGCGGATGGTGACGCCGTCGGTGGTGACCTTGAACGCGATGGGTTTGATCGGAATGGAGGTCATCTGATTGCCCGTCAGCTTGAAGTGTGCCCGCAGCAGGTAATCGCCGACATGCCGGAACTCACCGGCTCCGGCGGGTGCGGCATTGAGAAAAAAAAGAGAGGTGACCAGTATGGATCTCATAATCCGACATCCCAGAGCGAGTCGTTGCTACTGCCGGACGGATCGTAGATTCCGCCAGATCCGTTATTGATGTTGGGAGGGTTGACGTTGACCCGGATGGTCATCGTCGCGCCGGTCAGGGATTTTATGGTGGGGATCGCGGTGGCTTGGTTGGGCAAGTAGGGGATCAGTTGGGTGGAGGTGATGTTGGTTACAAGCGTGGTAGGGTTGTCGGCGAGGAACATGCGCTGCGCCGCATGGACGGTGCGCAGATTCTCTGCCGCGGCTCGTCCCAGTTGCCAATTCCCATACTGCTTGGATACGAAAAGCCCGGTGCCAAGAAGGGTTAACAGAACGGTTAGAACCACAGTCATCTCCAGAAGGGTAAAGCCCTTGTTCGATTGGGTGCGTTTCATGCCTCTGGTTAACGTATCTTGAAGATCTTGCAAAGCTTGAATTTAAGGTTTTTCCGCTTATGTGCCCTCCATCCTGAAGAGGATTTTGCCATCGCGGTCATCCGCCTCCAAACGCGCCAGCGCCTGCCGGAAGCATGCCAATTCAAACACGGAATCGACATCCTGTTTGAGTTTGCCGGCTAGAAGCATCGAGGAGAGGTAGGCATAGGTCGATGCGACCTCGTCTGGTCGGGCTTCCTCCATCCATCGCGACAACCATAGTCCCCGGAAACGGATGTCTCCGAAAATGAGAGGGCCGTTTGGTATGGTGAGAGGTTTTTTAGCCATGGCGCCATAGGTGATATGGGTGCCACCGTTCCCGAGTATCTTCATCAAGCGTAGAGCGCTATCGCCGCCGACGGTGTTGAAAGCGAGCGCGGCGCGCTCGCGGCCTAGCATTTCGCGGGCTTGTTCAATGCCCTCGTTAGAGTCCTCGTAAACCGCGGTGGCTCCCAGGGAAATGAGTTCGGGGGTGCGTGCAGGCTTTCGCAGAAAGCAGATCGTGCGGACGCCCATCGCAGCGGCAAGTTGGATCACGCATTGGCCGACGCCGGAGTTCGCGGCGTTCAGTGCTACCCATTCGCCTTGCTGCAGTGACCTGTAATGATGCAGCAGCAGCCAAGCGGTGGCCGGGTTCACTTTCAGCATGGCTGCTTGCAGAGGATCCATGCCGTTTGGAATGCGCATTAGGTTTTGCTCCGAAGTGACGGCATGCGTGGCCCATGTGCCGATTCTCGCCATGGGAATGACTTCGTCGCCGGGCGAAAATTGATCCGAGCGGCTTTCCAATACGGTGGCGGCACACTCCAGTCCGGCATGGGCTGGCAAGCTGGGTTTGATGCCGTAGGTGCCTTCTATGAAGTTGAGATCCGCCGGGTTGATAGGTGCGGCTTTTATGGCAAGGAGGACTTCTCCGCGATTCAGGGGTGGAGTGTCGCTGGTTTCCACGTGCAGCACGTCGGCAGGTTTTCCGTGTGTTTCGAATACGAGTCGTTGTCTTTTCATGACGGTTTTCTGTTTTTGCTTGGCGGGGAAGCGCCGCAAAGGCTAACTCCACCCCGCAATGACACGTTCATCCATCGAGTTTTCGATCAAAGTTTTCCTCCTCGCACTCATCGTCACCTTCGTCTGGACGGTCGCGAAAGTGATGGAGATGATTTCCTGAAGGAGTTCACCAATCCACCGGGAGTTCGATGACGTTCCCCGCGTCCTCGTATTTGACGAAGCCGTTTTTCATTCCGAATTCGTGGACGTGGCGGGTCACCTTCACGTCGTAGGCGCAATACTCCGCGATCCTGCGCAGCGGCTCGAACTCGCGTGTTTTTTTGTGCTCTTGCCACCACCGGATGGCGTCTAGTCCATCTGCGGATTTGCCGGTGCCGAGTGAAGTGGAGGCTACGTTGTCGAGTTTCAGGAATCTTCCCATGCGCTCTTTCACGTCGAGCATCATATCAAGATTACGCGTTTGCTCCTCAAGTTGCGGCAATACGTAGGCCTGGAGCACGGGGTAGTCGAAGCCGACATGGTTCCAGCCGACGACTAGATCCGCTTTGAGGAGCTGCTCGGAGAGCTTGTCCATATCCTTCTCCGCGTAGATCACGTATTCGCCGGTGGCGGTGGAGTATGTGACGGCCACGGACACGCAGAGCTTGGCCTTGTTCGCGTATCCGCCGACGTCGCTGATGCTGCGCTGTGTCTCCAAATCGAAATAGACGATGTTTTTTCCGCTCACGCGCGGAGTGTGGACCGGGGCGAGCCAACGTCCAACATAGAAAACATTTCCGCGGTCGATTCGGATCCGGCGGAATCCGAACACCTCGTTCAACAGGCTGGAACAATGGAGCGGGGTCTGCTTTGTTGTGTGAAGGAACAAAACGACGAATCCCCAGCCCATGAATTTCAGAGTAAACTGCCAGCTAGAATACACACTCTACAACCCCGCCACGTTCTTCTTCGCTGTGAAGGGTGTTGCGGTCGGGGAGCAACATGTTCTCAGCGAGTCACTGACCACCGAGCCATACGTCCAGACAGAGGAGTTCACCATCGCGGGCGGGATGAACCGCATCACCCGGATCAGGACATTCAATCCGGGGACATTGAGCCTCACCTACCAGGCGGATGTGAGCGCCTCCGTGCGCTTCGTTCCGGTGGACACCATTGCGGCCGATGAACCCGCCGGCTTGAATCCCGAGGCTTTCCCCTACCTGTTTCCCAGCCGCTACTGCCAATCCGACCGACTGCGTCATCACGCGCAGGATCTGTTCGGTCACCTCACACATCCCTATGAGATCGCGGCCGCGGCCAACGATTGGATTCATGAAAACATCGCTTATGTCAGCGGGAGTTCGGGAGAGACCTGTTCGGCGATGGACACTTTTGAAAACCGCAGCGGTGTTTGCCGTGACTTCGCCCATCTGGGCATCGCGTTCTGCCGCGCCATGAATGTGCCCGCGCGCTACATCAGTTGCTACGCATGCCAAATGAACCCGCCGGACTTCCATGCTTGTTTCGAGGCCTTCGTAGATGGCTGGTGGTTCGTCTTCGATGCCACAAAACTCGCTCCCCTCAACGGACTCATCCGCATCGCCACCGGACGGGATGCGGCGGATACGGCGGTATGCACCATTTTCGGAAACCCCGAGCTGACCCTCAGCTCCGTCTGGTGCGTGAGCACCGACCCATCGTTCGTTCCCATCACGCGGGATGATCTCGTTCGGCGTCACGAGGCCATCGCCCTTCTCTGAAAAAAACGCCCTTATGAAAATTTTCGAATCCCCGCCCGCTGCTTCCGTGATCCTGAATCCGTCGTGGGACAGTGCCCCGACCAGCGTCAGGTAAGCCGGATCGGGTCGGTTATCGGCGAACACCGGCCACAGGCCGGGAGCATCGTGAATCTTCGGATCTCCCATGCGCAGGCTTGCCAGTGGGATGCGGATCGCGGGGGCGGGGAATGGTTCTTTGGACATGCGACACCCTGATCCACCGGGGTGGAACAAATAGCGGGCAGGTCAGGGAAAATACGAAAAATCACGGAATTTGTTTGCGGTGAGCATGGGCTTTCCATCCTCCCAACTTCCTCGTTCTTCCCGATCCGGACGACACGCACGTCCTCGCCGCCGCCATCTCCCTCGCCTCGTTGGCCTCGCCGTCGCAGTAGCCCATCGCCTTCGCAGCGCTCCCCAAAGGTAGGGCCGATCCGGCCCGGTCGGCCCTGATCCAAAACGCAATCGCGCGATCACCGGAAAAGGCATGAAACCACCACCCGCCCGCCCATGATTCACCCTCTCCAATCCCCAATCCCCGACCACCGACCACCGACCACCGACCACCGACCACCGACCACCGATCCCCGATCCCCGATCCCCGATCCCCGATCCCACTGAAAGGTAATCAGGCATCGGCAGACGGGGCGCGGTCGGCGAGACTCTGACGCAGGTCACTCACGATTTGGTTGCTCAAGCGAAATCCTGTTTGGCCAATCTCAGGAAAGCGTCTTCAAAATCAATCAAGCCAGCCGCCGCGGCGTCAGTCAGAAGACCCGCCGTGCCGGTGATCCGCAGACCAAGTGCGGTGGCCACCCTGCGCCCCCGTCTTTCATCAAGAATCAGCAAGCTGGAGTTTCGATGCTGCCAGGCCAGCGTAATCGCGGACGCCTCACCGCCCACCGCCCACCGATCACCGATCACCGATCACCGATCACCGATCACCGATCTCGGCCAAGCACGAAAGCGCGGAATTGTCGCTGATGACGATCACTGCACGGCGCGCCGGAATTCAAACGAGCGGCGGGAATCCGCCAGAATCTCATCAGCGGATTGTCCGGGCCATGCACCATGCCGTGCCAGCACCGCTTGTGCCTCCCAGCGGGTCTCCAACTCCAACAGTCTCCGAATCTGCTCCAAAGAGAGCGCTTCCTTCGCATACGCCTCGGCCGCCAAGGCCTCAAGTGCGGCGCGTCCAAGGTTATTGAACTCGGCTCCAAGCTCAGCGGCAAGATCATCCGGGATGTTCACTGTCAAGGTCATCGCCGGCAACCCTATTCAAAAAAACACCTACGCGCAAACCGAAAACCTGAACCCCCAATCCCCAATCATCGCGTGGAGCAAAGCCCTTTACGCGACGCCCCCCATTCAAAAATTCAAAATCAACAATCATCAATCGTCAATCTCTCTCCACGGATCACCAGGGCGATCAAGCTAGGGAAAAACCGTACAAATTGAAGAAATGAACCGCAGATGAACAAGATAGACGCAGATAAGAAGGAGAAAAAGGACTGGAATTCTGCATGATGCATCCCCTTTGGGGTGAGGAAGCACGGGTGCAGTCTCAATCTCACCTAAGTCCATCTGCGTTCATCCCGTTCATCTGCGGTTAAACCTCTTTCTTCTCCCTAGCGTGATCGCCGTGAAGGATCACTCGGAGCGCGCGAAGATGGCACGGTTGATTCGCCCCGGCACCACCGGGACTCACCCCTATCGGGGCACGTCGCGTTCGCTCCTGTCCAAACCGCCTACAAGCCTTCGGCGGTTTTCAGCGCGAAACTCCGCAAGCTCGGCCTCCGCAGGGAAGCCATCGGCTACGGGCCGTCGAAGGAGAAATCGGAGGCTTTTCAACTGAATTCCAGAACGCCGAATCGCTGAGAGACTTGCAAAATAGCACTTGCGAAAGTTTCGTTTATTTCGTTTGTTTCGTTCGTAAACCAATCCTATGAAACTCTCCGAACATTCCCGAACCGCGATCCCACGCTTGGAGGAAGCGCACAAAGCCGAACTCGCGGCGCGCTCCTTCGCGTCCGTTTCCCGGGTAGGCAGCCCGACCCTGCGCGTTGCCACCAGCTCCCAGGATCAGGCGGTGGAGGTTCCCGAAACCGCATTCCGCATGTTTCTGGAAATCCTCAACCAGATGGCCAGGGGCAATGCGGTCACCCTCGTTCCCACCCATCACGAACTCACCACCCAGGAAGCGGCCGACCTGCTCCATGTTTCCCGTCCATATCTGGTCAAACTTCTCGAAGCGGGAAAAATCCCCCACCACAAGGTTGGCACACGCCGACGGCTCAAGTTCCAAGACCTGATGTCCTACATGGAAAAAGTCCGGGGCGAGAGCAAGGACGCGCTCGACGCCTTGGCCGCGCAGGCGCAGGAACTGGGCATGGGATACTGAAGCGCCGGCGGCATGACCACTTTCACCGTCCTCTTCGACGCATGCGTCCTCTACCCCGCGCCGCTGAGGGATTTTCTCCTCCATCTTGCTTGCTCGGGAGTTTTTCGCGCCCGGTGGAGCGATGAAATCCATGACGAGTGGATCCGCAGTCTTCTGGCAAACCGGCCTGACCTAACGGCGGCACAGCTCCAGCGCACCCGTGAATTGATGAACCGGGCGGTTCCCGACTCCCTTGTCACGGGACATCCTGGAATCGCAAAAGGCCTCGTCCTTCCCGATCCGGACGACACGCACGTCCTCGCCGCCGCCATCTGCTCCAACGCCCAGGTGATCGTTACCTTCAACCTCAAGGATTTTCCGAACGATGTGCTCGATCCCTATGGAATCGAGGCCCAGCACCCCGACGATTTCGTAAGACACCTCATCTCCTTGGATTGGGGTGCGGTTTGCGGCGCATTCAAACGCCAGCGTGCCTCGCTCAAGAATCCCCCGCAAAGCGCGGAGCAACTGCTCGATACGCTGGAACGGCAGGGCCTTGTCATCAGTGCCTCCGAGTTGCGCCCGTTGCTGGAACTCCTGTGAGAGTCCTCACCCGCTCCGCGACCGCCTCCCGCTCCACTTCCTGCGTCAATTGTCACCAGATCATTCTTTTCTGAACAGGAGGCAACAGAGGGTGTCCATTGGAGGGCTTTTCAAGCCGGTCATGGACTCAACCTTCATGAACCATAAGCGTTGCAACTTTTGAGCGATTGATCCAAGCGGAAGCCCCACCGCTTCAGCTCCCTCCCCTACCACAAACCTCCGTTTCCTCCTGTTCAAAATTCATCATTCATCAATCTCCCTGCCTTACAGCAACCCCCTCGCCTCGTTGGCCTCGTCGTCGCAGTAGCCCATCGCCTTCGCAGCGCTCCCCAAAGGTAGGGCCGATCCGGCCCGGTCGGTCCTGATCCAAAACGCAATCGCGCGATCACCGGAAAAGGCATGAAACCACCCGCCCGCCCACCGCCCACCGATCCCCGATCCCCGATCCCCGACCACCGACCACCGACCACCGACCACCGACCACCGATCACCGACCACCGATCACCGATCACCGATCACCGATCACTTCACAGCCGCGCCTTGACCCGATCCCATCCGACAGGTAGATTATGATTCATGAAAGCAAGGACGGTCAGCTTCGAGTCGCTTCAGCGCGACAAGCGGCGTGCGCGGAAACGCGACGAACTGCGGCTGGCGCGTGGCGAGGTGACACCCGAGCAGCTGGAGGCGGAAACCTCCCGCATTCCGAGCGATGCGAAAATCACGATCCCCGATTTCTGCGAAACCATCGAGCGCCTCTACGGCAAATGAATCCCGGGCGAGAACCTCCCTTGGAATCCGAGCTTGAGGATTTCGCTGAAATTCTGCGAACCGAAGATTCAAACGGGGTTCCCGTGATCGTGGGCGGGCACGCCGCCGGACTCTGGAGCCGTTATTTCATGGCGGGAGGCGTTACCGAACTTGCAAAGTATCTTCCATTCCGAAGCAAGGATCTGGATATAGTCGGAACAAATGGCCTGCTGGAAGCGCTGCACAAACGTTTCAAAGGCAGGCTTTCGCGTTCCGAGCCTCGCAGTCCTGTTTTCGGAAGGTTGGATATTCCCCAGCCAGGCGGCGGATTCCTTAGGGTCGAGGTTCTGCATACCGTGCTCGGGCTGGATGCGAAGGATCTGTCCCGGACGGTGAGGATCGATATCGAAGGGGTGACGGGACGCATTCCGCTGCCGCATCTGATCCTCAAGGCAAAACTCGCCAATGCCGCCCTGATCGACCAGGAGGGGCGGCAGGATGTGAAGCATGCCAAAATGATGCTGCTCTGCGTCCGCGCCTTCATCGTGGAATTATCCGGCAAGTGCCGTGCCGGACTCCTTGGTGAAAGGGCGCTGGTCAACTTGCTGGGAGAAATTTGGGACATCGTGAACTCGCCCGTGGCAATGAAAGCCGCCGGACTCTGGGAACTCGATTTCGCGGCAGTCTGGCCATTGGACGAGCTGAGGATGTCCGGAAACGACAAGGTCTCCCGCTGGCTCCAACATCGTTTCCCAATAACCTAACCCAATGCCCGACCACCGACCACCGACCACCGACCACCTGTCCCGCCCCCTTGTGTCAGAGTACAAAACCCTTTTGTACTCGGTCCCGAAGCGTCGCGGCTCGGTCCTGGCGTCTTGTGTCAGAGTACAAAACCCATTTGTACTCGGTCCCGGAGCGTCGCGGCTCGGTCCTGGCGTCTTGTGTCAGAGTACAAAACCCTTTTGTGCTCCGCCAAGAGAGCTTGCGACCCGATACAACACCGCTCTGCGAGGCGTTATAAAGCACGCATGCACTCACACCTCGCCGCTTCTCTGCCGTTTCTTCCACCGTTGACAGAAGTTGGAATCGACACATGAGGATTTGACCGGCGTCCAGAAACCGCCAATAAATCCGTTCACGTGTTTTCTGAAATCAAAGATTCTCTCCGCGACCTCTATCTTAACGACACCCGACCCTGGCTGATTGGCTTCAGTGGCGGTAAGGACAGCACGATGGTTGCCTCGTTGATTTTCGAAGTCCTTCTCGAAATTCCGCGCGAGCAACGCATTAAACCCATCTCTGTGGTTTGCACGGACACACGGGTCGAAATTCCCGCCATCGTGGAAATGATCGAGGGTACTCTGGCTAGAATGCAGAAATGTTCGAACGCCGAGGGACTGCTTGTAGACGTAAATCTTCTGCGCCCGCCGCCGGAACAATCGTTCTGGGTGAATATCCTAGGCCGCGGCTATCCACCGCCGAACCGCGTTTTCCGCTGGTGCACTCAGAGGATGAAAATCGACCCCGTCACAACTTTCGTGGAGCGTACGATGAAAGGCGGAAAATGGTCTGAAGCAATATTGCATCTTGGAGCGCGTCGGGGCGAGAGCGCGGAACGTGCGCGAAATATGGGGAACCGGGAGACCAGAAACAATCTGCGTCGCCATGTGGATATGCGGAATGTTTGGATCAATAATCCGATCGAATTCCTCTCTACCGAGGAAGTATGGGCCTATCTGCTACAGCGTCCTAATCCTTGGGGTGGCGATAACCGCGTTCTTTACAAGTTGTACGCGAACGCAGCGGGAGGCGAGTGTCCTCTGGTTGTGGACGAATCCACGCCAAGCTGCGGAAATTCCCGCTTCGGATGCTGGACTTGCACAGTTGTAGAACGCGACAAGGCCAGTGAAGGACTTCTTGAGAGCGGTGATGAACGGATGGAGCACCTCCTTGATTTCCGTAATACTTTGTTGGAATTCCGCGACCCAGACAATGGCTGGCGTGATACACGGCGGATGAATGGTGTCGAGGGCAACGGTCCACTAACCATTAAAGGAAGGCGGGAACTGCTTAAACGCTTGCTACAGTTACAGGAAGAGACTGGAATGCAGTTGATAAGTGAAGAGGAACTACTGCTCATTCAGAAATTTTGGAAGGCTGCCCGCGACCCGGACGATGGACGCGGCGTTGCCCGCATCATCAACCGTATCAAGGGAGTGCACATGGTAGACATCAAAGAAGCGGGACGTCTCCGCGAGTTGCAGGAGGAAGTGGCCTTGGAGAAGGACATCTCCCCCGATATTCTCAGACGCATGCTAGCAAAGGTGGAGGACTATTCCGAAAGCCATCGCGCCATGGGGTTGCCCGATGATCTCCTCAACATCCTAAAAGACGCGCTCAACGAAACGGACAGCGCGCACCAAGAAGTCTGAACCATGCCAAACGTATCCATTGACTCGCTCACAATCCGGAATTTCGGTCCATACTACGGCGAGAACACTCTCAGATTCGACGAACTGGAAGGCCGTTGTGGTGTTCTGGTGGGTGGGAAAAACGGCGCGGGCAAAACGCATTTGCTGCGTGCCCTTTATCTCGCGGTGGTCGGTGAGGCAGGTGTCGGCGACTTGAAAAAGGTCGAAACCACTGGATCGGACGCGACAAAGTTCGTTTTCGAAAATTGCCTGAACAGGAAAGCGGAAGCGGAGGGCAGTGACACCATCGTATTGGAGATCACGATTTCCCAACGCGACAAGGACTCCATCGGCTCCCGGCAGTTGCGACTGGTGCGCGAGGTGCGTTTCCGTCCGAATTCCCCTGCGATTTGGAAATCCACAGCCTACCGAATCGAGGGTAAAGGGGAGGAGCAAATCGACGACGAGCAGCTCATTTACAAGCTGCGGGACGCATTCCTTCCGCGCCACCTTGCACGTTTCTTCTTCTTCGATGCCGAGCGAAGCCAGAGCATCAGCCTCGGGCAACAGGATATCGTCGAAGGCGTTAGCCGTATCCTGGGTCTCTGGACTTATGGAGAACTTGAGGACGATCTTCGCCAACTCATCGCGCACAAGATCCCAAGGGTTTTCGATTCCAGACAAGCCACATCCGCGAACAACAAACTCGCTGATGTAGCCGGAAAAATCGTTACAGCGGAGGCCAAACAAAGAGCGCATGCCGATGAGCTGCGGGGGCTGGAACTTGAGGAAAGCGAGGCCGTCGCGGAATTGGCAGAAGTCGAGGATAACCTGCTGACTCTCGGTGCCGTTGATCCTGAGAAGCTCGAAAAAGCCCAGACACGCCGCCGTGAAATTTCTGAAACCAAGGGCGAGTTGGAAAGCCAGCTCCGCGAATCATGGGAAAAAAGCCTGCCCATGACCCTTCTTGGAGGACTTCGCAGCGAGTTATACACCTATCTGGAAAGCGAGGAACGCCGCCGTGACTGGGAAGCCAGCAAGTCCGCGGTGGAGCCCAAGATCCCGCAGGTAAAAAAGGATGTCTTCGAGGGCGTCCCTGCCTCCTTCACGCTTCACTCGGATTTCGAACGGTTCTATGCCGAGCGTCTGGAGACGGCGCTGCGCAATCTCTTCAATCCCGCACCTACGGGAATGTCGGACAAAGTATTCGTTGCCGAGCGGAATGATATCAGTGCTCAAATTCGTCTCCAGCTCTCAAGCGCGGCAGGAAATGTTCGCGGCCTGGCGGACATCTCGGTCAAGCTGGAGCGATTGGAAAGCGAAGCACGCGAGCTGGATCAACAGATCAAGCATCTCGGCCAAAATACAGCTGCGATTGTCGCGGGTGGAAAACTCCACGCGCGCCGGGGCGAAATCACGGAGCTGCTCAAACAAATCACGGGCCGGAAAAACGATCTGGCCAACGAACTCAGCCGCCTTGAGGGCGAGCTCACGGAACTGAAACGCGAGGAAACCAATCTCCGTGAGCAGGTGGAAAAGGGTGCGAAAGGTCAGAATATCGCCTTGCTCGCTCACCGCTATCGCGAGGCAGCGCACGAGATCCGCTCCCGTGCCGCTATCCAGTTACGGAAAAAGATCTCGGAACAGGTTGGTGATATCTGGGTGGACATCACCGAACGCGGCAAGGAATTCCAAGGGATGGAATTCGACGAGCATTGGAGATGCTGGCTCAAGCGGGTCGAAGGAAAGAAAATCTCGTGGGAGGAAAGCAACACCTCCGCCGGACAAAGACAGGTGCGGTTGCTCGCATTTTATGAGGCTCTCCGCCGCCTGGCGCGGCTTGTGCCGCCGCTGGTGGTGGATACGCCGCTTGGCCGTCTGGATAAGGAGGTCAAAAACTCCGTTCTGGATCGCCTATACCTAACCGGCCATCAATCCATCATCCTCTCAACAAACTCGGAGATCGATCCCGACAGCGCACTCTTCCAATCCATCCGCTCACGCCTCGGCAGGGTTTACACGCTGCACCCGCACGGCGAAGCGGGCAGCGCGGATTACTGCGTCCGCATCACCGCCGACTACTTCGGCGCAACCGCTTAACTTTCTTAACTCATGAAGTTCAAACCAAGTCAGGCCGCAGAGGATTTCATCGAGGCCGTTTACCAACCTGTCGGAGCACGGAACAAAGCCGTGCTAGGACGCAGTGCACTACTAATGGCGCTTGGAACCGGTGTTCCCGACCTCTTCAAACCAGCCGACTCGATGGGAAAGGATCTCGATGACGAAACAGTGATCGGCGACGACGGACTGCGGGATGTGGTTCGTGCCGCGCTAAATTACCGGGCAGGCAGGAAACTCGACGAAACCGGCTACCGTCAGGAGTTCAGAAGGCATTTTGAATTCGGTTGCATGAGGTTGAAAGAAGTCTGGGAAGATGCAGGGAGAGACCAATCGAAGTTTGTCGCCGAATTACTTAAAATGGGCGGTGAAGGAATTGACCTTCCTCAAGGTGGGCATCGCACCGCAGCATCTTTCGCGAGTGCAGTGGTTGATACCGCTGTGGAACTTCGGTTGTTGGAAGATGCCGAGCCGTGGGTCATCAACGATACGGAGAAGAGCAGCAATTCCCTCATGGTGGTTTCGGGACAGCCCGGGTCTGGCAAAAGCCAATTGGCTCTCGATTTGTTGGCCCAGATGTCCCGTCAGGGTGTTCGGTTTCTATTTTTTGACCTAAAGGGCGAATTGGAAGATCCCGGTGACGACGCTCAAAAAGCGGCAAACCGGAAGAAGTTCTTCGATCAAACCAGAGCACAATATGTCCGGCTGATTGATAGCCCTTTGCCCGTGAATCCCCTCTACTCCGGCAAAACCGGGCCCGATACCGCGAACATCGCTTCCCGTGTCGCGTCGGTTGTGCGGGCATTCGGCCCCCAGATGGGTCCCAACCAGGAATCCGCAATTCGCGATGCCTATCAGCAACTCAGCCAACCCGATTTCCCCTCACTCGTGCAGGAACTTGAAGTTGCTGGTCAAGAAGGAGTCGCTGTTTCGGTTCTCAAGAAGCTCGTCGATCTGAACATTTTCGCTACAGCCGCTACAGCGATGCCTTTTGAGGATTGGATTAAACGCTCCATCATCATTGACCTGAAAGCTCTCGATAATGACACCCGCGTTCTCGTAGTCGCATTCATCCTCAACTTTTTCATCGAACGGTTGAACAAAAACCTGTCGGTGAAAGACGGGATACAACCGCTCCAGATGGTGCTGTTTGTCGATGAAGCTCACAACATCCTTCCAAAAGATGGGAAGGCGAAGCTTCTCGAAAAACTAGCTCG
The DNA here is from genome assembly GCA_046051965.1 of Verrucomicrobiota bacterium. Taxonomy (GTDB): domain Bacteria; phylum Verrucomicrobiota; class Verrucomicrobiia; order Verrucomicrobiales; family Akkermansiaceae; genus Luteolibacter. The sequence goes on from JBJONG010000001.1 coordinate 89,899, forward strand.
AGAAGGCCGCTCTTGGGGCTTCCCGCTCTGGCTAGCGTCTCAAGATGCGGACAAGTTTGTAAGCAGCGGGGTAGATTTTGCAGAACTAGCCTCGGCAGGAATCCACTTTTCACCGCAAACACTCAGTTCCAAGGAGCAGAAACAAATTTTAGGAATAACTATTTCTAAACCTCTCGAAAAGGGTAAGGCAATTCTCAGGCTTGCCGGAAAAGCTTTGACGGGAAATGCGAGGCAGTTTTGGAAGGATGGCGGGAATTAGGCAACCTATTGGATATGAAGAATCAAATAAAAATATTTCGGGTCATTTGGTCAAACAAAAGAGGCGACGTTAAACAATGGTTTTTCTATAATGTGGTAATTGGACTACTTCCAATCTGGTTGTCGTGGCTACCACTTATAGTTTGCTGGCGCTTAGGCAAGATGCTTGATCCATTGTTGAACGGAACCATTCTGGTATTTGGCGCAAGCCTAACAGCTGCATCCGTTGCCTTTTTTACAGAAGAAGCCAAGCGCGGACTAAAACAAACAAATAGATTTATCTGGAATGGGATGCTGCTAACGCTCCTATTGTCTGCTAGTGCTTACGCGACTGTAATAACGCTGAATGAGGTGGCTCCTGGTGTAGCAAACCAAAATATAATTATTGGCTTCTCATGCTTAATATTGATCACCGCAATTGCTTTAAATTTACAATTAGCTGCAGTAAGAATTGCCTATTCAGACAATAATCTTATTAGCGAACTTCTAAAGTTTGAACCAGAGATGCTTAGCAAGGATGCAGCCTCAGCCACGAACGTTGACGGAGTAAAATTATGACACCGAAAAGCAGTTTTCCCGAAGGTAGTATATTCATCAGCGTATTGGAAATTACACAGCCGCTCGGATCTTTTTATGTCGGAAGCGTGCCCGCGAAGGACTTGGTTCTCATAGCAGCTGCAGACGCTCGTCGAAAAGTAGACAGAGAAATTGAAACGTATACCGGAATACAGCGAGAACTTTCACCGCAGAGGCAAAAGCAGATAAAAAATTACATTAGCACGTTCGATGCAACATTTCCTAATACTTTTATCATTTCAGTTAAATCTGAAGATGTTAGGTTTCATGGGTCGCAATTGATGGAGATACGAGGCGAGCAAGCTGTGGCTAGTATCATTGATGGGCAACATCGCTTATCTGGATTTACTGCACTTAATTGGGATAATTTTGATTTGATTGTTTCCATTTTTGTTGATATGCCAGTTGAAGACCAAGCAATGGTCTTCGCGACTATTAATCTGAAGCAGACTAAGGTTAACTCCTCGCTTGTATATGACTTATTTGAAGAAACACGGTTTAGGTCTCCCGAGAAAACATGTCACAATATTTCAAAGAGCGTAAATCAAGAAGACGGTTCTCCATTTCATCACCAAATCAAACCTTTAGGAAAACGAACCGAAGATTATACAGGGCGGTTGACGCAAGCGACATTCGTACAACGACTACTACTGCACGTCTGTAAAAATCCTGAAGAAATTCGAGATATTTACAAGCGTGGTGATAAACCATCAGTCGATGATCCGCGTAATCGCGATTGTATATTTTGGCAATTTTTCTGTGAGGAGAAAGATTTTGCAATTCTCAAAGTAATGCTGAACTACTTCAAGGCAGTTGAATCTGTCTTTGAAGAAGATTGGAATTCGAATGAGTCTGCCTTAAATCGAACTATTGGTTACTCTGCGCTAATGAGGCTTTTAGCGCCCCTATATAGACGAGGTCGTGCAGAAAACCCTCCAACCTTGGAGCAATCATTTTTTGAAGCGGAATTCTCTAAGGCAAAAGTCTTGGCTCCGTTCACTTTTGAAAAGTACCCAGCAAGCGGTGGAGGTGAGGCAGCAATCTACAATGATTTGTCTAAATTGATGTTGAATACATAATTTTGACGAAAATTTGTTGTTTTCTAATCTTAGAGATTATTTAAGTATTTAAAAAATACAGAAATCAACCAACAAAATTTCCAACATTTATTTATAGAAAAGTCTGGGAATAATTATATCCAATAAAGATATTGAGTCCTCAACGTCTTTCAAACTTGTTGAAATACCCATTGAAAACCTGATACTTTGCGCGCCTGCCTTCCCGGACTTCATTGCTGCCACAACATGCGAAGGATCGGGTGAATCGGCGAGGCAGGCGGAGCCACTGCTGGCACAAATGCCTCCCTGATCAAGTAGTAGTAACATTGCTTCGGCTGCAATGCCGGGAAAATAAATGTTAGTGGTATTCGGCAAGCGCAAGGTTCCGTGTCCGTTGCGTTCTGAATCGGGAAATGCTTCAGCTAATCCCTGCTCCAAAGCATCCCGTTGCGGCCGGACTTTTGAGTCATATATCGGCAGATTTCTTTTTGCTGTTTCTGCTGCGACTCCTAAGCCGACGGCGAGTGGAACGCTCTCTGTGCCGCCACGCCTACCCTTTTCCTGATGGCCACCGTGAATGAACGGAATATATTGGATTTTCCTGTGAATATAGAGGGCGCCGGAACCCTTTGAAGCACCGATTTTGTGGCCGGTTAGCGAAAGATAGTCGATGGGAGCCTCTTTCAAAAGGATCGGCAATTTTCCGACTGCCTGAACGGCATCGCAATGAAAGGGAATCCCACGTGCGCGGCAGCGCGCCCCGATCTCATGAACCGGGAATAGCACCCCGGTCTCGTTGTTCGCCCACATCAGCGAAACGACAGCGGTATCGTCATTCATTGCTGCCTCAAGATCAGAGAGCGACAAGAGCCCCTCGCGGTCAACAGGCAGGTAAGTGACCCGATAACCGTGGTGCTTCTCCAAAAACTTGCAGTAACTGAGAACGGAAGAATGCTCGACCTGCGATGTGATGATGTGGCGCTTGTCAGGACGCAAATGGATGGCCGAATGAATTGCTGCGTTGTTCGACTCGGTGCCGCCGCTGGTGAAAATGACTTCACGTGGGGAATGTGCACCGATCAGCTCGGCCACACTTTCCCTCGCCCGCTCGATCACCGATTTCAGCTTTGCTCCGAAGCGGTAGCTGCTCGATGGATTCCCCCATTCCTCCGTCAAATAAGGAAGCATAGCCTCCCTCACTTCGAGAAGAACCGGCGTCGTGGCATTGTGGTCGAGGTAGATCACGTCGGAGCTAAGCTTCCCAGGGCAATGTTCTCAAGACCTAAACCTGCGGTGTCCATTCCAGCACTCCGGTTTCACCGGGAAAGGCAGCCTCTGGCTTCTCCTGCCATGTGAAGCGGGCTACTATCGGAACCTCCGTATACTTGGCCAGATGGAAAGAGCACTCCCAACATCGATTCGAATCCATGCCCGATATTGAAGCGTCCAGTTCTGGAACGTAGTGGAAGCCCCTGTGGCCTGCATGATTGCCAGGCAGGATATTCGCGCGGGAAATTCTCTGTAGTTCCTCAATAGAGCCAGCTCGTTGGATTGCTAGTTGGTGCGCCAAACGCACCAGATCATTCCACTTCCTGAATGCTCTTCCACCGATATGACCAGATACCCGGGTATGAAAAAGTTCCGGAGGGTTCATTGGATTGTACCGCTTGCCCTCCAAGCTCGGACTTGCGGGCTTCTGCTCCAGAGATGGCGGAGCTTCGATGACGCCGGATGATGCATCGTAGAAGTCAGCCCATCTTTGGATCACAGCCGCAGGATTCAGATCCACAAAAGGGATCGCCTGTTTCTGGATTCTCTCAAAAAGCAGCTTTGGTATTTCGATTGTGACCGACATGGATTAGGATTGGCGCGGTAAAATAGATTTTTCAAGTCACCACAGTTACATCCCAGCATGTTGTATGTTCGGGGGATAGGTCGATGATTGGTTGCGTAAAGGGCTTTGCCACCGCGCTACGCTGCAAGGTGGCTGCCGGTTGTTTCATGCCTTTTCTGGTGATCGCGCCTTTGCGTTTTGGATCAGGGCCGACCGGGCCGGATCGGCCCTACCTTTGGGGAATCCTTTGAAGGCGAAGGCTATGGGGACGACGAGGCCAACGAGGCGATCCGGCTGAGCGGGTGCCACCTGACGCCGGAGGTGGAGTGGGAGGCGGTGGCGGAATGGGTGAGGGGTTTGCTTTGAGGCGTGACGAGCGCCCCCAATCACTTGATGCCCTACCCTTCGGGATCTTCCAGCAAACGTTCAGGGAGATCGCGTGCTCCGTGCATGACGCGTTCGATGCGGAGTGTGTCGCTTTCGAGGTAAAAGAGAAGGTGGCAGTCAAAAGGGCTTTTCACCTGGATGCTGCGAATGTGAGCGAGTTCGGGCGCTCGAAAACGGCGGCGGCGTCCTATGCCCGGCCACTCGGCGAACCGTAAAATCGTTTCATGCACGGCCAGCAAATAACGCTCCGCCACGTCGAGGTCGGCATTTTCCAGATACCAGCGGTATTGGAGGGCCATATCCTGCTCAGCCCGCAGGGCAATCGACACTTCCAGGCTCATGCGATGGAGCGGGCGTTCCGGCGGATGCGATCCAAGACACCGGCATCATAGGGCTGATGCGGGGAAACAACGCCTTCCAAAATGGCCGCTTCGAGGGCTGGAGATTCGTCGAATTCCTGCCGTTCGAGGACGCGCAGCGCCTCACGTACGACATCTCCTTCGTCGGCATAACGACCGGTGTGGACGAGACGATCCACAAGCTGATTTAACGAAGGCGGAAGGGTGACTGTCATGCCGACATGGTAATCCACAGCCGGATTCTGTCCAGACCGGGATTGCGGTGATTGTCACCGCATATCGCGATTCCATCGCTCCCACTTTTCCTTCGAAAGCCCGTAGCCGATGGTTTCCTCGCGGAGGCCGAGTTTGCGGAGTTTCGCGCTGAAGCGTGCCATCTTCGCGCGCTCCGGGTGATCCTTGGGGATTGGGGATCGGTGGTCGGTGGTCGGTGGTCGGTGGTCGGTGGTCGGTGGTCGGTGGTCGGTGGTCGGTGGGCGGTGGGCGGTGGTCGGTGGTCGGTGGTCGGTGGTCGGTGGTAGGCGGTAGGCGGTAGGCAGGGAGATTGATGATCCTACTTCGCTGAAGCTACGAAGGGCAGGTTTTGGATTTTGGATTTTGGAATGGGGCGAGGCAGCCGTTCGATCCGATTAAAAATCTACAACTTGTCCTTCATCCTAAATACCGCAGTTGGGTATCAATTTTTCACCGCAAAGGCGCAGAGGTCGCAAAGGAACGCAGAGCTTTGCATGTGGGAAGATAGGAAAGTTGGGAAACCGATGGAACTGCTTGGTTCACCCAATGGGTGAAATGGAATTGCCGTGAAAAATGCCCTGCAATATCCCGAAATACAAACTCTTCTCAGCGTTTCCTCTGCGACCTCTGCGCCTTTGCGGTGAAAATCTTCGTTTGAACTGCGGATTTTAGGTTCATAGCCGCAACAGAGAAGTAGGATCGGAATTCATGAATCGGCAATCGAACCGCTGGGTGCGTGGTCGATGTGTTCGCAGCGGGACGCTCCTTGCACGGCCTGCGGCGAGACGCCGCAGCTACAGGAGGATGATGAAGTATCAGACGGCCAGCGACAGCTTGCGGACGCTGAAGATCTCGTTGGCGAGCAACGGCTCAAGATCCAAGGCACTGACGGAAGTCACGGCGATCGTTTCGCCCAGGGTATTGAAGGCCTCAATGGAATATGCTCCCTCACCATCGGATGTGGGATGGAAATCAACGACCTTCACGACATCCCCGGCGCAAAGGCCATGTCCGGGAATGTCACGAGCCAGGACGGCATCGGTATAGAGTTCGGGTTTCATGGGCGCTTAGCTGGTATCGAGGTAATGAATTTTGTTTGCCCGGACAAGTGCTCTTTCATCCAGACGGTGCGGACATCAAGTGTGCGGCCATTCGGCCCAGTCAGCGGGCAGGAAATCTCAAAATATTGTCCGTGGAGGGTCTGCTCGGTAGCCACTGCATCACAAACAAGAATCTGGGTCCGGATGTCATCGACAAGCCGGTCAGCAAGAGATGCATCATAACCGGCGAGTTTAAGAAAACCTGATTTGTCACCGCGTGCCAGAGGAACCAGCAGGTAGTGGGTGATTTTGGCTCGCGCGATGACGCTTTCAGGGTGCAGTTTCAATGGAGCGGATTGGCTACCGACGGTTTATCTGCAAGAATCTCGCCGGGCCAATGCCAGAGGCGCGAGACGGACAGGTTGAGGATTCTACTTCGCCTTCGGCTACGAAGGACAGGTTTTTGAATGGGGAGCATCAGATGCGGAAGTGCCAATAGGGGAATCGTCATGTGAGGAAGACGCAAGACTTGGAGACGCAAGAGGAGAGATCGGTGAGCGGTGATCGGTGATCGGTGATCGGTGATCGGTGGACGGTAGTCGGTGGTCGGTGGTCGGTGGTCGGTGGTCGGTGGTCGGTGGTCGGTGGTCGGTGGTCGGTGGTCGCGCCTTTGCGTTTTGGATCAGGGCCGACCGGGCCGGATCGGCCCTACCTTTGGGGAATCCTTTGAAGGCGAAGGCTACGGGGACGACGAGGCCAACGAGGCGATCCGGCTGAGCGGGTGCCATCTGATGCCGGAGGTGGAGTGGGAGGCTGTGGGGGAGCGGAGAGTATCCTCTCTTTACGTGCGGTGGGAGATCGGTAAGCTGATTCGCATGTTCCGTATCGTTTTGAAATGCCTGATGGCCGCCGCCGTTGTAGTTTCCATGTCCGGTTGCCTGACGCAGCGCACCGTCACGGAAGGAGGCCGCAAGGTTTCGCAGGAGTATGTGATCAAGCGCCCGTTGAAAGAAGCGGTGCAGAACTCCCGCTGAGCTTGGGGAGTATTCCGGTTTATGTTCCCGTATTCAATCCCGTTTGGGGGTATTCCATGGATTCGGAATTTTCTATCCCTTATGGGATAAGGGAAGTGGAGCGTAGCGGATTCGAACCGCTGACCCCTTGCATGCCATGCAAGTGCTCTACCAACTGAGCTAACGCCCCGTTACCGGGTGGCCGCTGATTCAGCGACGGGGCGAAGGTTTAGGTGAGGACGCGGCACAGGCGCAAGCGGAAAAACACAGAAACTCGAAACTTTAACCTCCAAATTTCAAGGAAGGGGATCGATGCGAAAAATCCCGGATCGTGGCGATCCGGGATTCTTCCTTGAGGTTTAAAGTTTGAAAGTTGAGGTTTAAATCTTCATCAGATCCTCTTCCTTCGCGACGGCAAGTTCGTCGATTTTCTTGGTGAATTTGTTGGTGAGATCCTGGATGGCTTTCTCGTGGGTCTTGAGGGTGTCCTCGGTGAGGATGTTCTCGGCCTTCATTTTCTTCGCCTCGTCGATGCCGGCCTTGCGGGCGCCGCGGAGCCGGACTTTGGCCTCTTCGGCGAGGGTCTTGATGAGCTTCACCATGTCGCGGCGGCGTTCCTCGGAAAGCTCCGGGATGGGGACGCGGATGGAGCGGTCGGCGGCGGCGGGGTTGAGGCCGAGCTTGGATTCGCGGATCGCTTTCTCGATCTCCCGGGTGGTGGAGGGATCGAAGGGCTGGACATTGAGCATGCGTGGCTCGGGCGAGCTGATCACGGCGAGGCTCTTGAGCTTCTGGGTGGCACCGTAGGCGTGGATGTAAACGTCGAGGTTGTCGATCAGGGCAGGGGAGGCTTTGCCGGTGCGGACACCGGAGAAATCCTGAACCAGATGATCGATCCCGGCGGACATGTGGGACTCTACTTCTTTGAGGGCTGTGGCTGGGTCTTGGGGCATGGTGGTTGTAGGTTAAGATTTTCACCGCGGAGGCGCGGAGGTCGCGGAGGGACGCAGAGCTATGATTATTTTTCTAAATTAGAATTTAGAGTTTAGAGCTTAAGGTTTCACTCCCCGTGGACGAGGGTGCCGATGGGCTGGGAGCGGAGGGCGTGGGAGAGATTGCCGGCCGGGCCGAGGTCGAAAATGATGATGGGGATGTTGTTGTCCATGCAGAGGCTGAAGGCGGTGGCGTCCATCACGTTGAGGCGGTTTTCCAGGCAGTGCTGGAAGGTGACGGTCTCGAAGCGTTTCGCGTGCGGATTTTTCCTAGGGTCGGAATCGTAAACGCCGTCGACCTGGGTGGCCTTGAGGATGACATCGGCTCCCATCTCGCTGGCGCGGAGGGCGGCGGTGGTGTCGGTGGAGAAAAACGGGCTGCCGGTGCCGGCGGCGAAGATGATGACGGTGCCTTTATCGAGTTGGTGCTCGGCCTTGCGGCGGATGAAAGGCTCGGCCACGTTTTTCATCTCGATGGCGGACATTACCGTGCAGTTCACTCCGATGTGGGAAAGCGCGCCTTCCATGGCGAGGGCGTTCATGACGGTGGCGAGCATTCCGACGTAGTCAGCGGTCGCGCGATCCATGCCGCGGGCGGATGCGGCGGCTCCGCGCCAGAAGTTCCCGCCTCCGACGACGATGGCGAGCTGCAGGCCGCCATCGACCGCCTCCTTGATCTCCGCGGCGATGCGCTGGACGATTTCCGGAGAGATATTGTCCGTCGAGCCGGGCTCGCGGAGCGCCTCTCCGCTCAGTTTCAGGACAGCGCGTTTGAAGGGGCGTGGGTCTTTGGAGGTGTTTGGCATCGGGCGGCAGTTTGAACACGCCGGGCGCAACCTCCAACTCCGAAGATGCGAGATGCGGATTTTTTTTCTGAAGCGAGAGACTACGGCTGCGATTCCATCGTGAAATTGACCTGAAGATCCATGAGGCTGGCGTTTTTCTCGGTGGTGCCGGTGATGGCAACCATGACCTTGAGAGGCTCGGTCTGAGGACGATGGTATTCTTCCAGGGTGCGCCGTAGGGCGACGAGCGAGAGTTTCAGAAGCTGACGGCTGGTGAGATCCACCTCCACGGGGATGCTGAGTTGGCTGACATCAAGATCCACGACCAACCCCTCGTCGGTGAGTTCCGCGCCGATGTCGACATTGCAGAGGATCAGCAGGTTCGCCTCCTCGACTTTGTAGTTCGGATTGTTGGTGGGGATCTTGTGGGGGGTGCGTATTGCTTCGATGAGGACTTCGGGAAAGGCTCCGGTGAGAGCCATGGGGCGGGCGATTACCGTGGCCTGCAATGCTTCGCCCGTGTCCGAGATCATGCCGTCCACATCCGTGCCATGGAGGCTGACCGGCTCGTGGATGGATACGACCGAGATCGTGGTGGCGAAGATCCGGCTGGATAGGAAAAAGGCGATAAGGGCGGCTTTCATGCGGCCAGAATGGCCATTGAGCGTTGTCTATGCGAGGGGAAACTTGTCGGGACAGGATGGGCCGACGACGGACCCGCCTACGCAAAAGCTACGGACGGGCGGACTGGGACTGCAAGTCCCAGACACGGCACACGAAAAAGCCGCCCGGCGTTTCCACCGGGCGGCTGGTTGATGCTTTTGGAATACGATTCCGGTTATGCGACGGAGGAGGCCTTCTTATCGAGGGCTTGCTTCGCCTGCGCGACGATGGCGGAGAAAGCGGCGGCGTCGGTGATCGCGAGATCCGAGAGGATCTTGCGGTCGGCCTCGATTCCGGCGGCTTTCAGGCCTTCGATGAAGCGGGAGTAGGTGATTCCCTCGGCGCGGACGGCGGCGTTGATACGCTGTGTCCAGAGGCGGCGGAATTGGCCTTTGCGGCGCTTGAGGTCGCGGTATTCGTATTGTTGCGCCTTGCGGACGGCGTCCTTGGCGTAACGGAAGAGCTTCGAGCGGAAACCGCGGAAGCCCTTGGCCCGCAGGATCGTGCGCTTGCGGCGCGCACGGCTGGCGGGAGAATTGGTCGTTCTTGGCATTGTGTTCTGTGGTTATGAGCAGGTCGTTTTTTGTCATTCATCCCGCGGTCTCACCTGTTCGTGTCTCCGGATTTCCCGGATCAGGCCGTGTGGATGCCGTCCGTTACGCGGACGGGGTCGTGGCTGTCGTTTGTCTTCTATCTCAATGGAAGGGAAGGTTCTCCTTGACTCTCTTGATGTCGGCGTCCGCCACGAGTCCGGCCCTGCCGAGAGCGCGTTTGCGCTTGCGGTTCTTGCACTGAAGCAAGTGGCGTTTTCCCTGATGACGACGCAGGATCTTCCCTGTGCCAGTGACTTTGAAGCGCTTGGCGACGGCTTTCCGTGTTTTTGCTTTTCCTCCAACTCTTGGCATGGGGCGCGAAAACTACGGAACCCAATCGGGTTGGCAAGACAAAAGTGGACTAAAATTTGTCGGGGGGGAGAAGATGGATGCCGGGAGCCGATGCTTGTGAAAAATTTCACAAATCCCCGATTCCGGCTTTCCCAATCTTCCGAACCGCGCTCATATTCCGCCCGCCGCCTATGATCTCCTACACGAAACAGCCCCACGAACGCGAACACCGGCTCATATTCAAGAATGTGGACCGTGTGGGATGGGATGCCTCCATCGCCACCTACATGTCCGACGGTGGATACGCCGAACTGAAAAAGGCTTTCACCATGGCACCCAAAGACATCACGGAGGAGGTGAAAAAATCAGGTCTGCGGGGCAGGGGAGGAGCGGGTTTCCCGACCGGTATGAAATGGACGTTCATCCCGCCGAACAACACCAAGCCGGTTTACCTGATCTGCAACGGCGATGAATCGGAACCGGGCACTTTCAAGGATCGCTACATCCTTCACCAAGATCCCCACCAACTCATCGAGGGTATGGTGATCTCGTGCTATGCCGTCGGCGCGCACACCGCGTATATCTATTTGCGCGAGGAATTTCCCGAGGCGGCCCTTATCGTGGAGAAGGCGATCGAGGAAGCGCGTGCGAAAAACTTCGTCGGGAAAAACATTCTCGGCTCCGGCTTTGATCTGGAAATCTACGTCCACCGCGGGGCGGGGGCCTATATCTGCGGCGAGGAGACCGGCCTCATTGAATCCCTCGAAGGCAAGCGCCCGTATCCCCGCATCAAGCCGCCTTATTTTCCCGCCGCCCTCGGCCTCTACATGTGCCCGACGATCGTGAACAACGTGGAGTCGCTCTGTCATGTGAAGCATATCATCCGCATGGGCGGCGATGAATACGCGAAGCTCGGCGTAGCCCGCAACACCGGCACGCGCATCCTCTGCGTCTCCGGCGATGTCAAAAATCCGGGTTACTTCGAGGTCGAGGTCGGCAAGGTTACGATGCGTGAGCTGCTGTATGACATGTGCGGCGGCCCGAAGGACGGGCGCGAGATCAAGGCAGTCATCCCCGGCGGATCGTCCTCGAAAATTCTCAAGGCCAGCGAAGTTTTCAAACTCAGGAATCCGGATGGCACCGAGCGCGAGCTTTCCTTCTGGGACATTCCGATGGATTTCGACTCCCTCGCCGCCTGCGGCTCCATGGCCGGCTCCGGCGGGGTCATCGTCCTCGATGATACGCGGAAAATGTCCTGGGTGCTCAACAACCTCAACGCCTTCTACGCCCACGAGTCCTGCGGCCAGTGCACGCCGTGCCGCGAAGGGTCCACCTGGATGAAAAAAATCTCCGACCGCCTCGTGGAAGGCAAGGCGACTCCCAAGGATATAGAAACCTTGGAAAGTGTGGCCTATCAGATTGATGGCCGCACGATCTGCGCCTTCGGCGAGGCCTCCTCATGGCCGGTCGAGGCGATCATCGCCAAGTTCCGCGACGAACTGCTCTCGGAAACGGTGACGGAGATCGCCCCTGATTTGCTCAATCCCGAAGCTGCCGAGCAACGCAAGTTTCTCGTTTCCTGACCGGCAAAGACCATCCCACGAATGTAAGGATGGACGTTGCCTGTTCATCCTTGGAGGTTATTGGAACCACATTTTATCCAAGCGAATCATCTTGGAAAAGGTCATGGGGCGGTGACCTCCGGTTCCGGTGCAGTCCGTTCCGCACCCCAGCGCGGATCGTTGGCCACGTGCTCATCCACCAATCCGTAAAACACGCCTTTCGATGGTGTGGCATGAAGTTCGATGTCGCCGAGCAATTGGACCCCACCGGAAAGCTGCACATCGCGCAAAGCATTCATGACCGTGGCCACGCGCACCCGTCCGGTGAAGCGGGAGCCGCCGCCCTCGATGACGGTGAGCGCACCGATTGCGGCTTCCTCGGCAACGATGCCATCAAACACGGCGGCATCACCCGAGACCGTTGCCTTGCCGGAGACCAAGCTATTTCCCGTGACCAGAGCGCGACCGTCCAACACGGCCTCGTCCTGGACGCGAGCCTTGCCACTGACCAACGCGTTGCCATTGATCCTTGCCTGTCCCGAGACAACCGCTTGGTCGATCACAGCCGCACCGGGAGCGACATAGGCCGAGGCTTCGACTTTCGCCGTGGAATCAACCCATCCACCGCCATTCGGGTGGGGCGCTCCTGTCCGATCCGCGGTATCGACGGCTGGTCCGCTGCCATGCGGCGTAGCGCCGGTGATTTCGACGGCCCATGGATACCGGTAGATCGTGTAATACATCTGATCCCACATGATCGGCTGGTAAACCTTCGGAGTGGCGCACACGGCCAACCAGATCTCCTTTTCCCGCCCCGACAAGGGAATGGAAAGTGTGGCGGCGGCTCCGCGCTGGAGCGGGCTGTATCGAGGTGTGCCATCGGCCTCGACCGTGACCACGCCCCATCGCCAGTCGGAGCCAGGCAGGGTGATTTCCTGCGGCTCGTTTTCAAAATTACCGAACTTCTCCACATTCGGTGATTGTTGCTCCTTGCCGCGAAAGGAAACCTTGAGGGTACGGCTGCCGTTTTGCGGAAGCAGGCGAACGAGGTTGTAGCCATAGCGCTGGGGTGCCCAGTAATCGGGGATGCGGTAGCGGCCTTTGGAGGGATCGATGGGATCGAGGATCGAAACCCGGTTCCGCCGTGATCCTGAGCGGTCATCGTAACTGCCGTATGCCTTCCGGAGCACGGCACCGTTCTTGTAATCCCAAGTGGCGTTATGCATCGCCCAGCGGCCGAAATGATCATTCAGATCGTGGAGCTTCCACCGCATGTTGCGGCTGAGGACAACCAGCGGATCTTCCTTCGATTGGCCAGGGTCGCCAGGTTTGGCGGCCTTTGACCACATGTCATTGATGGCTTGGTAACCATGGAGATCCTTGATGAACTCCCAGAACTGCCAATTTCCATAGCGATTGCGCGTGGAGCCATAATAAAGATGTGGAGCATCCACCAATTGGAAAGAAACCCCGGCGTTGTCCGGGAACATCTGGTGCGTCATCCATTCGGCATGCGATTCCCAGAACCAGCCGACATGCTTCGAGTCACGCATGCCCATTGCACCGAATTGCAAACAATGGGCGAATTCATGGGCAAGGATGGGGGCGTGTTTGAAGGCATCGTAATGCAACCACATGGCCGGGTTGTTGCGCCCGGTGCCGCTGCCGGTAGCCCAGCCTTGATCGCAGATATTGATGCAAATTTTGTATTTTTCCTTCTCGCCTTGGTAGGGGGGGAAGAATCCGACTTTGCCGAGGTAAAAATCACGAATGCGCTCCAAGGTAGCCAGCCCGGCTTTCACCTCATCCTCGCTTAATTTCACGTTATCCGCGGTCTTCCATCTCGCGACGAAATGAGCGGACTCCACCAGATGGTCGCTCTTGCCGGGGTCGAGTATCTTGTAAACTTCCTCCTCGGCCGGAGAGTGGTTGATCAGTGCGGAAAAGAGTAACAGGGCGGATGTGATACGGGATAAAATTGCCATGGGGAAATCCGGTTGATGAGGGGGATTCTGCTCGGTGGCTACGCTTGGGTGATGAGTGCGAGTTACTTCCGGAATCTGCAGATACGGGGAGGGGGGAATGCGGTTTTTTGATTTGTGTCCTACACCGATGCGCTCACAGAGGCCGTTTGCCGGTTGACATGTGGTTGAGGAGCTTCTGGTTGAATTCATCAGCCATGTTATAACCAAGGCGACGGAGCTGCTGGTCGAGCGCGGCGATGGCAACCATGCGGGCGGTGTCGCGACCAGGGCCGACCGGCACCTCCACGTGGGCGACCTCCTGCCCCAGAAGCTCGTAGGTTTTTGATTCGAGACCGAGGCGATCCACTTCGTTGAGGTCGGTGGCGGGCTTCAAGGTGACGACCAGGTCGAGGCGCTTGTCGGGGCGGATCGAGGCAAGTCCGTATAGGTTGGCCACGTTGATGATGCCGATTCCCCGGATCTCCATGTATCCGCGCGAGAGGTCGGGCGCGGTGGCGATCAGCTCGCCGCCGACGTGTTTGACCCGGACCATGTCATCCGCGACGAGGGAGCCGCCGCGTTCCAGCAAGCCGATGGCGGTTTCCGATTTTCCCGAGCCGCTTTTGCCAACGATGAGTACGCCGATTCCGCGCATGTCGACCATGCAACCATGGATCGTAAGTGTGGGTGCGAATTCGTTCTCCAAGCTGATGGTCGCAGCGTTGAGGAATTTCATGGTGACCTGCGAGGTGCAAAGGACGGGGATGGAGTGTTCCTTCGCTACGGCCATGAGTTCGGAGCCAAGAGTGGCTCCGCGTGAAACGATGATGCAGGGGATGTCGCGCTCGCACATCCGGCGAAAGCGGTCAACGCGCATTTGCTCGGGGAGTTTCCGCAAATAGGCCATTTCCAGGTTGCCCAACACCTGCACACGTTTTTTCGCGAAATAGGAGAAGAACCCCGCAAGAGCCAAGCCGGGACGGTTCACGGCAGGTTCGCTGATCAAACGGTCAAAACCAACGCGGTCGCCAAGCAGACTGAGCTTGAGGGGCTCCGCGTAAGTCTCGAAAAATTTCTCCACAGTGATCGCAGCCACTGCCTTAACTCGTTGTGCCATGGGCTAAGGGTAACAAACAAAGCGTGAAACGGCACGTGAAATCGGAGGAGCAATCCGACAACCACGGCGCGGTAGCGGGGTCAGCTTTTTTTATCCGGGAGGAACGGCTCAGGGTATCGAGCGGTAGATTTCCTCAAGCGCCATGACCGTGTAAGCGGTGACGAGGACGGGGTTGGATTCCATCCAGCGACCATTGTCGTTGACCCATGAGCCGTTCTCGCGCTGGGAGGAGAGGAGTTTGCCGGCGAGGTCTTTGCGCCAATCGGCTTCGGAGCCGTCGGCTAGCTTGAGTTTTTCGATTCCGGCGGCGTTGAGGGCTTTCGCCATCGCCTGATAGTAATAGTAGAGACCTTCGGGTCCCATGTTCGGGTTCTCCTCGACGGTGTAGTTTTTGCCCAGCCACTCCTTCACGGCGACGACGCGGGGATCGTCCGGCGTGAGCTTGGCGTAAACGAGGGAGAGTAGGCCTGCGTAGGAGATGGAGCCGTAGGAGCGGAGCGCGACCTTGCCGTCGGCGGTGGTGTCGGTGCCGGCCTTGGAATCGCCGGGGGTGTAAACGAAGCCGCCCTTGTTCTTCGGATCATCGGAAGCCCATTCCTGGTCGTTCGTTGCGGTGAGGTTCTGGCTGCGGGAAAGGAAGGTGAGCGCGGCATCCCAATCGAGCTTCGGCTCGTCGGCGTAGTTGCCGTCCTCGATCACCGTGTCGGAAAGGGCGAGCGCTTCGAGGGCGAGGTAGGTGTTCGACATGTCGGTGTGGTCGTCCTTGGAGCCGTAGCCGATACCGCCGTCGTTCTTGTTATCGGTCTCACCTTTTGCGCCGATGTCCCACTGGTTGGCGATGAGATGGCGGCGCGCCTTGACGATGGCGGGTTCGAATTCCTTCATTCCGGTGGCGGACATCGCGGTGAGAGAGGTGGCGGTGTTGTAAACGGCGAGGCCGCGGTTGTAGATGCCGCCGTCATCCTTCTGCTGTCCGAGCAGCCAGTCGAAGCCCTTTTTTATGTGATCGGGAAGCTGGCCGCTGGAGAGATCGAGGTTTGGATCGCGCACGAGAGCAGTGAGGGAAAGTGCGGTGAAAGCGGGCAGGCCTCCATCGTCCCAGAAGCCTTTTTCCTTCTGCTGCTCCACCAGCCATGCATTGCCACGGGCGATGGACTGCTGGATTTCCTTTTTGATGGAGAGGTGGACATTGTCAGCCTGCGCATGAATGGGGAGTGCGGTGGCGCAGAGCGCGAGCGCAAGGAGTGCGGTTGTTTTCATCAGGTTTGTATGCTTTTGGTTGGATACGTTGCGGAACTGGAAACGCTTAGGGCTCATTATGGGGAGCGATTACCAGGGTGACTTTCGTCTCGAGATCGGGGATGCGCTCGCTCATCACTGTCCAGACTTCGTCATTGGTGTTGTCATCGCCGGGAAAATTGATGATGGCGGTGTCGGTAATGAAAATGGCAGCGATCTGTCCGCTTCCCTCGGGGATGTAATTGCCTTGGTAGAAATCCGAACCGCCATAAACCCAATGTGAAGGCGGCATGGACTTGGCGGTGGTTTCATGACGCACCCATTCATTTGCGGAAATGCGCTTCGTCTCACCGTCTTTTTCATACTCCACAAGGATTTCAAGGCGGGCTGCGCGTCTGGTTTCCTCTGGAACCTCATGAAATTTTTCCGTGACCTTGCCATCCTTGTCGAGGATGCGGTAGAATTCCTTGGATGCCTTGTAGCGGAGGAGGGTCAAGGCGAGGTTGATGTGTGTCGGAGAAACGCTCGTCCTGAACAGCGATTCATGCACCGCTCCGTGTTCATGGACTACGAGGAATTCCAGAAAACCCTCCCGCATGTTGACGAGAGCCGGGAAACGAATTTCACGCGTCTGTTTGTTCAAAGACAACTCACCGATCCGGTAGTTGTCTTTGTCGAGTTGGACGATTTCCGGTTTTGAGTCGGCATCCGCCGTCTTCGTTTCCTCGGCCCGCGATACGGTAGCGGCAAAGCTCACGCAGGCGAGCGCGAGAGCGGCGCGAAGAGGGATCGCGGTAAGTAGCGGAAACACCATCATTTGATGATCAACATGCTACAACCGGATCATTCCACAAGTTTCCCTAATGGGCGAAAATTGTCCATTATGGGAAAACACGGACGGCTAACGCCCTGGATCCTGTTTTCGGTCAGTCCAGGAAACCCCGCGCCTTGAGGTTGTTCAGGCGGCGGGCGGTTTCGACGAGGCCGTCGATAACGAGCTGCGTGTAGGTGCGGCCATCGCGGGTATCGACGCCGTGCCCGGGAACCGCATCGCGCAGGGCCTGGAGGGCGGGATCATCGTGGCGGAAGGCTTCCACGAAAACGGTTTCCAGTTTCCCGGTGCGGGCGGCGGCGGAAAGGGTCGCGCCGATCCAGCCGTCGTCGGTGGTAAGGCAGCCGCGTGTGGTTTTCGCGGAGGCGTGGAAAATGCCCATGTGTCCGGCGGCGGCGAGTTCGGCGATCAACCGCTCGTTTTCCGCGATCGTCAGGCCGGAATCTCCCATGTGGGCGGCATCGATGAGCAGCTTGAAGTAATTGCGGCCGAGTTCCTTGTTGACCGCCTTGATGAAACCCCAGGCGCGCTCGACGTTGGTGAAGGTCTTGAACTCGACGGGGCGGAGGAACTCGATGTGCCATGCGTTGATCGCGGAATCCAGCATGCCGGATTCCGTCACGGCGCGGACATGGAGCTTCACGTTCTGTGCGATGGCGGTTTCCAGATCCATGTCCACCGGGCCGTTCATCCATTCCTCGACGGAAGTGGAGGAGACGGAGACAGCGCCGTGCTTGATCGCCGCCTTGAGCGAGGGGACGAGCTGCGCCACGACCGCGTCCTCGTCGGCGGGGCTCATCGGGTTCGCGCCGCCGACCATGATGATGAAGTGGACATCGAGGCCCAGCACCTTCATGCCTGCCATCATCTCGGCGATATCCGCTTCGGCGACACCGGAGAAAAGGGGGATCTGCACGCAGTTCGGGCGGACCGGCGATTCGGCGCAGATCCGGTCCATTTCCGCGACGCTGGAAATGCGCCCGTCGGGATCGCGGGAGTAAGAACCGTTCGCGTCGGGCACGAAGCCTTCGATGAAGCCGATGTGTGTCGGCACAATGCCGAGCGCGATGTTGGGTTTCAGGGAGAATGTTTCAGACATGGGTTGAGTTTGTTGAGGATGGCGTGCGAGTCAAGATCGCGGTGGGGAGTCCGCTTTGGATTGACATGCGAACCTCACCGCCCCTGTGCCGCAAGAATCCGCTCGATCTGGGCGCGATGAATGCCCATGTGTCCTCCGGCCAGGGCGTGCCAGCCGTGCGCGTCCATCGGACCGAACCATGGGTGGGGATGGCGGACCCGGGTGCTGAAATTTTTCACGGATGCGAGGACTGCGAGCAAGGCATCGCAGGACTCCTCATACCCTCCGATGGCGTCCATGCCCGCCGCCGGATCGGGTTTCACGGCGGCGGTGCTCACCACTCCATCCGGAACCTCTTCCCCGGCCAGCGACCCGATCACTCCGATGAGCGCGTGATTCACGATGCGGAGGTGATCGAGTGTCATCAGGACGGACCAGTTCCGGCTGCTGTCCTCCAAGCCCCGCGGCCTCGCGATCAGCACGCGGCGGGAAAGTGTCGTTTCATCGGAGCCGTCGATCAAGCGGTGGATCGCCCCGCGTTCCCGTATGAAATGGGCGGTGAACCCTTCGCTGTTTCCCGTGAGGCGTTTCAATCCCAGCAGGCAGCGGGCGATGAGGTTTTCGGGGAAAGGGAGTCCTGCTCCGGGTGGGGCGAGTTGTGGTTCGGTCATGATGCGAACAAGCTGGACCATACGCTTGCGAAAAGCAAGTAAAATACTTGTGGATTGCAAGTGGTCTTTCCGCTACCGTTTCCCATGTCCAAAAAGCAACCCAAACAGCCGAAAAACCAAGCGGGTGATCCTCTCCGTTCGCCATGCCCGGTCGCCTGCGCGCTGGATATCATCGGAGACCGGTGGACGTTGCTGGTCATCCGCGACCTGATGTTCGGGCGATCCCGCTTCAAGGATTTCAGCGCATCGCCCGAGGGCATTCCGACAAACATCCTGAGCGAACGACTGAACCGTTTGATGCGCCACGGCTTGGCCGAGCAAGTGCCGGCGGAGGATGGGACCATGCGCCTCGGATACCGCCTGACGGAGAAAGGCCGCTCGCTGGGGACGGTGCTGGAAGCAATGCGGGACTGGGGCTTGAAATGGCAACCGGGCACGCAGGCTCTCATGGGTTAGGATTTCCCAAGCAGGAAAAAACCCGCCGTCCTTGCGGAGCGGCGGGTTTCGAAGGGAAGGCATCGCGGATGGAATCCGCCGCCACGGTTACTTGCCGGCGCGGAGCGCTTCGTCCCTGGCCTTGGCCTTGGCGATGACGTCGTCGGAGACGTTTTTCGGGCAGGGGGCGTAGTGGGAGAACTCCATGGAGAACTGGCCGCGGCCGGAGGTCATGGTGCGGAGGTCGCCGATGTAGCCGAACATGGCGGAGAGCGGTGCCTCGGCCTTGACGCGGACGCCGCCGGGTGTCGGCTCCTGGCCTTGGATCATGCCGCGGCGGCGGTTGAGGTCGCCGATCACGTCGCCGACTTTTTCCTCGGGGGCGAAGACGTCGAGTTTCATCATCGGCTCGAGGATCTGCGGGCCGGCCTTGATCATCGTCTGGCGATACGCGGCTTTCGCGGCGATTTCGAAGGCGATGTTGCTGGAGTCAACCGCGTGGAAACCACCTTCGTTGAGCGTGACCTTGAAGTCCAGGCAGGGGTAACCGGCGAGCGGCCCCTTGTCGATGGAGGTCTTGAAGCCTTTTTCAACGGCGGGGATGAACTCTTTCGGGATGCTGCCGCCGACGACCTTCGATTCGAAGATGAAACCGGTGCCTGGCTCGCCGGGCTCGATGGTGTAGTCGATCTTCGCGAACTGGCCGGAGCCGCCGGACTGCTTCTTGTGGGTGTAGCTGTCGGAAACGGGCTTGGTGATGGTTTCGCGGTAGGCGACCTGTGGGGCGCCGACGGTGACCTCGACCTTGTGGGTGCGCTTGAGGATGTCGATCTTGATGTCGAGGTGAAGCTCGCCCATCCCCTTGAGGATCATCTCGTTGGTTTCCTCGTCGGTTTCGACGCGGAAGGACGGATCTTCCTGAACCATCTTGCCGATGGCGTTGGCGAGTTTCTCGGCGTTCGCCTTGTCCTTGGCGGCGACAGCGATGGAGATGACGGGATCAGGGAACACCATCGGCTCGAGGGTGGCCGGGTTTTTCTCGTCGCAGAGGGTGTGGCCGGTCTGGACGTTTTTCAGACCCACAATGGCGACGATGTCACCCGCCTGTGCGGAATCGACCTCGTTGCGGTCGTCGGCGTGCATTTCCACCATGCGGGAAACACGCTCGGTCTTGCCGGTGAAGGAGTTGAGGATCACGTCGCCTTTCTTGACCGTGCCCGAATAGATGCGGGTGAAGGTCAGGGCACCGAACTTGTCGTCCATGATCTTGAAAGCGAGCGCGCGGAGCGGCTTGGTCGGATCGGAGGTGGCGAAGTTGCCGGTTTCGTTGCCTTCGGCATCGACTTCCGGGAGCGGTTTCACTTCGAGAGGGGAGGGGAGGTAATCCACCACGGCGTCGAGCACGAGCTGGAGACCCTTGTTCTTGAAGGAAGAACCGCAATAGGTCGGGAAGAACGCGAGATCGACGGTGCCCTTGCGGATGCACTTCTTGATCTGGTCGATGGTGGGCTCGGTGCCTTCGAGGTAGGCTTCCATGATCTCGTCGTCCTGTTCGACGGCGGTCTCGATGAGGGCGGCGCGGTATTCCTTGGCTTTCTCCACCATGTCGGCAGGGATTTCCTCGATCTTGAAATTCTCCGGTTGGCCGGATTCGTCCCAGATGTGGGCTTTCATGGTCAGGAGATCGACGACGCCGACGAAATCCGACTCAGTTCCGATCGGCAGAACCATGACAAGCGGGGTGGCGCCGAGGATTTTTTTCACCTGGGCGACGACGCGGTAGAAATCGGCACCGATACGGTCGAGCTTGTTGACGTAGATGACGCGGGACACCTTGGAATCGTTGGCGTAGCGCCAGTTGGTTTCCGATTGCGGTTCCACGCCGCCGGAGCCGCAGAACACACCGATGCCGCCGTCGAGAACCTTGAGCGAGCGGTAGACCTCGATGGTGAAGTCCACGTGTCCGGGGGTGTCGATGACGTTGAACTGGTGGCCTTTCCAGAAGCAGGTGGTGGCGGCGGACTGGATGGTGATGCCGCGCTCGGCTTCCTGTTCCATGAAGTCCATGGTGGATGCGCCGTCGTGCACTTCGCCGATTTTATGGATCTTGCCGGTGAGTTTGAGGATACGCTCGGTGGTGGTGGTTTTGCCGGCGTCAACGTGGGCGAAAATGCCGATGTTGCGGTATTTTGAGAGGTCTTTCATGCCTGGTGTGTGTGGTGGTCTGGCCGCCAGATAACTCGGCGGGGGGCGGGGTTTTAGCGGAGGAATTGGGTTTTGCAACCTTTGATTGCGGAAAGGGCGGGAGCCTTGGTTCAGAAGAACTTACCGCGAATGAACGCGAATGGACGCGAATGAAGAGGGGGAGCTGGAACGGAAAAAATGGGCTTAGGGCTTCCCATTTCTTCCAATTAGCGTCCATTCGCGGTCAAAATCCGTTTTCAGCAAAGGCGGATCATGTCCTTGATGAACTGGCACCAGAGGAAGAGGAGTCCGCGGCGGGAATATTGGAAATGACCGTCGCCGGTCAGGCGGATGATGCCTGACTTGAGGTTGTGATCCACTTGGCGGCGCATTTCGGACTCGATACCGCTTTCGATTTCCTCGGGATTCGGCATGAGGAGGTCGGCGGGTTTGATTTTCATCCGCGTGAGGAATTTATGGTGATCCTGGAGGATTTGGTGGAAGCAGGATTTCTCGCAAGGTACGTGATTCCAAGTGAGGTTGGGGGAGCAGCGAAGGGTGGGCGCGAAGGGGAAATTCGTGGTTCGCCAGGTGCGCCCGGCGCTGTCTGTGGAGGTGACGGAAATGAAGGCGAAAGCGACTTCCTGCTGCTCGCAGAGGCAAACGGAAGCGACGGCGCGCTCCTCGGGGTGCCAGAAGAGGCGGAAGTGCTGCTGCATGCCGGACCATTGCCAACCACAGTCGGAGACATGTTCGAAGCCCGCCTCCTCCATACCCGCCGCGGCCTCGATGGCATTGGGGAAAAAGGAGGGGTTTGGAAGCTCGCGGTGGCGCAGGCGGTTGTTGAGCGGCATCCGCAGGCGGCGGACATGGGTGAGCAACTCGATCCATGGCAGGAAAAACCACAGGCAAGCGCCCGCAATCCCGGCGAAAACATTCCCGCTGATGAAGTAGAAAAACGTGAAGGTCGCGAAGAGGAAGACCAGCGCCCCCAGCTTGCGGGCAATGTTCTTTCGGGCTGATCTCAACGCCACGGCCATCACGAAGAGGCCGATCACGATCAATGTTTCACGCATGCAGGGACAAACCTTAAACTTTAAATTCTAAACTTCAATGAAGAGGAATTTATTCGGCGAGCGCGCGCATGAGGTAAGCCGACGGGCGGAAGTTCTCGATTAGGATTTCCTGTTCACCGCCGCGGTTCATGCGCACTTGGAGGAGGTTGAAGTTGGGCGTCTTGTGCGGGGCGAAGAGGATGTCGTCGTGGGTGGCGTTCTCGTGCTTCTTGAACATGCCCGGCAGGATGTCGCCGCCGAGATGGTCATCGCGGCCGGTGGCGAGGTGGCAGGTGCCGAGGACTTTCTCGTCCTGGATGTCCGCGAAGGAAACGGGCAGCACCTGGGTGCCGAAGCCGAGCTCGCCGAGTGTGCCGGTCATGGGGTCGTCGGCGAGGCGGGCGTTGTGGGCGTCGATGGTCGCCTGGTTGCCCTCGATCAGGGTGGAGCGGAAAATGCAGCGGTCTTTCACATCGAGCACGCCGAGGGTGCCGTCCTCGTATTTCATGGGGAACTGGCCGCGCGCGTCGGTGGGGACGAAATAGACCTCGCCGGCGGGAAGGTTCGCGATGTCGGGTTTTTCCCCGAGACAGAGGCCGTGGGATTTCTGCGCTTCCTGGCCGTCGAGACCCAGCCATGCGGTGAGGATGCGTCCGTCCTCGAGTTGGAAATCGATTTCCATGGAATCCGCCTTGGTGAGGGCGAGGCGGAGTTTTTCGGCGTCGCGGGAGACCTCGCGGTAATCCACGGCGAGGCCGGAGTTGAGGATCACATCGTTGAGTCCGTGGAGGGTGGCTCCGCGGAAACCGAACTCGCGAGCCTTGGCGGTGAGCGGCGCGGTGGCGGACCATGTCGAGATGCAGAGGATCAGGTCGTAGTGCGGGTAGATGTCACGGTCGAGGGAGAGTTCCTTGCCATCGGTGTCCCAGGCTTCGTCGGCGAGATCGAGGTTGGAGCCGCGTGTGTAGCGGTAGGCGAACATCTCGCCGCCGGTCATGCCGAGCTTGGCCATCGCGTGGTCGCGTAGGGCTTCATAGAAATGCTTGTAGGCGTTTTTCTGGATCGGGAAGCCGTCCTCGTTGAGGAAAGCGAAGTCCTTGATGTGCGCGGCAGGCTCGTCGAAATCGACGAGGATGCAGACGCGGCAACCCTTGGTCGGCTCGAAAACCGTGTGCAGCAGGCGGACGACATCGAACTCGGGGAACTTCCGTTTCTCTGGATTCAGCAAAATCTCTGGAGCGAGATAATCCGGCAGGCTTGGGAGGGCTGTGTTTGGCATGGCGACGGAAACTAGAATCACATCGCCGCTGTGCAAGGGGCGTTTTCGTGAAAAATATCAGTCGCCGAAATTGAAGCCGGGGTCTTCGGGTTTTCCGGATCGCATCTGGTCGAGCAAAGGCTGGCGGTCTTCGAGCGAATCCCAGACTTCCCGCGTCACGTAGATCGGCGCTTCCGCACGGGCGGCGATGGCGAGGCAATCGGAAGGGCGGGCATCGAGCTCGATGATCTTCCTTTCCATGATCTCGTTTTCCGCCTCAAGGATCAGCCGGGCGTAGAAGACATCGCCATCGACCTTGTTGATGATGGTGCGTGAGACCTTGCCACCGAAGGCCTGGAGGGTGAGCATGTAGAGATCGTGGGTCAGCGGGCGCGGCATTTTCTGTCCGCTCATCACAGCATTGATCGAGAGGCCGACGGCGGGATCGATGTAGAAAAGGATCGCCTTCGCGCCATCTCCCAGGAACACGGCGCAGCCCGCCTGCGTGGGCATGAGCGCGATGATTTCCACCCGGACGAGTTCCTTCATGCGCGGAGTATGTCCGGTTGATGGGACTGGCGCAATGGGGAAGCGGGAGGCAAAGGGAAGATTGGCCCATTGCGGGAAATAGCCGATGTTTCCCGCAGATGACAGCATCCGCCGAACTCGATCTGAAACAGCGCCTCGCCAAATTGTCCGAGCGTGACAGGCTGGTCATGTCGGCCTACCTGCTGAGGCTGAAACACAGCTCAAACAAGGGACGCTGGGGAATCTCGAAGCTGATGAAGGACATGGACGCGGGCAAGAAAACCCACCTGTCCGAACTCGCAGCCGGTCTCGGCCATGGCTGACAGGCATTCATACGAGCCGGTTTTATCTTCAAAAGCCGCCGGGCTTTCACCGCGCGATGAATTTCCGGGACTGGCGGACGTATTTGAGCGCCCAGTCCTTGACTTTGGATTGCTCGTCGAGGGAGAGGGTCTTGACGACCTTGGCGGGGGAGCCTAGAACAAGCGAGCCGGGTGGAATGATGGTGCCGCCGGTGACGAGAGCGCCCGCGCCGATGATGGAGCGCTCGCCGATCACGGCACCGTCCAGGACGATGGCTCCCATACCGATAAGCGCCTCGTCCTTCACCGTGCAGGCATGGAGGATGGCGGAGTGGCCGACGGTGACCAGCTCGCCGACGTAGCAGCCGTAGTCATCGGAGAGGTGGATGACGGCGTTGTCCTGCACGTTGGAGCGCGGGCCGATGACGATCTCGTTGATGTCGCCGCGCAGGGTGGCGTTATACCAGACGCTGGATTCCTCGTGGAGCGCCACGCGCCCGATGATGTCCGCGCTGGCAGCCGTGAAGGCGCTGGCGTGGATCACCGGGACGTGGTTTTCGTAGCTCTCGATGGCCATGGCCGTTCGCTCATAGGGACTCGTTGACGAGTTTCTCCAGCTTCACGATGTCCGCCGCGAAGCCGCGGATGCCTTGGGCGGTTTTCTCCGTGGCCATGGCGTCCTCGTTGAACATGAGGCGGAAGGCTTTCTCATCGAGCGAGATTTTCTCCACGGGATCGGCGGCGGCGAGCTCCGGGGTGAGCTTGGCGGTGACGGGCTCGTCGGATGCGGCGAGTTCTCCGAGGAGTTTCGGCGCGATGGTAAGGAGATCGCATCCGGCGAGGGAGGTGATCTCGCCCTTGTTGCGGAAAGATGCGCCCATGACCTCGGTCTTGTAGCCGAATTTCTTGTAGTAGTTGTAGATGGCTTTCACGGAGATCACGCCGGGATCCTCGTCGCCCTCGTATTCCTTGCCGGTGGCGGCCTTGTGCCAGTCGAGGATACGGCCGACGAAAGGGGAGATGAGCTGGACCTTCGCTTCGGCGCAGGCGACGGCCTGGGCGAAGGAGAAAAGGAGGGTGAGGTTGCAATGGATGCCCTGTTTTTCAAGGATTTCGGCGGCCTTGATGCCTTCCCATGTGGAGGCGATCTTGATCAGGACGCGGTCGCGGGAAATGCCTTCCTTTTCGTAGGCGGCGATCAGTTCCAGCGCTTTGGCCACGGTGCCTTCGGTGTCGAAGGAAAGGCGGGCGTCCACTTCGGTGGAGACGCGGCCGGGGACGATTTTCAGGATCTCAAGGCCGAAGAGGATTAGGATGCGGTCGAGGATCGCGTCGGTGAGGGCTTGGCCGGAGAGACCGCTGTCCTTATGTTCGGCGATGGCCTTGTCGATCAACGGGCGGTATTCCTCCTTGGTCGCGGCTTGGAGGATGAGGGACGGGTTGGTGGTTGCATCCTGCGGCTGGAATTCCTTCATCGCCTCGAAATCGCCGGTATCGGCGACAACGGTGGTGAGCTTCTTGAGTTGGTCGAGTTGTGTCATGACAGGGTTGAGCGTAAACAGACAGTGGCAACTGTGAATGTTAAATATGTGATTTTTCCTTCGAGCCGGATGAAAGATTCAGGAACAGGGCATGAAAGCGATTTGCAAGCCATACGCCGGTGATGGCTCCGAGGGCATCGGCGAGCCAATCGAAGGGATCATTTCCCGAGCGGCCGGGGCTGAGGGACTGTTGGAACTCATCCAGCGCGGCGACGGTAAGTAAAAAAGCGATGGGGAGAACGATACGGATGGCACTGCGAGAGGTGGTTCCTTTCCAGAGCAGCAGCCATGTCGTGAAGAGCCCGGCTCCACCCATGAAATAGCCGAAGTGAAGGATCTTATCGACGTGGGGGATTCCGGGCGCTCCTTGGGTGACGCTTTCCGGATTTGATGAAAGATTGAAAAGGTATCCGACCCAGAGCAGAAAACCGGTGAGCCAGAGGCGAGGGTGGCGTAAAAATTCAATATTCAAAATTCAAATCTCAAGGAAGATGATATGGAGTTGCGGAGAGATGATCTTCTCCTCTTACTTGGAGTTTGAGGTTTGAGGTTTGAAATTTACGGATTTTTCATTTCATCCTCAAGGCGCTCGGCGAGCCACTGTTTCATCATGGACTGGTAGTTGAGGAAACGGGAGCGGGCGATGCGCTTGATGCGGGAGAGCATGCGCGGATCGAATCGGAGGGTGATGGTGGTGGACTCGCGGGAATCCGCCTCGTGGATGGAGCCGGCCATGAGCTTCGGGTCGAGCTCGTGTTCCTGCCAAAAGGCGTTTTCGGCGGCGGCGTTTTCGAAATTCGGGAGCTGTGCCCAGGAGGTGATCGTTTTCATGGTTTCAGCGGGTTTCGTTGTAGTTGCGGTCGTAGAAACGGCGCTCTGCCTCGCTCATTTCACGCGCGGCGATGACGCGGGCGACCTTGCCATCGGTGGTGAAGGATATGAAGAGGTGGCGGTCGGCTACGGTGCGGCCCAGCGCGTAGTAGCGGGAGGCTCCGTCCTCGCGGTCGTTGTCCGGGAGAAATTTGATGGCGAAGGGATCCTCGAGGATTTCCTCAAGCTCCCCCGGCTTGATGTGGCGGAGGTCAAAGGGGGTGTCGATGAGGTCGAGATCCATGTCTTTATGGGGAAGGAATCACTACACCTTGAGGTGCGGGAGGATTTTGTCGAGCGCGGCTTCGGGGGTGATGCCATGTAGTTTTTGCAGGATTTCCGGTTTGCCGTGCTCGATGAATTCGTCGGGCCAGCCGATGCGCTCCACACGGGTGGCGATGCCTGCGGTGTGGAGGTGCTCGATGCAGGAGGCGCCGAAGCCGTTGGCGAGAACATGATCCTCGAAGGTGCAGACGACCTTGCAGCTCCGCGCGACCTTTTCAAGCAGGTTGGTGTCGAGCGGCTTGATGAAACGTGGGTTCACAAGGGAAACGGAGTAGCCTTTTGCCTCCAGCAGCTCCTTGGTGCGGACGGCCATGCCGAAAAAGGTGCCGAGGCCGATGAGGGCGACGTCGGTGCCTTCCTGGATCAGCTCGCCCTTGCCGAGCTGGATGGGGGCGCATTTGGCATCGGCGGGAGTGCCGGCGATGACTCCGCGCGGGTAGCGGATCGCGGTGGGGCCGGAATCGTATTTCGCCATCCATTTCAGCATGGTGGAGAACTCCGCCTCATCCTTGGGCTGCATGTGGATGATGTTGGGGATATGTCGCAGGTATCCGATGTCGAAGAGGCCGTGGTGGGTCGGGCCGTCATCGCCGGAGAGGCCGCCGCGATCCATGCAGAGGCGCACGGGAAGATTCTGCAGGGCGATGTCATGGATGATCATGTCATAGGCACGCTGCATGAAAGTGGAGTAGATGGCGAGGAAAGGGCGGATGCCTTCCGTGGCCAGACCGCAGGCGAATAGCGCCGCGTGCTCCTCGGCGATGCCGACATCGTAGTAGCGGTCGGGCAGTTCCTTTTTGAAAATTTCCAGCTTCGTTCCTCCCGGCATCGCGGCGGTGATGGCGACGATTTTCGGATCGTCGATAGCGAGGTCGGTGACGGTGCGGCCGAAGATATCGGAGCAGGTGGGGGTGGCGACGGTGTCGGTGGAGCCGTCCTCGATCTTGTAGGCGCCGAGGCCGTGGAATTTTCCGGGGTTGTCGATGGCGGGTTGGTAGCCTCGGCCCTTTTCCGTGATGATGTGCAGCACCACGGGTTCGTTGAGTGTCTTGAGGTGCTCGAAGGTGCGGATGAGCAGGGGGATGTCGTGTCCGTCGATGGGGCCGAAGTAGCGCAGGCCGAATTTCTCGAAGAGGACGTTGGGGAAAAGCAGGTTCTTTGCGCCTTCCTCGACGCGGTGGGCGATTTTGCGGGCGGCTTTTCCGAGGACTTTTTCCACAAACTCCGCCGCCGTGGCGCGGACTGTGGCGTAGGTGGCATGGGTCTGGAGGGCGGTGAAGTAGCTGGCGATCGCGCCGACATTTTTGTCGATGGACCATTCGTTGTCGTTGAGGACGACGATGAACTTCCGGGTGGTTTCGGCGATATTGTTGAGTGCCTCCAAGGTGGGGCCGCAGGTGAAGGCGGCATCGCCTGCGACGGCGACGACGTGATTGTCCCCGCCTGCGAGATCGCGGGCGGCGGCCATGCCGAGTGCGGCGGAGAGGGCGGTGCCGGCGTGGCCTGCGCCGTAGGAATCGTGCTCCGATTCCGAGCGGAGGAGGAAACCGTTGAGGCCTTTGTAGGTGCGGATCGAGTCGATGGTGGCGGCGCGGCCGGTAAGCATTTTGTGGACGTAGCCTTGGTGGGATACATCGAAGACAAATTTGTCGGCGGGCGTGGAGAAAACCCGGTGCATGGCGATGCAGAGTTCGACAACGCCGAGGTTCGGGCCGAGGTGGCCGCCGGTTACGGAGAGGGAGGTGATGAGGGTTTTACGGATTTCTTCAGCGAGCCCGGTGAGTTCCGTTTCGGAGAGGTCGCGCAGATCGCCCGGGGAGCGGATGGTTCCCAAGAGCGGTCCGAGTTTGGCTGATTGGGTGCCGCCGCTGTTGGTTTCAGAAGAGGGTGATGTCATTATCGTCGTCGGGATCTTCGGGCTTTGATTCCGGAGGTTTTTCCGCCTCCCGGTCGGTGAGCGTGATCAGCTCGATGCGCTTCCGCGCGCCGGTGAGGACGGAGTCGCAGTGTTTCAGCAGCCGCGCGCCAGCCTCGTAGCGTGCGATCAGTTCCTCAAGCGGAAGCTGTTCGCCCTCCATTGCTTCGACGATGCTCTCCAGCTCCGCCATCGCTTCCTCGAAGGAGAGTTCGGTGGCCGGGGCGGCGGGATCGTTTTTGCGGCGGGAGGGCATGGCTCTGCGATGTGTCGGTATCTGAATGAAATCGCGGTCTATTGCTCTTCGGCTTCCTCGTTGGTGCGCAGGGCTCGATCCGAATAATACACCATGTCCATGCCGACCAAAGTGGCGCGATACGGGTAGCGTCGGGTGATTTCCTCGATTTTCTTATCTTTGTCGTAGATCGACAGTCCGGGTGGGTAGGTCGCCAGGAAGACCCGGCCATCCAGTACGAGAGAGGTGAAATCCTTGTATTTATTGGCTATCTCCGCCGCGTTTCCGGAGCCGTGGGAGGAAGGTGAGATAAGGATTCCGGCGACGGGTGTCTCCATATCGGCGGCGGCACTTTCCAGTTCCGCAAAGTCGAGGCGGCTGGAAGGTAGCCAGATTGAGATGCGGTCCGCGTACCAAGCCACTGCCCAAGGCTGATCCGAGAAACAGATCTGTTTTTCGGACAGCCACTTGCCGAGTCCGAGATTCAGGGCTGGCGCGTAGTAAGGCGGCCAGTGGGGGACGCCGCTGTCATTGCGATCCATTCCGATGCGGACTTTGTTTGGTAAAGAAAGAACCAGCGGCAGCGCGGAGATGGCAACAATCAGGATATGGTGAACATTCTGCATCATGGGTGCGGAAATCACGACGGGAAGCTTGCTCCACAGAATGGAAACAAATGCCAGGCCGTAGGCAGTCATCAAGGGTGCGAACAGCAGGTGGGTTTGGTTCGGATCGAGTTCTTTGGTGGAAATGCCATAGATCGAAAGTCCGAAGGCGGAGGTGGTGAACATCAGGAGGATCGCCCAGCGGAACTGAGCGATGGAAGGACGCTTGAACGGATGCATCAATGCGATCAGGAACAGGGGAGCGACGATGATGCCGCCCAGGAACGGGATCAGGCTGGATGTTTGCAGGAGCGTGGTGCGGAGGATGGCAGAAATGAAGCCCCTATCGAGGAGTGGGTAGGATTCAAGGTCGCGGGTGCGCATGACGAATTCCTCCGTGCCGCCGCCGATGCCGTTGTAGAGGTTCAGGTATGCCGTGCCGAACGGGGTTCCAGAGATCCCCGAGTTGCGCAACATGATGAAAGACAAGGGGATGAGAAGGATGAAAAGGATGGTGATGCCCACCACACCGCGGGGCCGGAAGGCGATCGCGGCAAATATGATGTAACCCAATGAAATCCAGATTGTGATGTAATGTGTGAGCGCAAGCAGGGTGAAAAATATGCCGGCGATCACGGCGGAGACATAAGGGATGCGCCCCTCGTTAGAGTCCTCCACGGCGCGATAGACGAAATAGATCGCGCAACTGAAAAGGAGCAACATCAGCATTTGTGGCAACCCGGCAAGGGAGTATTCCCAGAAGGTTTCGCAAAACAGCATGAGGATGGCGGTGACTCCCGCGATTTTCTGGTCGAAAATTCGGGAAACCAGCAGGTAGGTCACACCGATGGCCATCAGGAAGCAGAGGGTGGATACGGTTGCGATGACCCGATCCAGCGGGAAGACCATTTCATTTTCTGCCATTCGCCAGCGGGCAGCGTCATCGGCGCCTACCAGTTTGAGGACAGCTGCGTTGAGCATGGGATTGAGTGGCGAGTGGTAAGTGTCCTTGAATCCGGTGAAGGGGATGGCCGTGCCACCTTGTTTTTCCATCGCTTGCGAGTAGGCGATGGGGCGTATGACCTTGGTGGTGAGTCCGTTACCACGTGCCACTTCGCGGGCGATCACCGCCTGCTCCATGGCTGCGGGCGCTTTGAGGCCCCGGAAGAAGATGAACAGGTTTGCCAGAGTGAGAATAACAAGCACCAGAAAGAACAGGCTGCGGCGAATAATGATGCCGGTGTCGAATTGGGTCTGAAATTTGCTCATGCGGAGGAGTGGGATAGAGTACGTGTCGAAAAACTTAAAGCCCTAGTTCCTTGATTTTTCGTTGCAGGGTTCTGCGGCTTATGCCGAGCAGCTCCGCGGCCCGGGTGCGGCTGTCGCCTGTTTCGGCCAGCGCTCGGCGAATCGCGCCTTTTTCCAGCTCTTCCAGATTGAAGACATCAGGTGCGCCAGGGTCGGATTTTCCAGCGTGTTCAGGCACTTTTTGGTTTTTTGGGGCTTCACCAAGGAAAGCGGGCAGGTGGCTGATTCCGATGGCTGCGTCGTTCGACATCACCACCCCGTGCTCAATGGCGGTGCGGAGTTCGCGGACATTGCCCGGCCACGGATAGGTGACAAGGCGGTGGATCGCCTCGTCGGTGAGGGGTTTCACCGGGCGTCCGTTCTCCTCGGCGAACTCCCGGAGAAAGGAATTCGCCAAGAGAATGATGTCTTCCGGCCTTTCCCGCAGGGTGGGCATCTTGACGGAGACGACATTCAGCCGGAAATAGAGATCCTCGCGGAATTTTCCCTCATCGACGAGCTGTCGGAGGTTCTTGTTTGTCGCGGCGATGAGGCGGACATCGACCTTGATCGGCGAGTTCGAGCCGACGCGCTCGATGGATCGCTCGGAAAGGGCGCGGAGGAGTTTCACCTGGGTGGCGGCGTCGATCTCACCGATTTCGTCGAGAAAAAGCGTGCCGCCATCCGCCTGCTCGAAGCGACCGATGCGTTTCTGCGCGGCTCCGGTGAAGGAGCCTTTCTCATGGCCGAAAAGCTCGGACTCAAGGAGTTGCGGGGAAAGCGCGGCGCAGTTCACGATCACCAGCTTCGCCGCCGGGCGGCCGGAGAGGTGGTGGATCGCGTGGGCGACGACTTCCTTACCGGTACCCGATTCCCCTTCGATGAGAATGGTGGCGCGGGTCGGCGCGACCTGTTCGATCAGCTCGGTGACGCGCTTGATCTCCGGGGATTTCCCGATCAGGCGCGAAAGGCTGGCTCCCTGTTTCACCTGTTTGGTGAGTTGGACGTTTTCCGTTTCCAGCGTCCGGGAGCGGAGTGCGCGCTTCAGCAGCATCTCGACTTCGTCGAGGTTCAGCGGCTTGGTGACAAAATGGAACGCGCCCCGTCGCATCGCCTCCACGGCGGTATCGACCGAGCCGTAGGCGGTCATCATCAGGATCACGGGGGGGGAGGGGAGTTTGGAGGCGGCATCGATCAGATCCATCCCGGAATCTCCCCCGAGGCGGAGATCGGTAAGCAAAAGCTGAATGTCCTCGCTTTTCAAAATCGCGAGCGCCTCCGAGTTGTTCGAGGCGAGATAGACATCGAAATCCTCTTCCATCGCGCTCCGGAGCCCGTCGCGGGTGGCGCGTTCGTCGTCAACGATGAGGAGGGTGGGGAGCATGGGAAATTTCAAATCTAAAAATTCAAAATTCAAACAATGATGTCACGCGTCAATCACCGGCGAAGGCAGCAGCCTCGGACTCGGCGCGGTGTGAGGCAAGTGGATGAGGATTTGGGTGCCTTGGTCGGGTTGGGACTGGATCTCGATCTCTCCGCCGTGCTCGCGGATGATGCGGCGGACGATGAGCAGGCCGAGGCCGGTGCCGGAGGATTTGGTGGTGCGGTAGGGCTCGAACAGGCTGCCCATCTGCTCGGGCGGGATGCCGGTGCCGTTGTCTGTGATGGAGATGAGGAAATCGGTGCCGGTGGAGCGGGTGCGGATGGCGATGTGACCGCCCGTGCCGGGAATGGCCTGGTAGGCGTTGCGGATGAGGTTGTAGAATACCTGTTGGAACTGGTCCGGATCGATCCGCGCCGGTGGCATGTTTTCGGAAAGGCCGAGATCCACGGTGATCCCGCGCGAGGCGATTTCCGGCTCCAGCAGGTCGAGGGTCTGATGTAGGATCGCATTGAGATCTTGCGGCTCGCGGCGCGGGGTGGTGGGGCGGACGGCGTGGAGGAACTGCTTGAGGATCGTATCGAGCCGCTGGATTTCCTGGCGGGCGGTGCCGAGATGCTCGTTGAGACCTTTTCTCTCTCCGGTGGGGAGCTTGCGGATTTTCCGCTCAAGGAGCTGGAGGTGGATATCGAGGGAGTTGAGCGGATTCCCGATCTCATGAGCGACTCCGGCCGCGAGGAGGGTGAGGGCGTTGAGGCGCTCCGACTCAAGGGTCTCCTGGGTCTCGGCGTGGCTGGAGGTGTTGTCGCGGACGAGCATCACATGACCCAGCGGCAGCTCGTGGTTTTTCGGGTCGTCGATGGGGGATAGGTAAAAATTCAGCAGGCGGTGCTCCGGGTAAAACACCTCGATGTCCCGCGAGACCGCCTGGCTGGCCGAGCCGGGCGAGAGTGTCTCCAGCCCGCGGATCTTGGAGGAGATTTTCACACCCAGCGAATCGGCGGGATCAAGCCCGAAGAACTGGCACGCCGCGCGGTTCAAGAACATGATCTTCCCCTCCGAATCAAGGATGATCAAACCCTCCTGCAAGGCCTCGAAAACGTTCTCCAGGAAGCCTTTTTCCTGAATGAGTCGCGTGACGATCTGCTGGATCTCTCCCGGCTCCACGCGGTCGAGGCGCGCTACGAGTTTTTCCAAGAAACCGGATTTCACAGGCAGGAGAATGAATGAGTCCGAATTTTTTAGGGAGAATTTTTCCGAAAAAATAAATTGCGCTAGATTAATCACGTAATATGTTTCGTTAATTGGTTGTCGCGACACAATCTTCTGATCGAGTGATCGGAGGTCTCTGAGATGCGAACCGAGTTGAACCCCAATAACGAAGAACCACAAAAACATGAAAGCCATCCGTAACGCCATCCTTCTCCTAGGTGCCGCAAGCAGCGCACAAGCGGGAGACATCGTAGTTGAACAGGCCGCTCCAACCACGCCGAACAGCGGAGATTGGGCCAACAACCTGATCCGCCCGATGACAAACCCGACATTGTTCGACCTCGCGGTTCCGACCACCAACATCCGCCCGATCTTCCTTAATCACGTCCTGCCAGATTTCATGAATACAACGGCAGGCAATCTTCCGGTAGGAGGCGATGTTCAGCTCTATGCCTTGCAGTTCGAATACGCCTTTTCTGATCGCCTCTCGCTTGTCGCCACTAAGGACGGATATGTAGTTTTTGATCCCGATGCCACGCTGAATGATCAAAATGGCTTTGCTAACCTTGGCGCTGGTTTGAAATATGCGTTCATCCTTGATCCAGAGGCGGGTCACGCTTTGAGCGGATCGATGACCTTCGAACTGCCTACCGGTAATAGTGATGTCCTACAAGGAGAGGGCAAAGGCATCGTTAATCTGATTCTCTCCGGGGTGAAAACTCTGGATGATTGGCAGTTCGCCGGCAGCACGGGTGTCTCGATCCCTTTCTCCGGCCAGCAATCTACAAATGGTTTCCTCAGTGCTCACGTCAGCCGCGAGGTCACGCCGTGGTTCATTCCGCTCTTCGAGCTGAATGTGTTTTCCGTCCTTTCCCCAGGCGAAGGGGGCGGAAACTTCAACGGACAAGCGGGTGGCGCAGTTCCAGGAATTATCGAGTTTGAAGGGAATGACTTGTTCAATATCGGCGCTGTCAATGCCGATGAGAACCGCCAACTCGTGACTGCGGCTTTAGGTTTCCGCTCGAAAATCACGGATTCGATCCAAACCGGTATTGCGTATGAGATCCCCCTTACTTCGGACGAAAACAGCGTCATCGATAACCGCCTGACGCTGGATTTGGTGTGGAGGTTCTGATCCCGCCCTGAAGTCCCTCTAGTTCCATGAAAATGAAACCCATCGGCGAGTGAGCCGGTGGGTTTTTTCACGCCACCTTCCCGAGTCTATCCGAAATACAATATGCAACTGCTCCTCGATCCTGCCATCCTCTTCTTCGTCTTCGGTGTTTTGGCCGGAGCCCTGAAATCGAATCTGGAGATCCCGCCCGCCATCGCGAAGTTCTTCTCACTCTATCTGCTGATGGCATTGGGGCTGAAGGGTGGGTTCGCGCTGTCCGAATCGGGCTTCAGCATGGCGATCGCCGTCAGCCTTGCGGCGGCGATCGCCATGGCTTTCATCGTGCCCACCCTCGGGTATGCCTTTTTAAGAAACCGCATCTCAAAATTCGATGCGGCGGCGGTGGCCGCGTCCTACGGTTCTGTAAGTGCG
Source organism: Verrucomicrobiota bacterium (assembly GCA_046051965.1). Classification (GTDB taxonomy): domain Bacteria; phylum Verrucomicrobiota; class Verrucomicrobiia; order Verrucomicrobiales; family Akkermansiaceae; genus Luteolibacter. The sequence goes on from JBJONG010000001.1 coordinate 125,084, forward strand.
GTGACCTTTGTGACGGCCATGCAGTTTCTAGAAAGCAGCGGCCTGCAGATCGGCGGGCACATGGCGGTGGCGATGGTCATCATGGAATCACCCGCGATCGTCATGGCCGTGCTGCTGGCCAATTCGATACGCCACAAGGCGAACCAAAGCGGCTCGCTGGGACAATCGACTTCGAACGTGTCGCTGCGCAAAATTCTGCATGAATCATTCACCGATGGCGCTCACCTGCTTCTGCTGGGTGCCATGGCGGTCGGATTCATCAGCGGCGACACCGGCAAGGCGATGATGCAGCCTTTCTCCGGCGATCTTTTCAAAGGGATGCTGGCCTTCTTCCTCCTCGACATGGGGATGATGGTGGCAAGGAATTTCAATGAGGCGAAAAAGGCATCCTTTTTCCTGATCGCCTACGCAACCCTCGGCCCAGTGGTTCATGCCTCCATCGCCCTCGGTCTCTCCATGATGCTGAACCTCTCTGTGGCCGATGGCGCGCTGCTGATGATTCTCTCCGCCAGCTCGTCCTACATCGTGGTGCCGGCTGTCCTCAGATATGCGATCCCAGAAGCGAATCCCTCCATTTACTTCGGACTCTCGCTTGGGGTGACTTTCCCGATCAATATCCTGGTGGGCATCTCCGCTTACACGCATGTGGCGAAGATGCTACTCGGATAAACCGCGCGATATCAGGTCAAGGGGATGATGAATGGACGGATGGGTGCTTGCACTTGGAGAAACCGGGACGAAGCTCGCCACATGAAACATTTCCTTCTCACCACCGCACTCTTGTTTTCCATCGTGTCCTTTTCCGTTGCCGCCGAGCCGGTCATCCCTCCGGTCAGCATTGAGCAGGCGGAGAAACAGCTCGAAGAGGGCGCGCAGTTACTGGATGTCCGTACCAAGGAAGAATGGGATGAAGGGCATCTCGACGGCGCGGCACTCGTGACCGTCACGGAAGAGGGATTTCTCGAAAAAGCGAAGTCGAAGCTCGATATGAAAAAGCCCGTGCTTGTTTACTGCCGGAGTGGTGCGAGGAGTGCCAAGGCAACGGAACTGCTGCGTCTCGCCGGCTTCACCGCGCATGACCTCAAAGGGGGGATCACCGCGTGGAAAGCCGCCTCCAAGCCGGTGGTGAAATGAATCCGTCATGGGTCTTCCCGATACACCGCTGATCGTTGGGCAGGGTCTCGCCGGGACTTGCCTCGCGTGGGAGTTTCTACGGCGCGGCGTTCCTTTCCACATTTCGGATTGCGGAGAGGGGGGGAGCACTCGGGTCGCGGCGGGGCTGATCAATCCGATCACGGGCAAAAACTTCGAGCCGAGCTGGTGCGTTGCGGAGTTTTACCCTCAGGCGATCGCCTTCTACCGTGCGTTGGAGGAGGAGTCCGGTGAAACAATATGGCACCCTCTGCCTGTCCTGCGGTTGGCTTCTTCTGAAAAGGAATGGGCGAAAATTTCCACCAAGCTCGATCTGCCCGAGGTGAAACGATGGATGGGGGCGACTCACGAGAGTCCGCCCGGATTCATCGGCGGCGTGGAGCTGCTTGGTGGCGGATGGCTCGATACCCGTAAATTTCTCCAACTCTCCCGCGACCGCTTTCAAGATCTCGGGGCATGGGCAGACACGGGAAGTCCAATCATACGCTGCGAGGGCGCGGCCGGTTTGATGAGAGGCGGCATGGGCGGGCATCGTTCCGCGAAAGGGGAAATCCTCACGGTGCGCGCGGATTGGCCGGAGTCGCATATCCGCATTGGAGCGGGCGGCTGGCTGGTTCCAATCGGTGGCGGCTGCTTTCGCGTGGGTTCCACCTATGATTGGGATCACCTCGATGAGACTCCGACCCCCGCCGGCCTTGAACGGATCACAGCCATCGCCACGAAGCTCGGAGGAGAACAATTCGAAGTGATCGGCCACGTTGCGGGAATACGGCCCATCCTCCGGCGCAGCCAGCCCTTGATTGGGAAAGACAAATCAGGGGATTGGGTCTTCAATGGTCTCGGCTCGAAAGGCACGCTCTACGCCCCGGGAATGGCGGCGATGCTCGCGGACTGGATTCTTGACGGCGTCCGACCCGCGACGGAGTTTGTGTTTCCCGACGCACTATCCTGAAAAGCCATGTTTCCTCCCCGTCCCACGGAACTGCTTCACCTGCTGCTGAAAAGCGAGATCGCAGCGGGTGATTTCGCCATCGACGCCACGGCGGGCAACGGTCACGACACCGTTTTTCTCGCGCGTACTGTCGGACAAGCAGGCCAGGTTGTGGCCATCGATATCCAGGAGCAGGCGATCGCCGCCACCTTAGCGCGGCTGGAAATGGAAGGCCTGCGTGATCGGGTAAAGCTCCATCTCGGATGCCACACGGAGATGGCGAAAGCGGCGGGAAGGCAAAGTCCCCGTGTCGTCCTGTTCAATCTCGGTTACCTGCCAGGCGGCGACCACAGCCTGATCACCCGGACGGAAATGACGCTCAAGGCGCTTGCCGTCGCCTCTGAGATCCTCATTCCGGGCGGTGTGCTCGCGGTGGTATGTTATCCGGGCCACGATGGAGGTGATCAGGAAGCGGCGGAGGTCGAGCATTTCATCGCATCCCTCGCGGCGCACCGCACCGCCCGTTACGGCATGCTTTCCACAGATAAGCCCGCCCCGTTTCTGTTGCTTTCACGGAAATCAGGGTGAACTCGATCCGGTGGGAAACCTAGGGCGATCAAGTTAGGGATGGGCTCGGATTAGGGATGCGGAGCCTTTCGAGTGCGGGGAGTGTCAGCGCTTTTGCATTCTTAGGCGGGATACGGCGTTGGTTCTGAAAGTTCGCGGCACCACGGCCAAACGGCCCGCTGGTGAACATAAGCTGCGGCTGATCGCGCGCACTCAAAAGCCTTCCGCATTGGCAACCCTCTTTTTCCAAGCTTGGCGGATAATTCAACGGATTCGCCCCTAGCTTGATCGGCGTTCCTGTTGCTATCCAGAAAAGCGGTTTGAAATCCCGCCACAGCCGCATCTTCCAACTTGCCGCGCCGCCCATCCCTGTCTAATTCTCCACCAGTGACGAACGCCATGAAACGATTTTTCCTTACATGCCTGATGCTGCTTTGCCCGCTACATGCCCAGCAAGAAGCCGCGCCCGATGGCGATGAGGCGCAGACCCCGAACATCAGCGAGTTGCTGCCCAATCAAAGGGATTTCCTGAACCTGGCTGAGGAAAAGCGCACGGAATTTGCCAAGCACTTCGCCGATGCCAGCCGTTTTTTCCAACAAAAGCGCATCTTCGAATGCCTCGATGCCGTGACCGAAGCAGAAGCGATTTTCCCGCAAAGCGCCGAGCTGATGAATCTGCGCGGTTCTTGCTATGTGGAAATCCGCGCTTTCGACAAGGCAATGGTCGCATTCAATGACGCGCTCAAGATCAGCCCGAAGAACACGAGCATCCGGTTCAACGTGGGAGAAGTCCTCTTCGTTACCAAGCAGTGGCAACAAGCCCATGATATCTTTGAGCAAGTCCTTCGCGACATCCCTGCGAACAACACCGCCCTTTCCCGCCTCGTCGAGTTCAAGATCTTGCTCTGCAAGGTCAAGCTCGGTCAGGAAAACGAAGTCATCATCCTCGCCGAGAAATACGACTATCAGGACGATTCGCCATATCACTACTATGCGCAGGCCGCGATGGCTTATGAGAAAAAGGAACTCCTGCAAGCCGAAGAATGGCTGGGACGAGCCAACCGGATTTTCCAAGATCCCAACATTATCGCACCGTGGCAGGACACGCTCGTCGAGTTCGGTTACATCAAGAGCTTCTACGGAGAGGAAGAAGCCCCGACTCCTTAAGCCGCTTTAAACATTCAGTCCCGCCACCATCGCGTGGAATGCGGCGGAGACCTTGTTTTCCGAAGGATGGAGAAGCGCTACGGGTTTCCCCTCATCCCCGCCCCGTCCAGTCGGAAGATCAATGGGGATCCTCGCCAGCAGAGGTACATTCATGTCCTCCGCCTCACGGACGCCGCCGCCTTCCCCGAAGATATAATACCTCTTCCCATCGTCGCCTTCGAACCAGGCCATGTTCTCGATCAGGCCGAGGATGGGCACATTCACCTTGGCGAACATTGCCACGGCCTTGCGGGCATCGATCAGCGCCACCTCCTGAGGAGTGGTCACGATTACCGCTCCATCCACCGCCACGGTCTGGACGATGGTGAGTTGGATGTCGCCTGTGCCGGGGGGCAGATCGAGGACAAGCACATCAAGGTCGCCCCACGCGACCTGACGCAGAAATTGTTGGGTGTAGCGTGTCGCCATCGGGCCGCGCACGATCACCGGGGATTTGTCCTCCAGCAGGAAACCCATCGACATGAGCTTCAGCCCATGCGCTTCAATGGGAATGATCTCGTCGTGCTCGTTCGCATCCGGGCGCTCGGTCGTGCCGAACATCTGGGCGACGGAAGGCCCGTAAAGATCGCAGTCGCAGAGCCCCACACTCAGACCACGCGCGGAGAGTGCGACAGCCAGATTCGCCGCGACCGTTGATTTTCCCACCCCGCCCTTGCCGGAAGCCACCGCGATGATCCGTTTCACGCCAGGGATGGAGCTTTTTCCCGCCGCTCCGCCCGCCGCTTCCGGTGCATCCTTTACCTCGATATCGACCTTCGCGTGGTCGATGCCCTCTATCCTCTCCAGCACCGCGTGGACATCCTTGAAAATCGTCTGGGGCACCTGCGCGTCCTTTGTGGCCACCTCAATCCGCACGGTCACCTTGCCGTCGGCCACCTCTACCGCCTTCACCAATCCGAAGGATACGATGTCACGGGAAAACCCCGGATACCTAACCTGTTTCAATAACTCCCTGATCTCGTCCGCACTCGTCATGTCGGCGTCACTGTCCGCGTTTTCACCCCATGCGCAACCCAATACCCGCGAAGCACGACGGCATTATTGGGGGGATTAGGCTGGTGTCTGGCGCATTGCCCCGCTGTAACAAGTGACGTGGATACCGGTTGGTTTACGATCAATCCATGAAGCTCCGGTCTTGGGGTATTCCTTGGTTTATCAGTCTTCTCCTGCGGCACGGATGTCCTGAATGATGATCTGGAGCGTGGTTTTTCCCTTGAAGGTGTTGCGGTCGATGGTGAATGCGATATCCCAAGGTAGTTCGGGAAGTGCGTGCTCGCCTCCGCCGAAGAAAACGGCGTCCTGCTCGTGGTAGCCTTGTCGGAGCATGAGGCGCAGGTGCTTGTTCTTCATATGGAAGGGCGGTCGGCTCAGGCCAACGCCGCGCGAGACGAACACGGGCTGCGGGTTGCCATTTCCAAAGGGTTGGAGCAGTTCGTAGCTGGCCAGAAAATCCAGGGAGAGCTGCGCGAAGGTGATCTCCGCGTCATAGGTCAACCTCGGCAGCCGATCCTCCTCGCTGCTGTTTTCCAAAACGTAGGCAGCGAAGTGTTTCCGGAAATCCGCCATGTTCTCCTCCCGGATCGAAAGGCCGGCGGCCATCGCGTGACCGCCGCCCGCGATCAGGTCGCCGGAGCAGGCGCGGATCGCCTCGACCAGCGAGACGCCGGGGATCGAGCGGCCCGATCCCTTGCCGACTCCGTTTTCGTCGATCGCGATCACGAAGGTGGGCTTGTGGTATTGCCGCATTAGCCGCGACGCCACGATGCCGACCACGCCATGGTGCCAGTCCCGCGAGCCGAGCACGATGACGGGATCGCTTTCCATATCGAATCCGGCGGAAAGCTCGTCCGCCGCTTCCTTGCGGATTTTCGTCTCCACGTCTTGCCGCTTGCGGTTGTAGGCGTCGAGTTTCTGTGCGAGATCGGTGGCGGTGCGGCGGCAATCGGTGTTCAGCGCGGCGAGCGCGTCCTCGGGGAAATCCATGCGCCCGGCGGCGTTGATCCGCGGCCCGATCCGGAAACCGACATCGCCTGCCGTCGGGTTTCCGTTCATCCCCGTTATCTCCTGCAGCGCACGCAAACCCGGATTCAGCGTGCCGGGCAGCGCCCTTAGTCCGTGGCGCACGAGCAGGCGGTTTTCCCCCACCAGCGGCACGATGTCGGAAATGGTCGCCACAGCCACGAGATCGAGCAGCCCTTTCAGATCGAGATCCACGGGGCGCTCCTTCATCAGCGCGTGGCCGATCTTGAACACGACGCCCGCCGCGCAGAGATAGGTGAAATCCTCGCCGCACTTCGGGTTCACGATCGCCGCGCAATCCGGCCTGCCCGTCGGGTTCGGCTCATGGTGATCCGCGATGATCACATCGATGCCCCTCTCCCGCAGGTGCGCGACCTCGGCGGTGGAAACCGTCCCGCAATCCACCGAGATCAGCAGGTCGGGCTTTTCCCCCTCCGCGAGGCAACGCTCGATCGCCGCGAAGCTCAACCCGTAGCCCTCCGCCCCCCGGCGTGGCACGAAGGCCCGCGGCTCCAGCCCGTAGGCGCGGAGGATTTTCGTCATCAGGGTGATCGAGGAAATCCCGTCCACATCGTAATCGCCGAAGATGCAGATCCTTTCCTTCCGATCCGCCGCCTCGAGGATGCGCGTGACGGCAGGGCGCATGTCGGGCATGAGGAAAGGGTCGCTCAGATCCTTCAGTTTCGGGCGTAGGAAAGCCTCCATCGCCTCGCCCTCAGGTATGCCCCTCTGGCGCACGAGGTGGCGGAGGATTTCAGGAAAATCCTCATCCGCCGCGCGCCCGTTCGGTAAAAAAGGCTCGCCGCGTGTCACCCATCGGAAAGCCGTCGCGCGCATGAACGGGCGCACCTTGCATCCCGCAAAGCCATCGGACAAGGGCGGATGTGGATGATGGAGGAGTTCACCTGTCTTAGCCCCACCGGGGCATACGGTGAAAGCGAAGGGTGCCGACAGGCACCCTGGAAAGAGATCGGAAAATCATCCGCGTCCCAACGGGGCGCACGGATCGGCGTATCACCTTCCGCCATCTGACAAGCCTCCGTGCGCCCCGTTGGGACGCGAGAATATTTTGATGCAAACCAGGGTGAATCCTTTGGGGATTCACCCTTCGCTATCACCGTTGTCCCCGTTGGGGACGAAGATGGAACCAGTCTAGTATTTCCGAAATGACGAAACGCCCTTGAACCCTAATTCAGCCGAATCCCCGTCTCCGTCTGCGTAACGAGCCGCTTTTTCATTAGCGCGCCTAGGGTCTGTTTGAAGGTGCGTTTGGAGACGCCGAGTTCCTCGTAGATTTTCGTGGCGGGGCTTTTGTCGGTGAGAGCCCAGAAGCCGCCGCGGGCGACGAGTTCTCCCATGATCTGCTTTTCGAGGTCATCGATCCGCTCGCGGCCGGGAGGTTGGAGGGAGAGATCGATTTTCCCGTCGGCGCGGAGGGCCGTGATCCAGCCCTTGAGTTTTTCGCCTTGGGCGAGTTCCTGGAAAACCTCGTTGGCGAAGATGAGGCCGGTGTGGGTGTTGTTCACGATGGCTTTGTAACCCATCGGTGTTTTCCCATAGACGGTGAGCTCCACTTCCTGGCCGGGTTCGAAATCGGCGGGTGTGAGATCGATGTGGCGGGCGATGCGGGTGGTGGCGACGATGCGGCGGCTTTCCTCATCGACGAGCACTTTCACGAGATACTTTTTCCCGACCTCCATCTTTGTCTTCTGCTCGCGGAAAGGGACGAGCAGATCCTTCGGCAAGCCCCAATCAAGAAACGCACCAACGGGCGTGACCGCGATGCAGGCGAGCTTCGCGAACTGCCCGGGCATGGCGCGCGGCTGCTTCAGTGTGGCGACGAGCCTGTCCTCGGAATCGAGATAGATGAACACGTCCACCAACGCGCCGATCGCCCATTCCTTCGGCATCTCGCGGCGCGGCAGGAGGATTTCCCCGAGGTTCTCGGCATCGAGAAAAAGGCCGACCGGCTTCTCGCGGAGGACGGGAAGGGAAACGCGTGTGCCGATGGTGATCATAAAAATGAATATCTCACCGCAGAGACGCGGAGGTCGCGGAGGGGCGCGGAGCTTGGGTTGCGATATTTCTATTCATAAATCCTAAAGCGCTACGTCGTGCTGGCTCTGCGTCCCTTTGCGACCTCTGCGCCTCCGCGGTGAAATCTTCAAAACCCTAAGGTGTGTAGTCCTTCGGAGCGAGGAGGATTTTTTCGACCGGATGTTTGGTTACGATGTTGCCTTGGCTGGAGCGGCCTTTGATGCCGTATTCCGCGAAGTGTAGGGGGCGGATGAGGTTGCGCAGGCCGAGGCCGGATTTCATGTGGATCATCAGCATCTGGGCGGAACTTTCCTCGTTGCTGGTGTGTGCCTTGAAGTAAAGCACCTTGGTGCCCTTCGTCCCCTTGGTGAGTTCGTATTCCTTGTCGCGCGTTACGCCGCCGATGGTGAAACGTTTGGCCATGACGTTGCCGTCCTTGCCGTCGCGGTAGATCATGGAATAAATCAGATCCTCGTCCTTGCGGAAAACGGCGACCCTCAGCGGACGCGGGCCGACGAAGAATTTGTCCGCCACTTTCATCACCTTCATCGTGCCCTCGGCGGTGAAGACGATCACGTCATCGAGCATGGAACATTTCTCCAGCGGTTCCTCTTTTTTCAGCGAGGTGCCGGCAAAACCGTTCTTCGCGTCGAGGTAAAGCGTCTCGGTGGCGGCGACGACCTGGGTGCGATCCACGCGCGAGAAGCTGGCGATCTCGGTGAGGCGCTCGCGGCCTTTGCCATATTTTTTCCCGAGCTGCTCGTACCAGCGGATCGTGTATTTCGTGAGCTGCTTGAGGTTTTTCTCCACCTCCGCGATCTCGTCCTCGATGGCGCGGATCTCCTCGTCGGCCTTGAAGGAGTTGAACTTGGAAATGCGCTTGATGCGGATCTCGGTGAGGCGGGTGAGATCGTCTTCGGTGACCTCGCGGCGGAGGAGTTTTTTGAAAGGCTTGAGTCCGTCGTCGATGGCCTTGAGCACGGCTTCCCAGGTCTCGCATTCCTCGATGTCGCGGTAGATGCGGTTCTCGATGAAAATTTTCTCCAGCGAGGAGAAGTGCCACTTGTCGCCGAGCTCGCCGAGTCGGATTTCCAGTTCCTGGCGGAGCAGGTCTTTTGTCAGATCCGTGGTGCGGCGGAGGATTTCCGTGACTCCGAGGAAGGCGGGTTTGCCATCGACGATGACCCCGGCGTTCGGCGAGATGCTGAGCTCGCAATCGGTGAAGGCGTAGAGGGCGTCGCGGGTGTTTTCCGGATCGGCTCCGGCGGGTAGATAGACGAGGATGTCCGCGTGGGCGGCGGTGTTGTCCTCGATCTTCTGGATCTTGATCTTGTTCTTGTCGGCGGCGGCGACGATGGAATCCATCACCCCGCCGGTGGTGGTGCCGAAGGGGATTTCCGTGATGCGGAGGATGCCTTTTTTCTCGATGTCGATGCGGGCGCGGACACGGATTTTTCCGCCACGCAAGCCGTCGCGGTATTCCGAGGCGTCCATGATCCCGCCGGTGGGGAAATCGGGGACGAGCTCGAAGGGTTCCTTGCGCAGGTGGGCGATGGCGGCGTCGCAGAGTTCGTTGAAGTTGTGTGGCAGGATCTTGCAAGCGAGGCCGACGGCGATGCCCTCCACGCCCTGCGCGAGCAGCAGCGGGAATTTCATCGGCAGCGTGAGCGGCTCCTGGTTGCGGCCGTCGTAGGAGGGCAGCCATTGGGTGGTTTTCGGATTGAACGCGACTTCCAGCGCGAACTTCGTCAACCGCGCCTCGATGTAACGCGGAGCCGCCGCACCGTCGCCGGTGAGGGTGTTTCCCCAGTTCCCCTGGCAATCGATCATCAGGTCTTTCTGGCCGAGCTGCACCATCGCGTCGCCGATCGACTGGTCGCCGTGCGGGTGGTATTTCATCGTGTTTCCCACCACGTTCGCGACCTTGTTGTAGCGGCCGTCGTCGAGCTCGCGCATGGAGTGGAGAATGCGGCGCTGGACGGGTTTCAGGCCGTCATGAAGGTGCGGGACCGCCCTTTCCAGGATCACGTAGCTGGCGTAATCTAGGAAATAATCGGAATACATCGCGCCCAGCGAGGCGTGTTGGTCCGGTGTGTTGCTCATGGGAGGAGCTTGCTAGAGGACGCGCTCGCGCCGCGCAAGCCCCGCGTTGCAGGAATGTCGCGGCGCCAACCCCTCCGCCTCCGGATCACGGGCTGGCGGGTGCGGTTTCGGAAACCCTAACGCCTACGAAAAGCCTCGGCGTAGGCGTGCCGGTGACCGTCGCTGTGACGGTGTCGATACCCGCCACCGGCGTATTCACTCGCACTCCGAATGTCACGGTGGTGTTCCCGGCGTCGGTTTTCCCGTCCTCGTGGTATGTGGAGAGGTTCTTCGACCAACGGTAGGCGGCCGCCACATCCGCGCCCAGATCCGTGTTGCGGGGATGGGTGAAGGTGAACGTGTTTCCGTCCTGCTTTCCGGGGATGATGCCCCTGGACGTACGCGATGGATTCGTGCCGAAGAAGTATTCCACGCCGTTGGGGCTGCCGTCGCCGTCGGAGTCGTCGTTGAAACCCGTGAGAGCTCCGACACCGAAGCCATCAATCCATGCGGCGAAGGATTCACCGTTGGGGGCGTTTTCGACGACGGTGAGGATGAGGTTGTCGCCATCGGTCCCGAGCGTGCCGGTGAAGCCGCCGAGATCGCCGCTCAGGTCGGTTTCATCGAGATCGACGGAAAGCCCTCGGCTGCCCACCAGGATGTAGGTGCCTTGCCCAAGCCCCGCGCGCCGGGTGAACTCGCAGTTGCGGAAGCCAAGGGTGCCGCCGCTCACGGTGAACGTGCCGTCCACATCGATGCATTTCGCGCCCGGCACATTTTCACCGAGGTCGAACGCGAGAACACATGTGTTCGTGGCGGAGATGTTTCCGGTGACGGTCAGCGGGCCGGTGACGCTCCCCGATCCGAAGGTGCCGCCCGTGAAATCGATGTCGCCGAGGATCTCGCCCGTTCCCCGGAATTCCCCGCCTGCGATCCTGGCAAGCACGTCGAAATCAATCGTCGAATTGATGAAACGCACCGACCCGTCGTTCTGGGTAAAGGGGCCTTCGATCGCGATATCGCTGCGATTCGCTTCGATCACCCCTTCGTTCACCGTCTCGCTGATGAACCGCACGCTGCCGTCGCCGAGGCTCACGCGGCTCTCGCCGAACAGGAAAGTGTTCGAGGCACCGTCGCCGATTTCAACCGCCGCCCCATCCGTTACGACCACGTCGCCGCGGTTGCCGAAATCCTGCATCGAAATATAGCGGGTACCGGGGCCTTCGGCTTGGATAAGTCCGTAATTGACGAGCGTCGGATCGGCCTCGGTATACACATCGTCCGCGATGCGCGTCCTGTCGCCGCGCAGATAGACCTTCGCGTTCTTGCCCAGTGTCACGGTGTAGTTTCCGTCGACGCCGAGGACATTCCCCGCGCCGTTCAGATGAAACTCCTGGTCCTCCAGGGTGATCGCCTCGCCGAAAATAAGGGTGTTCGAGGTTCCGTCGACGATCGCACTGCCCCGGAAGGTCGAACCGTTGATGAAGCGCACGCTGCCGTCGTTCGAGGCGACCCGCACTCCTCCTTCTATGATCGAATCGCTGATGAAACGGACGGAGCCGTCACCGAACATTAAACGCGCGCCGTCGCTTTGCCTGACCGTGCAGCGTGAGATCGTGCAGTCGTCCAGGCGGACATCACCGGTGCTGCCCGCGAGATCCCAGACGTTTCCCGCGTTATCGATTTCGCCGATCAGGATCGTGTTCGACGTGCCGTCCCGGACGACCGTGCCGATGTCCGCCGCGCCGAACTTGCCTCCGAGCCAGAGATTCGAATTCTCCAGCCTGATCGTGCCCTCGTTGCGCCATTTTCCGCCGAGACGCATGCCGCCATTGCGCGCATCGACGATGCTTTCGCTTACGAAAAGCGTGTTGGACAGGCCGTCGCCGATCTGGGCGATGCTGCCATTGCGGATATCGATACGGCCCCGGTTCTCGAAATTTTGAGGCGTGATGGAGACCGTGTTGCCGGCGTCATCGGAAATGATCTGACCGTCGTTGCGGATCCTGCCGAAGCCGGGCGCGCTGTCGATGGTGCAGGATGCGCCGCGCATATACACCGCGCCATTGGCGCCGATGTCCACCGTCCAGTCGCCATCGGCCCGCAAGCGGCTGCCCTGCCCGTTGAGGTAAACCGCCTGGTTGTCGATCGTCACGTCCTCGCCGAATTGGATCGTGTTCGACGTGCCATCAAGGACGGCGTTGCCGTTGAACACCGAGTTATTGATGAAGCGCACGCTGCCGTCCCCGAGCGCGATCCTGATGCCGCCGTTGACGGTGACTCCGCTGAGCGTGTTGCCGGGCGCGGGGCCGAAATCGAGGACACCGCCGTTCTGATCGATCGTCCCGCCGGAAATCGTTCCGCCGTTCAGGTAGTAACGACCTGCGGTCAGCGTCGCCACGCCTCCAAGTGACATGGTTCCCGCTGTGTGACCCAAGATTGCGTTCGCTGAAGTGATATCGAGGTTGTTCAGTTGAATCGGGTACCGGAGGAAAACGGTGTAGGGTGATCCCGTGGCGGCGATCAGGGCGTTCGCATCCGGGGCATTCGGTGCCAGGGCGGAACCCCAACTCGCGGATCTGCTCCAGGCGCCGGAAAGGGGAGCCGTCCATGAATAGTCCACGGCACAAAGGTGCGGTGCGGTGAGCATCGCGAGGCTGAGAACGGCACTTGGCAAAGAGCGATGACTGGATTTCATATGCGGACACGGGCTATTACCCATTGGATTGACCCTAGTTCCGCGCCCCTCCTTGCCAAGGATCTTTTCGGCGCTTCCATGATGGCGATGATCACCCCCGGCGTGACGGGAATGTCGCACAGGGGCGTTTCGGGCGGCTTGCGTCCGCTGTGGGGGCGGCTAGCCTAGGGAAATGAGCGATACGAAAATCGGCAGGCGGGACTGGATAAAACTCGGCGGTCTGGGAGGCGCGGCGGCCTTGCTGGGCGGCTGCGCGAAGGCGGCAGCGGCGGAGGGGAAAGGGGAGGTGCGCGGTATTGTGTTCATGGTTTCCGACGGCATGAGCACCGGCGTGCTCACCATGGCGGAGAATTTTTCCCATATCGTGCGGAAAAAAGGGACTCGCTGGTGGGAACTCATCAACGACCCGGCCTCCGTGCGCGGATTGATGGAAAACAGCTCGGCGAATGCCTACGTGACCGATTCCTCCGCCGCGTCCTCGGCGTGGGGCGGGGGAGCGAAGATCAACAACGGCGCGGTCAATATCCGCCCGGACGGCACCGAATCCACGCCCATCCTCCGCCACTTGAAAAAGCTGGGGCATCGCACCGGTCTGGTGACTACGGCAACGGTGACTCATGCCACGCCCGCTGGCTTCGCTGCTGTAACGGGCAGCCGCGACGATGAACACCTCATAGCCCCGCAATACCTCGGCGTGGTGGATCTGATTATGGGCGGGGGAAAAAACTTTTTCTCGGCTGAAAAACGCGTGGATTCCCGCGATCTGATCACGCCTTTCAGGAAGGCCGGTTACGAGCTTATCGAAGACCGCGACACCTTGCTGAAATCGAAATCCGACAAGGTGCTCGGCCTATTCAGCGGCGTTCATATTCCCTTCGATGTGGATCGAATCAATAGCCCGGAGCTTGCCAAAAAAATCCCCACGCTCGCGGAAATGTCCGAGGTGGCGCTGAAAAACCTGATCGGACATCCGGAAAAATTCCTGCTCCAGATCGAGGGCGCGCGCATCGACCACTGCGCCCACGCCAATGACATCGCGGGCTTGCTCTGGGATCAGCTTGCCTTCGACGACGCGCTTGCAAAGGTCTTGGAAATGACCGCCGGTCGCGATGACATCCTGGTGATCGTCACCAGCGACCACGGCAACTCGAACCCCGGCCTCAACGGCACGGGGAAAAATTATGAGGATACGAACAAGGCTTTCGCCAAAATCGCCAAGATGACCAGCTCCTACGAAAAGCTGTTCGAGGATTGGGGGCGTTCGCCGGAAAACACGCCGGAACGTTTGGCGGCGATGATCAGGGAAAAGCTCGGTATTTCGCTGAAACCAAAGGAAACCGCCGAGCTGTATGCCAGCATCGCTACAGGCGAGGTTTCCGAATGGAGCGAGCAGCTCGACAACCCCCACGGTCTCCTCGGCCAAATGACGGGCAACCACACCGGCATCGGCTGGACGGGCACCTCGCATACATCGGATCCCACCATGATCTCCGCCATCGGCCCGCAGTCGCAGCGTTTTTCCGGCATCGTCCCGAACCATGAGGTGCACCGGCATTTCATGGAACTGCTCGGATAATCCGCACGGGTCGCACCATTTGAGGATATCGCCGCATATTCCACCTTCCCGCCGGGTATCCTTGCCGCATGGCATCCGATCCGCTTTGATGAACCCGTCATGAAAACAAAAGGAACATCTTACGAAGCGTTGCAGGCATGGGTCGATGAAACAGCGGCTCTCTGCCAACCCGACCGTGTCGAGTGGTGCGACGGCTCGCAGGAGGAGTGGGATCGCCTGACCCAAATGCTCTGCGACAACGGCACTTTCACCCGACTGAACCCGGAGAAACGCCCGAACTCTTTCCTCGCCCGCTCCACCACCTCGGATGTCGCCCGCGTCGAGGAACGCACTTTCATCTGCACGAAACGCCCCGACGAAGCCGGCCCGACCAACAAATGGGCGGATCCCACGGAAATGAGGAAACTCCTCACCGAGAAATTCACCGGCTCGATGAAAGGCCGCGTGATGTACGTGATCCCGTTTTGCATGGGTCCGCCGGATTCGCCGCTTGCCAAGATCGGCGTGCAGCTCACCGACAGCGCCTACGTGGTGGTGAACATGCGCATCATGGCGCATATGGGCGCGAGGATTTTGAAACGGCTGGAGGACGAGATTTCCGGGGCGGTTCCGAAAAAACGCGACGGCCACGGCCAATACATCAAGTGCCTCCACTCCGTCGGCGCGCCCCTTGCCGCAGGCGAAACCGATGTCCCATGGCCTTGCAACGACGACAAATACATTTCCCACTTCGTGGATTCCCGCGAGATCATGTCCTACGGCTCCGGCTACGGCGGCAACGCCTTGTTGGGAAAAAAATGCCTCGCGCTGCGCATCGCGTCAAACATCGCCCGCGAGCACCGCTGGATGGCGGAGCACATGCTCATCCTTGGCCTGCACGCGCCGGACGGCACGACTACCTACCTCACCGCCGCGTTCCCCTCCGCCTGCGGCAAAACCAACCTCGCCATGCTTGAGCCGCCGAAACCCTACGCGGATCTGGGCTGGAAGACCTCCATCGTCGGCGATGACATCGCGTGGATCTGGCCGCACGAGGACGGCAAACTCCATGCCATCAACCCGGAAACGGGCTTCTTCGGCGTCGCCCCCGGCACGAACTGGGAGTCGAACCGCATCGCGATGGAGTCGATGAGGGAAAACGCCATTTTCACCAACGTCGCGCTCACGGACGACGGCGATGTCTGGTGGGAAGGGCTCACCAAGGAGGCTCCCGCCCACCTCATCGACTGGACAGGCCAGGACTGGACGCCCGGCTGCGGCCGACCCTCCGCACACGCGAACTCCCGTTTCACCGCTCCCGCCCACCAGTGCCCGACCATCGATCCCGAGTGGCAGAATCCCGATGGCGTGCCCATCGACGGCGTCATTTTCGGCGGACGCCGCGCAACTACGATGCCTCTCGTATATCAAGCCTTCAACTGGAGCCACGGCGTCTATGTCGGCGCGACGATGGGCTCGGAAATGACCGCCGCCGCCGCCGGGACGATCGGCAAGGTGCGCCGTGATCCGATGGCCATGCTGCCGTTCTGCGGCTACAACATGGGCGCGTATTTCGGCCACTGGTTGGAGATGCAGCGCTACCTCACCCACCTGCCTCGCTTCTTCCATGTGAACTGGTTCCGCAAGACCGCCGAGGGGAAATTCATGTGGCCGGGCTTCAGCGAGAACATGCGCGTGCTCGAATGGATCGTGAACCGCTGCAAGGGCGGCGCCGCCGGCCACGAAACCCGCATCGGCTGGACTCCGGATTTCGCCGATTTCAACACCGACGGCCTCGAAGGCTTCACGGAAGATGATTTCGAGACGGTCATGAAATTCGACCGCGCGGAATGGCGTGCGGAGCTGGTTTCCCAAGGCGAGCTTTTCATCGACCTCTACGACCACCTGCCCAAGGAACTCATCTTCCAGCGTGAGCTTTTGGCGGCGAGGCTGGTGTAAAAGCCACTCAAAACCGATTTGTTACCACTAGGCTTGCGTTTCGCGAACCGCCTTTCCAAACTGACCACATGCATCCTGATGTCGAGAAATTGGTAGAGGCCGGTAAGATACCGAAGCCTGTGGGGGAACGCCTGTCACAACTCGCCCCGGGGAATTTCTGCCTCCATAAATCCTTCGGAGCCGGAAAAATCACCGCCTGGGACTTCGGAGGGAAGAAAATCACCGTCGATTTCGAGCGCTCCAGCGGCCAGGAGATGGATCTCCAGTTCGCGATGCAGAAGACCGAGTGGATCGCGCCGGATGACTTCCGCGCGGTCAAAATCGAGCAGATCGAGGAACTCCGTAAGCTCGCGAAGGTGGATTCGGTCGCGCTCGTCGTTCACATTCTCCAAAGCCACGGCGGCATGATCACCGGCGAAGCCATTGAAACCTTGGTGAGCGGCACTGTCATCCCGGAGAAGGATTACAAGAAGTGGTGGGACGCCACGAAAAAGGCGGTGAAGGAAAGCCGCAAGGCTGTCGTCCCCACGAAACGCACGGAACCCATCGTGCTGCGCGATTCCGGGATCACACCGGCGCAGGCACTGCTCGCCGATTTCGAAGCGTCCAAGGACATCAAAGGCATGATCAAGGCTCTGGAAGCCATCGCGGCGGATATCGGTGCCTTCGAGCAGGACTCCCAAGCGCTCAAACAACTTCTCACCGACATCGACGACGGTGCGAAAAAAGCAGCCCGCGTCCAGCTTGGCCAGGCGATGCAGCTCATCGCCGCCCGCGACGAGGTCATCGGCGGCAGCAAGTCGTTGGAGCTCGATCCCGGTGCCGTCCGTCTCAGCGATCTCATCGCCGGTTCCGATCTCGGCAAGATCGCCGAGGAACTCGTCAACCTTCCCTCCACCCGCCAGCGCGCCGTTTACGATTCTTTCGCGACCGCTTTCGGCGATGAATGGATTTCGAAAATTGTCACGGTTTTCGATAAAGTCGGAGCGCGCGGCGTCACGGAGATCGCCCGCATCCTAGGTGAGAACAACGGCATGACCGCGCTCACCGATCACGTCGGCTCCGCCCTCGCGCGGCGCGCCCTCGGCCCGGACGCCCTCATCTGGGTCTGCCGCGAGCGCAAGGCTTCCGCAGAATCCGTCTTCGGCGCGGATGTCGGAGCATCCATCCTCAACCTCCTTGAAAACGACCACCTCTCCGACGGTCCGCGCAAAACATCGCGCCTCCAAACTCTTCTAACCGAAGACAAAGCCCTGCTTGCCGATCTCGTCCAGGGTATGGATCTCAACGAGGCACGCAATTTCGCCCGCCGCCTCCTGGATTGCCCGGTGTTCGGCGACCTTGAGAAAAAATCCCTCATGGCCCGCATCATCAAAGTGCGCCCGGAAACCGTGGAACTCGTCTCCGGCCAGAACGCCGCGAAACGCGAGGAGCCGCTGCTCGTTTCATGGGGCTCGCTGGAAAAGAAGAAGAAGGAACTCGAAGAACTCATCCGCGAGAAAATTCCGCAGAATCTGCAGGATGTGAAGATCGCCCGCTCTTACGGCGACCTGCGCGAGAATTTCGAATACAAATCCGCCAAGGATATGGAGAAATTCCTGGCCCACCGCCGCGCCGCTCTGGAGCGCGAGATCGCCCTCGCCCGCGGCACTGATTTCAAAGGTGCCGACACCAAGACGGTCAATATCGGAACCGTCGTCGTCCTCGCCGATGAAACCGGCAAGGAGCAGACCATCACCGTGCTCGGCGCATGGGATTCCGATCCCGAGAAAAAGGAGGTCTCCTACCTTTCCGAAGTCGGCAAGGCGCTGATGGGACTCTCGATCGGCGACGACGCGAAAGTCCGCGATGTCGATACCGAGCAAATGCAAACATTGACGATCAAGTCGATCTCCGCTTATCACGCCTGAGGAAATTTTCCAAAACAGACACAAATACAAACATGGATCTTACCACCATCGTAGAAATCAGGGGCCGCGAGGTCATCGACTCACGCGGAAACCCGACCGTCGAGGTTGACGTTTACCTCGAAGGAGGAGCAATGGGTCGCGCGGCCGTTCCTTCCGGCGCATCCACCGGCGAACACGAGGCGCACGAGCTTCGCGACGGCGACAAAAACCGCTATCTCGGAAAAGGCGTGCTCAAGGCGGTGGAATCCGTCAACGAGGCCATCGCCGCGGAACTTCTCGGCTTCGACGCCACGGAGCAGGCCGCCATCGACGCCACGATGATCGAGCTCGACGGAACCCCGAACAAGAAGAAGCTCGGCGCGAACGCCGTTCTCGGTGTTTCCCTCGCCGTCGCCAAGGCCGCCGCCAACCAGCTCGGCGTGCCGCTTTACAAATACCTCGGTGGCCCGAACGCGAAAGTGCTTCCCGTCCCGATGATGAACATCATCAACGGCGGCGCGCATTCCGACGCCCCGATCGACTTCCAGGAGTTCATGATCATGCCCATCGGCGCACCGACTTTCCGCGAAGGACTTCGTTACGGCGCGGAGGTTTTCCACTCCCTCAAGAAAGTCCTGCACGACCGCGGTCTCTCCACCGCCGTCGGTGACGAAGGCGGTTTCGCCCCTGTCCTGAAAGACGCGGACGACGCGCTCGCCACCATCTGCAAGGCCATCGAAAAGGCCGGCTACAAGGTTGGCGTTGATATCGCCATTGCCCTCGATGTCGCAGCCTCCGAGTTCTTCGACAAGAAGAAGAAAAAATACGTCTTCAAGAAGTCCGACAAATCCGTCAAGTCCGCCGAGGAACTCGTCGAATATTACGCGAAGCTCCAGAAGAAATACCCGATCATCTCGATCGAGGACGGCTGCGACGAAAACGATTGGGCTGGTTGGAAAATCATCACCGAGAAACTCGGCAAGACCACCCAGCTCGTCGGCGACGACCTTTTCGTCACCAACTCGAAGTTCCTCCAGAAGGGCATCGACCTCGGTGTCGCGAACTCGATCCTCGTGAAAGTGAACCAGATCGGCTCGCTCACAGAGACCTTCGACGCCGTTGAACTCGCCAAGGAAAACGCCTACACCGCCGTCCTCTCGCACCGCTCCGGCGAGACCGAGGACAGCACCATCGCCGACCTCGCCGTCGCCACCAACTGCGGCCAGATCAAGACCGGCTCGATGTCCCGCTCGGACAGAATTGCAAAATACAACCAGCTCCTCCGCATCGAGGAAGAGCTCGGCGATGACGCGGTTTATGGTGTCTCCAAGCTCAAGGTGCTGAACAAGTGACCGTGGCGGCGATCTCCGGACGCCGTTGAATCTTTCCATCACAAGCCCCGGCCTTGAAAAGCCGGGGCTTTTTGTTTTTCATCGAGCCTTTCCCGCGAAGGATCGGGACATGATCCGGTTCGGAGCCGATTTTTTGTTTTTAGATCCCCGCGTAATGCATAGGGTCTGGCAGCAACATGCAGGAAGAGGAAAGGCAGAATCGTTTCAAGGTGGAGCCGTGGCTCGGTGGCATCGCATTGCTGCTGCTCCTCATCGGCTGCGTGGTGGTTCTCAAGCCGTTCCTTTCCTCCCTCATGTGGGCGGTGATCCTGGCCTACTCGCTCTATCCGTTGCAGCGGCGGTTCACGTTGTGGTTCCGGGGATCGCGCACGCTCGCGGCATGTTTTGTCACCCTGACATTGACCCTCACGCTCGCAGGTCCCGTGCTGCTCATCGGCCTGAGGCTCGTCGAGGACGGCAGGGTTTTTGCGGCAGCCACCAAGAATTGGTTCCTAGAGGCTCCCCAAAAAACTCCTGAGTGGATCGTTGATTTACCGCTCATCGGCGAAGAGATCGCCCCGTATTGGGCAGAGTTCAGCGACGACAGGAATCGCTGGATTGAGGATCTGGAAAAAGCCTCGGTCACTAGCAGGCATAGCGTGACGGATGACAAGCCGGCGGGAAAAACCAAGGATGCCCCCCCCAGTCAGGATGTGGATACGGATTCACTCGCCGATGTAAAAACGGAGGAGGCAAAGGAGGTGTCGGAAAAGCTGTTCGCGTTGCTGGGCAGATCCTTGGGAGTGGCTCAAAAGGCCTTGGTGACCGCCGGACTGGCGGTGGGACAAGGTGTGACTCAGGTGATCCTCAGCGCCTTTCTCGCTTTCTTCTTCCTTAGGAACGAGACCGCCCTTTCAGACCGGCTCAAGGTTGGGGTCGAGCGGTTGGCTGGAGCACGCGGCAAACACCTGCTCAAAATCGCAGGTGATACCGTTCGCGGTGTGGTTTACGGTGTTCTCGGGACGGCACTCATCCAGTCGGTCATCGCGGTCATAGGTTTAACCATCGCCGGCGTGCCGGGTGCGGTCTTTCTCGGAGTGGTGACGTTCTTTCTGGCGGTAATCCTCCCCTTTGGTCCACCCATCGTCTGGATCCCGGCGACGCTGTGGCTCTTCGCCCAGGATCAGCCGGGTTGGGGAGTTTTCATGGCACTATGGGGACTTCTGGGGATCAGTAGCGTCGATAACGTCGTCAGGCCGCTGATCATCAGCCAGGAAACCAAAATGCCTTTCGTGCTGATTTTCTGTGGTGTCATCGGCGGCGCGCTCGCCTTCGGGTTGGTGGGGCTGTTCCTCGGCCCGACAATGCTTGCCGTGGCGTATCGTCTGATCGACGAGTGGTCCACAAATCCGGCTCTTACGACACAGCCGGTCATTGGCGCGACAGATGGTTCCAGCTAGAACTTTTTGACAGACATGATTTCCGAAGTCGGCCGATCAACTCGGAATAAAAGCAATCACTTGTGCAGCGGATCTAGCCGCCGTGCACGATCTGAACCGGCGTGCCGACGAGCGTCACCTCATAGAGCTTCGCCACAAAATCCTTCGGCAAACGGATGCAACCATGAGAAAGCGGAGTCCCGGGCTTGGCGATTTCCCCCGCATGCAGTCCGATGCCATAGGATGTGAGACGCATCCAGTGATGCATCTCCGCCCCTCGATACTCATGCCCGGGCGGAACCGGAGTGCTCGGCTTCGCGCTGGGAATCGCCACTTTTCCCTCCGAATCGGCAATCCAGCCGTAGCGATTCGAAACCTTCAGTGGCATTTTCTCCGTGACTTTGAACTCGCCTGTCGGGGTCGAATGTCCCTCGCGTCCCGTGGAAACGAGCGACCAACCCACTTGCCGATTGCCTCGGAGATAAGCCGCTTTCTGTTCCTTGAGATTGATCCGGATCTTTAGCGGGCCGCCCTCGCCGTCGTCTTCCCACTCATACATCACGATCTCCGCCTTCTTGGGAGGCGTGGGTTTCATGAGAGCGCAGGAAACGGAAAAAAGGGGCGCGATGCAGCAGGCAAGAATGCGCAAAGCGGGAGCAATTTTCAAGGATGACGGGAAATGGATGCTCATAGCTGCCACGCGGCGATGGCAGCAACAGCCGTGACCGCCGGGCAAGCAATTTCTCCCGAGTGCGGACGTTTACAGTTGGATGCAGGAGCCTTGCATCGGCCCATTGGATGGAGTTGCTGGACTTGGCGGGCTTGTGTGTTGAGATTTCGAAAATGAGTCGCACACGCGGCATCACGCTTTGACATGATTGCCTCCCTTCAGCGCCATCCGTTTCCCGTGGTAGCCCGGTTTGATCGGGTGGTGGCGGTTTCTTTCGCGTTTCCGGAGGGGGTCTTGAGGACAATGATTCCGCAGGGGCTGGCGATCGATGCTTACGAGGGTTTCGGGTTCGTTACGGTGGCTCTGGTCTGGACGCGGAAACTGCGGCCGGCGGGCTTTCCTGAATTTCTCGGAAGGGATTTCTTTCTTTCCGGGACGCGGATTTTCACGCGGCTGGAGGACGAGTCGGGCAGGAGGTTGCGGGGTTTGAAAATCATCCGCAGCGAGACGGACAAGCGGTCGATGGTGTGGGCGGGTAACCTGATGACGAGTTACAACTACCGGTTGGCGCGGGTGAAGATCGATGAGGAGGGAGCGGAGACGCGGATCGTGGTGAAGCGGCCGGGCGGTGAGGTGAGCCTCGACCTGCGCTTCGATGCGGAGAGTCCCGATCCTGCGTTGCCGGAAGGTTCGCCTTTTCCCGATTGGCGGACGGCGCGCCGGTTCGCCGGGCCGATGCCTTTCACTTTCAGTCCTGAGAGTGACGGAACATTTGTGGTGATCGAAGGCAGCAGGGACGAGTGGAAGCCCCGCCCGGTGGATGTGAAAAGCTGGGAGGTCGGGCTTTTCCGCGAGGAACCGCTGTGCGGCGCGACACCTATTCTCGCCAACGCCTTCGTGGTCGAGGGCGTGGATTACCGTTGGGAAAAGGGAAGGATCGTGAAACCGGGAGGCGGCGCGGCATGAAGCGGGGCAAGTGGCAGGGGATGCTTGCGATCGTGCGGTTCAACTGGCCGTTCTATCTTGTGGCGGCACTTGTTTTTCTCGGGGCGGTGGTTGGGATTTTCCTTTCTCGCGATCCTTGGTTTCTGGCCTTATGCGGTGCCATCACAGTGGGTTCCGGGTATTTCCTTTTCGTATCGCTCGGGGTTTCCCATCTGATCTACGACCGCTCGGATCTTTACCGATGGGGTTGGCTGGAGCGTGCGCTCGGCGGCGGGAAACGCGGGCGAATCGTGTTCTGCCATTCCGGTTTCGATGAAGCTTCGGAGGCGCTGCGCGAAAGGCTGGCGGGTGATTGGCGCGTCCTCGATCACCACGATCCAGCCACCATGACCGAGGCTTCCATCCAACGTGCGCGGAAACTGTATCCGCCGACCCAAGGCACGGAGGCGGCTCCTTTCGACCGGTGGCCTATCGGCGACGGATGGGCGGATGTCGTTTTCGGAATCATGGCGATCCATGAAATGCGGACGGTCGGGGAGCGCGCCAAATGGTTTAAGGAGGCGAAGCGCTGCCTTGCGGATGAAGGGCGTATTGTCGTGGTCGAGCATGCCCGGGATGCCGCGAATTTCCTCGCGTTCGGGCCGGGGTTTCTTCATTTCCATTCCGTGAAAAATTGGGAACGGAGCTGGGAAGGGGAGGGGCTGCGTTTGGTGGATGGCTTCCGGATCACTCCCTTCGTGCGGGTTTTCGTGATCGGGAAAAAATGAACGCGGCGCTGGAGATATTGTTGCGGATCGCAGGCGCGGGCTTGGTCATGCTTGCGTTCCTGCACATCCCCATCGGCCGGAAGCTGAGATGGCGCGAGGACGGTCGGAACCTGAGCCCCGAGAACGAACAGGTTTTCCATGTCCATACGTTCTTCGTTTGTCTCACAGTCATCCTGATGGCGCTGCCTTGCCTTTTTGCGCCGTCCGTTTTCCTCGTGGAAAGCGAGGCGGGCATGTGGATCTCGGGATCGTTCGCTCTGTTTTGGGCGGTGCGTCTGTATTGCCAGTTTTTCGTCTATCGCAGCGATCTCTGGCGGGGGAAACGACTTGAGACCTTCGTCCACTGGTCTTTCGCGCTGATCTGGATGGCGCTGGCCTTGGTGTTCGGTGCCTGTTTTCTCCTTCAATGCGGCTGGATCGGCTGAT
This sequence comes from Verrucomicrobiota bacterium, assembly GCA_046051965.1. GTDB lineage: Bacteria > Verrucomicrobiota > Verrucomicrobiia > Verrucomicrobiales > Akkermansiaceae > Luteolibacter. The sequence goes on from JBJONG010000001.1 coordinate 148,778, forward strand.
TCCCGCGCGTCGCCCACCACCAGATGAGGGTGATGAAGCAGAGATTCAGAAACACCATGCCGCCTGCGGAAAGCAGGAATTCGCGGGCGAGGAGGATCTCCAACGTGTTCATGGAAACGAGGGCGAGGGTCTGGACGGCGGCGTTCAGACGGCGGCGGATGCCGATCAGAACCCAGCAGCCAAGCAGGATTTCCAGAACGCCGATCATGATGACAGCCACATCCGCGACCGTTTCCCCGAGGATTTCCCCGACGATCATCTTATGCCTCGGGATGCCGTTGAGGATCTTGCTGTAAAGGCCGTGGAAAATCCAAACGCCCGCGATGAATAGGGCGGCGAGGCGGTGGAGAATGGCGGATTTCATGAGATGACGCCCCGGCGAGGGTGGTGGATGAAAGTGAGAGATACGGATCAGCCGGACAAGGCCGGGCTTTTCGGTTTCTCTTAGGGATTGCATGGGTGAGGCTTGTGGGTATGTTCCGCGCCCCGGCGCGAGGCCGGTTTTCTTGAAAATGAACAACCCTCATGTAGCGATTGTCGGAGCGACGGGTGCCGTCGGCGTGGAGATGCTCCTTTGCCTGGAGCAACGGAATTTTCCGCTCAGCAAGCTTACCTTGCTAGCCTCAGCGAGATCAGCGGGAAAAACGATGAAGTTCCGCGGCGAGGAAATCACCGTGAAGGAACTCACGCACGATTCCTTCGCGGGCATCGATATCGCGTTGTTCAGCGCGGGCGGCGGGATTTCACTGGAGTTCGCGCCATCGGCCGCTGCGGCGGGTGCGGTGGTGATCGACAACTCCTCCGCGTTCCGCATGGACGAAGGCGTGCCTTTGGTGGTTCCGGAAATCAATCCGGCAGCGGCGAAAGACAGGCCGAAGGGCATCATCGCGAACCCGAACTGCACGACGATCATTTCGCTCATGGCACTGGCTCCGCTGCACGAGAAATACGGCTTGGAAAGCGTCATCGCGTCCAGCTACCAGGCGGTTTCCGGATCGGGTGCGCAGGGGATTGTGGAGCTTGAGGAGCAGGTGCAGGCCATCGCGAACGGGCGTGAATTCACCCCGAAGGTGTATCCCCGCCAGATCGCGTTCAATGTGATCCCGCAGGTGGATTCTTTCACAGACAACGGCTACACGAAGGAAGAAATGAAGATGCTCAACGAAGGACGCAAGATCCTCGGGCTTTCATCTCTCAAAGTGTCCTGCACCTGCGTCCGCGTGCCGGTCTATCGTTCGCACTCGGTTTCCATCACCGCCAAGTTTTCCAAGGAACCCACGGTGGAGGGCGCGAAGGCCTGCTACGAGGGCAAGCCCGGCGTGATGGTCGTCGATGATCCGGCGAACAAGCTCTTCCCTGTGCCGCTCGACACCACCGGCAAGGACGACTGCCTCGTCGGTCGAATCCGTAGGAATCTCGTCCTCGAAAACGCCCTCGATATCTGGGTCGTCGGCGACCAGGTGCGCAAAGGCGCGGCGCTCAACGCCGTGCAGATCGCGGAAATTCTCTGATTCAGGCTCACCGCAAATTTTTCGAAATTTCCCAAACAAAAATCGAAGCAGGTGTCGCAAAAAAATACACCAGCCGCAAACAACCCTCCCGTTACCGGAATTCCCATCCCCACCCATGATCGAAGTCATCAATCTCAGCAAACATTTCGGCAGCAAAGTCGCCGTCAATGAACTCTCCTTCACGGTGCAAAAAGGCGAGGTTCTCGGATTCCTTGGGCCAAACGGTGCCGGAAAATCCACCACGATGCGCATGGTCACCGGCTTCATCCCGCCCAGTTCCGGCGAGGCGAAAATCTGCGGAATTTCGATCACCGCCGACCCTGCGGAGGCGAAGAAAAAAATCGGCTATCTGCCGGAATCCGCCCCGCTGTATAACGACATGACAGTTATCGGTTTCCTGAAATTCTGCGCAGAGATCCGCAAACTCTCCGGCTCCGCGAAAAAGGAAGCGGTCGAGCATGCGATCGAAACCTGTTTCCTCGGCTCCGTCGCCCACCAGTCCATCGACACCCTTTCCAAAGGTTACCGCCACCGCACCTGCCTCGCGCAGGCGCTGCTCCACGATCCCGAGGTGCTGATCCTCGACGAGCCTACCGACGGTCTTGATCCGAACCAGAAATACGAAGTCCGCCAGCTCATCAAGCGCCTCGGCGAGACCAAGGCGATTCTCTTCTCCACCCACATTCTTGAGGAGGTGGAGGCATCCTGCACCCGTGCGATCATCGTGGATCGCGGTCGCATCGTCGAGGACGGCACACCCGCCCAACTCATCGCGAAGGCTCCCCACGGCTCGCTTACCGAGCTTTTCCGCAAAGTGACCACATCCGACACCGCCGCGTAATCGAAACAACAACCTCATTTTCCCCATGTCGATCCTCACCATCTTCCGCCGCGAGCTGAAATCGTATTTCGCCCAACCCACGGCCTACGCGATCATTGTCATCTTCATTCTTCTTTCACTGGGTTTCACCTTTTCATTCGGAGAGTTCATGACTGTCGGTGATGCCTCGCTGCAGTTTTCTTTCTTCTTCTGGCATCCTTGGCTCTACATGCTCCTTGCGCCCGCCATCGCCATGAAACTTTGGGCCGATGAGCAACGCAACGGCACGATCGAGTTGCTCGGCACGTTCCCGGTATCCACATGGGCTGCCATCGCCGGGAAATTCCTGGCCGCCGCCACCGTCTCGCTTGCCGCGTTGGTTCTTACTTTTCCCATCGTCATCACTGTGAACTACCTCGGTGAGCCAGACAACGGAGCGATCATCGCCGGCTACATCGGCTCCTTCCTTGTTTGCTGCACCTTCATCGCCATCACCATGCTGGTTTCCGCATGCACGCGTGATCAGGTTGTGTGCCTCATCGTCTCCGTCGCCATCTGCACCCTGATGGTGCTCTGCGGTTATGATCCCGTCACCCGGGAGTTGGCCAAGGCCACTTCACCCGCCGCCGTCGAGGCCATCGTGGCATTCAGCGTGTGGGATCACTTTTCCTCCCTGAACCGTGGATTGCTCCGTTTGCAGGATGCCGTCTGGTTCGCCGGATTCATCAGCCTCTGCCTCGTCGGAACCTCCACCATCCTCTCTGCAAAACGCGCTTAATTGCTCTGATTTGGAGTTTAAAATTTAAAGTTTAAAGTTTCATGAAAGCCCCCATCACCCGCGCCGCCCTCGGCATCGCCGCCTTCGTCGCCATCGCCATCCTTGCCAATTGGCTCGTCTCTCTCACACCCGCCGGCAACCGCGGTGCGGACTTCACCGAGAACAAGGTTTTCACCCTTTCAGAGGGGACGAAATCCATCCTCGGTGAACTCGATACCAAAGTCGTGATCCGCTACTACGCCTCCCGTAATGCCGAATATACGCCGGGACAGCTCAAGATCCACATGCGTCGCGTGGACGATCTTCTCAAGGAATACCAAAACCTATCCAATGACAAAATCCGCATCGAGAACATCGATCCGGAACCCGATACCGATGCGGAGGACTCGGCCAATCTCGATGGAATACGCTCCATCGACGAACAAGGAAACCTCTACCTCGGAATCGCCGTCTCCGCCCTCGACAAGAAAGTCGTCCTGCCCTTTCTGAATCCCGGCGAGGAGACGATGTTGGAATACCAGATCTCCAAGGCCATCGCCGAGGTGACCACGCCGGTGAAACCCGTCATCGGTGTCATGTCCGCCTTCGACCTCGCCGGCATGCCCGCGATGATGCCCGGGCAGCAACCTCAGCAACCGTGGGTGATTTACCAGCAGCTCAAGGAATCCTTCGACCTGAGGGATCTCGGCATGACTCCGGAAAAAATCGACCCGAACGAGATCAAGGTGCTGTTCCTTTTCCACCCGGCGGAGATCAGCAAGGAGACGGAATTCCTTGTGGACCAATACCTGCTCAACGGCGGCACGGTGGTCGCTTGCCTCGATGCGTTTTCCGTCGCCGCGCAGATGCTTGGCGGCCAGCCGAACCCGATGACCGGCCAGCCGGGCGGCGCGCCGACCTCTTCCACTCTCCCGACATTGCTCTCTTCATGGGGCGTGGAGTTTGTTTCTGACAAAGTCCTGGCCGATCCGATTCACGCCACACTCCTCGGCGGTGAGCGCAAGGGAATCGCTGTCCTCAGCCTCCCGCAAAGTGCGATGCCGCAAAAGGACAACATCATCACCAAGGGTGTGGAGTCCGTGACCCTCTACCTTCCCGGAGCGTTCAAACGCACCGGCGGCGGCGTGGCCACGAACTCGCTGGTGCGCTCTTCCACATCCGCCGGTTTTGTGGATTCCTTCAAGGCCTCGCGGCTCGATCCCTCCCTGGAAGCCGGACTGAAGGCGGAAGGCACGGCGTTTGATCTCATCACCCACCTCTCGGGAAATTTCAAAACCGCTTTCCCCGAAGGCAAGCCCAAGGCGGAGGAACCTGAGGTCGCCCCCGGTGAGGAGAAAAAGGAAGAAGCCGAGAAACCAAAGGACGAATCGCTGAAAGAAGCCGTGAAGCCCGGCAACGTGTTCCTCATTGCGGACATCGATGCCTTCTATGATCGCTTCGCCTACAACGTCCAGAACTTCGGCGGCATGCAGATGGCCACTCCGATGAATGGCAACGCCAGCCTGCTTTTCAACCTCCTCGACCAAGCGGTCGGCTCCAAATACCTGATCGGCTCCCGCTCGCGCGCCGCCACCCGCCGCCCCTTCACCGTGATCCAGGAAATGGAGCGGAAATTCGAGGAGAAGCGCGGCGCGAAAGTGGAGGCATATAAGGCCAAGAGGGAGGAAGTCATCGCGAAGCTGACCCAACTTCAAAGCCAGCGTGCCGCCTCATCAGGCCCCTACGCGACACCTGAGCAGGAAGCTGAAATCCGCAAACTCGATCAGCAGGGCGTGGAGTACGCGAAGCTGATCCGCAGCGAGGAAAAGGAACTGAAACGCGAAAAGGACAAGCTCTCCGGCAAGATCACTCTCCTCAATGTCGCTGCCATGCCTGCTCTGGTCATTTTCATCGGCCTCGGTCTGTTCCTGAAACGCCGTTCCTCCACCCGCGCACGCTAACCGTGACCGTTTAACCCGTTCTTTCCAACGTATCACTTCATTCCCACCGCATGAAATCCCGCACTGTCATCATTCTCTGGATCATTGCCATTATTCTCGGCGTGTCCGTCTATCTTGTGAAAAAATCGGCTTCCGGCGTGGATAAGAGCGCTACAAACCGCACTCCCGGGCAAACCCTGCTCGCCGATTTCCCCGCTGATAAAGCCGCGAGCATCGAGATCTCTGGCGCGACACAATCCGTTAGCTTGGTCAAAAAGGACGGCGAATGGACAGTGGCGCAGCGCGACGGTTTTCCCGCCAACAGCCGCAATATCAACGAACTGCTCCGCACCCTCGCCGAGCTGAAAGTGGCACAAGGCATTGAGGCCGGCCCCTCGTTCGCTCCTCGCTTCGGGATGGATGAGAGTTCCACGACAGCGGAAACGCGCGGCATTACCGCCGTTTTCAAGGATGCCGATGGCAAGGAACTCGCGAAGGTGTCCTTCGGAAAAAACCTGGATGCTGCCGCATCGAACTCGCCCTTCGGCGGCGGTGCGACCGGGCGCTTCGTCCGCAACCACGCCGACGAATCAGGTTTCTATGCCGTCTCCGAACTCTTCGGCACGCTCTCCGATGAGGCCAAGAGCTGGCTGTCCGATGAGTTCATCAAGGTCGAAAAGATCAAGGGGATCTCGGTCTCGAAACCCGGTTCGGATGAAAACGAATGGGAATTTACCCGCACGGACGAGAATGCCGACTTCGCTTTCACCGAGGCTTACCCGGGCGTGAAGACCGACGCGGCCGCCACTTCTCCGCTGAAGTCACTGTTCTCTTTCTCGCGCTTTGAAGATGTCGTTCCCGCCGCCGAGGTTGAGAAAAAGGCCACACCGGAAAAACTCCAGAAAGCCGTCATCACGACCTTCGAGGGCTTCACCTACACGATCACTCTCCAACCTGCGAAACCTGCCGCCGCGAAGGAGGGAGAAGAAGCGCCGCCCGCCGCCGACAACTACCTCATGACCGTCGCCGTCCAGGCGGATCTCCCCAAGGAGCGGAAGAAGCCGGAAGGTGAGAAGCCGGAGGATGCCGAGGCCGCGCAAAAAATCTTCGATGACCGGCTCAAGGCGCTCACTGAGAATCTGGAAAAAACCAAGGCGCTGGAAGGTCGCACCTTTGAGATCAGCAAATTCACCGTGGATGCCCTCCTCAAGAACCGCACCGATTTCATGGACAAAGGCCCCGGCCCGGGAGCTGCGGCGCCACCCATACCCGAAGGGATCTCCGCCGTCACCTCGCCCGTGGAAATCCCCGCGCAGCCCGCCCCGGAGGTGGCTCCACCCGCGCAACCCGCCCCTCAGGACGCGCCGTCCGAGTAGACTTGTATTCGCTCCTTGGATTCCCGTCCGGATCACGCTAGGTTGCGCAAGTTTCCGATGCCGAATCCCCACGACCATCCCACCGCGCTCAAGGATCTCCAGGATTCCATCTATCGGGAGAAAATCCTGCGTGCGCGGGCGATGACTACGGAAGAGCGCATTTCCGCCGTTCTCGAACAATCCGAATTGCAATTCGGAATGATGCTCGCGGGAGCCATGTCGCGTCTCGGTACCGACGATGAAAACCTCGGATGGCAGGAAGTGAGAAAAGGATTGGATCGTCTCGACCGGGTTCGTGAGCACGGGCTGTATTCAAAAACCAAACCTGCCGACTGATGGATATCGCCAACATCGCGACGCAGGTTCTGGAGAGGATCGAAAGCACAGGAGTGCCCTACATGCTTGTCGGTGCCATTGCCGCCGGTGCCCATGGGATCCCGCGATCAACCCGCGATGTTGACTTCCTCGTTCCGGTCACATCCGGTGGCGGGGTCAATGCGATTATCAAGGCTCTCGATGACATTGTCATTTTCGAGCAGCAAGCCGTCTTCGATACGCTTACATGGGGGAAACGCCATGTCGGACAAACGATCTCCCCGCCGCCCGTGAAAATCGAACTCTTCGAGCTTTTCGATGATCCATTCGTGATCCGGGAATTTGAACGAAGGCGGCAAATTTTCATACCGATTCTGAACTGCAAGGGTTGGGTTCCCACCGCAGAGGATGTCATCGTCCAAAAGCTAAGGTGGGGTCGTGACAAGGATCTGGCGGATGTCATTGATATTCTGGCCGTGCAAAGCACAGAAACCCTCGACATGCCCTACATCCATAACTGGTGCACCCTCCACAACACCACCGCACGCCTCGAAGCCGCGCTGGCAAGCATCCCGCCGCTCTGATTGCGGAATGATGGGTTGAAGATCGGCGGATGAAGTAGCAGTCTCCGCGCGGATGGATCAGCCCGGAATTTCGGTGGAGGCTAGCGAGCGGGGCGAGGAGATCCGGCTGGGCGGAAAGCTGGGCGGCATGACTCTTGCCATGCAGGTGCTCTCTCTGGCGTTCTGGCCCTTGCTGGAGCAGATCCTCGCGTTTTTTGTGGGAACCACCGATATCCTCATCGCCGGGCGGATGGCGGAGGGAGAGGAAAGAGTCGCGATTCTCGATGCGATGGGCCTGGGCGGCTATGTCGGCTGGTTCATCTACATTTTCCAAGGCGCGGTGGCGACAGGGGTGATGGCTCTGGTTTCGCGCGCGGTGGGAGCAAAGGATTTCAAACTCGCGGATATGGCGCTGGGACAGGGGCTTTGGTTGGGAGCGCTGGCGGGCGCGGTCGCTTATCTCGTCTTACAAATCGGCACGATGCCGCTGATCGGCTGGATGGGACTGACCCCGGCGGCGGCGATCCATGCCGAAGCCTACATCCGTATGCTCGCCTGGTCCGGGCCGGTGGCGGGCGCGATGTTCGCGGTGAACGCGGCTCTCCGTGGTTCCGGCGATACCAAGACCCCGTTTCTCGCGATGGTGGTGGTAAACGCCGTGAACATGGGGACGAGCGTGCTTTTCGTGTTCGGTCCCGAGCCTTTCGGTGGGATGGGCGTGGAAGGCATCGCGCTCGGCACGGTGATCGGCTGGATTGCGGGTTTGCTCACGGTAGTGGTCATCCTCGCGCTGAAAAAAACGGAGGGTCTGCACTGGACGCGGGAGGGACTGCTTTTCCATGGCGAGACGATGCTGCGCATCTGGAGGATCGGCGTCCCGCAGGCCATCGAGATCGCGGGGATGTGGATGATCCATTCCTACGGGCTGCGCGTGATCTCGAACCTGAAGGATGAAGGCGCGCTGGGTGCTCACTTCATCGCGATACGGCTCGAGTCGATGAGTTTCCTTCCGGGCTTTGCCATCGCGGCCGCGGCGGCGGCGCTCACCGGGCAATACCTCGGCGCGGGTTCCAAGGAAATGGCCGTCAGAGCGGTGCGGTTCTCGTGGAAACTCGCCGTCGGCGTGATGGCCTTCATGGGTCTTTGCTTCGTTATCGGCAGGGATTGGCTGATCCATCTGATGGCACCGGGCAGCGGTCTGCATGCGGAGCTCGCGGGGCCGTTGCTGGTGGTGTGCGCGTTCACCCAGCCGTTTTTCGCCACCTGCATCATCCTGAAAACGACCATGCGCGGCGCGGGAGCGACGAAACTGGTGATGCGCTGGGCGTTCAGCAGCATGCTCTTCTACCGCATCGGCGTGCTCTGGCTGCTCGCCCGGCTCGACATGGTCTCGCTCACCGGCGTGTGGATCGTGCTGGGGCTGGATCTGGTGACGCAGGCCTTCGTTTTCACGCGGCTGCATTTCCGGGGGAAATGGCTGGAGGCGAAGGTGTGATTTACTTGTGGGGACAGGATGTCCCCACGACGGACTGGGACTGCAAGTCCCAGCCACGGTGAGCGCACCTACCTGTCGAACAGCGCAAACTTGAGATCCGCTTCGGAGACGACCTCGCCGTTGACGAGGCAGCGGCAGCTTGTCTGGCCGATGTTGCCGCGGACTTTGGTGGTGGTGGCCTCGGTGATGAGGGTGTCTCCGGGCATGACGGGCTTGCGCCACTTGACGTTGTCCGCGCTGAGGAAATAGCCGATCTTGCCGAGGTTCTCCGGCTTGCGGAGCATGAGGATGGAGGAGACCTGGGCCATGCCTTCGAGCTGGAGGACGCCGGGCATGATGGGGTGGCCGGGGAAGTGGCCTTGGAAATACGGCTCGTTGATGGAGACGTTCTTGAGGCCGGTGCAGGTGTTTTCCCCGAAGTCGATCACGCGATCCACCATGAGGAAGGGGTAGCGGTGGGGGAGGATGCTCATCACTTCGTTCACATCGAGCACGCTCTCTCCGTCCGGGATGGTGATCGGTGCGGGAACCATGGCGCGCATGCGCTCGTATTCCTTCTTGAGGGTGGCTGCCATTTTCGTGTTCGGGCCATGGCCGGGTTTCACGGCGATGACGTGGCCGTGGATGCGTTTTCCGGAGAGGATGAAATCGCCGATGAGGTCGAGCGCCTTGTGTCGGGCAAACTCGTTGTTGAAACGCATGGGTTCCTTGGACATCACCTCGTTGCCACGGATCACGACGGCGCTTTCCAGCGAGCCGCCCTTGATCAGGCCTTTTTCCAGAAGCGGCTTCACATCCTCGTAGTGGACGAAGGTGCGGGCGGGCGCGATCTCCTTTTCATAGAGCTCCGGGGTGACCTCGGAGGAAAAGTATTGGGTGAAACGCCCCTCGGGGCCGACGTTGGTGACGGAGACGCGAAAGGTCTTGCTCGGGACGATGGTGATCAGGGTGCCGTCGCCCATTTCCTGGTGGATGGGCTCGCGGATTTCCCAGACCTTGCGAACGGCGTCTTGGGATTTGGTGCCGGCTTTTTTGATCAGTTCCACGAAAGGGCGGGAGGAACCGTCGCCAATGGGTGGCTCGTTGGCGTCCATCTCAATGATCGCGTTGTCGATGCCCATGCCGGTGAGGGCGGAGAGGACGTGCTCGATGGTGTGAACTTTTACGGAACCTTCCGCCAAGGTGGTGGCGCGCTCGACGGTCTGTACCTTGTCGGCGTCGGCGTTGATGAAGGGTTGGTCGGCGAGGTCGATGCGGCGGAACTTGAAGCCGTGGTTCTCCGGCGCGGGTTTGAGAGTGAGGGTGACCTTTTGTCCGGTATGCAGGGAGGTTCCTTCGAGGGTGGCGGATTTTGCGAGAGTCTGTTGTTGGGACATGAAACTTTAAATTCTAAACTTTAAACCTTAGGGAAGAGGGTCTTTTGCAGGTTCTTCCTCGGCTGAGGTAGCGGCGGGTTCGGGCGAGGATTCCGTGGATTCAGGGGCGGATTCGGATGATTCGGCCGCGACGACTGGGGAAACTTGTTCTTCGCCTGCGGATTCTTCCCCCGGGTCGGCATCTGATTCAGCCGGTGGTGTGCCTGCGTCTTCCGGGGGAGCGTCTGGATTTTCCTCGGAGGAGGGGGCTCCTTCCGCCGGCGCGGGGGAATCCGCTGCGGGCTTGGCCTTTTTCTTCGGCTGCTTGGGCTTTTTGGGTTCCGGGGGTTTGGGCGGATCCTGGACGACGAGGGTGTCGTCGGTGTAGAGAAGGATGTGGCCTTGCTGGAGGAGCCAGAAAAGGTCGGCGGCGTAGCCTTGGGGTGGGGCGGTGGAGCCTTCGGGAAGCATGGCTTGCCAGAGGCCTTCGAGCTTCGCGGGCGGGTTTTCGCGTATCCATTTCACCATCTGTCCGGGGCGCTCGGCGAGCACGGCATCGAGGGCGAGGGCATGGGGGCGGGCGGGGCCGGTGAAGAGTTTGCCCTTGCGCTTGAAGACGGGCATGTGCTCGGCCTCAAGGATTTTGCAGATTTCCGGGATGAGGATGGCGGGGTGCTTGCGGTGGTGGCTGCCGGTGGCTTTCAGTCGGGCGAGCAGGCCGGGCGAAAGGTTGCGACCGGGGATGGCGGCGGAAACCTTGGCCTTGCGGGTGGTGTGGTAGATTTTTCCGAGGACTTCGGCGGCGAGGGCGCGCTCGAACTCCGCGCGGTCGGTGAACCATTTCACCTCGGGGGCGGCGGGTTCTTCCGGTGCGGGGGATGCTTCTTCCGCTGGGAGTTCCGGTTCGGATGCTTCCGGGGTGGCATCTTCGCTGGTTGGAATTTCTTCGGCGGGTTCGGTAGCGACTACCACTTCTTCTTCCGGGGTAGTCGGGGCTTCCTCAAGGGTGGATTCGGCTGCCGGGGTGGTTTCTTCCACGCCGGCTTTTGGCTCGGCCTTGGCCTCCTCTTCGGGCTTGGCCATTTCCGCTGCCACGGCGGCAGATTCCTCGTCGCTGAGGATGCGCCAGCGGGTTTGGGTTTTCATGGAGTCGAGCCATGCGCCTACGGCGTCCTCGGAGCGGTCGGTGCGGATTTTTGCGGTGTAGGACTCGAAGGGCATTTCCGGGAAAAACTCGCGGTGCATGCGGCGGATTTCGGTCTGATAGCCGTGATAATTCGGTGGGCCGAGGAGCTTGCCGGAGATGCCGCAGCGGGCGACGGATTGGAAATTCCCTTTCGGCGGATCGGTCTCGACGGTGGTTTCCGCGATGAAGCGGTTTTTCCATGGCGACTCCAGAAGGTGGCGAAGGGCTTCTTCCTTGGTGAGGAAAATCGCTTCATCGATCTTGCAGCGGAGGAAGGGTTCGTGTTTTTCGGAGATTTCGAAAATCGCGCGGCAACGGGCGCGCTCGGCGAGGATGATTTCCGCGATGTCGAAGAGCGGATAGACGCGGGCGACCTGGTGGATCTCTTTGCAGACGAGCTGGATGGCGGCTTTTTCGGGGACGATGGAGACGTTGACCCCTTCGGTAGGAGGGATGAATTCCTCGCGGCGGGGCTCCGGGGCGCGGCCACGGCCTTTTTGGAAATCGCGGCGGTTTCCTCCATCGCGTTGTCCACGGTCATCGCGACGGTTTCCGCCTTCGCGGCGGTCACCTCCTTCGCGTCGGCCGCGTGTGTCGCCCCTGTCATCGCGGCGGCGCTGCGGGTGCTCGCGCTCGGGGGATTCGTGGGTGTATTTCTTTGCGGATGGCTCCGACTTCGTACGCGCCCAGGAGGGGCCGAGGGCGAATTCAGTCAAAAGGCTATCGAGTGGGTTGGGAGGATTTTCGCTCACGTGAGGCGGAGGTTAAGGTGATGATTTCGGAAAGACAAACTTGCTTTGCGCGGATTCAGGCAGAAGGGCGGACGTGTTGCAAGACCTTGAGATGACGGGTTGTGGCACCCTGATGGATGGATAAAACGCCGAGCGCCTTTGCAGTGAGGTCAGCGGCGCGAACGGGATCGAGTGCGGCGCGGATAGCGAGGGTGAGTGAGGCTTCGTCGTGGGCGGGGAGGGCGGCGCCCTTTTCCAATAGGTGGCGGGCTAGCGGCTGGAAATTATCCATGTGCGGGCCGAGAATGAGAGGTTTGCCAGCAAGGATGGCCTCGGCGGGATTCTGGCCGCCGGTGGAGAGAAAGGATTTCCCGATGATGACCGCATCCGCGTGGACGGTCCAGGTGGCGAGCTCGCCGGTGGTGTCGATGACGAAGGCATGCGGATGAGAAGGGTTGGATTGCGGCGCGCTGCGCATGCTCACCGAAAAACCGGAGCGGGAAAGTGCGGCGGAGACTTCCGCGCGGCGCTCGGCATGGCGGGGGACGATGACGGGCAGCGCGTCGGGATCGGCGGCGGCGATGGCGCGGGCGATCATTTCCTCCTCGCCGGGAAAGGTGCTGGCGGCGAGCACCACGGCGCGTCCGCTCCCAAAAGCGGCGAGCATTTCCGCGAAAGCAGGGTTGCGCACGGTTGTGGGGGCGGACTCGGGATCGAACTTCAGGCTGCCGGTGAGGTGGATGTTTTCCGGCGCTACGCCGAGCGTCTCCCACAGTGCGCGATGCTCTTTTTCCTGGATGCAGACAGCGGAGAGTTTCGAGAAAAACGGGCGCAGTGCGAAGGCGAATTTCGCGAGCCTGCGGGCGGAGCGAGGGGAGGTGCGGGCGTTGGCGAGTGCGATGGGGATGCCTTTTTTCTCCGCGATACGCAGCAGGTTCGGCCAGATCTCGCCCTCGATCAGGACAATGCGTGACGGCTCGAAACGGCGTAGGTAACCCCGCACCATCCATGGGAAATCGAGCGGCGCGTAGGTGACGCGTAGTCCGGGGACGGCGGCGGAGGAGGCGAGTTGGTGCCCGGTGGCGGTGCCGGTGGCGAGCACGAAGCGGGCGTCCGCATCTTGCGCCGCCCATGCCTTCAGTAGTTTTAACGCGAGTGCGGTTTCCCCGACGCTGATCGCGTGGAAGTGGATCGCGCCGCAGGGTTCGAATTCCTTTGCCGCAAAGTAGATGCCGACACGCTCGTTCAGCGCCGTGCCGAAACCTCCGCGCCGCAGCATTTTCACGATCCATCCGGGAAAGGCGACAAGGAAGAGAACCGGGAGCACCGCCCGGTAGAGGAGCATTGCGAGCTGGCCTTTCATGCGTCCGGATGCGCGAAGATGAGGATGGCGCTGGAGCCGTATTCGCGGCGATCCAGCAGGCGGAAATTCGGCGAGGCGGGTGTTGGCTGGGCGGAGGAAATTTCAGCGACGAGATGACCGCCTTCCGCGAGTCGGGCGGGCAGCCCGGGCAGAGCGAGCAGCTTCGCGACGAGATCGGTATCACCGTAACCTTTCCAATACGGCGGATCGGCGAGAATGAGATCGTAGCTGGCCAGATCGTGTTTCAGGAAAGCGAAGACCTCGGACTTCACCGCGCGACCTCCTTCGAGGCGGGCTTTTTTCAGATTCTCATCCGTCACGGAGACCGCCTGCCGGTGCTCATCGACAAACACGCAGGACGCCGCCCCCCTGCTCAGCGCCTCCAGTCCAAGCGCGCCGGAGCCGCAAAAAAGATCGAGCACGCGGGCGTCAAAAATGGTTTCTCCGAGGATGGAGAAAACCGCCTGGCGGACGAAGTCCGTGGTCGGGCGTGCGACCGCCGCTGGCACCTTGATGGCGATGCGCCCGGCTTTTCCTGAAATGATCCGCATGTGCGGGAAACTTCAAATTTCAAACCCTAAACTTCAAGAAGAATGGATTCACAAGTCACTCATCGAGTGTATGCTCGGTGGAGATGTCGATAGAACCGATCAAAGACGGATTGCGATCCCATGTGCGGATCGACTTTTACGGAAATGTCCACAAACGGATGCGCGGGAGCGATGTGGAGTCGCGTTATGCCAAGGAGGTGGAGGTGCTCAAAGTGTTGGAGCAACGGGGCTGCCCGTATGTGCCAAGGGTGCTGGAGGAGCATCCCGAGGAATATTATTTCGTCTCCACGAACTGCGGACGGCCCGCCTCCCAGATCACCAAGGAAAAGGCGGATTCGCTCTTCGCCGCACTGGAGAGGGATTACGGCGTCCGCCACCTCGATGCCGAGCCACGCAACATCACCTACTCTGACAAGCTCGGGCGCTTCTGCATCATCGACTTTGAACTCGCCGAGATCCTGCCCGCTCCCCACTCTCCGGAAAACCCCTGAGCCGTGCCGCATCAAGTGACATTCCGTTGGGCGGGAGCCACCGTGAGCGGCACCCGCAAACCCCGTAACGACGACTCCTGGATCGTTTTTTCCTCTGACATCAACGGTGCCAAAAAGCTCGGAGACTCCGGTGAAAGCACGGTCGAAACCTGCGATCTCGTCTTCGCGGTTTCCGACGGCATGGGCGGGGGAAATGCGGGCGATCTCGCTTCCTCGCTCATTCTGGAGCGCATGGCCGCGATTATCCCGGAAACCTTCCGCGCCGCGGCATCGGGCTTTTTCCCGGACTCCATTGCCCATCTCCAGCAGGCCATTAAGGAAGTTCACGAGCATATCAACCAGGCCGCCAGCGCGGCGGAAGACATCAAGGGCATGGCTGCGACCCTCGCGCTGACATGGTTCACGCCGGATAACATGTATTTGGCAAACGTCGGCGACTCGCGGATCTACCTCAGCCGCGGAGGAAAGCTCGAACAGATCAGCAAGGATCACAATACCGCATGGGCGCAGTGGAAGCGCGGTGAGATTCGCGAGATACAGTATCGAACTCATCCCCGCCGTTCTGTGCTTTACGAAGTGGTCGGCGGAAATCACTCCCAAGTCTGCCCCTATTTTGCCGCAATTCCTTACCAACCGGGCGACCGTTTTCTCGTCTGCTCCGACGGCCTCATCGATGGTGTCTGGGAGCGTCACATTTCCGAAGCGCTGGCCGACGACTTCTCCTCGGAGATGGTTTGCGGAAATCTCCTGAAACGTGCCATCGATAACGCAGGAGCAGACGATACAACGCTCGTCGTGATTCGTATCGAATGATGCTTGCCGCGAGCTGAGTTGTGATTTTATCGGGGTTTAAGGTGGCATGAAAAATGCTTAAATTGTGCTTGTCGGTTAAGCTGGCGGCTGGATACATGTCGTTGGCTCTCAGACAAAACCATCGCTAACCACCAAAAACAAACAGAACCAAAATGGCCAAATACAAACTGGAATACATCTGGCTCGACGGATACACCCCCGTCCCGAACCTTCGTGGCAAAACTCAAATCAAGGAATTCGCCAGCTTTCCGACACTTGAGGAACTCCCTCTCTGGGGCTTCGACGGCTCTTCCACCCAACAGGCACCCGGCGGCAGCTCCGATTGCGTGCTCAAGCCCGTAGCAATTTACCCGGACAGCACCCGTCGTAACGGCGCGATCGTGATGTGCGAGGTGATGATGCCGGACGGCACTCCACACGCTTCCAACGGACGCGCCACCATTCTCGATGATCCGGGCGCATGGTTCGGCTTCGAGCAGGAGTATTTCCTCTATCAGGACGGACGTCCGCTCGGCTTCCCCGTCGATGGTTTCCCCAAGGTTGGACAAGGCCCCTACTACTGCGGTGTTGGCTATTCCTACATGGGTGACATCGCCCGCCAGATCGTTGAGGAGCACCTCGATCTTTGCCTTGACGCAGGTATCAACCACGAAGGAATCAACGCCGAAGTGGCGAAAGGTCAGTGGGAATTCCAGATCTTCGGAAAAGGCTCCAAAAAAGCCGCCGACGAAATGTGGGTCGCCCGCTATCTTCTTCAGCGTGTTTGCGAAAAATACGGCATTGATGTCGAATACCACTGCAAACCTCTCGGTGACAGTGACTGGAACGGCTCCGGCATGCACGCCAACTTCTCCACTACGTATATGCGCGAGGTGGGCGGCAAGGAGTATTTCGAAGCGCTCATGGCCAAGTTTGCCGAGAACGTCGAGGAGCACATCGCCGTCTATGGTCCGGACAACCACATGCGTCTCACAGGTCTTCACGAGACCCAGTCCATCGATAAGTTCTCTTACGGCGTCGCCGACCGTGGTGCCTCGATCCGCGTCCCGCACAGCTTCGTGAAGGACGGCAAGTATCAAGGCTACCTCGAAGACCGCCGCCCGAACTCGCAGGGTGATCCCTACCAGATCGCCTCTCGTATCCTCAAGACGATCTCGGAAGTTCCGATTCCCTGATCGCCGCTCGGGAGAGTTTCCATTTCCCCCCAACAGAAAGCCGTCTTCCCTCCGGGGGAGGCGGTTTTTTGTGGGGAAATAGGTCAGGAGAAAGCTGATGCCAGAAACCTTGCATCCCTTCATGAAAACCCTCAGATTTTTCGGCAGCGAATGGTAAAGAGCGCGACATTACAGGAAATCACCTACACGGGCATTCCCGCGTCACCCGGGATCGCCGTCGGCCCCATCCATGTGATTGCGCGCGGCTTTTCGGCTCCGGAGGTCTATGAGATTTCCGAAGAGGACATCGAGGATGAGCGCGCCCGTTTCGATGAAGCGGTGGCGATCACCAAGAAGCAGCTCAGGGATCTCCAGGAGAGGCTGGAATCGCTCTCTGGAGACGCGGATAGTGAGATTTTCGAGGCGCATGTGATGCTGCTGGAGGATAAGACCCTGCTGAAACGCGTTTCCGAGGCCATCGGCGACCGCCAACAGAACGCCGAGTTCGCATTCTATGCGGTGATGCAGAACTTCCTCGAAGCCATGCGTCGCATTCCGGACAATTACCTTCGCGAGCGCACGGCGGATATCGAGGATGTTTGCCAGCGGGTTTTGCGAAATTTCAAGGTCGATGAGGAAAGCTACCACGAGGCTCCTGACGGCAAGCACATCCTCCTTGCTTACGACCTTTCCCCATCCGACACCGCGTCGATGAACCGCAGGCATCTACTCGGTTTCGCCACGGAGCAGGGCAGCGTAAATTCCCATACTTCCATTCTCGCACGCTCTTTCGGCATCCCGGCGGTGGTCGGATTGGGTGCTTCCGTCATTCAGGTCACGGCACTTACCCCTGCGGTCATCGACGGCTACACAGGCAAGCTGATTCTCAATCCCACCGAGGAAACGCTCAACGGATATGTCGCCCTCGCCGTCGAGAAAGAGAAGCAGCGCAGCGAACTCGACGCCATGCGCGATCAGGCGACGGAGACGCTCGACGGGCACAAAGTCACGCTTTCCGCGAACATCGAGTTTCTTGAGGAGCTGCACCAGGTGAAGCGCAGCGGCGCGAAGGGTGTCGGCCTCTACCGTACCGAGTTCCTGCTTCTCAACGGCAGCGAGATGCCGGATGAGGCGGAGCAGGAAATTGCATACACAAGGGTGGCGAAAGCGGTATCGCCCGATCTCGTGATCGTCCGCACGCTGGATGCGGGCGGCGACAAGCTGCCGATCGAGCCGCTCACCGAACCGGAGCCGAATCCGTTTCTCGGCTGGCGCGGCATTCGCGTTTCACTCTCCCGCCCGGCGATGTTCCGCGAGCAGCTCCGCGCCGTCCTCCGCGCCAGCCATCACGGCAAGATCGCGCTGATGTTTCCGCTCGTCTCCGGACTTTCCGAACTCCTTCAGGCGCGCGAGGCCTTGAAACGCTGCATGGACGAGCTCGATGCCGAGGGCGTGCCCTTCGATCCCAAGCTTCCCGTCGGTGTCATGATCGAGGTTCCCTCCGCCGCCATCTGCGCGGATCTCCTAGCGCCGCACGTGGATTTTTTCTCCATCGGCACCAACGACCTCATTCAATACACCGTCGCCGTCGACCGCGTAAATCCGCATGTGGCGAGCCTTTACCGACCCACGCATCCCGCCGTGATCCGTCTGATCGGGAAAACGGTGGAGGCCGGTGCCGAACACGGGATTTGGACGGGTGTTTGCGGGGAAATGGCCGGTGATATTCGCCTCACCCCACTTCTTATCGGTCTCGGCGTGGAGGAGCTTTCCGTTTCCCCGAAAATCGTCCCCAAGGTCGGCCAAGTGATCCGCTCCCTCGATTTCGCGCAATGCAAGGCCACGGCAAAAGAGGCGCTGCGGATGAGCGGCTCGGCGGCGATTATGGACCTCACGCTTGGTGTCGCCCGCGAGCGCTATCCGGATCTGCTGGATTAATCCGCCAGCGACTGCGCGTAGATGTCCTCCGAGGAGTTCAGGATGATGATCATGGGGCGGCAGCAGACCTCGCAGTCGTAATCGTATTCCGTAGGCATCTCGGACTCCGGCGGGATCGCAATCTCGAAACTCTCGAAACAGGTCGGGCAGGTGACGGGGTAGGTGTGCATTTTTTATAAGTGGAATGTGCCGGGAGATCAGTGGAAGTGAAAAGTCCCTGGCGGGTGCATGTGGTTATGGGAGGTATGATACGGCGGCCGCAAAAGGTCGCCAGCACCTTTCGGGACTGAGGGTGCTTTTTTCCGTATGATAAACCTTGGAGACGGAATGGCGGCGCTGATCGATCCAGTGAGTGTTGAGGGATTGGCGTCGATCAGATGGGCGCCGCTGGTCGCGCGGAACGGATGGGTAGAGGTATTTTCGTTTTTTTCGCAAACCCTGTTACCTCCCGGATGGAAACGACCAAGGAAACGATGAACCCGCCACCAACAGCGCGGGGACAGCCCATCGAAACAAACAAACAACTGCAAAAATGAAAACATCGCTCCACATCATCATGACAACGCTCCTCGGTATCCTTGCCGCCGCAGGACAGGGAACACAGCTGACCGCCAACCTCTCGCTTCCACTCGCTTCCCCGACACCCTTCGCCTTCTCCAATACCCGCCCGATCTGCGTGGTGCTGGTGCATGGGATCACCGGGATTCCGAAACCCGCTGGCTTCACCCCTGCGCCGACCACCCCCAATCCGGGAACGCACCGGTTCGCCCGTTACTACTGGCAGCCTGAGTTCGTACGTGGGCTGATGGGATTGGTCACGGAGGATCCCGTTTCCTTCACCAATCTCCCCGAGGGCAACCAAATGCGCCCTTCCAACTGGGAAACCGCCGTTTGCCGCGACACGGTGGCCTCCGACCATCTCATGAGCGCCACGGGAAGGCCGAATCCCGCCCAGGGTTTTTATCCCTTCCTCAGCGTGATGTTCACGCATCGCGATGGAAGCAGGTCTTTGGCTCAGCAAAGCATCGACACCGCCGCACAGATCCGCCGTTTCTATACTGAATCCTTCGGTTCATGGCCCGCCGCCAAACAGCCCCAATTGATCCTGCTCGCCCACAGCGGCGGTGGCTTGGTTTCCCGGACAATCTGCACTGCCCCTACCTCATTGGGCGGCGGCATGTCCGGCAGTTTTCCCCTCAATACCCAAATCCCCAACCGGATCTTCAGCTTCACCGAGCGGGACAACATGAATTTCGTCCGCCAACGCACGATGTATGTGGTGACGCTCTCCACCCCTCATGAGGGTGCGCAGATCGCCCAGGTGGCGAACCGCATCGGCCAATACGTCCGCTTCCTCCCCGGCATCGGCGAGACCGATCCCCATGCCCCGATCCTCGCCGAGCTCAGCCTGCCGAACATGATGGCCTACAACCGCAACCAGCTCCATCCCTCGCTTTGCCGCCGTCCCGATGGCAGCGCGATCCCGATCCACTGCATCGGAGGCCGCGCCCCCGGCGGCCCGGAGTATTATGCCAACCCGAACCAACGCGACTTCGACCTCAACACCCCCGACGGCGGCATCCCCTTCCTGAAAAGCCAGCTCGAAACGGTGCGCACCGATCGCTCGAACCGCCGCGAATATGAAGCCTACGGCCTGATGAAAGCCGACTACTCGAACAAAACCGTCTGGACAGCCGCCGTGGCGAACGGAATGGGAGCGGAAATGCTGCTTCCCGCCCCGATCGGCAACCCCTCGGATTACAGCGCTTCGGTTCTCGGCCTCACCCCCGCCAACAACCCGCTGCTCGACATCGTCCGCACCGTTGACATCAACCTGCTCGGTGGCATCAGCGCCCCCGCCTACATCGCCTCCAACATCGTCGTCGGCCCCCGCCTTTTCTACCTCCGCAACAACTGGGTGCCCGTGACGCAAATGACACCGCTCGGCATCAGCTTGCCCACCGGACAATACGCGAACAACGGCCCCAGCGTGGCGGGCGACGGATTCATCGACTGCGACGGCTTCGTCCACATCAACTCCGCTCTCGGTGCGAAGCTCGGCACGGCGAACACCAACGCCTTCGCGAACACCACCCCCGGAGGCTCATGGTATCGCTTCTACCGCAGCGCCGCGGACTACCACAACCACGGCTCGGTCACCCGCAGCGAGGACATCGGACGCTGGGTGCGCCAGAACATCACCGGCTGCCACCTTGCCAACCAATTATTCGGCTTCGTCCGCACCGACCTCGCCGCCGGCCCCCGCGTGAGCACCACCGGAACCAAGAGCGTCTGGTAACCCTTGCCGGAAAAAATCCAACCGAACCAACCCCACACATCCAATCGCCATGAAAATGAAACCAACCCTCATCGCAGGCTGCGCGGTTCTTGTTACCGCCGTGCTTCTCACCACCGGAAAAATCGCAGGAACCTCCGACAGCTCGGAAAAGGCGGAAGCCGCACCTGCCACAAGAAACCACATGCGTGAATTCACACGCGGCGCGGATCGGCCCGCAAGACCCGAGAGAGCACCCCGCAAAGCCAACCCGAACCCATCCGGAAACGTCGCCCGCTGGGAAGCTCGTCTGAGCGAGCTGGAGTCCACCGGCAAAGGCCGTGAGGAAACGGTTTCCGCGCTCATGGACGAGCTGGCGAAATCCTACGGCGACCGGGTCATGCAGGAGGTGATCGGCCTGGAGGATCTGCCCGCCATCGAGCGCCACGGCAGGCTGGTGCAAATCCAGTCATCCGTCGGCGAGGAGACCGCGGCGGTGATCAACGGACTGGGTCTGGACGGCGACAAACACATGGCGGTCATGGCCACCGCGATGCAGCCGGTTTGGGCGGAACTGATGTATGCCGGAGCCGCCTCCGATCCGGCCTCGCGCCTCGGAATGATGATCCTGGAAAAGGAGCGCCTCGCCCGCCTCAAGAGCGCGATGGAGATACGGGATTACGATGCCCGGCAACAAGCGACCGCCGAGCTCAGCGGCTGGCATCAGGCCGAACTCGAAGCCGTTCTCGGTGCCCCCGCCGTTCCTTGAATCCTGTTAGAACTGCCAGCCCACGCCCACACCTAACAACTGCTCGCCCGCATCGCCGCCGTCATCGGTATGTGTGAACGCATAACTCGCTTTCATGAGAAGCGAGGGCGTCACCTGCCAGCCGGCGGCAATTTCGGCGCGCCAGACATCCGCCTGCCAGGAGACATCCGTCCCGGCGGGCGATTTCGCATCGTTGGCGAACATCTGGCCGAAACGCGTGGCCACCCACACTCCGGGGGAAACCTTGTAGCGCCCGCCGAGGAACCACGATGCCGTGCGGAGATCTCCCGCGTCGGGGGTTTCGAACTCGGAAAGGATCACTTCTCCCGTCACTAGCATGCGGCCATGGGCCCAGCGTCCGTCGAGGCCGAGGTTGGTCTGCGGAAAATCGCCGGTATCGATCCCCGGCACGCTGTCCTCCAGCCACGGCCCGCGGCTTGCGGAAACACCGAACGCCCACGCCGCGTCAGGACGGTAGCCGAGACGCAACGCCCACGAGGGATCGTCAAAGCCGTTTCCTCTCCACGAATCCGGATGCGAGGAAAGATTGCTGTTCTTGATCTCCGCCGCGTAATCGAAATGCGCGGTCGAACCGAAGACCGAAGCGCCCGTCGCATAGGCCGGCCCCCAGATCACCGATGCCCAGTTCTCCTTTTCAAGCGAGGCAACCGGCGGTGCTATTCCCGCCGCCCTCGCAGCAATGGCCGCCGAGAAAACCGCAGCGGGATTGCGGGTGTTGATCCCGATGATCTGGCTGTATGGCAGGGGTGCCAGCATGAACGGGTTGTCGAAAAAATCATCCCCCGCCTGCGAGGTGCCGAACACCGTCGCGAAGCGGCCGATCTGGAAGTTCAGCCGTTGGTCGTCGAAGGCCTGCCAGCGGAAGAATATCTCGTCCAAGCGGATATTCCCGTCCTCCTCAGCGATCGGATCGAAGCCGCGGTCCACGCCCACGGAAGCGTGTCCGAAAAAGCGCTCCCCCACCGAACCATCCACATCGAGCAGCAGGCGCGGCGCGATGAACGCCGAATCATCGCTCTCGAACAGCGCGGGCGCGGGCCGATCCGTGGCCCACACGGTGGTTTCCAGCGATGGCCTGAAATCAAGGCGGAAAGGGGCGTCCTCCGGCGTGAGCACCCAGCCGTCCTGAGCGAGGACGGCGACCGCCGAGCCGAACCATGCGAGCAGCGCCTTCATGGTTTCGCTTGTTGTGAGAACTGCGCGGTGGTGGTTTTCCCGGCCTCCACTTTCACCGGAGCCGACCAATGCGTCTTCGCGTCGGTGCGGGCGTGGAGCGTGTATTCGCCCGGCTTGATGCCCGTGAGCATGAAGCGGCCCGCGTTGTCCGTGAGCGTCCTCCAGCGGCTGTCCACCACCAGCACGGTGGCGTTCATGTGATCGTGGATCTCGCATTGCAGGCGGACGACGCCGGGTTTCTCGAACACCTGGGAAGGAACCGGGGAAGTGTCTTTTTTGAAACGTCCGATCTCGAAGGAATTGGGACGGGAAACGGAAAAGATGTGGTGGTAGTCCTCATCGCGGTTGGGGAACTCGATCGTCGTGCCCGGCGCGACGATGACCACGCTCTCCCCGAATTGGTAGCCGCGCTGTTCCATCACGATCTTCGTTTTCTCGGGCAACGCCGAGGCTCCCGCGCCTTCGAGCCACACCCCGGCGCGCGTAGGCGGAGCCTTGGCCACCTTTCCGGAAATGGTGCCGGTGTATTTCTCCACCGCGATGCGCCCGCCATGCCGTTGCGGCAGCGGAACCGTGCCGGAGACCGTCCCGGCAGGCTGTCCCGCGCAGAGCGTGCAGATCGCCAGCAATACGAGGAAAGGATGTGCGCTTTTCGGAATCACCTCATCACTGGCTAGTGAAATCCCCAGCGGCTGCAAAGCCAAAATTGCCTTGCAGGGTGTTTCCCAGAAGATGGAATGTGATCGTTCCTCCCGCATCATGGATGATACCGACGACAAAACCATCGCTGCGGACTTTTTTATGGCCGCGTTATGGGATGCGGCGCGCCCTCCCATGATGGAGGTTCCGGGTTACGAGATCCTCAGCGAGATATCCCGTGGCGGGATGGGTGCGGTATATCATGCGAGGCAGCTTCGTCCCCAGCGCGAGGTGGCGGTGAAAGTGCTGCTGCCGGAATTCGCCGAAATGCCGGAAATGCTCGCGCGGTTCCAGCTCGAAGCCCGCGCCATGGCGGGTCTGGATCATGCGGGCATCCTCCCGGTTTACGAAGTGGGCGAAGCCGATGGCATGCCGTTTTTCTCGATGAAACTCGCGCCCGGCGGCACCCTCGCCGACCGCTTGCTGCAAGGGGCGATGCCGCCTAAAGAGGCTTCCGCCCTGATGATCCACCTCGCCCGCGCCGTGCATTGCGCCCACCAGCACGGCGTGCTTCACCGGGATCTGAAACCGGGAAATTTCCTCTTCATGGAGGACGGCCGCGCCTGCGTCAGCGATTTCGGCCTCGCCAAGCTCAGCATGCCCGACCACCGCCCGCTGACCCGCACGGAGGCGTTTTTCGGCACCCCCCACTACATGCCGCCGGAGGTCGCGACCGGCTCCGTGGCGCAATCCACCGTCGCGGGCGATCTCTACAGCATGGGCGCGGTTTTTTACGAATGCCTCACGGGGAAAAAGCCGCATGCGTCCTGCGAAAATATCGCGACCTTGTTGCGCTCCATCGCCGATGAACCGATCACGCCGCCCATCGCGCTGCGCCCGGAAATTCCCCGCGACCTTTCGGTGATCTGCATGAAGGCGCTGGAAAAAAATCCGCGCGACCGTTATGCAACGCTAGAGGATTTCGCCGCCGACATCGAGCGCTGGATCGAGGGTCGCACCATCATGGCGCGGCCGGCCGGGATGGGGGAGGTCATGTGGCGCTGGGCTCGCCGGCATCCGCTGCCCGCCGGCCTGGCGGCGGCGCTGGTTCTCGTTTCGCTCGTCGGCGGCGTGTTGCTGGCATCGAGTAACAGTCAGCGCGGCGCGGCCCTGGCCGAGGCTCGCCAGAAACTTCATCGCTCGCTCATCGAACAGGCGCGCTCGGAGCGGTTGTTGGGAAAACCCGGACACCGCGAGCGAACGCTAGCCCTGCTCACACAGGCCGCCGCGATTTCGAAATCGCCGGAAATCCGCGACGAAGCAGCGGCGCTGTTGGCGCGAACCGATCTGTCACCGATTCCAAGTTTTCACCCGACGCCCGCGCCTCCCGAAGAGCCGATTTCCGAAGATCCCGTGCTGATCTGGAAACCGGCACCAGGCGGCGAAAGCTTCCTCGCATGGCACGAATCGGGGATGGTTCGTTGGTGGAAAGGCGGGCAACGAATCGGTGAATGGGAACCGGCGGAAGGCAGGGAGATCGCCGCCACCTTCGTTCACGACGGGAATGAGGTGATGCTCGCGGAAACCACGCGCGGCTTGCTCTCATTGACGGCGGACGGCAAGGAAACGGTCTGGTCGCCGCCCGGCACCGATCCGATCACCCGTTTCCTCAGCGTTTCCCCCGATGGGAACCGCATCGCGCTGGCGAGGGTGGACGGCTTTAGGATCATGCGGCGGGACGGAGGAAAATCATGGCACCATGGCGCGGCAACGGCACGCTGCGCCGCCGCATGGGCGGGCGACGGCTCGCGCATCGCCGTCGCGCTCGGAGACCAACGCGTGGTTCTCATCCTTTCCTCGGAAACGGGCGAGCTGGCCGCTACGATCCCGACCGGCGGGATGCCGAAACATCTCGCGCTCGACCGGAGCGGAGGATTGCTGGCCGTGGCGTCCGATGACGGCATGCTGACCGTTTTCGATGCGGCGGATGGTTCGGTCTGGAGCTCGCTTCCGCACGCTTCGGACGGCCTTGCCTTCGGTGCCTCCGGCGAGTCCCTCCGATCCACCGGCAAGGACGGACGCATTCACGAATGGAATCTCGCCCTGCCCGTGGCTTTCAAGACATGGTCGGAAATTCCGCGTGTCCGCATCGAAGGCCAGGTGTCCGGCCTGGGGATTTCACCCGACGGCCAATGGCTGCTGACGGTCAGCGCCGGATACGTCGGCTTGTGGTCGGTGCAAGAGGCGCGGCAGACCGGGGTCGTCGGGCTGGAGCATCAGCGGGTGGACGACCGCGCCTCGGCATGGTGGTTGGGGAATTCGGAAATCCTCGTGCAGATCCCCGGCGGGCTGGAGCGCATCGCAATCAGCGCGGAGGGCGTCCCCGGCGAGCGGAGGCCGGTGAAGCGTGTCCCCGGCGCCACGGTTCACGATGTCCGGCCTGACGGTCAATGGCTGGTGGCCGTTCTGGATGATCTCGGAGACCGCGTATGGGAACTCTGGCCTGCCGGAAACCCCGAGCAGGCCACTGTGTTGAAAAATCCTCCGCCGATGCCGGATGACACCGCCACAAGGATTCTGGACGAGGAAACGATCGAGCACACCGATGCGAACGGCTTGCCGCTGAAACTCACTGCGCCGAACCGTCCCGGCATCGTGGCCACCTGCCTTTCGAAAGGCGGCGCGCGCCTGATCGCCGTGACGAAAGCGCACCGGGTGATTTCATGGGAGATCGGAAAACTCCGCGATTCCCTCAATGCGGCGGGCTTCTGAGAGTTTCGGCTTTGCAGCGGGTGCCGTTTTTGGGAGTCATCGGGCATGAAAGGTGATGATCGCACAGCGGCAGGAAAATTTCCCAACACCTGCTGGACCATCGTCAGGCAGGCGCGCGACGGCGAGACGGACGTCCAGACCACGCGCGCGCTGGAGGACATCTGCGCGGGCTACTGGCTGCCGATCTACGCGTTCATCCGCCGCACCGGCATCAGGCCCGCCGAGGCGGAGGAGCTGACCCAGGAATTTCTCATGCGCATGGTGCAGGGCGAATACCTCGCCAACGCCGAGCGCGAACGCGGCAGATTGCGCACCTTTCTGCTGGCCTGCGTGAAACATTTCCTTTCCAGCCACCGCCGCACCGCGAACCGCCTCAAGCGCGGCGGCGGGCAGGCTCCCATATCCATCGACCAAGCGGTCGCGGAATACGGCTACGCCGCCGAACCGGCCGACGACCTCACTCCGGACGCCCTCTTCGAACGCCGCTGGGCGAAAAGCCTCATGAACCAGGTCATGGAAGACCTCGCCAAACAGATGGAGCAGGAGGGCAAGCGCGAACTCTACGAAGCGCTCCTGCCTTTCACCCACCTTGAAGCAAAATCCGCCACCATCGCCGAGGTCGCCGCCAAGCTCGACATGAACGAAGCCGCCGTGAAAATGGCCATCAGCCGCTTGCGCCAACGCCTCCGCGAACACCTCCGCGAAGCCGTCGCGGAAACCCTCGGCCCGGACGATGACCTTGAAGAGGAAATGCTTCACCTTCGCTCGCTGCTGGCACCTTCCACCTGAGCGATCTGCCGGGCATGAAAAGGTGCGGTCGATCCGAATCCCGCCACCTAACTTCGTTTCTTCAAGCGGGCAGTCCTCTGCGAATCAGTCCCCCTACCTGGCTCCTTTGATTTACCTTTGTTGAATCCTCGTCCAATACTCCGTCCTCAAAGGCAACGAACAACTCTTCGCCTCCAACTACCGCACCGTCCTCCCCACCGAGGCCGAACTCATCGCCGGACTCGAACGCCGTGAAATCGTACGGAAACGGAACGGAGGCGAGAGATGATCTGTTCAATGGCTAGAACTGTTGATATGCGAATATTGGTTTCATTTTAATCGTCTATGCACTGAAAGGCTTTCTATATTTCCAGCGCAATGCGGAGGAGGCTGTCAGCGACGGCGAGCGTTCATAAGGATGCGATAACCGAAATAGAGGATAATAAGGCCGGTGAGTGCCATGAACACTCCCAAGCCAGCGGATTGGCTGGGGCTGTAGATGATGTCAGGGCCTCCTGCTCCTTTCGCGTAGCCGCCTCCGCTTTGGTAAGGGATGGGATCGAGCGCCTGCAAGGTGCCCATGATGAGGAACGCGGAGCCGAGCAGGAAAAAAGGCCATGAGTGGCTGCGATTGCCTTTCGGTCTATTTATCCGCTTGAGCCCTTTTCTCGAAGCTGCCCTTTGCGATTCAGTTTTGATAATCTTTCGGGGCATGTGCCTTTTACTTCAGAAGACTGGGCAGCAGGATGCTGCCCCTCTTTGGCTAGCGCTCCAGGAGGATATCATCCCCCAGCACCACTAGTTCCACGCGCCCGCTGAGGGTCTTATCGAGGAACGGGGTGTTCTGGGATTTCGATTTCATGAATTCCTTGGTGAAGGTGGTGGTGGCTTCGGGGTTGAAGAGGACGAGGTCGGCGGGCTGGCCTTCGGCGATGGTGGGGACTTCCAGCGACATGAGGCGGCGGGGCTCGGCGGAGTATTTGTTCACGAGAGTGTCCCAGCCGAATTTGCCTTCCCTGACGAAGTAATGGTAGAGCGAGACGACGGCGGTATCGAGGCCGGTGATACCGTTGGGGGCGGAGACGAAATCCTGGGATTTCTCGAAGGGGCTGTGCGGGGCGTGGTCGGTGGCGATCATGTCGAAGGTGCCGTCCAACAGGCCTTCGAGGAGGGCTTCGTTGTCGGCCTTCGTCCGCAGGGGCGGGTTCATTTTGTAATGGGTGTCGAAGTCGCCGATGTCCTCGTCGGTGAAGAGGAGGTGGTGGGGGGAGACTTCGGCGGTGACCTTCACGTCGCCGCGGGATTTCCACCAGCGTATCGTTTCCATGCCCATTTTCGAGGAGACGTGCTGGATGTGGATGTGGGCGCCGGTGGCGTGGGCGAGGCGGATGTCGCGGTCGATGATGATCTCCTCGGCGCAGGCGGGGGAGCCGGCGATGCCGAGCTTGTAGGCGGTGGGGCCGTCGTTGAGGGCGCGGGGGCCGGCGAGCTCCGGCACCTCGCAGTGGGAGGCGAAGAACATGCCGAACTCGGAGGCGTATTGCATCGCGCGGTAGAGGAGAGAGGGGTTGGAGGTGGTGTCGCCGTCGTCGGTGAGCATTTTCACCCCGGCGGTGCGCATGCCGTCGATGCCCGCCATCTCTTGACCCTCGCGGCCTTTCGAGACGCAGCCGGAGGTGAAGATGGGGATGCGGGAGTTGCGGCGGCCGGATTCGAGCACGGCGGCGACGGCGGCTCCGGAATCGAGGGAAGGGGAGGTGTTGGGCATCATCACGAGGCCGGTGATCCCGCCGTTGATCGCGGCCTCGGAGCCGGTGGCGATCGTTTCCTTGTGCTCGCCGCCGGGCTCGCGGAGATGGACGTGGGCGTCGAAAAAGCCGGGGCAGAGGATGCGGTTTTCGCAATCGATCACCCTTGCGTCGCCGGGATCGTCAAGGCCGGGGGCGACCTTGGCGATGATCCCGTCACGGATCAGGACGTCGGCGGAAAGCAGGGCAGAGGAGGATTCGGAGGCGATGCGGGCGTTGCGGAGGAGCAGGTTCACGCGGCGATCCTAAATTTCAAAATTCAACCTTCAACTCTCAAACTTGGAATGCAGAGGCAGACTCTTCCTTGAAAGTTGAGATTTGAATTTTGAGATTTCAGCGCTTGGCCAGGATCTCGTTGTTGTCGCCGAGGAGGAGGTTTTTCGGGCGGATGGGGGATTCGGAGTATCCGAAGGCCATGATGGCGACGCGCTCGCCTTTTTTGATGACGTGGGCGGCGCCGCCGTTGATGAGAATTTTTCCGGTTTTGGGCGGGCCTTCGAGGACGTAGGTTTCGAGGCGCGCGCCGGTGGTGATGGAGGCGACGAGAACTTTTTCGCCCGGCCAGAGGTCGGCGGCGTCCATGAGGTCGCGCGGGATCTCGATGCTGCCTTCATACTCCACATCCGCCTCCGTGATCACGGCGCGGTGGAGCTTCGATTTCAGGACTTCGCGGGTCCATGTCGCTTCTGAAATTACCTTGCGGAACATCTCGGGGAAACGGACACCCCGGAAGGGGCGATGGTCAAGCGGAAAGCGGGATGAGCCGAGATCGCGGCTTGCCAATCCGCGAGGGGCGGCATCACTCTCCCGCACCGATATGTCCGCAGATAAAACCGCCATCACCCCGACCCGGGAACAGGATTTCCCCGAGTGGTATCAACAAGTCATCAAGGCCGCGGATCTCGCGGAAAACTCCGAGACGCGGGGCTGCATGGTCATCAAGCCTTGGGGCTACGGGATCTGGGAGCTGATCCAGCAGCAGCTCGACCGCCGTTTCAAACAAACGGGCCACCAGAACGCCTATTTCCCGCTGCTCATCCCGCTTTCCTATCTCGAAAAGGAGGCGGAGCACGCCGAGGGCTTTGCGACCGAGTGCGCGGTGGTGACGCATCATCGCCTTGAGGCCGTGAAAGATCCCGAGACCGGGAAAACGAAGATGATCCCGACCGGCGAGCTGGCCGAGCCTTACGTGATCCGCCCGACCTCCGAGACAATCATCGGCGCGGCCTTCGCGCGCTGGGTGCAGAGTTACCGCGACCTGCCATTACTGATCAACCAATGGGCGAACGTGATGCGCTGGGAAATGCGCCCGCGCCTGTTCCTGCGGACGGCGGAGTTCCTATGGCAGGAAGGCCACACGGCGCACGAAACCAAGGAAGAGGCCATCGTGGAAACGCGGATGATCCACCGCCTCTACGAGGAATTTCTCCGTGACCACCTCGCCATTCCCGTCGTGCCCGGTGAGAAAAGCGAAAACGAGCGCTTCCCCGGCGCGGACATGACCCTGACCGTCGAGGCGATGGTGCAGGATCGCAAAGCCATCCAGGCCGGCACCTCCCATTATCTGGGGCAGAATTTCTCGAAGGCGCAGGAGATCTGTTTCACCTCGCGCGAGGGCAACAGGGAGTTCGCCCACACCACCTCGTGGGGCGTTTCCACCCGCCTGATCGGCACGCTGATCATGGCGCATTCCGACGATGACGGTCTCGTGCTGCCGCCCCGAGTCGCCACGCAGCAGGTGGTCATCATCCCGGTCACGCCGAAGGAGGACAGCAAGCAGGCGGTGCTTGACGCCTGCCATGCCCTTGCCGAAACGCTCCGCATGACCCGCACTTTCCACGGCGATCCGATCCGTGCTTTCGTCGATGCCCGCGACGTCCAAGGCGGCTCGAAGAAATGGGACTGGGTGAAGAAGGGCGCGCCGATCCGCATCGAGATCGGGCCACGCGACATCGAGTCCCGCAAGGTTTGTCTCCAGCGCCGCGACCAGGCACCGACCGAAAAGGCATTTCTCGACAAGGAGGATTTCATCCAGAACGTCTCCGACATCCTGCAGGAAATCCATGACAACCTGCTTTCGAAAGCCCGCGCGCTGCGTGACGCGAACATCACACCCTGCTCGGAGATCGGCGCGTTCCACGCCCATTGGGAAAAGGAAAATCCCGGCTGGCTGCTCACCCCTTGGGCGGGCACTTCCGAGGAGGAGGACGCCCTTTCCAAGCAGCACAAGATCACCATCCGCTGCCTGCCGCTGGCGGACGCGGGGCTGCCGGAATCCTTGTTCGCAGGGCTTTCCGACAAATGTTTCCTGACCGGAAAACAAAGCAGCTCCGTCACCCTGTGGGGACGGAGCTACTGAACAAAACACCCAAAGCACACCTGCCGAGGGGAATCTTTCTATCAGTCGGCGCGAGGCGGCCGGGGGAAAAGGTTTGTCGCCGCGCCGCGCCGTATCGGGCGGTCGTGCATGGCGCTGTCCGCGCCGCCTTGTTCAAGGTCAGCTGGCAGCGCCGTCCGGGGGGAGGGGCGGCTGTTCATGTGGGGGGAGCGTCCATTTCTCGGACGCGTCTTCAAGTTAACAGATCCCGACCGTTCCGGTATCACGCGATGACGTGTATTTTTGCGGTGAACTCGACAAACCGGAGCGCGGGTGTAGGATTGTTGAAATGAAATCGCTGCGAATCCTCGCTCCTTTTGCGTTCATCGGTTGCTTGCAGGCGCAGTCTCCCGAAGCGTCGCCGCGTCTCAGTCCGGAGGATATCCAACGTCTTCTTGTTGACCGCGATGGCAAGCCGAACGAGCTGGCGAAGGGTTTGCTAAAGGGAGGCAATGCGAACCGTTACTTCTATTTCCCCACTCATGACGAACCCGCGACGCCAGCCAAGTGGGGCTACCGCTTTGAGGATGTGGATTTCAAATCCACCGACGGGACGGATCTTCACGGTTGGTTCATGCCTTCCCGCGCCAAGCAACCGAAGGGCACGGTTGTTTTCTCGCACGGCAATGCCGGATCGCTCGGGCATCATCTCGGCTTCGTGATGTGGCTCGTCGAGGCGGGTTACCAGGTGTTCATGTATGACTACCGTGGCTTCGGGAAATCCGGCGGAGAGCTGGACCGTCGTGGA
The DNA here is from genome assembly GCA_046051965.1 of Verrucomicrobiota bacterium. GTDB lineage: Bacteria > Verrucomicrobiota > Verrucomicrobiia > Verrucomicrobiales > Akkermansiaceae > Luteolibacter. The sequence continues at coordinate 180,490 of JBJONG010000001.1, forward strand.
ATGATTGAGGACGTGAAAGGTGCATTCGCCTACATCAAGGCGCGCAAAGACGTGGACGCGCGGCGCTTGGTTTCCTACGGACATAGCTTGGGTGGAGCCAAGTCCGTCGCTGCTCTCGCCGAGAAACGGGTGGAGGGTCTGCGCGCGGTTGTGATCGATGGCGCGTTCGCTTCGTATCAGGCGATGGCGCGAGTGGTCGGCGGCGATCTCGGCGCAAAGATGATTACCGACGAGTTTTCACCGAAAGACCTGATCGGGAAAATCTCCGGCACGTCGTTGCTTGTGATTCACGGAGATCATGATTTGGTGGTGCCTCTTTCCCAAGGCAAGCAACTCTTCGATCTCGCGAACGAACCCAAGACTCTCTTCGAGGTCAAGGACGGTGGGCACGGCGACTCGTTGGCTCGGCAGAACGGAGCCTATCGGAAACGCATGCTGGAGTGGCTGGACGGGGTGATGTGATCACCCGTTCCACTCGCCGAAGTTACGGAACTTATCGTAGCGCTGGCTGAGAAGCGTTTTCGTATCGAGCTTGCAGAGGTGGTCGAGGTGCTTGGAAATCACTTCGCGGAAAGAGGCGGCGGTGGCGGCGTGGTCGTGGTGGGCTCCGCCGACGGGTTCCGGAATGACGTCGTCGATGAGCTGGAGTTTCATCAGGTCGGGGGCGACGAGTTTCATGGCCTCGGCGGCCTCGGGGGCGTGCTTGCGGTGCTTCCAGAGGATGGCGGCGCAGCCCTCGGGGGAAATGACGGAGTAGTAGGCGTTTTCCATCATGATCACGCGGTCGGCCACACCGATGCCGAGGGCACCGCCGGAGCCGCCTTCACCGATGACGACGGCGATGACCGGGGTTTTGAGGAGCATCATCTCGCGGAGATTGAAGGCGATGGCCTCCGCGATGTTGCGCTCTTCCGCGCCGATGCCTGGGAAGGCTCCCGGCGTGTCGATCAGGGCGATGACGGGCATGGAAAATTTCTCCGCGAGCTTCATCAGGCGGAGGGATTTGCGGTAGCCCTCGGGGTGGGCGGAGCCGAAGTTGCGCTTTAGGTTCTCCTTGGTGTCGCGGCCTTTCTGGTGGCCGAGCACCACACATTTCCGCTCGCCGAGCATCGCGAAGCCGCCGGGCATGGAGGCGTCGTCGCCAATGTGGCGGTCGCCATGGAGTTCGGTGAAGTCGTGGAAAGCCAGGGAGACGTAATCGAGCATGAACGGGCGCTGGGTGTGGCGGGCGATCTGGACGCGCTGCCACGGGGTTAGGTTCTCGTAGATGGCGGCGCGGGTCTCCGCGAGCTTTCGTTCCATGGTCGCGATTTCCTCGGACAAGTCGAGGTTCTGCGCATCGGATTTCGCACGCAGTTTGTCGATTTCCCTCTCAAGTTCTGCGGCGGGTTTTTCGAATTCGAGGAGTTGCATGGCTGTTAAAACTTCAAACTTTAAATTTTAAACCTCAAGAAAGAGGTGTGGGGAAAGTGTAGGGTGTTTCGGAGGCAAGGGGAATTCCGAAAACGTCATTTCTTCGGGTTGCGGATTTCGACCTCGTTGCCGGTGCGGGTGAGGAGGAAGAGTTCCTCGATGTCCGCTTCGTTGAGAAAAATACCCGGCGGCGATGACTCGTCGGCCTCCGCGTAGGGTAGGATTTGCAGGGGCGGATTTTTGAGTTGGAGGGATTTGGAGGTGGCCCGGTAGTCCTTCGCGGTGGGAGGCACGCTGCGGTTGTCGATGGTAGCGCGACGGGAGTCGATGACGGTCTTGCCACTTTTAGGAGATGCTCCGCCCAATCTGAGGATCGGATACTCACAAATGAATTTCGCGCCATCCCAAAGTGAGACGGATTTCCGCTGGGGTTCGATGAGAAGACGGAAATCGAGCGGGAGGATCTGCAGGTCGTCGCCGGGTTGGAGATTTTTCAACTCCATCATGCCGTTGAGGTGCATGAGCATGTCGAGCGATGTATTGTTGCGGCTGGCGATCGCAAAATAGGAGTCGCCGCGCTTCACTTCGTAGTTCGATTTCCCCTCGATGAATGCGCTGGAAAGGATCTCGTCGAGATTCATCGCGCCGACGATGCGGCGTGCGTTTGGTGCGGAGGGAGAGGAAGGGAAGACGTTGACGACGGCCATCATTTTCTCGCGGCCTTCGGGGATTTTGCCCAAAGCGATCAGCTCATGGGCTTTCTGGAAAGCGCGGTCGCCGGGTTCGAAATCCGGCATTTCGGCGGAGTCCAGGACTTTCGCAAAATCCTCTTCCCGTTCCACACGCAAGACGGTGCCCGCTTCCGGGATGATCTTCTCGAAGACCCCGCCCAAGGGTTTTACTGTGATGTGATAGGAAAGCATCGCCGTGAAGGTGACCACGCCCGCGACGGCAAGCCCGGCGATTACCTTGATGATGATCCAGAACTTCACGGGCAAACCTTAATTTCTAAACTTCAAACCTCAATAAAGACTTCAAATAAGGCCCTTGCGCTTGAGATCGAATGCGTTGATTTCATGAGAACGGAGGATCATCTCGAAGGAAAATTTCAGGATGGAAATTTCCCAAGTGTCATCGACGCCCTCGATGATGGCGCGGGAGGGATTTCCGGTGCGGCGGATGTCCTCCAGAACCCGGGCACGGACGGCGTCGATGCTGTCGTGAATAAGTTCCTCGTTCACAGCGCCGCGTTTGAATCGGAAACCGTATTGGAGGAACGCCAGGTTCTTGCCTTCGGATCTCAATTTTTCCACGAGGGCATCGAAGCGTGCGCGGGCATTCTCATCGAAGCCTTCGAGCTCGATGTCACGGTATGGTTCCGGGCGCAGGATACGCGGCTTCATGGCCTCCACTTCACCGGTGCGGATGCGAACTTTTCCGACTTGATCCATTGGTTCGCTCAGAAGTTGGAACTCGAAACGGGTCTCGCCGAAGGTCTGGATTCGGTGATCCGGCTCGTGCAGGACACGGGTCGTCTCCATGGCGTATTGGATGTCGTCTTGGGAAGGCATAGGGGAAACCTTAAACTTTAAATTATAAACCCCAAATGAATGGAGGCAGGACACTGCGGCTGCACCGGAGTGTGCGCAGGAAACGGGAAGAACGCAAAGAAAAGGGTGGGAACCTTTCGGTGCCCACCCTTTTTGAGAGAATTTTGCAGATTGGCGATCAGCCTTTCTTGCTGGTGATGAAAGAAACGACGTCTTTGACGGCTTGAAGCTTCTCGGCCTCGTCGTCCGGGACTTCCACGTCGAATTCCTCTTCAAGTGCCATGACCAGCTCGACAGTGTCGAGGGAGTCCGCGCCGAGGTCTTCGACAAATTTGGCTTCGGCTGTGACCTGATCGGCGCTGACGCCGAGCTGATCCACGATGATATCCTTTACCCGTTCTTCGATCGATTTGTCTGACATTTGGTCTGAGTGTTGTGTTGTTGGTGTTGGAAACGGTTACCGCTTACGGGGCGAGCATGGCAATAACGAAAAAAATCCCAAAGGAAAAAAGCGGTGGTTAAGGAAGATTCTTGGGATTTTCTTCCGGTGCCTCTGCTGAGGCTTGCGGAATATCGGTTTCAGGCTCCACCGCCGCGTATTCGATGATTTCCCCGGAGAAATTATCGCGGATCATGCCCATGAGCCGCTCGGCGGGTTCGCCGTTCTCCTTTTTGAATCCGCCATAAGTTAGCCCGTCGATTCTTGCGCGACCACGCCCGCAGGAACCGTCGTAGTCGATGAGGGCGATTCCCTTGGTATCCCATTTGCGCAGGTCTAGTGTTTTCATGTCCTCGTAAGGAATGACTTTCCCGCCGGCTGTGGTGAGTGCTGAGGCATCCGCACGGAGGGAACGCAACATGGTGCGGATCAGGAAAAACAGGGTGATGACGACAAGGGTCAGGCAGATATAGAAGACGATGATCTGCTCGCGGATTTTTCCGGCGTCGAAGGGCTTTTCCTTTACTTGATCGGACATGCGGTTCTCCCCGGAATACTCCTGCCAGAGCAGGTGAGGTTGGCCGTGTTTCATCCGCTCATATTCCGTGAGAACCTCAGGCCATGGCATCGGCGTCCTGGTATCGACAGGGATGAGGGCTGGGTCGGAAGGAAGATCGACGGTTTGTTTGGATGCGAATTCCTTCCACGATTCCGGTGTGAGGTCGCCTTTGGTCTTTTGGTTTTTAAAATCCGCCGCTGCTTTCTCGAAGGTGGCATGAATGTAAAACTCGAGGTTTTTCTTCCGGTATCCAGTCGTGCCGTCAATGTAGAACAGGACGCTAAACACGCTGAACATCACGAGCATCGCGGCGGCGCGGAGAGTAAACCACGGGGTGGGTTTGCAAACGATTGGCTCCGAAACATGCATAAGTTGCGATCAGGAAAAAGGGGAAAAAGGCCGATGGCAAGCCGCATCGGAAACAGGGGTTGGTTGAAACGCTCCTTTGGCCAAATATCCAGCAGGTCAGGCCTAAGGTTTTGCCAGTCTGCGTGAAGTGCTGAAAGTATGAGCAAAAGGGGCTGGAGCGTCTCAAGGTTGCGCTTCCGCTTTTTTGAGCTCGAAGCTGCGACCGGACGCTTTGTCAGCTGAGGGAAAATCCTCGGGGATGGGCTGCGTGACTTTTCCGGTGGCCGCCCACTCGGAGCCGCGCAGGAACGTGGTGATGAAGCCGACGCCTTCGAAGGCCTCCGTATCGTGGCCGAGGGTGGTATGGAAAACACGGCCTTTTCCGTAATCGATCACCATGAGCATGGGCTCGTTGCGACCCGCTTTCTGGAGCTCGGGAGTGTCGGCGGCGGTGGCGAGGATCGTCATGTTTTCGGCGGGGCCGCGAAGGGTGGAATAGCACTCGTCCTTGCTGTGCATCCAGAAATCGGGCACGCCCTTGGTGACCGGGTGTTCTTTGTCCCGCATGGTGATCAGGAATTCCTGCTGCGGGCCATGGCCGCCACATTTGCCCGGGCTGTCATCACGCACGATCTTGCCGTCCGCATCGTAATAGACATAAGGGCCGGATTTCTCATTGCGCCCGCCCCAACCGCCGAGGCCGATCATTTTGTTAAACTCCGGCCATCCCGCCCAACTGTTGTTCGCGGCATGCACGGCGACGAGTCCGCCGCCGTTTTTCATGTAGTCCTCGAAGTTTTTACGCGTCGCTTCCGGCCAATCCGCCGCGCCGTAGCCGAAGTTGCTGATGACGACGGCATACTGCGAGAAATCGGGGGAGAAATCCGGATCAGGCATAGGCTTCTCGGATTTTTCCGACTCACCTGCACCGGCGAGTGGCAGCCAGGCTTCCTCGCGTTTGTAATTGCTGATGAATTTCACCCGCGCGACCTCGACTTCGAACAGGCCGCTGTCTTCGAGGTATTGCCTCATCATCACCGTCGATTTAGGCCAGACTGCGTGGTTGTTCTGGCCGTCGACGATGAGTGCCTTGAGTTTCTCCGCTGCGGAAGCAGGAAGGGTGATCAGGAGGGTTGCCAAAAATATACGGGAGAGTTTTTTCATGCCGGGAACCATACGCGGCTGGGAAAGAGGTTCGATCAAAATTGTAAAAAGCCCGATGATTACTCCCAGCGAACGAGCGCCGTGTTTGACGCGTCATCCGAGCGGGCGGCATTTACAACGACGATTTTCGGTTTGGCGTCCTCTTCTTTTTGAAGGCGTGTGATCCTTTCCTGCTTGGCCTGCCCCAAGCCCCAGACCCCGAAGATGCTGAAAAGAAGAAAAGCAATGACGGCGCATCTTCCAAAGGCGGCGTTGCTTTGATCGGATCCGCACGTTGCCAGCACCGGCTTCGGGCGGTGCAGGGCGGATTGTTGGTTTTTGGCGGGCGTTGTGTGGTTCGCCGGCATCATGGCGCGTGTGAGAGCCTCGCTCAAAGCGCTGGCGTCCGCATATCGGCGCTCGGGATCGGGATGGGTGGCCTTGCGGCAGATCATGGCCAGTTTCATATCCGGAACGATGGCACTGGCGGCATTGCTGCTATTGCGGGAAACGCCGGTAAGTAGCTCGCGCAGGATCAGCCCAAGCGCGAATACGTCCATCTGCGCGCCGGCATTTCCCTCATTGCATGGCGTGTTGCCAAAGTTGCTGATCTTTGGCTCACACTTTGCATTGAGCAGGATGTTGGAAGGATTCATCCCACCGTGGATCACGCCGTTGGCGTGGGCATGGGCGAGACCTTCGCAAACCGAGATGATGATCTCGCACGCTTGTTTGGGATTGATGGCTTTTCCACTCGCGCAGAATTCGAGTGATTTTCCGGGCACGTATTCCATGACCATGAAAAAGTATCCGCCCGCTTCTCCGGAATCGTAAACTCGGATGAGATTGGGATGGTTCAGGCAGGCCATCATTTTGGCGCCTGTTTTGTCGGAGTGATCCATGCCTGGTTCACGCGGGATGATCTTGATCGCGACATCACGGTCGAGCGAGCGGTGGCGGGCTTTGAATATCGAACCAGACTCTCCGTGGGCGACCAAGCCTTCGAATTCGAACGCAGGGAAAAGTCTGGCTACCGATTCCAGCTCGGTAGGAGGTGCTAGGGCGGGTGTCATGAGTTTACGGGTGGCGCGGGACTTTGTTAACGGGACTTGACCTCCAACAGCAATTGGATGTCCCGTTTCTAAAATAGTCCCAGCCCGTAAACCATTACGTGATCGCGTAAGGCTCCGCGCTTTTCTGGGGCGGCCGACTTCTGCCGCCGGCCATGAGGAGTCAGACGAGCGTGTAAATCATCTCTCCCTGACCATCGCCACGGCCATCGCGGCGATGCCTTCTTTGCGTCCGATGAAGCCCATCGTCTCGTTGGTCGTCGCCTTGATTCCGATCCGCGCGGGCGGGAGGCCGAGGGCTGCGCCGATGTTTTTCTGCATCGCTTCGCGGTGGGGTAAAACCTTCGGAGCCTCGGCGATGAGGGTGGAGTCGATATTCACCAGGGAGAGATTTTCCTCATCGAGAAGCTCGCGGCATTTCTCCAGGATCTTGAGAGAGGAAATGTCTTTGCAGGCCGGATCGCCGGGCGGGAAATAGTGGCCGATATCGGCTTTTCCCATCGCGCCAAGCACCGCATCGGCAATCGCATGGCACAGCACATCCGCATCCGAGTGGCCATCAAGCCCGTGACTGTGAGCGATCTCCACTCCGCCGAGGATCAGCCGGCGCCCCTCTGCAAAACGATGCACATCATATCCAATTCCGATCATCTTATCTCCCGTCTGGTGTCTTTACAGAATTTCCTCAATCGGGATTTTCCCATTGGATGCGACGATAGCCCATGAGTCCGCTTTCCCCGGTTTTTGTGTGAGGGAAACTTTTCCGCCTGCCGCCTCGACGAGGAGTTGGCCTGCGGCGATGTCCCAGAGCGAGATGGTGGATTCGATGTAGGCATCGAGGCGGCCGCTGGCGATGTAGGCCATGCCGAGCGCGGCGGAACCCATCATGCGCATCTTGCGGGCGCGCAGGGAGGCTTTGTGGAAACGCTCGATGCCGGTGTTGAGTGCCTCGGCGTCCTTGCCGCAGCCGACGAAAAGGATGGATTCCTCCAGCTTCGTCCGCGGGCTGACTTGGATCGGCACGCCGTCAAGCATCGGCAGGCCGCCTTTTTCCACCGTCCATGTCTCGCCGACCATGGGATCGTGGATCACGCCGATGACGATCTCACCATCCACGCGGAGTGCGATGGAAACGCAGAAATGGGGGATGCCATAGAAGAAATTCACCGTGCCATCAATGGGATCAACGATCCACTGACGGGGGGAATCCTGGTTGCCGGCAATTCCTTCCTCGCCATAGAGAGCATCGCCGGGACGGGCGCCAAGGAGGATGTGGGTGATGAGATCCTGGGATTCCTTGTCGAGCGCGAGCTTAATGTCGTGATGCAGCGCCTCATCCACCACCAGCGATTTTCCGAAGTGATGACGAAGGAGTTTTCCCGCCGCAAGCGCGGCTTCCGTAGCGAGTGAGAGATCATTTTCCATGTCCCGTGGGTAATCTCCTGCGGCGGCGGGGTCAAGGGCGGGGATGTCCTCCTTGAAATCACACTGTTTTCAATCCCCCGGCTTCCGCTCGTGGGGTATAGCGGCGGATGTGGTCAAGCTGGGCATCAGCTTGCCTGAACCGCAGTGATAAGGTTTCTTGGCGAACTCCACTGGATTGATTTGGTGTCTTTGAGTTTCTCAAGCACCACGCGCCCTTCTTCTTGTTCCTCGTTTCGTATGTGTCCGGCTCGGTGTTAGTGCCGCACTCACACACCACAAACATAGTGTAACAACCGGACTGATTTTCAGGATTGGGCTCACGCGGGTTCGACAGCGTTATCCACCACGCGGAGGATGGGGAGGAGGTTTGTTTGCGGGGAGCTGTCGCGCCAGCCGAGGTGGGTGGTGGTGATGAATTTCTGGGCGTGAGGGGGGAGGTGGCGGAGGAGGGCGTTGCGGCGGGCGGGATCGAGCTCGCCGAAGATGTCGTCCAGTAAATAGATGGGGGTTTTCCCGCGGCGGGTGTGGAGGAGATCGCCTTGGGCGAGCTTGAGGGCGAGGGCGATGGTGCGCTGCTGGCCTTCGCTGGCGTAGTCGGAGGCGGTCATGCCGTGGAGGCGGATGGAGACGTCATCCCTGTGGGGGCCGACGACGGCTTGGCGGGTGGCGGTCTCGCGCTGGCGGGCTTGGAGGATGGAATCCTTCATGCACGGGCCGGAGGCGGGGAGGTAGGTCAGGGTGAGGGCTTCGTCTTTTCCGGAAATGTCCTTTTGCGCGGCAGCGACGAGAGGGCTGAGATCCATGATGAGGCGGGCGCGGCTTTCGGTGAGATAGGTGCCGTGCTCGATGAGGATGTCCTCGTAGGCGATGAGCTCGGGGAGGCGGAGTTTGGGTTCCTTGAGGAGGAGGTTCTTGGCGCGGAGGGCGCGCTTGTAGCGGGTGTAGGCGGTGCGGTAAGCGGGGTCGAGTTGTCCGCCGAGGAAATCGAGAAAGTGCCGCCGCGCCTCGCCGGGGCCGCGGATGAGGGAGAGATCCTCGTTTCCCATCCAGACGATGAGCCCCCCATCCGCGAGATAAGCGGTGCGGGAGGCGCGCGGCTCGCCATCCGCAAAGAGGCGCAGGCCGCCGGGAGTGTTCTTGATTTTCCGCTCCTGCCCCCACGGGTCCGCAGCGATACCAAAGCCGGGGGTGGAGAGTTTGGTGAGGGTGTGGAAACCGGAGCAGCGCGGCGATTGCAGGCGGATGAGCACGCAGATCGCCTCAAGGATGGAGGTTTTGCCACGGGCGTTGTCACCGATAAGGATGAGACCCTCCTCTGGTGCATCGAGTTCAAGGGAGGCAAAGCAGCGGAAGTTCTGGAGGCGGAGATGTTGGAGCAAAACTTTAAACTCTAAGCTTTAAAACCCAAGGAAGAGAGCTTCGCGCTTCAGGCGGGCTGGGTCAGGTGATCGAGGGCTTTTTGGTATGAGGATTGGGCGAGGTAGTGGCGGAGCTTGGCGTCGAACTCGCGATGGTGGGCTGCCGTGTAAGACTGGATGGCCTCGGAAACCTCTTTCAGGGCGGTGAGGTGGGCGGCGGGATCGCGATCGCGGAAAGGGTGGTCGGCGATGACGTCGAGTCGCTGCTGGAGGAGGGCTAGGAGTTCCGAGTGCATGGTGGGAAATATTAAACTTTAACCTCTAAATCTTAAGGGAGAGGGAGACTAGGGCTTCGGGGTGGCGGCGAATTTGTAGAAGAGTTTTGGGGCGGAGGGAATGATGTTCACGGTGCCGTTGGGGAGAGTTTGGATTTTATCCGTGGGAACGGGCATCCAGTCGTTCCTGAGGGTGGCGGATTGGAGGATGGAAAGGTCGGCGTATCGCAGCGCGGTGGCGGAGGGGGTGTAGGTGGCGGTGCCGGTGGCGGAGAAGGTGAAGCCGGAGTCGGTCCGGGCAGGATCGGTGCCGAGCAGGAACTCGATAAGGCCGGGCAGGTCGTCGCCATCGTCGCCCGCGCCGCCGAGGTAGTCGATGAGAGGTTGATCCGGGTTTTGTGCGAGGATGTCCGCCAGGATTTCCCGGTTTGTGAATTGGGGGATGGGGTGGGCGGCGAAACTGTTAATTACCCTGAGTATCTCGTTGGCGATGAGAGCGTGGGCGGCGGTGGCGGGGTGGAATCCATCTTTGCAGAAGAGATTCAGGGGCGGATTTTCAGGAGCTGGCGGGTAGATGAAGACGGTGCCGTTGATGTGGAACGGATCTTGGTCATAGATACGGTCGGTAAAGGTGTCGATGCGGACGATGTGCGTGTCCGGAAGGGCGTCCATCGCGATGATGTTGGCGTTGAGTGTGGCAACCCGTTGCCGCGCGGCGGCGGCTTGGATCGGATCGGAAATTTTTTCATACGGGGTCGCGCCGATGTCCGGCACGGTGGCAACGATGATGGGCATGCCTGCGGGGGCGTTCGCACGAACCCAACCGTGGATACGCACGATGGACTGCCGGATCAGATCGTGCTGCGCGTCGCTGTTGGTGAGGCTGAGGTCGTTTCCTCCGAGGAAAATGAGGACGGCATCTACCGAGGAGAGGTCGCCTTTGAGTTCAAAGCGGGTGTTGATGTCGAGAATCTTGAACGAAATGTCGTTTAAAATTTCATCCCAGCGTTCCGCTTTGAGGCTGGGGACGCCGTAGTTGTATTCGTAGCCCGCGTTGCGGTAGTCTAAATAAGAGCCGAGAGAAGATTGATAGCCACCCATCGAAAAATGCAGAGGACGGTGGTCATGGAGAAGCTCCACCCAGTTCTTGGCATTTGCGACCAAGGGATCGCTGTCAGGAGCTGAGAAAGGTGCCTCGAATCTGTATTCCTCGGTGAGAGAGTCACCGATGGCGAGTAGGCGAAATGGCTCGGCATCAAGCGGTAATGCCGTTTGGAAGAGTGCGAGACAAAGAGTCGCGCTGCGTTTTTTAATCTGGATCATTCTCCCGTGTGCTACCGGATATGTAGCGCGGGATGGGATGTGAGGAAAGGAAAGGTTTCTTCCGCGGGCTTACTTCAGCAGGGCGAGGATGGGGTCGGGATAGACTCCGAAAACGAGGGTGAGCGCGGTGAGTGCGGCGATGGAGATTTTGGAAATCGCGGGGAGCGGGATGGTGGAAGAGTCGCCTGATTCGATCCACCACATGGCCCGAATGGTCTTGAAGTAATAATAGAAACCTGCGGCGGCGGCGATGACCGCGATGGTCAAGCCCGCCCAAAGGTGTGCGCCGGCGGCGAGTTGGAAGACGAAGAATTTCCCGATGAATCCGGCGGTGAGAGGCACTCCGGCCAGGGCGGCGAGAAGAACGGTCAAAGACAGCGCGAGGAGAGGGTTGCTTTTTCCAAGCCCGTTGAAGTCGGTGATGGCCTCGCCATCGCGGTGGATGCGGACTTGAGCGAGGACGAAGAACACGCCCATGGTCATGATGAGATAGGTGGCGAGGTAGAAGGAAACGGCGTCCACCGAGGAGATGGAGGTGGCGGTGCCCGGCGCCCATGCGGCGAGTGCGAGGATGAGGAATCCGGCATGGGCGATGGAAGAATAGGCGAGCAGGCGCTTGAGGTTGGTTTGTGGGATTGCGGCGAGGTTTCCGTAAAGGAGAGTGGCTCCGGCAAGGATGAGCAGGATGGTCAGCACCTGCGTGCGGACGGGGGATGCCTCGGCGAGGAAAGGTGTTAGGAAGCGGATCAGGAGGATGAAACCGGCGGCCTTGGAACCTACGGAAAGGAACGCGGTGGTCGGTGTGGGTGCTCCTTGATAGACATCGGGAATCCACATCTGCATCGGGAACGCACCTACCTTGAAGCCGAGTGCGACGAGGACGAGTGCTATGCCGAAGAGAAGTGGGATGGGAGATTGGAGATGGGAGATGGCGGCTGGAAGAAGATCGAGACGCATGGTGCCGGTGGCTCCATAGACCCAAGCGATGCCATAGACGAGGAAGCCGGTGCTCAGTGCTCCGAGGATGAGATATTTCGCACCTGCTTCAAGGGAGGCAGTATTGCGGCGCATGAAGGCGACGAGGATGTAGAAGGTGATGGTGACCAGTTCCAGTGCCACGAAGGCTCCTGCGAGATCCTTCGCGGAGGCCATCCACATCATTCCGGCACAGGCGAAAACGGGCAGGCAGTAAAACTCGCCGGTGCCGTTTTCCGAATCCGGATCTGCGGTATATTTGGAGAGGATTTTCCGGTAGTCGATGGCCATCAGCAGAACGAGTATCGTGGCCAGGAGGGCGAAGATTTTGTAGAAACGGGCGAGGGAATCGAACTGGTAGAAGTTCCACAGAGGCCAGCCCGCCCATCCTTTTGAGGATTGGAGCGCCATCTCATGTCCGTCGATTTCGACGCCTCCCTTGAGGGGGCCGTAGGCGAAAAACGTGGCGATGAGGATGAGGGCAAGGCCGATGGCTCCGGCGATGCCGACCCATGATTTTTGCTTCGAGGGCACGAAGGCTTCGGCCAGCAGGATGACTAGGCCGAGCGTGACGGTGAGGGCTTCCAGGTAGTAGGCGGGCATTGTATGAAACTTTATATTTTAAACTCTAAACTCCAATGAATGCCTTATTTGAGGAGGTTCAGGAGGAGGTTGGGATAGAGGCCGACGGCTAGGAGGGCGACGGTGAGGAGGACGGCGGGGACGTGGTCGGCGAGGGTGAGGTCGGCGGCTTTCTCGGTGGATTTCACGGCGGGACCCTGGAAGATGTTGCGGTAGGCGCGGAGCATGTAGACGGCGGAGATCACCACGCCCCAGATCGCGAGGATGCAGGCGATCTGCACGGGGCCGAGGCCGTTGGCGGGGACGTAGTTTTGGAAAGCGGAGAGAAAGACGAGGACTTCGCCGGAGAAGTTCGCGAGGCCGGGGAGGCCGATGGAGGCCATGGCGGCGATGCCGAACAGGAAGGCCATGCCGGGCGCGGATTTGGCAAGGCCGCCCATGTCGGAAAGATCCAGCGAACCGGTGCTGCGCTCGATGCGGTCGGCGAGGCCGAAGAGCAGGGCGATGGATACGCCGTGCGCGAACATCAGGACGACGGCGGCGGGGAGTGCGAGAGTGTTATCCGGGACGGCGATCAGCGCGGCGATGGCCAGGAAGATGTAGCCCATGTGCATCACCGAAGAGTTGCCGAGCAGGGTGTCGAGGCGCTTCTGGGAAATCGTCACGAAGCCGACCCAGAGGATGTTTCCTAACAATAGCACAAGCAGCGGTGTGAGCCATGCCTGAAGGCCTTCCGGCACGAGCGGAACGGCGACGCGAAGCAAACCGTAAAGGCCGAATTTTTTCAGGACTCCGGCGTGGAGCATCGCGGTGGGTGCGGGGGCGCTGGCGTAAGCGGGTGCTGCCCAGGAATGGAAGGGGAACAGCGAGATGAGCGTGCCGAAGCCGACGATGAGAAGGGCGGCGATACCTTTTTGCGCGGCGGGATCGATGGTGCCCGCGATGTTTTTGATCTCGCGCATGTCGAAGGTGCCCGCCAGCGAGGCGAGCCAAACCAGTCCGGCCAACAAGACCAAGGAGCCGAGGCCGAGGTAGATGGTGATTTTCCAAGCGATGCCGCGGCGGTCGCCGCGGCCGAGGATGCCGATCATGAGGAAGGTGGGGATCAACGCCATTTCATGGAAGGCGTAGAAGAAGAACAAATCCGTCGAGGCAAAGGCGCCGATGGCTCCTGCGGAGATCAGCAGGGAAGATCCATAGTAAAGTTTCTCGCGGTCTTCGGGTGCTTTCCCGGAAAGCACGGCAGCGAGCGTGACGATCACCGAAAGAACGACCATCACCACGCTCATGCCATCAAGGTAACCGAAGCCCAGGTGAAGGGCGGGCTTCTCAAGAACCTGCCATGAGAAATTCCATACCTTCTCCTTCCAGCAGAACACGGAGCCGAGGCCGAGGATGAGATTCAATGCCGAGGCGGCAATGGCCGTTAGGCGGGCGGGAGCGCCGAGGAGGATTGCGATGAAAGCAAGAATGGGCAGTGCGACGAGAAGGAGGAGCATGGGGAAAGAGGGCGGGTGGCGGTTGTTCCGTTGCGACAGGGCGAATACAGCGAACTTGCGGCGGCGCGGAAAGGGCAAAATCGTGGATTTTGCGGCTAATGGCGAAAACAATGGGAACGCGAGCCTTTATCACGCCCCGCAGGATCGGGGGCGGAGGGAAAGACATGGACCCGGGGCGAGCCTAAAACCCGCGCTCCTTGGGATGCCAATGATCACTTGGGGATCTCGTTGAGCGTGTAGAACGCCTCGGGATGCCAGAGGGTAAGGCCGGAAGCGGATTTCACTCCGGGTGCCTTGAGATGGTGGACGTGGCCGCGGACGAGACCTTCGATGGCGAGGCGGACGGATTTGCCATCGGCCGCGACGGTGGCGGATTTCACGACCGGGGTCGCCTGATCGACTTCGGGTGAGCCGTAGCCGGATTGGAGGATGTAGGTCCATGCTTCCATCGAGTAGGAGGCGGGATTGGCGGCGGAGGCAGGGTCAACCGGCTCGGTGAAAGTGAGGGTGAATCCGTCGGGCTGGGCGCTCATGGTGTGGATCTCGAAAGGCGTTTTGCCGTTCCATTTCACGCGGTCGAAGTTGAAGGGCTGGTTGCCACGGGAGGCCCAGCCGCGGTTCGAGCCGCCGACGAAGAGCATGCCGCGCTCATCGAGCTTGGCGGGGATGATGCCGCACTGGAAGCCTTCAAGGAAATGGAAGACCGCGCCCTGGTAGATGCCGTTGACCTTTTCGAGGCACACACGCTGCACCTGGGAATGGGTCTGCTCACCGATGTAAAGCTGTCCCGCCCAAGGGCCGAATTTTCCGCCGCCGAGGTCGGGGACGATGGCGGTGGGCGACTGGCCGACCTTGCCGTGGGGCAGGACGACGGCGGGCGGGATGTAGTCGGGGAATTTCAGGCGCTCGGCGAGGACGCGGGAGCCGCTGGCGGGTTCGGGAGGGGCGGGGAGGTTGGCGAGCTGGTGGTATTTGTTGCCGGTGGGGTTGCCTTGGAAGGAGCCGGGCTTGAGCCATTTCAGGGAGGAAGAGCCGTTCCAGAGGCCTTGGTTGTCGGTGTAGAAGGTGTCGCCCTCGGCGTTGAATCCGATACCGCCGGGGGAGCGGATGCCGGAGCAGGTGGGGATCATTTTCCCGTCCGGGGTGATGCGCATCGTCCAGCCGCGCCAGTCGGAGGCCGCGCCGCCGGAGCCGGTGAGGCAGAGAGTGATCCAGACATCGCCGTTCTTGTCGGGGGAGGTGCCGAAGGCGTATTCGTGGTAGTCGCCGTTGATGCCCCAGTCGGAGTTGATGGTCTCGAACACATCCGCGGAGCCGTCGCCATCGGTGTCCTGGAGGCGGGAAAACTCGGGACGTTGGGTAAGGTAGAGAGATCCGTCCTTCCAATACATGCCGAGCGGCTCGTGGAGTCCTTGGGCGAAGCGCGTCCATTTCACCTGAGAGAGATCCGTGCCGTAAGCACCCTCGCAGATCCAGAGATCGCCACGGCGGGTGGTGACGGCGACCTTGTCATCCGGCATGAGGGCGATGGAGCCGATTTCCATGATCTCGCCAGGAGGCAGCGGAATGGGTTCGATGGTGTAGAAATCGGATTGTTTCTGCTGTGCCAGGGCGGCGGTGCAAAGGGCGGCGAGGAAAAGGAGAGGGCGCATGGAAAATTGAAAATTGGAGATTGGAGATTGGAGATTGAGTATTGGCTGGTCAGTTCAGCTTGTAGGTGACGGTGACGGGCTTGCCGGGGGCTAGGCTCACTGATTTTTCGGGTGTGACCGAGGGGTTGTCGCCAAGGGGGATTTCCAGCACGGATGTGCCGCCGGTTAGCTTGAGGGTGCGAACCAGCGTGCCATCGGGGCCGGGAGCGAAGGCGTCGCTGAGGAGTTGTCCGTCGATCTTGACGTGGAAGGTGGGGTTGCCTTTCGGATCGAGGCTGTAGCCTTTGAAGCGGGCGGACGGTGGAAGGAACCTTTGATTGGTGAGCTTGGTGACTTCATCCGACATTGGCGGCTGGTATCCCTGCCCGCGGTTTGTCCAGTGGCGGCCGGCGTCGATGAAGTCGCCTGCCCATACGAGCTCGGGTGCAAGGTTGTCGGCGGAATAGACCATATTGACCGCGCCGGGAAAACCGAAACCGATGCCGCGCGCGGAGCTACCCTCGATAAAGTTACGGTAGATTGCGGTCTTTCCACCCTCAGGGATAAGAGGGATGGGAGGTGTTTCGGCTGTGGCTTGCGGTGTGGACTTGGAGACCCACTGCCACTGCTTCGCTCCTTTTGCTTTCCAACCCAGCGTGATTCCCTGATTTCCTCCGCCTTGGAAATATTCGATGCGTACGGGATTCAAGCCGGCTTTGAGTTTGGCTTTCCCCTTCGAAATGCGTTTGTTGTCACCCAAGGGACCCAGGCCTTTTACCTCGGCTACCGGCCTATCATTGAATATAAGTTTCGCGCCATCATCGGCATCGAGTATGAAATCATACTCACCCTCCGCTGGTGCCATGAAATCCCCTTCCCAGACGATGCCGAAATTTTCCTTCATGGAGGCTAGCGCGGTATCGAGAATTCCGCTGTGTTCCTCCTCTACGTTTTCAGACTGGATTTTGTTGAAGTCCGGAGTTTGCGTCCATTCACCTTTGTAGACGCGAGAGGTAAGGTTCAGTAAGGCAGTGGGCGGTTTTTCCAGCGGGAAAAGCTTCATCAACTCGGGAGCGGTCCAAGGTTCGGTGCGGGATGCGAACTCCGAGCGGACCCCTTTCACGAGATCGCGATTCAGCCGCTGTCCTTTGTTGCCCCAAGCGGTGTGGACGAAGTTAAGGATCGCCACGATCTGGTCATCGCCGAGTGCTTCGCCCTGAGGAGGCATTTCAAGGTTGTAGGATTTCCCTCCTACCTGGATGGGTCCGTGCAGGCCTTTGAGGACAATGGCTATGGATCGCTTGGGATTTCCATGCACCCATTCGCTGCCAGCCAGAGGAGGGAAGGCTCCGCCCGTTGCACCTTTGCCGTCGGGTGCGTGGCAGGCCGCGCAATATAACCCGTAAAGTTGTTCGCCGTCCTGCGCCTTCGCATAGGCGGTCAGAACGAGCGGTAGTGAAAGCGAAAGGACGAGCTTGGATGGAAACATGGTCATGAAACAGGATGTGCTAGCAGGATGTTTCAGCGGTGCTGCAGAAAAGCGAAACATTTTTCCCCAAAGTTCCTCTTTTCTCCTATGATCGTGTGCGAAAACTACTTTACAAAACGCTACATCCCGTCGGAAACACTTTGCCGTGATTCAAAGATTAGCCTCCTCCCTGCTAACTGCGCTCTGCGTCCTCGCCATTTCTTCCTGCGCCGTGCCGCCGAAGGAACCGGTCAAGGCGGAGCGGATCATGTACCAGTGGTATGATGACGGTGGTCCCGGCGTTGTTTCCGTTTCCATCGATCTCAGCGAACAGGTCGCTACGATCAAGCGCGGCGGTCGAGAGATCGGCTGGTGCTTCGTGGCGACAGGCATCGAAGGCCGCTCGACGAAGCCGGGCAATTACACCATCACGGAGAAAATCGTGGACAAATACTCGAACCGCTACGGCTGGATCGAGAACGAGTTCGGCGAGGTGACGGATGACGACGCTTCGCCCGGCGACCACTTGCAGCCGGGTGAGGTTTACAAGCCGGCTCCCATGCCGTATTGGATGCGCCTCACAAGTTATGGCGTCGGCATGCACGTTGGAAACATCCCGCGGCCCGGCGAACCCGCCTCCCACGGCTGCATCCGCATGCCGAGGGAATTCGTGCCCACGCTTTTCGACATGGTGAAAGTAGGCACTCCGGTGAAGATCACTTACTGATTTCCGAACCACGCCGCACGAGGACGTAGAAGAACGGCGCGAAGAGCACGCCGAAGAGGGTGACGGCGATCATGCCGAAGAAGACCACCGTGCCGAGCGCCTGGCGCATCTCCGCGCCGGGGCCGGTGGCGATGACGAGCGGGATCACGCCGAGGATGAAGGCCAGCGAGGTCATGACGATGGGGCGCAGGCGCAGCTTCGCGGCTTCGGCGGCGGCTTCGAAGCGGTCTTTGCCCTGCTCCTCAAGCTGCTTCGCGAACTCGACGATGAGGATCGCGTTCTTGCTGGCGAGCGCGACGAGCACGACGAGTCCGATCTGCGTGAGGATGTTGTTGTCCATGCCGCGCAGGTAGATGCCCCAGATCGCCCCGGCGAGGCAGAGCGGGACGGTGAGCACCACGGCGAGCGGCAGACCCCAGCTTTCGTATTGGGCGGTGAGCAGGAGGAACACGAAAAGGATGGCGAGCAGGAAAATGATCGCCGCAGAGCCGGAGTCGGTCGTTTCCAGATACGCGATTTCCGTCCACTCGTAGCTGATGCCCGGCGGCAGGACTTTCGCGGCGAGTTCTTCCATCCTCGCGATGCCCTGGCCGGTGCTCACACCCGGCGGTGTCGCTCCGATCAGCTCGGCGGAGGTGTAAAGGTTGTGCCGCACCACGCGATCCGGGCCGGTGGTCTGGCGGAGCTGAACCAACGATCCCAGTGGCACCATCTCCCCGGCGCTGTTCCGCGTCTTGAGTTTCGAGATGTCGCCGAAGTCGTCGCGGAACGGCGCATCCGCCTGCGCGGTCACGCGGTAGGTGCGGCCGTAGAGGTTGAGTTCGTTGACGAAGGAGGAACCCAGATAGACCTCCAGGGTGCGGAAAAGATTTTCAAGCGGCACTCCGAGCATGAGCGCCTTTTCCCGGTCGATGTCGGCGTAAAGCTGCGGGCCGGATGAGGTGAAGGGCGTGAACGCCACGGAGACCTCCGGCTGCTGCATGGCGGCGAACGCGAGACCCCACGTCGCCTGCTCCAGCGCCGCGTATCCGAGTCCCGCGCGATCCTGCACCTGCATTTTGAAACCGCCGCCGTTGCCCAGTCCGCGCACGGGTGGCGGCGGGATCACGATGCTGAAGGCATCCACGCCGGCGATGGCCTCGGTGATGCGCTGATAGATCACATCGCCGCTTTCGCGTTCATCGAACGGTTTGAACACGGGGAAAATCACGAGCGAGTTCGTCGCGTTGGAAAACGTCGCGCCGTTGAAGCCCGAGAAGCCGACCACGCCCTCCACCCCTTCGACGGCGGACACGAGCTTGAGCAGTTCCTTCATCGTCTTGTCCGTGCGGTCGAGCGAAGTGCCGGTCGGGAGCTGCGCGGCGACGATGGCGTAGCCCTGATCCTGCGGCGGGATGAATCCGCCCGGCACCAGTTTGAAACCGAAGCCCGCGAGCGCGATCAGCCCGCCGTAAATCAGCAGCATCAGCGCGCCCATCCTCAGGCTGCGGCGGACGATGGCCGTGTAGGCGCGGTTCGTCGCGTCGAAGGCGCGGTTGAAGAGGCGGAACAGCCAGCCGAACAGAAAATCGATCCCGCGTCCTAACAGGTCGCGTTTCTGGTTTCCGGAGCGTAGCAGCAGCACGCCGAGGGCAGGGGAGAGAGTGAGGGAAACCAGCGTGGAGATGATCGTGGACGTGGCGATGGTCAGCGCGAACTGCCGGTAGAACTGGCCGGTGACGCCGGACAGGAAAGCCGTCGGCACGAACACGGCGCACAGCACCAGCGAGGTCGCGATGATTGCTCCGCTGACCTCCTCCATCGATTTCCGCGTGGCCTCACGCGGTGCCAGCCCGTGCTCCAGGTTCCGCTCGATGTTTTCCACCACCACGATCGCATCATCCACGACGATGCCGATGGCCAGCACGAGGCCGAAGAGGGTGAGGTTGTTGATCGAGAAACCGAAACCCTGCATCACCGCGAAGGTGCCGATCAGCGAAACAGGGATCGCCAGAATGGGGATCAGCGCCGCCCGCCAGGATTGGAGGAAAAGCAGCATGACGAGCACCACCAGGATGATGGCCTCGAAGATCGTGGTGATCACCGCTTCGACGGATTTGTCGATGAACTGCGTGGGATCGTAAACGATGGCGTATTCCAGTCCTTTCGGGAAATCCTTGGCCATCTCGTCCATCGCCTCGCGGATCGCTGCGGAGGTCTCCAATGCGTTCGATCCGGGTCTTTGGAAAACCGGCAGCGCGAGCGTTTTCGTGTCGTTGAGGTAGGCGTTGACGTTGTAATCGAGCGCACCCAGCTCCACGCGGGCGACATCCGCCAAGCGCACGAGCCGCCCGTCCTCGCCGGTTTTCACCACCACCCGCTCGAACTCCGCTTTCTCGCTGAGCCTGCCTTGCGCGGTCACGTTGACCTGGAAAGGGATCTCCTTTTCCATCGGCTGCTGGCCGATCGTGCCCGCCGCGATCTGCACGTTCTGCGCCCGCAGCGCATCGACGACCTCGCCCGCCGAAAGCCCGTAGAAAGACATCCGCTCGGGATCCATCCACACCCGCATGGAGTATTCGCGCGCACCGAACAGCCGGATATCGCCCACGCCATCGATGCGGCGCAGCCTTTCCCGCACCTGAAGCAGGGCGTAATTTGAAATGTAGCCGAGATCGAACGTGCCGTCCTTCGAGAACATCTGGACGACGAGCAAAAGGTCGGGCGAGGATTTCTGCACGGTCACGCCGATGCGCCGCACCTCCTCCGGCAGCCTCGGCTGGGCGATGGCCACGCGGTTCTGAACGAGCACCTGCGCCTTGTCCAAGTCGGTGCCCAGCTTGAAGGTGATGGTGAGCTGGTAGGCTCCGTCCGACGTGCTCTGCGAGGCCATGTAAAGCATGTCCTCCACGCCGTTCACCTCCTGCTCGATGGGCGCGGCGAGGGTCTTCGCGATGGTGTCCGGCGTGGCTCCCGGATACGCCGTCGTCACCACCACCGTCGGCGGCGCGACCTCGGGAAACTGCGCGACCGGCAGGCTGAAATAGGAGATCGCGCCGATGAAAACAATCAGCAGCGAGATCACCGTCGCAAAGCGCGGACGGTCGATGAAGAAGAAGGAGAAATTTTTCATGGTCGGTTATTCCGCGGCGATCATCGGCACGGTCGTTGGCGCGACCACCGCACCCGGTTGGAGGAGCTGGATTCCGGAAACGGCGATCGTTTCATCAGGCGTGATGCCGCCGGTGACGACGCGCATGCCGTCGGCGAGGTCTCCGGTCTCGACGAAGCGCCGATCCAGCGCGCCGCCCTCTTTCACGACCCATGCGAAGCGCTTGTCCTGGTCGAAGCCGAGCGCCTCGTCGCGGACGAGCATGCGCTCCGTGGGTTCGCCGACGGGCACCCGCACGCGGGCGAAGAGACCCGGCGTGAGGAACTCGTCCTCGTTCTCCACCTTCGCGCGGATCCGAAGTGTCGCGGTGCCGGTGTCGAGCTGGTTTTCCGCGAAGTCGATGCGACCCTTGAAGGCGAACTCGTCCCGGTCGGAGACGGCGATCTCGACCTCGGATTGCTTGCCCTCGCGTCCGCCGGATTTGCCGTCGGAAAACAGCCGCGCGAACTGGAGCACGCGGCGCTCATCGACCTCGAAGTCGCAGTGTATCGGATGGTGGGGGACGATGGTGGTGAGCAGGGTGCCGCCCGCGCCGCCGCCGCTGATGAAGTTGCCGGGGGTGACGTTGAAGCTCCCGGCGATGCCGGAAATGGGCGCGTGGACATCCGCGAACTCGCGGTCGAGTTTCGCGACCCGCAGGTTCGCCTCGGCTGCGAGCAGATCCGCCTCGGCTTGAGCCAGTTCGCTCTGGCGGGTGTTGAACTCCTCGCGCGAAACGGCATTCTGTTTCACGAGGTTGTCGGCGGTTTTGAAATTGCTCTCGGCCAGCGCCAGCCTAGCCACCGCCTGTTTCTGCACCGCCTCGGCGCGCGCCAAGGCCGCGTCGAATACGCGGGGGTCGATGCGGAACATCAGGTCGCCTTTCTTCACTTTCTGACCCTCGGTGAAATGCACGGACTCCAGGTAGCCGCTGACGCGAGCCTGCAAGTCCACCTCCTCGACCGGTGTGAAACGCCCGGTGTAGATCTCGGTGAGGGCGATGGTTTTCAAAACGGGCTTGGCGACCTGCACGGGCATGGCCGGAGGCGGGCCGCCCGCCGCCTGCTTGTCGGACTTGCACTGCGTGAGCGCGAGGAGCGCGATGGGAAATAGGTATTTCATAGCTTCTAACATCTAACGGAATCCGCCGCCGAGAGCCTGCATCAGCATCACGGTGGCCTCAAAAGCGCGGCCTCGCGCTTGCACCTCGCCGCGGCGGGCGTTGAGCTGTTCGCGCTGGCTGTCCACGACGTCAAGATAGCTGGAAACGCCTTCCTTGTAGCGGACGTTGGAGAGGTCGTAGGATTTCCGCGCGGCCTCGACGCTGTCATTCAGCGCGGCGATCTCGTTGTTCGCGGCGCGGCGGGCGGCGAGCGCGTTCTCGACATCCGCAAAGGCGGCGAGAACGGTCTGCTGGTAATCGGCGAGCGCCTCCTCGTGCTTCGCCACCGCGAGCCTGTAATCCGCCTTTCTCCGCAAGCCCTGGAACAGCGGAAGATCGACTTCCGGGCCGATGGCGAACTCGGTGCTCGACCATTTCAGGAAATCCGAGGACTTGATCGACGATAACCCGCCTGTGCCGATCAGCGAAACGCGGGGATAGAAATTCGATTTCGCCACACCGATCTCCGCCGAGCTCTGCGCGAGCTTCCGCTCCGCCGCGAAGACATCGGGACGCCGCCCTAACAACTGCGCGGGCGATCCCGCCGGAACGTTCGGCGGGTTACCCGTGATCGCCGCCGGGCTGATCGAGAAATTCGACGCGTTTTTCCCCGCGAGCACGGCGATCGCGTTTTCCAGCGCCGCCCTCGGCGCTTGCAGGCCGACAAGCTGCGCCCGTGTCACGGCGAGTTCCGATTTCGCGCGCGCCACATCCAGTTCGTTGGTCTTGCCGGCCACGAAGCGGTTGTTCGCGAGGTCGAGGGTTTCCTGGCGCGTGCCGAGTTCCTGCTCCAGCACCGCCGCCTCGCTGTCGAGGAAACGCAGCGCGAAGTAGCTCCGCGCGAGCTGCGCCTGAAGGGAAAGTTTCACCTGATCGACGGAAGCCTCGGCCGCTTCCGTGTTCGCCTGTCCCGCCTCTACAAGCCGCCGCACGCGACCCCAGAGATCGAGTTCGTAGGAAAGCGACATGCCGACGCGATACTGCGAGTAGTAGGTTTCCATCCCGCCCGCGCCGCCGCCGCGATCCGATTCGGAGCCGCGGTTGCGTGTCGCCGAGGCATCGCTAAGCACCTCCGGGGCGAGCCGCGAACGGTCGATGCCGAGCGAGGCATAGGCCTGGTTGCGGCGTGCTTCGGCGGCGCGGAGGTCGAAGTTTCCGCTCTCCAGATCGGACATCAGGGAGTTGAGTTTCGCGTCGCCGAAAGTCCGCCACCAGCGCTTGTCCATGCGTGCGGAGAAGGCGGCGGATGAGTTCTTGAAAGCATCCGCGCCTTCGCTGGCGGGCGTGGTATGATTCGGGCCGACGGGTTGGCAGGAGGCCAGCATCAGGCCGAATGCGGCGATGGTGAAGGGTGCGGATTTCAAAACGGAAGATGGTTAGGCACGCTGCGTTTTCGTGGATGCTTTCCGGGAGTACGAGGCGATGCGAGCGGAGAGAAAACCCAGCGCCTGGTGCATCGGCGCGGTGGATTTGCAGATCGTGGAGCGCTGGATCGCGCCGGCCCATAGATCGCGGAAAAGTTCCGCCTCGGCGGCGGAGTCCACGTCCTTGCGGATATGGCCGTGGACTTTCGCCTCATCGAAGACGCCCGCCAGCAGCCCGAGCCAAGTCTTCATGCCCGCCGCGAGAACCTCGCGCATCGGCTCGCTCAGATCCGTCACCTCGGAGGCAAGCTTGAGCACAAGGCAGGGGCAGCGCTTGCCGCTTTCCTCGAATTTCACGATGGATGTCTCCAGGAACGCGATGAGCCGTTTCATCGGGTGCTTCTCATGCTCGTCGGAGAACAGCGCGTGGTTGTTTTCATCCGTCGCCGCCGCGATGTAATGCTTCAGCAGCTCCACGCCGAAGTGTTCCTTCGACTCGAACCAATGGTAAAAGGAACCTTTAGGGACACCGACCGCGCTCAGGATCTCGTTGAGTCCCACCGAGTGGAAACTCCGTTTCCACATGATCTCTTCGGCGGCGTCGAGGATCCTTTCCTTGGTGTGTGGCGTGCTCACGGCAGAGTGATTAGACCAGTCGTCTAGTTCTCGCAAGAGGAAAGATTCTGAATGCCTCAAATGGGTGCATTGCCTCGCTGCAAGACCCTCCGCAACAGCGAAGGGAAACCGATGACAGAGGCCACACTCAACGCATCGAATCCCTGACCCGTTGAGCCCCCTCGGCTCCTCTCCGCGAGCTCCAAAATTATCTGCCAGTGTTTCAAGCGCAGAAGGCGAACCTTACACGAAGGTGGATGTTGCGATGAAGCAGCTGACCCCAAACACACCTGACTCCAAACACAGATGCTCCCAAATACATGACCGCCCGCAAACCCGGGAAAATCAATCCTCCCGCGCCGCCAAATGCCTCTGGAATCGTTTCGGGATGTTAAGCTTATTACAATTTTGCACTCCGCTTGCCCGTCCTTGCGTGCACTTTGCCCTTCCCGCCAACCGGGAAATCGTTAGAACTGCGATAACAAATGCCAGCCCGTAAGAAAGCCTCCAGCACCGCCAAGAACTCCAGCGCCAACCTCGGCTTCGAGGCGAAGCTCTGGCTGGCGGCTGACAAGCTGCGGAACAACATGGATGCGGCGGAATACAAGCATGTCGTCCTCGGCCTGATCTTCCTGAAATACATCTCCGATACCTTCGAGGAGCACCGGGCGAAGCTTTTGGCCGGGGAGGGGGATTACGAGGGGGCGGATCCCGAGGATCCGGATGAATACAAGGCGGAGAATGTTTTCTGGGTGCCTTCCGATGCCCGCTGGTCCCACCTCCAGGCGAAGGCGAAGGAACCCTCCATCGGCAAGACCGTGGACGATGCCATGGTCGCGCTGGAGCGGGACAACATCCGGCTCAAGGGCGTGCTGCCGAAGGACTACGCCCGCCCCGGGCTGGACAAGCACCGGCTCGGCGAGCTGATCGACCTCATCGCTACCATCGAGCTCACGGCCGCCAGCGAGGGGGAGCAGACGCACCGCTCCGTCGATCTGCTCGGGCGGGTGTATGAGTATTTCCTCACCCGCTTCGCCAGCGCGGAGGGGAAGAACGGCGGGCAGTTCTACACCCCCTCCTGCGTGGTGCGCTGCCTTGTCGAGATGCTCGCCCCCTACAAGGGGCGCATCTACGATCCCGCCTGCGGCTCCGGCGGGATGTTCGTCCAATCGGAAAAGTTCGTGGAAAGCCACGGCGGCAAGCTCGGGGACATCTCCATCTACGGGCAGGAAAGCAATGCCACCACCCGCCGCCTCGCCGTCATGAACCTCGCCATCCGCGGCATCGAGGCGGATATCGGGAAGGAACATGCGGACACCTTCCGCAACGTCCAGCACCCGGATCTCCGCGCGGATTACGTCCTGGCGAACCCTCCCTTCAACGACTCCGACTGGCACCGCAAGGACGACGACGTCCGCTGGAAATACGGCGTCCCGCCCAAGGGCAACGCGAACTTCGCCTGGGTGCAGCACTTCATCCACCACCTCGCCCCGGACGGCATGGCCGGCTTCGTCCTCGCCAACGGCAGCATGTCCTCCAACCAATCCGGCGAAGGCGAGATCCGCAAGGCCCTCATCGAGGCCGACCTCGTGGACTGCATGGTCGCACTCCCCGGTCAGCTCTTCTACAGCACCCAGATCCCCGTCTGCCTCTGGTTCCTCACGAAAAGCAAAAACGCCGATCCCAAACGCCACTTCCGCGACCGCCGCAGGGAAACCCTCTTCATCGACGCCCGGAAAATGGGCACCCTCATCGACCGCGTCCACCGCGAACTGACCGATGAGGATCTGGAGAAAATCACCTCCACCTACCACGCATGGAGAGGCGATTCAAAAATCAGCAATCAACAATCATCAATCGTCAATTATTCGGACATCCCCGGCTTCTGCAAATCCGCCACCACCGCCGAAATCGACGCGCACGGCCACGTCCTCACGCCCGGTCGCTACGTCGGCGCCGAGGAAATCGAGGACGACGGCGACCCCTTCGAGGAAAAGATGCCGCGCCTCGTCGCGGAGCTGCACGCCCAGTTCGCCGAGTCCACGAAACTCGAAGCCGCGATCCGCGCCAATTTGAAAGGACTCGGCTATGCGCTCTGAATCCGGGCAAAAAGAAACCCCGGTCCCTATCTGCCGCAAGCGACTGAGGAAGGGGTTCCGGGGTCAACAGGGAAAAATTGCCCTAACTCGCTTGACCTGTCAACGTGGCAATTTGCAATTTTGCAAACCATTCCGTCCTTTCCAGCACCGATGAATCCGAACTTTTTCCAGAAAATCGAAGACATCCTGCACACGGAGCGCATCGACTCCTACCGTCGGGATGGCGCGGACGAAGCGCTGACTCTTTCCCGTTACGCCCTTAACATGGCGTTGAGCGAATCACTCTATCCGGCGCTCCAATTCGCCGAAATAGCCCTCCGGAATGTGGTTCACGAGGCCATGAGCGACCATTGCGGCACCGACACTTGGTATGACCATCCGCATGCCCGATTGCTTGGGTGGCAAAGCCGAAAGGTGGCGGAAGCCAGACGCACACTTCAGAGTAACCAGAAACAGGAAACCCCGGGACGCATAGTCGCGGAACTGAACTTCGGCTTCTGGACGGGTTTCTTCAACCTGGATCATGCCCAGACGGGCGTGGGGCACTATCTTGCCAGCCGCGCATTTCCTCATGCTCCCATCGGCGAGCAGGACTTCATCAAGCTCGGTCACCGTTGGAAAAAGATCCGCGACCTGCGCAACCGCGTCTTTCATCACGAGCGAATCATTCACTGGAGGGATCTCGATGCCCAGCATCTGCGTATCCTCGAAGTGATTTCATGGATCTCCCCCGAATTGTCCGAACTCGCCCAAGTGCTTGATCGGTTTGTGTCCGTGCGATCAACTGGGCTCAAGCCATGGCAATCGAAGCTTCAACGCCAATGGCCGGCGAATGCTTCAGGCTCACCCACAGGGTCCAGTTTTATCGAGTGGGTCGATTCTTCATTCGATGCCAGTAACGGCGCGCAAACCCCGTTCGGCCACCGCTGGGGCGGCGATGTCTTCCCTCTCACCCACAGCCACATCGAGAGCATCCGCAACGGCCAAACCCTCGCCCTCGATGTCATGGGCGAGTATGTCGTGTTCTTGAAACCACAGGAGGGAGGGCAGCCGAATGTCGGGTGAATGGAAACGCACATCGTTACGTGATGCGGGTGTGACGTTAATCGATTGTGATCATCGGACACCTCCCGCTGCTGATAGTGGCTATCCTTATGTTGCGATTCCCCAACTCAAGGAGGGTAGGATCGCACTTGCTGACGCTCGCCGGATTTCCCCCGAACATTTTGCCGACTGGACGCGCAAAGCGAAACCGAAGCACCACGATGTGATCTTGTCGCGGCGCTGCAATCCCGGTGAGACCGCCCATGTCCCGGAAGGTCTTGAATGCGCTTTGGGTCAGAACTTGGTTTTGCTTCGGGCGGATGGCACCAAGCTATTCCCTCCCTTCCTACGTTGGCTCGTACGCGGGCCGCACTGGTGGGAGCAAGTGGGGAAATTCATCAATGTAGGCGCAGTCTTTGAGAGTCTGAAATGTGCTGAGATTCCGCATTTCAAGATGCCGCTCCCACCCCTCGCCGAGCAAAAAGCCATCGCGGCCGTGCTTGGGGCATTGGACGACAAGATCGAGTTGAACCGGCGGATGAACGCGACGCTGGAGGCGATGGCGCGGGCGCTGTTCCAGAGCTGGTTCGTGGATTTCGACCCCGTCCGCGCCAAACTCGACGGCCGCCCCCCCGCCGCCCTCGACCCCGCCACCGCCGCTCTCTTCCCCGAGCACTTGGAAGACTCACCGCTCGGACACATTCCCAAAGGCTGGAAAGCGGGAACAGTCGTTGAAGGCTTCAATCTCACTATGGGGCAATCGCCTCCCGGCAATACCTACAACGAAGATGGAAATGGTCTGCCTTTCTACCAAGGGCGTACCGACTTCGGTTTCCGCTTTCCGAAACGCCGAATCTATTGCACGGCGCCGACACGCTACGCCAAGGCGGGTGACACGCTGGTCAGCGTCCGCGCCCCCGTCGGCGACATCAACATGGCGAGCGAGGAATGTTGCATCGGCCGCGGCGTCGCCGCCGTGCGCCACAAATCAGGCGCGACCTCATTCACCTATCACTCTATGGCGA
Source organism: Verrucomicrobiota bacterium (assembly GCA_046051965.1). GTDB lineage: Bacteria > Verrucomicrobiota > Verrucomicrobiia > Verrucomicrobiales > Akkermansiaceae > Luteolibacter. The sequence continues at coordinate 208,714 of JBJONG010000001.1, forward strand.
ACCTCTATCCCGACTTCGCCCGGTTTGAGGCCGAGGGAACCGTCTTCGGATCAATCAACAAAGACAGCTTCGAGAAACTCCGCTTCGTCATTCCGCCGGACGAGATTGTCGCCGCCTACGAGCGCCAAGCCGGTCCACTCGACGAACAAATCCGCAATCTCGAAGAACAATCCCGCACCCTAGCCACCCTGCGCGACACGCTGCTGCCGCAACTGCTGAGCGGGGAGTTGAGCGTTCAGGAATCCACAAACTGATATTCACAGCCGATCATGATTAACCAACTCCAACTCATCAGAAACGTCGGGCGCTTTGACTCAGTAAATGCGGCAGCAAACATAACGCTCGGTCGCCTTACCTTGATCTATGCGGAGAACGGTCGAGGTAAGACGACGCTCGCCGCGATTCTCCGGTCTTTGGCAACGGGTGACGCAATTCCGATTGTGGAGCGCAGGCGTCTAGCCGCGCAGCATCCGCCACATGTGATTATTGGATGTTCTGGCAGCCCAACCGCAGCTATGTTCCAGAATGGCGCTTGGAATCGGAACCTCGCGAACATGGTTGTCTTCGATGACGTTTTCATCGACCAAAATGTATATTCAGGACTCGTTGTAGGGGGAGACCACCGCCAAAATTTACACGAACTGATTTTAGGTGCGCAAGGAGTCGCACTGAATCAACTGCTTCAAAACCTCGTAGCGCAGGTCGAGCTTCACAACCGCGCTTTACGCCAACGCGAATCAGCTATTCCAGCTGCCGCGCGTGGTGCGTTCACCGTGGACCAGTTCTGCGCGCTTCAAGCGAACCCAAACGTCGCGACGGAGATTGAAGCAGCCGAACGAAATCTTGCGGCGGCTCGCGAGCAGGATCCCGTTCGAAATACGCCAGCTTTTGAGTTGCTTAGCTTTCCAGCGTTCGACCTCCATGCTATCGAGAACGTGCTGCAAGCTGGGGTTCCGGAACTGGACGCTGCTGCTGCCGCACGAGTCCAAGAACACCTCGCAACGTCCGGGCGGAATGCAGAGGAGTGGATTGGAGAAGGAATGCGGCGACAGGCTGAACGACCGCAGCAGGTTGCTGACGAATGCGTTTTTTGCGCCCAGAACTTGGGTGGATCACCCGTTATTGGCCACTACCGCGCATTTTTCAGCGACGCATATCGAACGCTGCAGCGGAATATAACCGGGGCCTCGGCTAGTCTGAATCAAACGCACGCCGACAATGTCGCTACATCCCTTGAACGTTCCGTCCGTGTTCTAGGCGAAAGGCGGCAGTTTTGGGTGCGGTTTGCAGAGCTTCCACCCATCCAAATTGATACGGCGGCAATTGTTCGTGACTGGCTGGCAGCACGCGAACAACTGGCTGAGCTGCTAACCCAGAAACGAGCTGCTCCACTTGATGTGGTTGCCGTTCCTGATGCAGTTCGTGCATCCGTTCAGCTTCACGTAGCCAATCTAGCGGCAATCGCTGCAATCAACCAACAACTAACCCTGGAGAACCAAACGATTGCGGCTGTGAAGCAGCGCGCCGCGAACGCAAACCCGGCGGCAATCGACGCTACACTCTCGCGCCTCAAAGCAGTTCAAGCCCGACATAGCGCAGTGACATCGGTGGCATGCGCGGACTACTTGGCGGAGAAACAGGCAAAAGCCGCGACCGAGTTGCTGCGTGAACAGGCGAAAACTGCACTCGACCAGTATCGAGCAAATGTTTTTCCGAACTATCAAGCGGCCATCAACCGCTACCTCACTCGATTCAACGCAGGCTACCACCTCGACGCTGTGACAGCAGTGAATACGCGCGGAGGCCCGACGTGCACATACAACGTCATCATTAACAACACAGCGGTGGCGGTGGCGGGTGGAAGCCCACAGCCGGGCGACCACTCGTTTAAGAACACGCTGAGCGCTGGAGACCGCAACGCATTGGCTTTGGCGTTCTTCTTCGCTTCAATCGAACTTGATCCAAATCTAGCTACCAAAACGGTAGTCATCGATGATCCAGTATCGAGCCTCGACGAGCATCGGTCGCTAACGACCGTTCAGGAAATTCGCCGTCTTTCGACTCAAGTTGCTCAAGTGATTGTCCTCTCACATAGCAAACCGTTCCTCTGCCGTATTTGGGAAGGTGCTGCCCCAGCTTCGCGAACTGCCCCGGATCCTAGAGTTGCACTCCATGTGGTCCGCGATGGAAACGGATCGACAATCGCTTCGTGGAATGTGGATTACGACTCAATCACCGAGCATGATCGGCGAAACGCTGCTCTTCGGGATTACATGACAAATGGTGCAGGCAATGATCGTGAAATCGCCCAATCATTGCGCCCGCACGTAGAAGCGTTCTTCCGCGTTGCATGCCCCGAGCATTTTCGGCCCGGTACATTGCTTGGGCCGTTTCGTGGGCTTTGCGACCAGCGAGTGAACACGGCGCAGCAGATTCTCAATGCGTCAGACATTCAGGAGCTTCGAGACATCGTAGAGTATGCGAATCGATTTCACCACGACACGAACGCTGCGTGGGAAACCGAAGTTGTGAATGCGGTCGAATTGACTGGATTCGTAACTCGTGTCCTGACGTTCGTGAAACGCCCCTAATTAAGAGAAACCATGTCCCTCAACGAATCCATCGTCGAAGACGCCGCCCTCGAATGGTTCGGGGAGTTGGGCTATGCGGTGGGGCACGGGCCGCAGATGGCACCGGGTGAGTTGGCGGCGGAGCGGGATACGTTCGGAGATGTGGTTCTGGTGGGGCGTTTGCGGGAAGCGATTTCACGGCTGAATCCCTCAGTTCCGGGGGAGGCGCGGGAGGATGCGTTGCGGAAGGTGCTGCGGGTGGGTTCGCCCTCGCTGACCGGGACGAACCGGGCATTTCACCGGATGCTGCGGGACGGGGTGGAGGTGGAATATCAGCGGGCGGACGGGAGCATCGCGGGCGACCATGTGCGGCTGGTGGATTTCACGGAGGTGGGGGCGAACGATTGGCTGGCGGTGAACCAGTTCACGGTGATCGAGGGGCAGCACAACCGCAGGCCGGATATCGTAGTGTTCGTGAACGGGCTGGCGCTAGGGCTGGTGGAGCTGAAAAAACCGGAGGAGGGGGAGGAGTGGTTCGATGCGGCTTTCAAACAACTGGAAACCTACAAGGCGCAGATCCCCTCGCTGCTGCATTACAATGCGGCGCTGGTGGTGAGCGACGGCTTGCAGGCGCGGATGGGATCGCTGACGGCGAACCGGGAGTGGTTCAAGGTATGGCGGACGGTGGACGGGGAGGCGGATGCGCCGAAATCCGCGCTGGAGCTGGAGGTGCTGATGCGGGGAGTGTTCGAGCGGCGGAGATTCCTGGATCTGTTGCACCATTTCATCGTCTTCGAGGAAGATCCGGACAACGGGGCGCTGCACAAGATCATCGCGGGCTACCATCAGTTCCACGCGGTGAATGCCGCGGTGGAGGAGACGGTGCGGGCGAGCGGGATGGAAGCGGAGGACGAGGGCGGCGGGCTGAGGGAGACGGATGGAAGGTATTGGGTGGGAGCGATGAAGGGCGGGAAGCCCGGCGACCGGCGCGCGGGCGTGGTCTGGCACACGCAGGGCAGCGGCAAGAGCTACTCCATGCTCTTCTATGCGGCTCGGGTGATCAGGCATCCGGCGATGAAGAACCCGACCCTAGTGGTGCTGACCGACCGCAACGACCTGGACGACCAGCTCTTCGGACAATTCCAACGCTGCGCGGACATCCTCGGCCAGACGCCGTTGCAGGCGGATAGCCGCGACAACCTGCGGACACTTCTGAACCGGGCGAGCGGCGGGGTGGTTTTCACCACAATACATAAGTTCATGCCGGAGAAGGGCGAGGACATGCCGGAGCTGAGCGGGCGGGCGAACATCGTGGTGATCGCGGATGAGGCGCACCGCAGCCAATATGGGTTCGGCGGGAAGGTGAACGAGAAGACGGGGGCGATGTCGTATGGCTTCGCGAGCAACATGCGGGATGCGTTGCCGAATGCGTCCTACATCGGCTTCACCGGGACGCCCATCGAGAAGACGGATGCGAACACGCGGGCGGTCTTCGGGGATTACATATCCGTGTATGACATCCAGCGGGCGGTGGCGGACAAGGCGACGGTGCCGATCTACTACGAGAGCCGCATCTCGAAGCTGAGCCTGAATGCGGCGGCCTTGCCGGGGATCGATGAGGAATTCGACGAGATCACGGAGGGCGAGGAGCTGACGAAGAAGGAGAAGCTGAAAACGAAGTGGGCGGCGCTGGAAGCGCTGGTGGGGGATCCGAAGAGGATCGCGGTGGTGGCGGAGGATCTGGTGAAGCATTTCGAGAGGCGGGTGGAGGCGATGGAAGGCAAGGCGATGATCGTCTGCATGAGCCGGAGGATCTGCGTGAATCTCTACAACGCCCTTGTCGCGGTGCGCCCGGAATGGGCGGACGGCAGGATGAACGTGGTGATGACAGGCAGTGCGGAGGACGGCCCGGAGTGGCAGCCGCACATCCACAGCAAGGACAAGCGCAGGGAGCTGGCGAACCGTTTCAAGGACGCGAAAGACCCGTTCCGGATCGTGATCGTGCGGGACATGTGGCTGACGGGATTCGACGCACCATGCCTGCACACGATGTATGTGGACAAGCCGATGCAAGGCCACGGGCTGATGCAGGCGATCGCGCGGGTGAACCGGGTTTTCAAAAACAAGCCGGGCGGGCTGATCGTGGATTACCTCGGGCTGGCGGATCAGCTCAAGAAGGCGCTGGCGACCTACACGGAAAGCGGCGGGCGGGGCAACCCGACCTTCGACACGGCGGCGGCCATCGCGGTGATGTTGGAGAAATACGACATTGCCTGCGACATGATGCACGGCTTCGACCGCAGCAAGTGGGCGGTCGGCAAGCCATCGGAGCGGTTGGCGCTGATCCCCGGAGGGCAGGAGCACATACTCGAACAGGAGGACGGCAAGCGGAGGTTCGTGCAGGTGGTGACGGAGCTTTCCAAGGCCTTCGCGCTATCGGCGGCGAGCGACGAGGCGGCGGAGATCCGCGATGACGTGAGCTTTTTCCAGGCGATCCAAGCGGCGCTGAGCAAGAAGGCGGGCGTGAGGGGCAAGTCCCCTGAGCAGATCGATGCGGCGATACGCCAGCTCGTCTCGAAAGCGATCTCGGCGGACGGGGAGGTGATCGATGTCTTCACGGCGGCGGGGCTGAAGAATCCGGATATCGGGATCCTGGACGAACGGTTCCTTGCGGAAGTGCGTGGGCTGAAGCACCGGAACGTGGCGGCGGAACTGCTGGAGAAGCTTCTCAAGGATGAGTTGAAGGTGCGCTCCAAGCACAACCTGGTGCAGAGCCAGTTGTTTTCCGAGAAGCTGCAGAAAACGCTGAACTCCTACCACAACCGCGCGATCTCCACGATGGAGGTGATCGAGGAGCTGATCCGCTTGGCGAAGGAAGTGCAGGCGGCGGGCAACCGCGAGGGGCTGACCAAGGACGAGTGGGCTTTCTACGATGCGCTGGCAACCAGCGACAGCGCGAAGGACGCGATGGGCGATGACAAGCTCAAGGTGATCGCCGCCGAACTGATCACAAAGGTGAGGCAGAGCGTGACGATTGACTGGACGCTGCGCGAAAGCGCGAGGGCGAGGATCAAGGTGATGGTGAAGCGCATCCTGAACAAATACGGCTACCCGCCGGATCTCCAGGAGGATGCGATCAAGACGGTGCTGATGCAGGCGGAGCTGCTTTGCGCGGATTGGGTTTGATGGGGAGGAGAGGCGGGCTGGGGGATCGCCCGCTGTTCTCAAAGCACGGAGTCCAGGACTTCGAGAACCCTTTCGTTTTCGCGGGGGTGCCGATGGAGGTGCGCACCCAGGCGGCGAGTTCATCGCACGTGCCCAGACAAAATGCATCCCTCCTTACAGACAAGGGGTAGCCGAAGCGGGAAGGGGGGGAGTGATATTGTTTGCAATCCACGGATACGACACGATGTGTGGGGTTCCGTTACCATGAACCAAGCATCTACAATTTCCGTTAGACCGTTTCTCAAAAGTCTTTTCGTAAAAATCGGTTTTTGTTCTGGACCGCAGCGGCCGCGCTGCTTTCATGATGCATCGGTCGCATCCGTCAGCTCCCAAACCCCGAAACCTGCCCGCTTGCAGAGCTTGAGCTGGCCATTGATTGCTGCCCCGACCGGAAGGCCCAGAAACGGATGAACGCCATCCATCTGCTCTTCTGTGGGGTTTCCTTCGAACTCGTCCTCAAACACACCCGCGTCTCGGAACGGTGCCTCCAGTTCTGGATCTCGCGGTTCAATTCGATGGGTGTGGACGGCATCACCTATCGCCCGCGCTGCGGACGCCCGAGGATACTCCCCGCCGACACCGTCCGGGGGGAGATCCTTCCGGTCGTCGACGATCCGTCCCTCGCCGGGGAGCGCCACTGGACGGCGGTCAAGCTCTGCGGATGGCTGCGCGACAACCGCGGCCTCGACCTTTCCTATCCCACCCTCGTGCGCTACCTCCACGAGCAGGACTACGCCCGGCGCATCCCTCGCCCCGTGCCCGAGCCGCCCGACAGGGATCTGTGGATCGCGCAGCGCGAGGACTTCGCCGCCGAACTCCTCGGCCTCCTCGAAGACCCCGCCGTGGAAACCTTCTTCGGCGACGAGGCCGGCTTCGAGGGCGATCCTCGCCCGCGCCAGCGCTGGGTGAAGCGCGGCTCGCGCCCGACCCAACCCTACTACGGCGGCCACATCCGGCAGAACGTCGTCGGCGCGGTCAATTCCCGCAGCGGCCAGCTCGTCAGCCTCATCGTGCCGCACAACGATACGGAGGTCTTCCAGGCGTTCCTCGACACGATGGCGGAGGAGGTTGCGGCGGAGGCGGGGAAACGCGTCGTCCTGGTTCTAGACAACGCCAGCTGGCACAAGTCGAAGTGCCTGCGCTGGCACCACATCGAGCCGAAGTTCCTGCCGCCCTACAGCCCGGACTTCAACCCCATCGAAAGGCTCTGGCAGCATCTCAAAAGCCACCACCTCGCGGGCTTCCTGACCAAGCGGGGGGAGGAACTCTCCGACAAGCTCTTCGCCTCGATCCGTGAGATCCTCGCCAGTCCGGAAACATTGCGTTCGGTCTGCACCACCCACTCACCATAGGCGAACGGACTTTTGAGAAACGGTCTAAAAGTGTTCTGGGACTGTGCGGATGGCTGCTGCTTTGTTTCGCGGCAGCGGCACCCGGGGCGTTTTTCATGCCGGGGGACTGGTATGCTTCGCTGGACAAGCCATCATGGAATCCGCCGGGCTGGATTTTCGGGCCGGTGTGGTCCGCCCTTTATGCGATGATGGCGGTGGCGGCGTGGTTGGTTTGGAAACAGGGCGGATTCGCGATCCGGCGCAAGGCGTTGGGACTGTTCCTCGCGCAACTTCTCCTCAACGCCCTGTGGACGCCCTTGTTTTTCGGAATGCACCTGCCCGGTGTCGCCTTCGCGGAAATCCTTCTGCTCTGGCTGGCCATCGCCGCCACGCTGATCGTCTTCCGTTCCGTAAACCGCACCGCCTCGTGGCTGCTTGTTCCGTATCTTGCCTGGGTGAGCTTCGCCGCCGTGTTAAACGGCACCTTGTGGCGGATGAATCCATGATGCGGCTGCGGGCGGCCCTGAGATTTACCTCGCAAGAGGAGATTGGCGGAAACATGCTGTGTGACTGAACGGCACACATGCGGATGGGTTGGGGAAACTTGTGGAAGCGATCCAGGAGACCGGGTGGTATGTCTGGCCGGGTTTCCTGGAGGAGGGGTTGGCGGCGGATCTTTCCCGCGAGAGCTTGGGTTCTTGGGAGGAGGGGCTTTTCCGCCCGGCTGGTGTCGGCAAAGGGGAAGCCCTGGCGATACGCGGGGATGTGCGCTCGGATCATGTGATGTGGCTGTCCGATGGGGATGCGTTCCCTTGCCAGAGGGGGTATCTGGATGCGTTGGAACAGGTGCGGTTGGTTTTGAACCGGGGGCTTTTTCTCGGGTTGGTGGATTTTGAGGGGCACTATGCGGTGTATCCGCCCGGTGGATTTTACAAACCCCACCTCGACCGCCACCGGGGAACCCAGGACAGGATTCTTTCCGTGATCCTGTACCTGAACCCCGCATGGCAGGCTGGCGACGGAGGTGAGCTGAGGATGCGGACAACTCCCGGGGAACAGGGAGGTGATTTCATCACCGTGGAGCCGCGGATGGGGACGCTGGTGTGCTTTCTCGCCGGGGATTTCTGGCACGAGGTGATGCCTGCCAACAAGACGAGGGCGAGCGTCACGGGATGGTTCCGTGGCGCTGGGATTTAGAATGACCAAGGTTGTTGGGGCCCCGAAGGCAGCCCCTCCTTGCTCAAAGGTTGTCCTTGCTCTCGGCCTTCTTGCGGGCGGTTTTCTTCGCGGGTTTCGCGGCGGCTTTGGCCTTTTCCTTCTCCTCGTCCATCTCGTCGTCGTCGATGGTGTGGGTGAGGATGAATTGGAGGTCGTCGATGCCGAGGTTGGAAGCGAAGCCTTCATCGCCGAGGACGTTGGTGACAAGCTGAGTCTTCTGGTGTTGAAGGATACGGATTTTTTCCTCGACGGTGTCGCGTGTGAGCAAGCGGTAGGCGATGACCTTGTTCTTCTGGCCGATGCGGTGGGTGCGGTCGATGGCCTGGTTCTCGACGGCGGGGTTCCACCATGGATCGTAGAGGATGACGTAGGACGCGGAGGTGAGGTTGAGTCCGGCGCCGCCCGCTTTGAGCGAGAGCATGAAGACGGATGGTTCCTTGGTCGTCTGGAAGCGCTCGATCTCGCCTTTGCGGTCTTTCGTCTGGCCGGTGAGGTAATGGAAGGGGCGGGCTTCGAGTTCGAGGCGCGCCTTGATGAGGTCGAGCATGGAGACGAACTGGGAGAAGACGAGCACCTTGTGGCCTTCCTCATGGAGCTGATCCAGCAGGTAGAAGAGGGATTCCATTTTCGCGGATTCCTCCTTGAGGTATTTCGGATCGATGAGGCCGGGGTGGCAGCAGATCTGGCGGAGGCGCATGAGACCTTGGAGGATGGCGAAGGAGTTTTTCTTCACCGCTTCGTCGGAATCGAGGCCGAGCAGGGCTTTCTGGATGCGCTTGAGCTCGTTTTTGTAGAGTTCGAGCTGCACGCCTTCCATTTTGGAATAGACCTCTTCCTCCGTCCTTGGCGGGAGATCCTGAGCGACCTGGAGTTTCGTCCGGCGAAGCAGGAAGGGGCGGAGGCGTGAGGCGAGGCGGGTCTGGGAAAGGGGATCTTTCCGTTTGTCGAAACGCTTCTTGAAGTAGGCGCGGGAGCCGAGCACGCCGGGCATGGCGAAGGCCATGAGCGACCACATGTCGAGCAGGCGGTTCTCGATGGGTGTGCCTGTGAGGACGAGGCGGTTCTGGGAATCCAGCTCGCGGGCGCACTTGGCGGCCTTGGAGTCCGGGTTCTTGATCTGCTGGCCTTCGTCGAGGATGGTGGTGAGCCATTTGATGCCGGTGAGTTCCTCACCGCAGACGCGGAGCTGGGCGTAGTTCAGAACAAGCATGTCGATGTTGTTCTGGATGTGCTTCACATTGATGTCGTCGCGGTTCTTGAGGATCTTGACGCGGAGCTGCGGGCAGAATTTCTCGGCCTCGGAATACCAGACATCGAGCACGGATTTCGGGCAGACAATGAGGGCGGGCTTGTGCGGTGCGCCGGATTCCTTGTGCCTGTCGAAAAGCCAGAGCAGGTAGGTGAGGGACTGGATGGTTTTTCCGAGTCCCATGTCATCGGCGAGGATGCCGCCGAAGTTGTTTTCCGCGAGGTAGGCGAGGAAATGGAAGCCGTCGATCTGGTAGGGGCGCAGGGTGGCGTTGAGGCCGGCGGGCAGATCGGGTGTGACTTCCAGTTTGATGTCGTTCGCGCGGTTCTTGATGCGCTCCCATGCCTTCGGATCGAAGACCTCGGCGGCCTTGGGATCGGCGAGCTGGAGGGCGTGCATGCGGTGGGTCTCGCCGGAAAGGTCGAAGGGATCGAGTCCAAGGCGGGTGACGGCCTCGCGCTGGTCGGCGTCGAGTTTGATTTCCAAACGCATCCATGTGCCGTCGTCCATTCGGACATAACCTCCACGCGCGGCGACGAGCTGGCGGATCTGAGCCTTGGAAAGATTGGCTCCCTGCACGTCGATGACGATGCGGAGGTCGAACCAATCGATGTCCTGGCCGACGACTTCGAAGCGGACGGCGGCGGTGACAGGATCGTTGAGGATGGATCTGAGGCGCAGGTCGATATCGAGCTCGATATCAGCGGGCATGGCGCGCACCCAGTCGGCGAATCGTTCGGGGAATTGCTTGGTGATGCGCGATTTGAACGAGATGAGTTTCTCGTCATAGGCGAGAGCCATTTCATCAAGGATGGACGGGATGGGATGTAGGGGCTCGCGGGCGAAGCGGAGGAGCTGCTTGCCTTTGACGGCCTGTTGTTCGACGAGCTCCCAGCCGTCCTTGGTGAGTCGCTCGGTGCGGCGGCCTTTTGTTTCGATGGCGGTGACATCCACCACCAGATGCTCCGTTTCCGCAGCGGTGAGACCGGCGATGAGTTTCATCTCCAACTTGGGCTTGAGTTCGAGATCGACGACGCGCTTGACGAGCGACTCCGGCAGGGAAGCGCCGATCTTGCGGAGGAATTCCACGCCTTCCAGGGAGTCGATGACTTTCCGTGGGATGAGGTAGCGCGGCATCACCTCGGTTTCCTCAAGCCAGCGTGGCGGGCCGGGGAAGACGGTTTCATCGGACTGGTAGAGTTCCTTGCGGCCTGGCAGGAGGCGGACGGAGTGGGAAACGTTTTCGTTGGACGCCGTGACGAGCTGGAGGGCGAAGGAGTTGGGATCGAAAGGTTCGTCCTCGCAGATCCATGAGAGGGCTTCTTCGGAGACGCGGAATGGCCTTTCATCAAGATTGACGAGGTAGCCGTTGAGCGCGGGCTGCTGGAAGACGCGGTTCATGAAACGGCAGGATTCTTCCTGGTCGAAATCGAGTGTGGTATCGCCGTGCTTGCGATAAAAAGCGAGGTAATGCTCCCAAAGTGTTTGCGAGGAAGCGTCCATGAGGAGCGCACCTTCCTGGTGGAGGGCGATGTATTTCTCGATGTCGGATTTCTCGCGGAGCTGGATATATTGGGCGTTGGGGCGGCTCTCGCGGACTTCCATGCGCGCCTCGTTGATCGTGGCGACGAGACGAAAGGCGACGGTCAGTGGCGCGTCTTGTGGCGGGCGCTCGTTGACCTGCTCGATGCGGTCATACCAGGAAGCGACCTCGCGCTCCTGCTCCCACTCTGCCATCTTTTTCTGCACCGAGGCCAGGTCCGTGATGACGGACATGAACTCGGGGTAGGGGAGTTTCCTTTTGTAGAATGCGTAGGCGAGGAAGTTCCAGAACTCGAGAATGTCGCCGGGCGGCATGGGCCATAGTTCGAGCGGTTCATAGGTGGTGATATCCCAGCGCGGGTTGATGCGAACCATGTCGTGGTCGTGAAGCTCGCCCTCGATGACGTAGCGGCGATAGCGCTTTTCGATTTTCGTGACGTAGTCGGCTTCCTTGTCATCGAGCTCGCGGCCGAGTTTTTCCTCAATAATGTCGAGGACGGGCGTGTCGTCGAATTCATTGGGGGATTCCGGGAGATCCTCCCCGCGGTGCATGCGCTCCATCATGGTGGCGTATTGGCAAGCGCCGGAAACGAGCTCGTCCTCGGCGGTGCAGGAACCGAACCAGCGGTTTCCCTGAAGACGTAGGGAGGTGCGGTGGATCCCGGTCTCGTCTTCCACACGGCCTTGAATGAAAAGGTGATTTCCGAAAATCTGAGTAACGGCACCATCCTTCTGGAGCATATCGCCGCGTTTGCGTGCTTCTTCCGGGAAGGAGTTCAGAAAATTGAGAGTAGCGCGATCAGGATTCATAGGCGTGAAGAAGTGTCCGTCATTTCAGATGCCGGGGAGGCAGTCTAGGGCGGGAAAAGCGAATCGCGCAATAGGAAGTTTCGCCCGTCGCGAGCGCTTGCCATCATATTTTTTCATTCTTCACTTCCATATGAGCGAATCTGCGTTCATTTGCGGCTCGGCAATTCTTCGCGAACAACCATAATCCAAGTCTCATGAACGACATCAAAATCACACTTCACACCAATGTCGGCGATATCGCCGCCACTTTTTACGCATCCAAGGTGCCGATGACCTGCGCGGCCTTCCTGAATCTTGCCAAACGCGGCTATTATGACGGTATCGCGTTCCACCGCGTTATCGCGAATTTCATGATCCAAGGCGGCGACCCTACCGGCACCGGACGCGGCGGCCCGGGTTACAAATTTGCCGATGAGTTCCATCCGGAGCTCCGCCACCGTTCTCCCGGTGTCTTCTCTATGGCCAATGCGGGTCCCGGCACCAACGGCTCTCAGTTTTTCATCACACACAACGCCACCCCGCACCTCGACGGGAAGCACTCCGTGTTCGGTCAGGTTACCGACGGCCAACACGTGGTCGATAAGATCAAACAAGGTGATAAAATCACCTCCATCACCATTCACGACGACACCGCTGACTTGTTCGAGGCTCAGAAGGATAACATTGAGCACTGGAACAGCATTCTTGATAAGGCCTGATCGAATCATTCGTTTCTATGGATCCAGGTTCTCCAAAGATCGTCCTGATCATGGGGGTCTCCGGCTCCGGGAAAACCACCATCGCACGTCTCCTCGCCCACAGGCTGGGAGGCGTTTTTTTTGACGCGGATGATTTTCATCCGCCCGCGAACATCGAAAAAATGAGCCGGGGAATTCCTCTCGAAGACGCCGACCGCATTCCTTGGTTGGAGCACCTACGCGATGAGGTGATCATTCCCGCACCGGCGGGCCGGGTTACGGTTCTCGCCTGCTCCGCATTAAAGCGTTCGTATCGTGAAATTCTCGGGCTAAATATGATGACTGTTTTCCTGCGCGGTAGTCAGGCACTCCTCTCCGAACGGCTTACAGCGAGATCCGGCCATTACATGAAGTTGGAAATGCTCGCCAGCCAACTGGCCACGCTTGAGGAACCCTTTGAGACCGAGGCCATGCGTTTCTCCATCGCACTCACGCCTGAGGAAATTGTGGATGGAATCTGCGCCGCCTTCAGCCTTGAGGTTTAGGCTGTAATTCCTAGGCTTTCCCTCGTGCTCCTCGAAGTTAAGAACCTGACTAGCCGCTTCCACACCCGCAACGGCGTTGTCCACGCGGTTGAGGATGTTTCGTTTTCCCTGGAGAAAGGCAAGACGCTCGGGATTGTCGGTGAGTCTGGCTCCGGGAAATCCGTCACCTGCTACTCGCTGCTCGGCCTGATTCCCATGCCTCCGGGACGCATTGAGCGTGGCACTGCGATGTTCGACGGCACTGACCTGCTCAAGGCACCCGAAAAAGAGCTGCTCAAGATACGGGGAAAGCGCATTTCGATGATTTTCCAGGATCCCATGACTTCCCTAAACCCTTTCATGCGCATCCGTGACCAGCTCACCGAGCCTCTGGAACTGCACGAAAACCTGCGCGGCAAGGCGGCACTCACCCGCGCCATCGATGCGCTCGCCGAGGTCGGCATACCCAATCCCGAGCAACGCATCAGCTCCTACCCGCACGAGTTTTCCGGCGGGATGCGCCAGCGGGTGATGATCGCCATGGCGCTGATCACGAAGCCCGAGCTTCTCATCTGCGACGAACCCACGACCGCGCTCGACGTGACCGTCCAAAAACAGGTGCTCGACCTCATCCGCGACCGCCAGCGGGATCTCGGCACGGCGGTCATTTTCATCACTCACGACCTCGCCGTGGTTTCGGAAATGTGCGACATGATCAACGTGATGTATGCGGGACGCATCGTCGAGAGTGCCGCCCGCGCCGATCTTTTCAGCAAGCCGCTGCATGCCTACACCCGATCGCTTTTGAAATCGATCCCCGCCGCCCAGCCGAAAGGCCAGCCGCTCATCACCATCCCCGGCCTCCCGCCTAACCTTGCGAATCCGCCGAAAGGCTGCGCCTTCCAGCCTCGAAATCTCCTCGGCGACGCGAAACTCTGCGTCACCGACCACGCCCCGCAACTCGCCGAGATCCTGCCGGGGCACTTCGCGCAGAATTGCCCGGGTTGCCTGGCGAGCGCGTGACGAAAATTTCGTTTGTCCTATGCGGTTCGGGTGAAAGATTGGGAGCTGTGATGAAATACATGCTTGCTATCCTCGCCCTGTCGAACGGTCTGCTCCACGCCACCGAAACGATTTCCCTATTCAACGGCAAGAACCTCGACGGCTGGCATGCCGATGTTCCTGCAGCCGATGGCAAGGAAGAGAAGAACCCGAGCTTCATCGTCCGCGACGGCTTGCTGGTGTCGCTTGGCAGTCCGGGCGGTCACCTGATCACCGAAAAGGAATATTCGGACTACAAGCTCACCGTGGAATACCGTTTTGCGGCGCAGCCCGGCAACTGCGGAGTCCTGATCCATACCTCGAAACCGCGCGCGCTTTACGACATGTTTCCGCAATCCATCGAGGTGCAGATGATGAACCAAAGCGCGGGGGACTTCTGGTGCATCCAGGAAAACATCGAGGTGCCGGACATGGAGAAGCGCCGCCCGCACAAGGAAGGCCAGAAATTCGGCGGAGCAAAGGAAGACGCCCGCCAGATCCTCAATCTCACCGATGGCTCCGAGAAACCGGTCGGTGAATGGAACACGATGACCATCGAGGCACGTGGCGATGCGATCATCGTCCACGTGAATGGTGACCTGGTGAACCACGGCACGAACGCCACCTCCACCCAAGGCAAGATCGCGCTCCAGGCCGAGGGCTCGGAAGTCGAGTTCCGCAAGGTCGAGCTGATGCCGCTGGCGAAGGACTGATTACCCTGGAATTCGGGGTTTGAAAAAAATTTAAGGAAATTTTGAACGTTCGGATATCCTGATGGTCTATCCCCCATGTAAGCCGACTCCGTTGGCTTTCACGTAAGGGTGTAACAGCAGTTGTCTATCTTATCCCATGGGTGTGGGTGACGATTAGACGACCTTCTGGCCGCCGGGGAAGGGACTCCCCGGCGGCCTACTTTTTTGCCTGCGAGTTGCGAAATTGGCTCCCGATTAAGTCGCTTTGCATTCCATCCACCTCGCGGGGATGCCGTTTGCTGCAGCGAGCAGGGAATCGACATGCCGCACCGATGGCTCTTGTCGCCGCCTATCCGGCCTTCGTCTGCCCGTTTCCCCGCACGCGATATTGGTAGCTGGTGAGTTCTCGGAGACCCATGGGGCCGCGGGCGTGGAGCTTGTCGGTGGAGATGCCGATCTCGGCTCCGAAGCCGAACTCGCCGCCGTCGGCGAAGCGGGTGGAGACGTTGTGGAAGACGCAGGCGGAGTCCACGGAGCGGAGGAAATTCTCGGCCACGGCGTGATCCGCTGTAACGATGCAATCGGTGTGGTGGGAGCCGTGGGTGTTGATGTGATCCACGGCTTCTTCCGTCGATCCGACGATCTTTATGGCGAGGATGAGCTCGAGGTATTCGGCGCCCCAGTCTTCCTCGGTGGCGGGGATTGCGTCCGTTAGGATTGCCCGTGTTTCGGAGCAGCCGCGCAGCTCGACGCCTTTCGCGCGCAGGGCGGCGGCGGCCATAGGCAGGAATGTTTCCGCGACGGGGCGGTGAACGAGGAGGGTTTCGAGGGCGTTGCAGACGCCGGGCTTCTGGGTCTTGGAATCGACGGCGAGTTTCACGGCCATTTCGAGGTCGGCCTTTTCGTGGACGAAGAGATGGCAGATGCCGTCGTAGTGCTTGATGACGGGCATGCGGGCGAGGGAGACGACGGTCTCGATCAGGCCTTTTCCGCCGCGCGGGATGATGAGGTCGAGCCATTGGTCCATGCCCGCCATGGCGGCCACGCTGCTGCGGTCGGTGAAGGGGACGAGTTGGATGGAATGCTCGGGGAGACCGGCTTTCGCTCCGCTTTCCTGGAGGGCGGTGGCGATGGCGAGGTTCGAGTGGATGGCCTCGCTGCCGCCGCGCAGGATGGTGGCGTTGCCGGTCTTGAAACAGAGCGCGGCGGCGTCGGCGGTGACGTTGGGGCGGCTTTCGAAAATGATGCCGATGGTGCCGATGGGGACGCGCACCTGCTCGATGCGGATGCCGTTGGGGCGGTGCCATTCATCGAGCACCTGGCCGACGGGATCGGGCAAGGTGGCGACGTGTTCGAGCGCGGCGGCGATCGCTTCGAGGCGCTTTTCATCGAGGCGTAGGCGGTCGAGCATCGCGGAGGAAAGGCCTTTTTCCTCACCGGCGGAGATGTCCTTGGCGTTGGCGGCGAGGATTTCTGCAGAGGCGTCGCGGAGTCCATTCGCCATCGCGAGGAGGATGGCGTTTTTCTTTTCCGACGAGAGTTGGGAAAGCTTGAGAGCGGCGGCGCGTGCCTGGCGGCCCATCTGGTGGATCTGTTCGGTGATGGGATCGCTCATCGGCTGGCGGGGATGAATTTCGTGGAGATGCCTTTTCCGGCGACGATGTCCGCGAGGCGCTCGGGGTGGCGGCCGTTGGCGATGTGGGTTTCGATCCCGGCCTCGACCGCGAATTTCACGGCCTCCAGTTTCGAGGACATGCCGCCCATGGAAAATTTCCCCTTGTCCTCGCGGACATGGCGGAAGACCGAATCGATGTCATCCACGGTGGGGATGAGTTCTTTCGTCTCGGGATCGAGCAGTCCATCGACGCTGGTGAGCAGGATCACGCGCGTCGCGCCGAGGAGTTTCGCGACGCGGACGGAGAGCATGTCGTTATCGCCGAAGCTCAGCTCGCGGATCGCGACGGAATCGTTCTCGTTGATGATGGGCAGGATGCGCGGCTCGACGAGGAGGCGACCGAAGGTGCTGAGGAGGTTCGCGGCGCGGCCTTCGTTCTGGATGTCCTCGGCGGTGAGGAGAATCTGGGCGACGGTGATCTCGAAGTTGGAAAATAGGGAGCTGTAGGTGCTCATCAGCCGCGCCTGACCGACGGCGGCGCAGGCCTGGCGGGTCTCGATGTCCTTCGGATACTCGCTGAGGCCTAGAGCGGAAACGCCGGAACCGACGGCTCCCGAGGAAACGAAGAGGCAGCGCTGGCCGGATTGGATGAGTCCGGAAATGGCGGACACAAGATGGACGAGCGCCGCGCGGTCGATCGTGCCGTCGGAGGTTTTCGTGAGGACGCCGGTGCCGGCCTTGATGATGGTGAGCTCTGTGGACATTCGGTGGGGCGGAGGAATAAACCGAAGCGGCGCGGCTTGCCAATCCAAAGCTTGGATGGATTGGGGAAGTTCCCCTTGCGAAATCGGGGTGAGATACCTAGAAACCCCTTCCCGTCTGTGCCATGAAAACAAAAATCCTGCTGCTTCTAGCCCTGTTGGTGTTCACATCCATTCCGTCGTTTGCCTCAGGCGGGGCGGAACCGGCCTACACGGATCTCAAGGACGGCGGAGAGCAATACGCCCGTTTCCCCAAGCCGCTTGAACTCTATGGGGAGGAGAAAGGCAGCATGTTCGAGACAATCAAGGCGCGCGCCGCCGAGGATCCGTTCAACGTGGTGGCCTCCGTCATTTTCCTGCTCGCGATCTGCCATACCTTTGTCGCGATTCCGATCGGCAAGCTCGCCCACAAATGCGCGCACGAACATGAGGAGCGGCTGAAACTGCGCGGGCCGCGTGACGATGAACACCCGGACGGCGAGCCGGAGGTTTCCTTCAAGGCGACCATTCTCCACTTCCTCAGCGAGGTGGAGGCGGTTTTCGGGATCTGGGTCATCGCCCTCGCGGCGGCGGCCACCTATTTCTACAGCTGGCATGATTTCGAGGTTTATGTGAGCAAGGACAAGGTTTTCACCGAGCCGCTTTTCGTGGTGGTGATCATGGCGATCGCCGCCAGCCGTCCGGTGCTGCGTTTCGCGGAGGCGGTGATGTCGAAGGCGGCAGCCCTCGGAAAAGGCACTCCAGCCTCTTGGTGGCTGAGCGTTCTGATCATCGCGCCGCTTCTCGGATCCTTCATCACGGAGCCCGGAGCGATGACCATCGCCGCATTGCTGCTGGCGAAAAAATTCTACCGCTTCAATCCTCCGCCGATGCTCGCCTACGGCACCATCGGATTGCTTTTCGTAAACATCTCCGTGGGCGGCACGCTGACCCACTTCGCGGCGCCGCCTGTGCTGATGGTCGCCGGCAAGTGGGGCTGGGACTCCCTGTTCATGCTGGAGCATTTCGGTTGGAAAGCCGCCATCGGGATTGTGATTTCGAGCCTCGTTTACTTCCTGTTTTTCCGGAAAGCCCTTTTCAGCATCGCGGACAAGGCGGACGGCTGCGAGGACGGCGTGCTGCACCCGGCCTCATGGGTGGAGCGCGAATCGCCGATCCCTGCATGGATCACCGCCGTCCACCTCGCCTTCCTCGGATGGACGGTTTATACCGCGCACTATCCGGTGCTCTTTGTCGGCGGATTCCTGTTCTTCCTCGCCTTCGTTTTGGCTACCCAGCACCATCAGAATACGGTTTCAATGAGAAGCCCGATGATGGTGGGCTTCTTCCTCGCGGGCCTGGTGATCCACGGCGGCTGCCAGGGCTGGTGGATCGCTCCCATCATCCAGAATCTCTCCGACCAAGCGCTCATGCTTGGAGCCACCATCCTCACCGGCTTCAACGATAACGCCGCGATCACCTACCTCGCCTCCCAGGTGGATGGGATTTCGTTCAGCGCGAAACATGCGGTGGTTGCGGGAGCGGTCACGGGCGGCGGCCTCACGGTCATCGCGAACGCGCCGAACCCGGCCGGGCAGAGCATCCTATCCCGCTTCTTTCCGGGCGGAGTCTCGCCGCTCTATCTCTTCCTCGGCGCGCTGCTGCCGACCATCGTGGTTTACCTGTGCTTCGTATTCCTTCCGAACGGCCCTGCGAAAGAACATGATCCGAATGCTCCCGCCGCCCATCAGGAAGCCGCTCCCGGCCATTGATCGGCGGTTTCCAGGAACGGAAGACCGGGAAAAGGGTCGATTCTTTAAGCGTTCTTTGGGCTTGCAAACCCGGGCGAGCCCCATAGGTTCGCCCTCCGTTTTTCTTTTGTCCTGCTGGCGGTTGGAGCCCCGGTGCCTGCAGGACGCTTTTATTCCGGGGCGATTGTCGGAAGGAAAACGAAACCAAACTAACCAAACCACTAACCAAAACATATGAGTGCTGCCATTGCAGAACCAACCAACCAAGAGCTGAGCGACCTGATCGACTCCAAATTCACGGAATTCCGTGAGGGATCCATCGTCAAGGGAACCATCCTCGAAATCCGCCCTCAGATCGTCCTCGTGGACATCGGCTACAAATCCGAAGGTGCCATCCCTTCCAACGAGTTCGAAGACGACGATATCGAAGTCGGCGACGAAATCGAAGTGCTCCTTGAGCGTCTCGAAAACGACGAGGGCATGGTCGTTCTCTCCAAGGAAAAAGCCGCCTACAAACAGAACTGGGACAAGATCGTCAAAGTCTACCAGGACGGCGGACTGGTTCGCGGCAAGGTCAAGGCGGTCGTCAAAGGCGGCCTCACCGTCAATGTCGGCGTCGAAGCCTTCCTTCCCGGCTCCCAAGTCGATATCATTCCTCCGAAGGATCTTTCCGAATACGTGGGCAATGTTTACGAGTTCAAAATCGTCAAGGTCAACGACGAGCGCAAGAACATCGTCCTTTCCCGCCGCGAGGTCATCGAGGCCGAGCGCTCCGAGCAACGCCAGGCGTTCCTCCAGACCGTCAAGATCGGCGACAAAGTCGTCGGCGCGATCAAGAACCTCACCGATTTCGGTGCTTTCGTCGACCTCGCAGGCATGGACGGCCTGCTCCACATCACCGACATGTCGTGGGGCCGCATCAACCATCCTTCCGAATTGCTCCACATCGGCCAATCCGTCGATGTCGTCATCCTCGACGTGGATCGTGAGAAAGAGCGTGTTTCCCTCGGCCTCAAGCAGATGTCCGAAAATCCATGGGAGGACATCGAGCGCAAATACCCCATCGGCCAGCAGGTCAAGGGTCAGGTCACCAAGCTCCTTCCTTACGGCGCGTTCATCGAAATCGAGCGCGGTGTCGAAGGCCTCGTGCACGTTTCCGAACTCTCCTGGGTCAAGCGCATCACCCGTCCGTCCGATGTTCTCGAACTCGGTCAGGAAATCGTCGCGGTCGTCCTCGGCATCAGCATCGAGGAGCAGAAAATCTCGCTCGGCGTGCGTCAGCTCGAAGGCAACCCATGGGACGAGATCGAGCTCCGCTACCCTGTCGGCGCCACGATCACCGGCCCTGTCCGCAACCTCACCGCCTACGGCGCGTTCGTGGAGCTGGAGGAAGGCATCGACGGCATGATCCACGTCTCCGACATGTCGTGGACCCGCAAGATCAACCATCCTTCCGAAGTCCTCAAAAAGAACGACGAAATCGAGGCCATCGTCCTCGCGATCGACAAGGCGAACCAACGCGTCTCTCTCGGCATCAAGCAGACCGAGAACGACCCATGGTCCGCCATCGACGACCGCTTCAAGGTCGGCGACCTCGTCAAGGGCACGGTCGCCAAGATCGCTTCCTTCGGCGCGTTCGTTTCCCTCGAAGGCGACATCGACGGCCTCATCCACATTTCCCAGCTCAGCGAGGATCACGTGGAGAAGGTCAAGGATGTCATCAAGGTCGGCGACGGCATCGAAGCCCGCGTGATCAAGGTGGACAAGGTCGAGCGCCGTATCGGTCTCTCGATCAAGGCCGTCGGTTACTCCGAAGAGCAGCTCAAGAAGGAAAGCGCCAGCTTCGAGTCCCTCCGCCCATCCTCCGAGATGGTCGGCCTCGAACAGGCCTTCAACCTCGCCGCCGCCGCTTCCGAGGAGTGGAGCCCGGGTCAGGACTAAACTTTATCCGGGCCGCAGTCATGCGGTCCGAGATTTTCCCCAAAGCCGGACGGGTTCGCCTGTCCGGCTTTTTTGGTCATTGAGATCTAGGGTGGTTCACTCCGGCGATGCGGTTGCGGCGCTTTCCAGCGGCAGTCCGGCCGTTCGCCATGTGTCGATGCCGGCTCCGAAGACGTGGATGACGTAGTCTCGGCGGGCGAGTTTCTTGGCGACGTTCCTCGCCTCGGGGCATCCGATGTTGAAACAATAAACCACCACCTTTTTGCCCTCGGCGAGCGCTTTCTGGATCTCGATGTCACGCTTCTGCACCTGGGCGTCGTAGTCCGTGTGGGGCCAGTTGATCGAAGCGGGGATGTGATCGATGTTGTAAAAATAAGGCACGCGCGTGTCGTAGATCAGCACGTTTCCGGATTGCTGGAGACCGAAGAGTTCCTCGACGTCGATGCTCTCGATCGCGCCGAGCTTCCTGTTTGTCGGCGGCATTTTCACGGGCTTGCTCCGGGGTTCGACGGTAGGTGGCGATGCTGCCGGGGTTTCCGTGATCGGTTTCTGGGATTCGCAGGATGCCAGCAAGGTGGCGACCGCGGCAAAGAGAGCGGCTTTTGCAATACGTTGTGGGTTCATGTCGGTGGGAAATTTCAGGATTCCGGCGATCTGCGAAGTGCTTTTTTCTGGGAAAGCATGCGTTTGTCGGCGACGGAGCGTTGTTTGGATCGTCTTGATCTCTGCCGTTTCTGGCGGCGGAGTTTCTCGATCTCCTGGGTTTTCGCGGAGAGCTTGCCGTTGATGATCGAGTCCATCTGGTCGCAGAGTTCGCGACGGGCGAGGAAACGGTTCATCTCGCGGGAGCGTTCCAACTGGCATTTCACCGTCAGGCCGCTGGGCAGGTGTTTGAGAAAAACGCAGTTCGAGGTCTTGTTGATCTTCTGGCCGCCCGCTCCCGAGCCGCGCACGAATTTCTCCAGCAGATCCGCCGGATCAATCCCGAGCGACGACATGCGTTGCTCAAGCGACGAGATTTTTTCCGGGGAGGGGAGGTTCATGGTAAACGGGCATTTTTCCCAAAATATTTGAGAGAGTGTGTTGTCGAGTGAAGTATCTGCGCCGATATGAATCGTCCTGGACTGATCAATTTGTTGCCGTGCGTGTTACTGATGCAGATATGTGTGGGGGAGGTTAGCGATCAAACCGCGAAATACAAGGTCGCGGCGGGCTTCAAGCTGGAGAAGATTTACGATGTGAAGAAAGAGGAAGGTTCGTGGGTAGCCCTTACAGAGGATGGTAAAGGCAGGCTAATCACCGCCGATCAATACGGAAAGCTCTATCGCGTGACCCCCGCACCTCTCGCCGGTGGTGAGACGACTGTTGAACCGCTGAATGTCCCCGTAGGTGGTGCGCATGGGCTGCTTTGGCACAAAGGGACGCTTTACATCGTTGTGAACGAGAAGTCGCAGGTTCATCCCGTGGAGACTGGCGTGTGGATGGTGAAGGAAACGGCGGAAGGCTGGGAAACACCCAGACTTGCCATCCCCATCAAGGCGAGCGGGGAACACGGCGTGCATTCCGTCGTCCCTTCTCCGGATAACCAATGGATTTACCTGGTGACTGGAAACTACGCCGAACTCCCGGCGGTGACGGACTCTTTGCCGGCAAAGGTATGGGATGAGGATCAGCTTCTGCCCCGCAACCCCGATGGCAACGGGCATGCGGCGAACATTTTCGCTCCCGGCGGATGGATCGGGCGCTTCAAACCCGATGGCACATCCCTGCAACTCTTTTCCATGGGACAACGCAACACCTATGACGTGGCCTTCCACCAGAGCGGCGAGTTGTTTTCCTACGATGCCGATATGGAATGGGATTTCGGGATGCCATGGTATCGCCCGACGCGCATCATGCATGTTGTTCCGGGGGCGGAAATGGGCTGGCGCAACGGAACCGGAAAATGGCCGGAGTATTACGAGGACAGCATCGCGCCCGTGTTGAACATCGGCCCTGGTTCCCCGGTGGGTCTGCTTTCCGGCAAAGGTTTCAAAGCCCCCGGGAAATACCAGCGGGCTATCTATGCGTACGATTGGACTTTCGCGACGATCTACGCGGTGCATCTCACACCGAAGGGGGCCTCCTTCGAGGCTAGCAAGGAGGAATTCGTTGCCGGTGCGGGACTCCCGCTGACCGATGGCATCATCACCAAGGACGGCACGATGTATTTCGCAACCGGTGGACGCCGCACCTCATCCGCTTTGTGGCGGGTAACCTATACAGGAAAGGAATCCACAGCACCGGATCCGGGGAGTTTTGCAAAAGTCGCCGCGCGCGACAAACTCGCCGGATTCACGGTCAACCCGGCTACGGCGAAATTGGATGAGATCTGGGAACTCCTGGGTTCGGAAGACCGGACGATCCGTTTCATGGCGAAGGCCGCGCTCGAGAGGCTTTCCGATCCATCTTGGTCCGCCAAGCTGAAGACGGAGCAGAACCCCCTGCGCATCATCAACGCCGGTATGGCGCTCGCCCGTCTCGACGCGAAATCCAACCGTGATCTCTTGCTAACCGCGCTGGATCGCATCGATTGGGCGAAGCTCTCCACCCACCAGAAGCTCAACTGGCTCCGCGCGGCCGGTCTTGTGTTCATCCGCAGCGGAGAACCTAGCGAAGCAGAGAGGGCGAAAGTGCTGGCCAAGATCGACGCTGCCTATCCCGCGACCGAGCGATCCCTGAACTACGAACTCGCACGGATGCTCTGTTACCTCCAGGCACCCGGAGTGGTGGCGAGAACATTGGAAATCATGGACAATGAGCCGGCTCCCGAGCCTGAGCCATGGGCGGAACTCATTTCCCGCAACGGACATTACGGCGGCAACATCAGCCGCATGATGGAGGATCACCCTCCCACCGCGCAGATCCATTATCTCTACTGTCTGCGCGCGGTGAAAGGCCCCTGGAAAAAGGGCGAGCGTCAGCGCGTGTTCGCCTGGTTCCGCGAAGTGGAGAAAAGCAAGGGTGGCAACAGTTTCGGGAAATTCATGATCAGGATCCGCGAGCAGGTTTACGAAAACGGCACTGCGGAAGAGAAAAGGATTTACGCGGCCGATGCCAAGGCTCCGGCACAGAACCTGATGGCGGATCTTCCAAACATCGCCGGCCCGGGTCGCGCATGGACGGTGGATGAGGTGGTGAAACTCGCGGAGTCCGGTCTCGAAGGCCGCGACAAGAAAAAGGGCGAGGACATGTATCGCGCCTCCCTATGCGCTGCTTGTCACCGTTTCGGCAATCTGGGCGGTGCCCAAGGGCCGGATCTCAGCAACCTCGCCGGGCGTTTCACGGTCAGGGATCTGGCCGAAGCGATCATCGAGCCGAGCAAGGTCATCTCCGATCAATACGGCTTCCACGCGATCACGACCAACGACGGTAGAATGACAGTGGGTAAGATCCTGGAGGAGAAAGACGAGACGTTGATCCTCGCGAACAATCCTTTCGACTACGGCCAGAAAGTCGAGATCAAGCGTTCCGATATCAAGGAGAACGCCCTCTCGGATGTTTCGCCGATGCCTGCTGGGATGATCAACCGCCTCAACGCCGAGGAACTCAAGGATCTGCTCGCTTACCTTTTGAGCAAGTGACGGATGGCGGCTTGCAAAGCCATGGGATTCGCTCATTTTTCCCGCATGGCCGCGCAATTGAAACCGAAAGGTTTATCCGTCGAAGATTACCTCGCGGGAGAAATCCTCGCGGATACACGCCATGAATATCTCGGCGGGGCGGTGCATGCGATGGCAGGCGGCACTGTTGATCACGCTTTGATCGCATCGAATGTGATCGGCACTCTTTATGCGAATCTGAAAGGCAAGCCATGCCGGGCTTACAACAGCGACATGAAAGTCCGCATCGATCTCGCGGATCATACCCGGTTTTATTATCCGGACGTTCAGGTCGTTTGTGATTCGCGCGGCGGGCATTCCCACTGGCAGGACAGGCCGGTGGTGATCGTCGAGGTGTTGAGCGAGTCCACTTTCCGCACGGATCTCAATGAAAAGCGTTACGCCTACCTTGCCATCCCCACGCTGCGGGTTTTGCTGTTCATCGAGTCGGAAGCGGCCTCGGCGCTCGTCCTGCGCCGGAAGCCCAGCGGCGGTTTCGCGGAAGAGTTTTACTCGGGCGTGGATGCGGTCATCGAACTGCCGGAAATCGAAGCAAGCCTGCCTTTGGGCGACTTATACGACGGCATCGATTTCGCCGGGGGCTGAATTCAAGCTCCCTTCAGCAGATAGCGGGATGACCAAACGTAGTTCCATCCTGAAACGACCGTGAGCCCGACCGCGAGGACGAGGCTGGTGGGCAGTAGCCATGGGCCTTTGGTTAGCGAGTGAAGGTAGGAGAGCGGAGCCTCGACGGATTCCATCGTATCCAGCGTCAGCATGATCATGCCCGCGATCAGGTAAGTGAGTTGGAAACCGGTCTTCCATTTTCCCAATCGATCAGCGGCGAGAACCTGCCCCGCTTCGATGGCGATCTGGCGTAGTCCGGTAACGAGAAACTCCCGTCCGATGATCAGCGTCGTGACCCAGACAGGGCATAATTCCGCTGCGGAAAGGTAAACGAAGGCGGAGCACACCAGGATTTTGTCGGCAAGAGGATCGAGAAGTTTGCCGAGCGGGGTGACCAGGTTCATTTTTCGCGCCAGCCAACCGTCCACGAAGTCGCTGATTGCTGCGATGATGAACAAAATCAGGGCGATGAAATGCCCCCATGTGCCCTGCTGGCTCACGAAAAGGATGAATCCGGCGGTCAGGAAAAGCCGGGAGACCGTTATCGCGTTGGGGAGGTTCACCGCGCGACTTTGAGAAATACGCGCCGAAATGGCAACAATGGGTTGCATGGCTTGGTTGTATTCCCTAATTCGGTGCGAAGGGAAGTTCCCTCAAGAATTATGAGTAACAGTGACTTTGGATTAATCGGTCTGGCCGTCATGGGTCAGAATCTTGTTTTGAACGTGGAATCCCGGGGTTTTAAGGTCTCGGTTTACAACCGCACCACCAGCGCGATGGAAGAATTTGTCGCGCAGCACCCCGACAAGAAAATCGTGGGTGAGGAGACTCTGGAGGGATTCGTGAACTCGTTGGCCTCCCCTAGGAAAATCATGATCATGGTAAAAGCCGGCGGCCCTGTGGATGCCGTGATCGAGTCACTCATCCCATTGCTCGACAAGGGCGATATCATCATCGACGGCGGAAACTCGCTCTACACGGACACCGAGCGCCGCGACAAGTGGCTGGGCGATCTCGGGTTCCGCTTCATCGGCGCTGGAGTTTCCGGTGGTGAGGAAGGCGCACGCAAGGGGCCTTCCATCATGCCAGGCGGCCCGGTTTCCACTTGGGATGTCATGAAGCCGATTTTCGAAAGCATTTCAGCGAAAGTCGATGGCGAACCCTGCGTGACGCACATCGGCACCGGCGGTGCCGGTCACTACGTGAAGATGATCCACAACGGCATCGAATACGGCGACATGCAGCTCATCTGCGAGGCCTACAACATCTTCAAGGCAGCGGGTTTCACCCCTGCCGAGCTCGCGACCGTCTTCACCGATTGGAACAACGGCGACCTTGAAAGCTACCTGATCCAGATCACCGCGAAAATTTTCGAGCAGAACGATCCGGAAACCGGCAAGGCGCTCGTCGATGTGATCCTCGACACCGCAGGCCAGAAGGGCACGGGAAAATGGACGCTCATCAACGCCGTGGAGAACGCCGTCGTCATCTCCACCATCAACGCCGCCGTGGAAGCGCGCATCCTCTCCTCCATGAAGGACAAGCGGGTTCATGCCAGCGGGTTCCTTCAGGGTCCGAAGGCCGAGATCTCCGCCGACAAAGCGGAGTTGGTGAAAAAAGTCCACGACGCGCTCTTCGCTTCCAAGATCATCTCCTACGCGCAAGGTCTCGACCTGATCACCGCGATGGGTGAGGAAAAAGGTTGGGGGCTCGATCTCGCCAAGATCGCCGCCATCTGGCGCGGGGGTTGCATCATCCGAGCCCGTTTCCTCAACGACATCACCGATGCGTACCGCAAGGATCCGAAGCTCAGCAACCTCATGCTTGCTCCGTTCTTCACCGATCTGCTCAACGGCTTCCAGCAAAACTGGCGCGAGGTGATTTCCATGGCCACGCTTGCGGGCATCCCCGTTCCGGCATTCAGCGCGTCGCTTGGCTACTACGACAGCTACCGCAGCGCTGTTCTGCCTGCGAATCTGCTCCAAGCCCAGCGTGACTTCTTCGGCGCCCATACCTACGAGCGCACCGACAAGCCACGCGGTCAGTTCTTCCACACCAACTGGCCTGATGTGATCGGTTGAGAAAGTAAGTTTCCCAAAATTCAGATGAAAGCAGCCGGGAAAAATCCCGGCTGCTTGTTTTCCGGGGGGCGGTAGATATCTTTCAAACCTCGCTGCGATCCTCCTCCAGCACGCCTTGTTCGACGAGAAAACGGTCAGCGGCTGCGATGGTCACTTCGAAATTCGTGTGGCTGACGTTGAAGTTGAAAAAACTGTGCTCGGCTCCATTGAAGTCGAGGAGTTGGCAGCGGTTGCCGCGCCATTTCATCCTGCGGCAGAAGGTGGCTGCCTCTTCGAAGGGTGTGACGCGGTCGGCCTTGCCGTGCATGAACAACATCGGCGGTAACTTGCGACGAACGAGTCCGCTTGGGCTGAGTTCCTTTGCCTCCTTCGTGTTGGAAAAACGTTTGGAAAGCTGGCCTTTTGGGGTGGTGTTGAGAAGAGCGCTGAACAGGACAAGCGCCTTGGGTCGGATCGGTGTGGAAAACTGCTTATCCTTCTGCATGGCAAGCAGTAGGCATAAAAACGCTCCGCCCGCCGCCCCGGAAACGACAATTTTCCTTGGATTTATACCGAGCAACTCCGCGTTATGATGCAGCCACAGCAGAGCCGTGCGAGAGTCCTCAATCGCCGCAAGCGGGCCGGTCTGGTGCTTCGATGCGACGCGATATTCGAAAGCGACACAAAGCGCTCCGCGGCTGGCAAAGTGGTGGCAGTGCGGCACGAACTGGGTGACCATCGGGGTATCCCAGAAGCCCCCGTGGAAAAAGGCCACTGCGGGGCGGCCGGGAACCGTGCCACCCTCGGGAGCGAATACGTGAGCCAGCAGCTCGATCCCGTCCTTGTCGGAAAAAACATAGGTGGAGGCGGCTTTCAGGATCTCCTTGTCGCGCGACTCACCGATCGGCGCGACCTTCTGCAAAATTTGGCTCATAACAGGGATAGCGGAACGAAGTCGAAGACACCCGCACTCGCGTGGATTTGTTTGTTGTGATTCCGGGCCGCTTGTCCAATCGTTTCGTCCATGACCCGCTACATTTTGGCGTTATCTTTCGCTTTGAGCGTTTTCTGTCACGCGCAGGAGGATCTGAGGGCGAATTTGGAAAAAACCTACGGTATCTGGCGAACGGCGCTGCTCAACCAGGACGCGGCGACCTGGCAGCGTGTCACCGCCGAGCATCGCCGCGTGGAGGTGAAAAACCTGATTGTTTCCCAAAAACGCGCCTTTCCTGCGACGCTTTTCAATCTTCCGGCACCGCCTCCCGGGCTTGATGGCCTGAAATTCCTGGAAGCCAAGCAAAACGGAGCGACTGCGAAGTCCGCCTACTTTGGGAAAATTGATTTCGGTGTGGGTGGGAAACCCACTGACAACCTGCTAGTGCTCTCATTTGTCCGCGGAACGGGAGGATGGCTTTATGATAAGGCGGATTTCGTGAATCTGACCGCACTGCCTGAAGTCCGTGTTGAATTGGCGGCCGGTGATCTTTCTTATCTCCGCGGCGTGCCGGAGGCGCAGCCATCGGGTGTTGTGCCAATAACGCCTATCGCGGTGAAACCGGCCACGACCATCGCCAAGGTCTATGTTTTCTGTCCCGGTCGCGAGGTGCAGGTGCAGGTAAACAAGGTCAGCCGTCATCGGTTCGCTAACGCCAAAGAGGCGGAGATTGTGATTGGCGGGGCTCATGCGGGTTTGAATGAAGTCCAGTATTCGATACGCAAGTTGGAGGGCGGCACGGGCGAGGAGGCGCTCACCATCCGGGTTTATCTGATGTCCGAAGTGCCGGGAATACAGCCGATCAAGATGTTCGAGTATCAGGTTCCGGAAAAGGGAGCGCTGGAACCGGTCGCGACAGGTCACTTCAATCTCGATGCGGCTACGGCTGCGAAACTCCTGGGAAAGTGAACGCGGACAGAAAGCCCTATCTCGAAGCCTGGCTGCGGCGCACAGGCCGTGAGCTTTCCTCGAGCGGTCGTCTTTCAGAGGCCGCGCTTATCCTTTCCAGGAAAAAAGGTGGAGACAGCAGCGAATGGGCGGAAAGGTTGAGACGCATCCTTGAGCGGGAGGAAGATCCGGGCTTTGAACTGCTCACCGAGATCGACTCGATCTTAGCCCGTCCCGCCAGGCGCGGCTCACCTGCCATGCCCATTCAGGACCTGTTCGATTAATTTCGGATATTTTCCGCAGGGAGCATGGGGTATGCCTACCCCATGAATTCATGGCCTTCATCCATGGGGTGAGATCCGTTTTTGTGAGGATTCGTGTTTTGAAAGTTGAGGATGCGGAGCCTTCAGGTAAGTCTGCCGCATGGCGAAAGTGATGGTGGGTTTGTCCGGAGGGGTGGACAGTGCGGTGGCGGCAGCTCTTTTGGTGGAGCAGGGGCATCAGGTGGTGGGCGGCTACATGAAGAACTGGATGAATGAAGAGGGAATCCCGGGGGATTGCCCGTGGGAGCAGGATATCGAGGATGCCCATTCCGTTGCGGAAATGCTGGGTATCGAGTTCCGTGTGATCGACCTGATCGAAAGCTACAAGGAGAAGATCGTTGAGTATCTTGTGAACGGATACGAAGAGGGCTTAACACCGAATCCTGATGTCTGGTGTAATCGGGAGATGAAATTCGGGGTGTTCCTCGACTATGCGGTCAGTCAGGGCTTTGAAGCCGTTGGCACGGGTCATTACGCGAGGCGGCGCACACTTTCGAACGGGTGGCCAGCAATCCTGCGTGGTGCCGATCCCAACAAGGATCAGAGTTATTTCCTATCGATGATGACCGCCTACCAGGTGGAGCGAGCGTTATTTCCGACCGGAGAAATGCTCAAGCCGGAGGTGCGGGAAACGGCGCGGAGATTCGGCTTGCCGGTGGCGGAGAAGAAGGATTCGCAGGGTATTTGTTTCCTCGGGCAAGTGAAGATGAGCGATTTTCTGGCGCACTATCTTCCTGACAAGCCGGGTGAAATCGTCGATACGGAAGGCCGCGTGATGGGCAGGCACCGTGGGTTGCATTTTTACACGATCGGCCAGCGGAAAGGACATGGCATCGCCTCGCCGAGGGAGGGGATGGCCTATGTGGTGGTGGGGAAACGGGCGATGGATAACCAGTTGGTGATCGGCTGGGATAGCGAGGGCTCCAGGGGGCTTTACTCCAAGGAATGTGTGGTGGGCGTGGTTTCATCCATCAATGAGGACATTTGCACCCTGAAACGGGTGGTAGCACAGCCACGTTACCGAGCCAAAGCCGAACAGGCGCAGGTTGCGACGATGGATGACGGAAGAGTAAGGCTGGTGTTCGAAAAGGCGCAGCGAGCGTTAGTTCCCGGACAGATCATGGCCTTTTACGACGGGGGGCGATTGTTGGGTGGTGGAGTGGTGGAGGAGGTCAAAGATTGACGCGATGGGCTCGCTGAGCGGAGACTGAAAAAAGAATGAGGCAATGGTATTACACGAAAGTCGGATTGCAGCAGGGGCCGGTCCCCGAAACCGAACTGTTGCAGAAAATCCGCAGGGGCGAGATTGGAGGATCGAATCTTGTCTGGCATGAGGGAATGCCCGAGTGGACTCCGCTCTCCCAGATGCCGGAGCTGATGGGTGGCTTTGCGTCGCCCGTCACGGCATTACCCCAACCGGTCGCAAAGCCGGAGATTTCACTACCTCCGCGCGAGTCACCGGGAAGTGTGCCTCTGCCCCAGCCTCCCGCCTACCATGGGAATTATGTGGCTCCCGTCATACCTACCTATATGTGGCAGTCTGTGGTAGCCACCGTGCTAGGTCTGCCATTTTGTTGCATTCTCGCTTTTCCGTTCGGTATCGTCGCGATTGTTTTTGCGGCCAAAGTGGAAGGACTTCGAGTGCAGGGTGATATTTTCGGAGCCACCACGGCTTCGAATAATGCGAAAACTTGGATGATCATTTCTTTCGTCTGCTCAGGTCTTGGTTTGCTTATGAACTTGGTCAGCCTGATCGTTACCGCAAGGGCTTGAGGTCATGGAGTCTTGCGGACTCCGAATGGCGAATCTTGACGTGCGCCCAAGGGGTGCCGATGATCATCGGTGACATGTGGTATTACTCGAAGAACGGGATGCAGTTGGGGCCGCTCTCCCAAGAGGAACTTTCGGCGAAGGTGACGGGTGGTGAGGTGCACGCTTCAGACCTGATCTGGCGGGAAGGAATGGTGGATTGGAAACCGCTCGCGCAGGTTCCCGAGTTTCAGGGTTCTTCAGCATCTGTGATGCCCCCGCCGGTAGGGACGGGTGCTTCGCCCATGCCGCAGCCTCACGCGTATCCCTCTGGCTACGCCCCTGGGACGGTGCCGAATTATCTCTGGCAATCCATCCTCGTCACGGTGCTTTGCTGCCTGCCTTTTGGCGTGGTTTCCATCGTGCACGCGGCGAAGGTGGACTCCCTGCTCGCGCAGGGGAATCTTGTCGGAGCGACAGCCGCTTCTCAAAGCGCCAAGAAATGGGCGATCGTAGGAGTGGCTTCATGGGGAGCGATTATCGCACTGTATTTTCTCTTTATCCTCGTGATGGTGTTGATCGGAGCATCAGCGCCATCTCCATCGGGATCACCCTAGTTGCGCCCATGCACAAGGATCGCGCTGTATGGGCTTCGTTGGGCGTTCTGGCTTTGGCTGGTGCCGCCTATGCGTTGAGGGAAACAGGTGGCGCGGGGTGGATGCCGGGCTGTGCGTTTCACAAGCTGACAGGGCTGGACTGTCCCGGTTGCGGAATGACGCGAGGTACTTACGCGCTGCTCCACGGTCGGGTGGGCGATGCTTTCGCGTTCAATCCCGTCGGCATGATCCTGCTGCCGCTTGCGATGATCGCGCTGGGGATCGAGGTGCTGGGGTGGGTGCGGGGAAAACCGATGCCTTTCCGGATCAACCCCGGTCGTTGGGGTGCGACGGTTGTGGCGGTCGTCGTGATCGTGTTCTGGATCGTAAGGAATGTCGTCTAACGGATCACTTCTGTGCCGATGCCGCCGTCGGTGAAGATTTCCAAAAGCAGGGCGTGCGGCAGGCGGCCATCTACAAAGTGGACCTTGCGGACCCCTGCGTTGAGTGCGTCCACGGCGGAGCGTACTTTCGGGATCATGCCGCCGGAGATCGTTCCATCCGCGATGAGCGCGTCCGCTTGGGCGCGGTTGATGGATTTGATGAGGGTGGAGGGATCTTTCGCGTCGGAAAGCAGGCCGGGAACGTCGGAGAGATAGACGAGTTTGGAGACGCGGAGTTCTTTTGCCAGTGCGGCGGCGGCGAGGTCGGCGTTGATGTTGAGCGGCTTGCCGGTGGCGAGTTCGGAGGCGAGCGGTGAAATGACCGGGACAATGCCTGCTTTGTGAGCCGTGTCCATGTTTGCGAGCTGGCAGCCGATGACTTCGCCGACTCGGCCAAGATCGACCGATTCTCCATTGGTGTCGGTGGCTTTCATTTTCTCACCGAGGAAAATGTCCGTGCCAGGGATGCCGATGGCCTTCCCGCCGAAGTCGCGGATCATGCGGACGAGGCCGGGGTTGATTTCGTTCGAAAGGACGCGGGAAACGATGTTGATCGCCTCGTCGCAGGTGTAGCGGAGGCCGTTTATGAATTTCGCCTCGATGCCGGATTTCTCCATTGCGGCGGAAATGGCCTTGCCACCGCCGTGAACGACGATGGGGTTGATGCCCGCCACTTCGAGGAAGACGATGTCGCGCATCACATTCGCGACGAGATCGGGATCCTCCATGGCGGAGCCTCCCATTTTGATGAGGATGGTCTTGGAGCGGAAGGCCTGCAGGTAGGGCAGGGCTTCGATGAGGGCGTCGGCTTTTTCGGCGGGGTTCATGGGAAATACAGTGATCCTGTGGTGGGCGTAAACTACTTGCCCTTGCGTTTTCTAGGAGATTTTTTTGCGGGCGGTTTTTTGGGTGCTTTCTTCACGGACGTTTTCGGCACTTTTTTGGCGGCTTTTTTGTCTTCGGTTTTGGGTTTTGCTTCCGTCTTGATCGCTTTTTTTGCTTCGGGGGCAGCTTTCGTTATGGTTTCGATCTCGAGTTGGAACTCGGGTTGGATGACAGGCTTCGGCTGGGATTTGGCCGGTTCCGGCGCTGTGGCAACGAAGCTGCGGCGTGGGGTTAACGGGATCGCCGCCAACACGGCGGCAAGCGCGGACAGTGTCGGTGGCCATGTGCCGGTGGCGGGGACGAGGATGAAATGGAGGATGACGAGAATTCCTGCGAGAACCGCCAATGCCCGGCGGTCGCTCGTTTTAGGAAAGCTTCCCAGGCCATGCAGAAAGCTGATTAACGATGCGATGACGAGCCATTCCACAAGCTGGGGCATGCGTTCGAAAGTCTTGGATGAGGCGGTGCCGGAGGATGCGGCGAGAAGGGAAACGGTGGGGACGAGGGACTGCGAAAAAGCAAGTGAGGCTTCATCTGCGGCTGACATGCCGTTGCGGATCAGCACCATGCCAGCGCGGCGGGCGGAAAGCAGATTGTCCGGAGCATCGATCAGCGTTTCGGCGGGAATGGATGCCGATCCGTCGGACGAAGGTGGTTTGAATGCCAGACGACCGAATCCGTCGATGGGGATATTCTGGTTGTCCTTGCCGAGCAGGATGTATTTTCCCAAATGAATCTCGATCTCCGCTGGGGATACTTTGCGATCGGCGAGCGCGGCGAGGAGGGGGAAAGAAAAAACCACCCGGTCGTCCCAACGCGCAAGGAGATGGGGGAACCCACCATCCGGCTCGGATTCCAGGGTGGTGAAGCCAGCGAGCGAATTGGTATTGCCGAGCAACACGTCCGGGATGGAAACGCGATTCACGAGAGGAAGATCGCGGGGGTTTCCATGAATTTTGGAAAGCTCCACGGAGGCTCGGCGGAATGCGGGGGGGAGGTGGGCTGGGACGGCGCCTCTTGCGAGGGGCGCGGATGTGACCACTGAGGGCAAAGCGTCGAGCTGCTGATCGAGAGCCATGAGGGAAATCACATCCGGAGCGGGCCAGGAGAGCGGCATGCCTATACCCACGGAGTCGCGTCCGAGGCGGCGGAGGTTTTTCAGTATGATCGCGAAGTCCACCGGCGAGGGTGGAGAGTTCTGGAACACGCGGTCGGGATCGTCGGTGATCGCAACGTCGGGAAAAGGGGCTGTGACCGCAGTGGCCTGTTGATTCAAAGCATGGAGGATGGCGGGACTATCGTGGCTGCCTTTTCCCGAGATGAAAAACGGCGGCTGTACGAAGGCGCGAGCAGTAAGATAAAGCAGTCCGCGATCCAAGAACGTGCCGGGTAAAATCGCCCACGCGAGCAATGCCGCCACTGCGCAGAGGATGGATTTAAGGGGATGGCGCGGCATGGCTGGGCGTATGGGCTTTTTCTCACTCTAGGGCGGCAATGATGCTTTTCGCGACTTCGTCCGCGCTCCGATTGGCGTCGATGAGGCGGGCGAAAGGCTCGTCCTTCAGGGTCAGAAAGATCTCGCGGCAGCGTTCCAGATTCGCGCGTTGTTCGAATTCGTTCGCAATGTCGCCGCGCGTGCCGATGCGGCGGAGTGCCGTTTCTACATCGAGATCGAGAATCAGCAGGTGGTCGGGCACTGGAGCGAAAGTCTCGTTGTCGGCGCGGATTTTCAGCGGGTCGAAACCGCGCGTACCTTGGTAGGCCATGTTCGAGAAGTAGTAACGGTCCAGTATCACCACATGCCCGGCGGCGAGGGCGGGCACGATCTTTTCCGTGACATGCTGCCGCCGGTCTTTCAAAAAGGCATCAAGCTCTTCCTCCGGCGAGAGGCGACCGGTCTCCGCGGAGTTGCGCAGCAGGGTTCCCCACGGACCATCGGTGGGTTCGCGGGATAGGGTTACTTTCCTCCCCAGCGCGGTGAAGTGATCCGCTAGCCGCCTGGCTTGGGTGGATTTCCCTGTGCCGTCGATGCCTTCAATTACTATGAACATGATATTTAGATTCAGAGGTAACGTGCTTGGAGATGGGCGAGATAGTCGCCTGTTGACGGCGGCTTGCCGGTGGCTTTTTCCATGAGTGCGGTGGGTGAGTGTGTGCCGCCGTGGCGGTGTATGCTTTCGCGAAGCCATGCGAGCAGCGGCGCATAGTCGGCCTTTGCGGTGGCTTCGCTGATTTCCGGGACGCGGTTCGCGGCTTTGAAAAGTTGGGCGGCGTTCATATTGCCGAGGGTGTAGGTAGGGAAATAGCCGATGCCGCCCATCGACCAATGAATGTCCTGTAGACAGCCGTGAGCGTCGTCGGGAGGGGCGAAGCCGAACGATTCGCGGAACAGGTCGTTCCATGCGGCGGGCACATCGGCAATGTTGATCTCGCGGTTCAGCAGCATTCGCTCCATGCGAAACCGGAGGATGATGTGGAGGTCATATGTCGCTTCGTCTGCCTCGACGCGGATCGGTGAGAATGCGGCGCGGTGGATGTGCACAAGAAATTTTTCCAAAGGAAAGCCCTTTAGCTGTTGGAAGTGTCCTTGTGCGACGGGATAGAATTTGTGCCAGAACTCTGGTGAACGCCCGACTTGGTTTTCCCATAAACGCGACTGCGACTCATGGATGCCGAGAGAAACTGCGGAGCCGGAGGGAAGTCCGAAATCGGTTTCCGGCAAGCCTTGTTCATACATGCCGTGTCCCGCCTCGTGCATGACGCCGAACAGCGAGGAGGTGAAATCGGATTCCATGTAGCGCGTCGTGAGCCGCACATCGCGCGGGCCGAGTGTGGTGCAGAAGGGATGGGCGGCGGTATCGATGCGCCCGGTTTGGAAATCGAATCCGATCTCCGCAGCGACGACGGCATTGAATGATTGCTGGGTTGCCACCGGATACGGCCCGGGCGGGAGTTCTGACGGCGAGCATTTCGCAACGGCTTGCGCGGACAAAGGCGCGAGGTCGTTCTGCAGCGTATCAAACAACTTCGAGATCGCGGCGGTGGAAGTGCCGCGCTCGTAGCCTTCCAGCAGGGCGTCGTAAGGCTCGTTTGCGAAGCCCCACAAATCCGCTTTCTCCAGAGCAAAGCCTAACAATTTTTCCAAGTGCGGGGCGAAGATGGAGAAATCCGAAGCCTTCCGCGCTGCGATCCACGCATGGTGTCCGGCGGATTGGGCTGTGGACTCGCGGGCGACGAGATCAGTGGGAATCCTTACTGCCCGGTCAGATTCGCGGCGCAATTCGCGCAGGTTCGCGGTGAGGACGGGGTCGCTACCGTCGTTTGTATCTTCGGCATGGGAGAGTGCTTTGAGGAAATCATCCGAGGTCGCGAGCTTGTGCGCGTGGGCGGCGAGGTAGGACATTTGCTCGGCGCGGTAGCCGGCAGAGCCGTGGGGCAAATAGGTTTCCTGATCCCAGGAAAGGATCTGGCCGGCGCTGTTTACCAGCGCGACCTCGCGGACTCGGTCGAAAAGGGTCATGCGTGATTCTGTACATCGCAGACGGATTGGCTAGTTTGATTCCTCTTGGCGCTCGCCAAGCCGCCCGAAACTTCCCATCTTCCCGTCCAGCCGTGCAAATCCTGATCCGAAACATCGACCGCAACCTTTCCGAAGCGCAAATCAGCGAGCTTTTCCGCAAATACGGTAAAGTGAGTTCATGCACACTTGTAATGGATGCGAAGACCGGGCAGTCGAAAGGCTTCGGCTTTGCGGAAATGCCAAATATGGATGAAGCCTCGAAAGCGATCAGCCAACTCAACGGGCAGAAGGTTGGCTCTACCGCACTGCGCGTGAAGCGTGCCGCGAATTCGACCATAACCAAGCATCGGGGAAGCAAGGGAAGCTGATCAGCGGTTCCGCTTTCTGCGAGCCAGAGCGAGGGATATTCCCAAAGCGATGAGGGTTGTGGAGGAAGGTTCGGGGATGGTAGCCAGGGACGGATTTGCTGCGATGAGCAGGTAGTCCTGATACGTCGAGCGGGAGTCTAAAGCGACAAGCACCTCAAGTTTGGGAACGTAATTTGCGTCAACTCCGGAGTTTTTCACACCGTCGAGCATGTTGTTCATGTAAGTCCAGAGCGTGGGGCTGGAGTTGCTACCCGTGGGGCCGAACTTGCTGCGATTCACATTGCCGGTGTTGAAGTTGAGTCCGGAGGATGTGGCGCCATCGCCGAAAATTTCCCAGATCACGTTCTGGAAAGCATATTGGCGGGCGCTCGTATTGTTCGCCGTATTGATGAAATGACTCTCGTAGTAGGTGTCGATTGCCCAATGCGCCATGGCACGGGCGAGGGGTTCGTCCTGGGTGTTGCCGAAGCGATTCCAGATCGTCATCTGCTCCATCGTTCCCAGCGAGAGGTTCGAGGTGATACGTGGATAAGTCTGGCTATCTTCATCGAGCGAGCGCCCTACCAGATCCGCGCAAAAGAGGTAGCCATCGCCACCGAGGATTTGCTGTCCGCCAGCCTTGAGATCGGTGAGGTGGAACTGTGCTGCAACTCCCGCGTAGGAGTTGTGGGTTATGGCGGTCATGTTCGCCGTGATGGTCTGGGAATGCGCAGGAAGTGAAATCACTGCGAGAGCAAGAGACAGCATCGTAAAGATGAAACGCGGGGTTTCCATGTTGTTGGGGGAGGTGGTAGGGGGTTGCACCGTGGGGCGGTGTGGGGAGATCAGGCGAGGGGGAGAAATCGCCTGACGAGTTGAGAATCGCATGTTTTGGCGATTCCGATATTACGTGATCACGTATATTTTCGCAGAATTGGATATCAGGTGGCTCACGAACCTTACTCCCAGCCTCGTATGATCTCCGCGACACCGTCCTCCGCGCCCGCCTCGGTGCGGATGAAAATTTCCTGCACGCCTTTCTCCGTCTGTGTGACAGCCTTGAGTCCGCCGGAAACCCGGCGCTGGATGCGTACCGCACCCGTGGGGCTACCTGCACCGAGGGATTTCCCTCCGTAGGAACGCCCGATGATCAATCCGCAAACCCCTTCCAAAGCCTCGATCCGTTTCATCATGGCCTTGCACTCCTTGGAGGTGGTCTGGTGTCGTCCGCGTGAGGGCATGTCGATATTTCTTCAGGAAATCTCCGCCTCGAAAATGTCCTTCCGGCCTTGGAGAGGTTCGGGTGATAGCTTGAACCAGCGGCTCTGCTCGGCGCGCTCCTCGGTGTAGGGCGGGGTGAAGATATCGACGAGCTGGGTCACTTTCAGTGCCCTCAGGGTATGGATGTTCCGAGCTTTGGCGGTGAGGGTGGAGATGTCGTTCTTTTTCAGCGTCGCCTGCCCGGCGAACTTGAGGAGCTGGCGTCCGGCCGGGGTTTCGAAATCGGGCAGTTCCACGGGATCGAAGTTCGCGGTCTCGATCTCGCCGGATGCGCAGAGGATCATGCCGGTCATGCCGGGGTGGTCGTGCGGGAGGATACGCTCGTCCACATCGAACTGCACGAGGCACAGCGCGAAATCGACGCGTTCCTCAAGGTATTGGAAATCGACCTTGCCTTGTTTGAGTCGGACTTCGAGCTGGGCAAGCCCCTCGGTAAGAACCGGGTCTTCCAGATGCAGGCGTGAGGCGAGCTTGGCGATTTTTGCCACATAGTCGTCTTGATTCCATGCATCGAGATGCTGTTTCCCCGCCTCTTGCGCGACAGCTTCCAGAAAGGCCTCCCAGTGCATCGCGCCATCGGCGGGCAACCGACCTTCCGCCGCGTTCGCGCGGGTGGCGACGGCACAAAGCGAGGGTAGCGCCGTGAGCACGCCCAGAAAGGAGGGTAGGCTAAGGCTAAGAAACTCGCGGCGGTCGTATTCGTCCATGGCACGGGGACGCTGCCATCTGACGGGGCTTCTTTCCAGCGCTGTCTTGTGTCTTGTGGACTTGTGCCTGGCGTTGAATCCTGTTTGTTTCTTCCAAGCAGGGCATGAAAGCATTCGTCTTCAAGGAAAACAACGGGTTCATCGGCAGGTTCGAGGTTCCGCGCATCGCTGACATCGATGAAGGCTTCAGATCCTTCGTTACAGCGAATCCGGTGAAACATGGCAGCTACATTGAGTGCGATGGTCGTGTCTGGACTGTGATCTCCCGTGGAGGGGAACTCGTGCTTACGGAAGGCCGTCAGGCTTCGGTGCAGATGGATGTGCCGGATCAAACTCCGTTTTCCCGCAGCCTTGTCCGCTTTGCCGAGGATCATGCGGCGGCCAAAGAAACCATCGGGATTGGGAATCTCATCAAAATGCTAGGCATCGTGATCGCCATCATCGGCTACATCCTCGCCTTCGTGATCGCCCGGGGAGCGCTCGGCATCATGGCCTCGATCTTATCCGCCACGGTCAGCGGTCTTATCATCTATGCGTTCGGTGCCCTGCTCTCCGCTCAGGGCCGCATCCTCAGGGTCTCGCTTGAAACGGCGGCCAACACTTCGCAGAACCTCGATGAGGAGAATCGAGTCCAGCTCATGTCGATCAGTGCGGGGGAATAGCTCTTTCGGATTCAGTTCCCGCTCGTCTTTTCCATACGGTGGCGGCAGCCTCACGGCGCATGAGCACATTCAGGGAATTGGGGATACCGGCGGGACTGGTAAAGGGCTTGGAGGAAATGGGTATCGTCACACCTACCGAGGTGCAGGCGAAGTCCATCCCTTTCCTTATGAAAAACGGCGGTGATTTCTGCGCGCAGGCACAGACCGGGACAGGGAAAACCGCCGCCTTCGGGCTGCCTTTGCTGACAAAGATCGACCCGAAAAAGCCCTCCATCCAAGGTCTTGTCATCGCGCCCACCCGCGAGCTTGCGAAGCAGATCGGCAAGCACCTGTTCCGCTACACGAAATTTTCCGACAAGGTCTTCATCGAGGTCTTGGCGGGTGGCGAGCCGATGGACGGGCAGATCTCACGTCTCCAGCGGCCCACTCATATTGTGGTCTCCACACCCGGCAGGTTGCTGGATCTGATCAAAAGGAAAGCCCTCACCCTTATCGACGTGAAGCACCTCGTGCTCGACGAGGCGGACGAGATGCTGAGCATGGGATTCAAGAAAGAGCTTGTAGCCATCTTCGGACTCACGCGCGGGCGGCGCAGCACCTGGTTGTTCTCCGCGACGTTTCCCGATTCCATCCACGCCCTCGTCAAGGGAGCCATGCCCGGGCAGCCGGAGACCCTCCGCATCGACAAGGCGCATGTCGTCAATCGCGACATCGATCACCGTTACGCCGTCTGCGGCAAGGATGAGAAAAACGATTTCCTCGCGAATTTCCTTTCGGACCGGGAAGAGGAGCGAGGCCTGATATTTGTCCGCACCAAGGCGGGGGCTGTCGCTCTCGGCAGGCAGTTGGAAAAGCTCGGTTTTCCCGTGGATGTGATCCAGGGCGACCTTTCGCAGCGGGAGCGCGACAAGGTGATGCGCGGATTCAAGGGCGGGCGCTCCCGCATCCTCATCGCTACGGATGTCGCGGCGCGCGGCATCGACGTCGAGGCGCTTTCCTTTGTCATCCACTACCAGCTTCCCGAGCAGCTCGAATACTACACCCACCGCAGCGGACGGACGGCGCGGGCGGGGAAAAAAGGCATTTCCGTAGCCCTCATTGATCCGCGGGAACGGAAGAAGATCGGGAAATTCGAAGAGGCGCTGGGCGTGACTTTCTCGGAGGTCAGCTAAGCTGGCTTGATCCAAAGTTCTTGCCATGTTGGTGCAGTCCCGACAGCTTGGTGGTGAATGCAGGACTTTATAAGCAGTTGGTGGGATGCGCTGAACTTCGAGCTGCAAATGTTCTATGGCGTCGCGGTCATCTCGCTGGTGGCGCTTGTTTTTCAGATCATCCTCTCGGTGGTTTTCGGCATGGATCATGGGGCGGATGTGCCGGATGTGGGCGACCATGATTCCGGGATGGGTATTTTCTCCGTGCGCGGTGTGACCGCGTTTTTCACCGGCTTCGGCTGGACGGGGGTTGTCTGCACCAAACAGGGACTGAGTTTGCCCGTCACACTCGCCATTGCTCTGGCAGTGGGCGGTGTGCTCATGATCGGGATTTTTGTCATGATGCGCTCGTTCATGCGTCTGCAATCCGACGGCAACATCGACTACAGCAACGCCGTCGGCCAGCTCGGCACGGTCTATGTAACCATCCCCCCCGTCCAGCGCGCGGGTGGTCAGGTGGAGACGATGATCCAGGGTCGCCTGATCACCACAGAAGCCTTGCAGAAAGGCAGCCAGCCTCTCAAGCCGGGAACCAAGGTTAAGGTTGTGGAGCGCATCGGCTCATCCACCCTGATCGTGGAACCTCTCGATTGATTTTCAATAACCACACCTAACCCCCAACAAACAAAACATCATGGATCTTATCATCGGAATCGTAGCTGTCCTCGCGGTTTTCTTCATCACACTCACCGCCATCGCGATGCGCTATCGGCGCTGTCCCTCGGACAAGATCCTGGTGGTTTACGGTAAGGTGAGCGGCGGGAAATCCGCGCATTGCCATCACGGCGGCGCGGCCTTCGTTTGGCCGGTCATTCAGGATTACCAATATCTCGATCTTACTCCGCTTCCCATCGACATCCGCCTCGAGGGTGCGCTTTCCAAGCAGAACATCCGCGTCAACACTCCCTCCACATTCACCGTGGGTATCTCCACCGAGCCGGGCATCATGGAAAACGCGGCGGAGCGCATGCTCGGTCTGAACCTCGAACATATCAAGGAGCTCGCCAAGGACATCATCTTCGGCCAGATGCGCGTCGTCATCGCCACGATGGACATCGAGGAAATCAACGCCGACCGTGACAAGCTCATCGCCAACATTTCCATGGGCGTGGAGGTCGAGCTGAAAAAAGTCGGCCTGCGTTTGATCAACGTGAACGTCCAGGACATCACGGACGCCTCCGGATACATCGATGCTCTCGGACAGGAAGCCGCCTCCAAGGCCATCGCCGAGGCGAAAGTCAAGGTCGCCATGGCCGACCGTGACGGTGAGATCGGTGCCGCCGCGATGCAGCGTGACAAGCGGATCAGCGTCGCCGCCGCGAACGCCGAGGCCACACGGGGTGAGAACGCTTCCCTGGTCGATATCGCGCAATCCGACGCCCAGCGGCGCAGTGCGGCTGCGGAAGCAGAGCGTCTTGCGACTGCGGCGGAAAAGGTCGCCGAAGCGAAAGTCCTGGAGGAAGCCTACGTTTCCGAACAAGCTGCGGAGAAGCAGCGTGCCGAACGCGACAAGGCCACGCAATTCGCCAACATGGTTGTTCCTGCCGAGATCGCAAAACAACGTCAGATCGTGGAAGCGGATGCCGAGGCGGAAATGGTGCGCCGCATCCAACAAGGTAAGGCGGACGCCGTTCGCGCCGAGAAGCAGGCCGAGGCGGATGGTATCATTTTCGTGAAAGAGGCGGAAGCGGCGGGTCTCAAGGCGAAGTTCTTCGCGGAAGCCGAAGGTGCCAAGGCGGTTCTCGAAGGGAAAGCGAAAGGCTTCGAGGATCTGATCAAGGCTTGTATGGGGCCTGCCGGAGCGCAGAACATGCTTGTCACCGAACTCCTCCCTCAGCTCGTCCGCGAGCAGGTGCAGGCCATCGCCAATCTCAAGATCGACAAGATCACCGTCTGGGACAGCGGCAACGGAGCGGACGGCAAGACCAGTACCGCGAATTTCCTCTCCGGCATGGCCGGTGCGGTTCCACCGCTACATGAGATCGCGAGAAATGTCGGTGTCGAGCTGCCGCAGTATCTCGGGAAACTGGATGGATCGAGTGATTCGAAACATTCACCTCCAACACCTCCCGCCGAGCCTGGAACAAGCTACGGCGTGGCGGGGATTTGATGGCGCGTAAGACCGCCAATCAATTGCCTACCTTACGGCTGCGTTCCCAATGCCTCCAAAGTCAATCTCTTGTGCAACCTGCGCGGCACGCATGCCTTGAATTTTCCTTTGGATGACGGAAAAAGAACGACGGATGCGTTGGTGTCGAACGCATCCAAGTATGCCCTAACGAAAGCTTCTCTGTGAGTGATGGGCAATTCGATCCAAACCGGTTCGTCCAGCAGTTTCTGTCTGACATTCCTTTCGGCCTCGTAGAGTTCCGCGCGCGAGTGGATATCGGCGGCGGCGTTCGGGAAGCCTATGCGATGCGTCGCGATGGAAAGCGTCTTCAACAGCGCCACAGGTTTTGTAAGAATCAGGAAGGTGAATCCTGCCACGGGCAAGAAGATCACTATCGCGAGGATGCGATATGGCTTGCTCCTCAGTTTTTCCTCAGCTTTGCGATGATGGCAGTAATCACGGAAATTCATCTTATCGGAATACCATGCCGTTGATGCTTTTCAGTAGTTCGAGGATACGCTTGTGGGCTTCATCAAACTCATGGTTTTTCAATGTGCGGGTTGAGTCGCGGTAATAAAAGCGGTAGGCGATGGACTTGCGGTCGGCGGCGATTTTCTGGCCGGTGGGATCGGTGAAGAGGTCGAAGCACTCGTAGGAAACGAGGAGGGGTTCCTTGGCTTTGGCGAGGGTGGCTTCGATCTCGGCGTTTGGGGTGGCGAGGGGAAGCTCCATCGCGGCATCGCGGCTGGAGCCGGGGAATTGCGGCAGATCCTCGACCTGGGATTTGGCGGAGATGAGTTTGCGGAGTTTCGCGAGATCGAGTTCGGCGACGAACACAGGCGAACTGAAATCGAGTTCGCGCTCGCGGGACGGAAGCAAGCGGGCGAAGACGCCGATCGTTTGGTCGCCGGCCTTGATCTCCGCGCCGAGGGCGAAGTTTTCCCTGTCCTTGGGTTTCAGGGAAATGGCTTGGTTGGGAAGCAGGGCGGAGAGGACGGCTTTCGCGTCGTAGAGATCGGCGGGGCGGTCTTTGGCAGTCCATGAAGAGGGATTTGTGTGGCCGGAGATGAGGAGGGCGAGGCTGTCGCTTTCCTGATCCCTGGCCTTGCCGCCGCCTGCGTTGCGGAAGACGCGGCCCATCTCGAAGAGGCGGATGGATTTCGATTGTTGGCGGGCGTTGCGCTCGGCGGAGGCGACGAGTCCGGGAACGATGGACGGACGCATGATCGCGTGATCCTCGCTGAGGGGGGATTTCACGCGGATCAGATCGCCTTCCTGCATGGGACGCAGAGGGAAAATGTCGGGGAGTTGGCTCTCGGAAATGAGTTTAATCGTTTGGCACTCGTATAGGCCGAGGGCGGCGAGGCGGCGGCGGAGGATCATGTCCGCATCGTAGGCGGCATCAATCTCGCTGGTTGCGGCGAAGGTTCCCAGCAGGCGCGACGGCACGTTGGCAAGTCCATGGACGC
Source organism: Verrucomicrobiota bacterium (assembly GCA_046051965.1). GTDB lineage: Bacteria > Verrucomicrobiota > Verrucomicrobiia > Verrucomicrobiales > Akkermansiaceae > Luteolibacter. The sequence goes on from JBJONG010000001.1 coordinate 253,153, forward strand.
GGGTGATTTCCTCCGCGAGATCGATGTGGCGGGTGAGATCCTGGCGGAAAGAGGGGATCTGCCATGTGCCATCGGCGAGTTTGCTGAGGCCGAGGCGGGTGAGGATTTCCTCGGCGGCTTCGGTGGAGATGGAGTTGCCTAACAGGTGGTGGAGTTTTGTTAGATCGAGTGGGACGGGGGAGGGTGGTTCGGGAAGTTTGCCTGCGGTTTGGGTGATGAAGCCGTCCGCAGAACGGCTCTCCAGGAGGCTGATTGCGAGCGCGGCGGCGGGGAGCACTCCTTGCGGGTCGATGCCACGTTCGTAGCGGTAGGAGGAATCCGAGGACAGCGCGGTGCGGCGGGAGGTGCGGCGGATGTTTGATGGGGTGAAGTATGCGGACTCCAGTATGATGGAGGTCGTGGTTTCCGTGACACCGCTGTCGAGGCCTCCCATCACGCCCGCGAGCGCGAGGGCTGCGCCGCTGGAATCGGAAATGAGCAGGTCGTTCGGGGTGAGGATATGGACGGATTCGTCGAGAGCGGTGAATGGCTCGCCGTCGGTCGCCTGGCGGATCACGAGAGGCAGGGTGACCTTGGCGGCATCGAAGGCGTGGAGCGGTTGGCCGGTTTCGTGGAGGACGAAGTTGGTGATGTCGACGATGTGGTTGATGGGGCGCAGTCCGATGGAAGTGAGGCGCTCTTTCAGCCAAGCGGGGGATTCGGTGACTTCGACATCATCGATGCGGGTGGCGGCATAAAATGGGCAGTATTCCGGGGCTTCGAGTTTGATGAAATCGGGCGAGGCTGCTGCGGTCGGAGGTTGAGGGCGTTCCGGGGTGAGGAGCCGGGTCTTGAGCAAGGTCGCGAGTTCGCGGGCCATGCCGGAGTGGGAAAGAAGGTCGGGGCGGTTCGGTGTGACTTCGAGTTCTAGCAGCGTGTCGGAATCGAATAGGCTTTTCACGGGGGCACCAATGGGCGCGTTCTCGGGAAGAATGAGCAAACCGTCCTCACCTTTCGGGAGTCCGATTTCCTCGGCGGCGGCGAGCATGCCTTTGGATTCGACACCGCGCATTTTCGTCTCACCTATGGTGAAACCTGCGGGAAGTGTCGCGCCGGGAAGGCAGCAAGGAACCTTGTCGCCGACCTTGTAATTTTTCGCCCCGCAAACGATCTGGCGGAGCTGGCCTTCGCCCGCATCGACCTTGGTGACCTTGAGCTTGTCCGCATCCGGGTGCTGGACGGCCTCCATGATCTGCGCGACGACGATTTTATCCGAGGCGATGCCTTTCGTAACGATGCCCTCGACCTCAACGCCAGCGAAGGTGAAGAGATCGGAAATTTCGGGAATGGATTTTCCGGAAAGGTCGAGGTGGGTGGAGAGCCAGTTTAGTGAGATGTTCATGGTGAGAAATTTTTACCGCAGAGGCGCAGAGGTCGGAGAGGGACGCGGAGCTGTGGTTACTGATTTGTTTGATGATAAAGGGTTTCTATCGTCGTGGCTCAGCGATCCTTTGCGACCTCTGCGCCTCTGCGGTGAAGAATTGTCGGACTAGGCTACGCGAACTGTTTCAAGAAGCGGACATCGTTTTCGATCAGGAGCCGGATGTCCTTGATGCCCCAGCGGATCATGGCGAGGCGGTCGAGGCCCATGCCGAAGGCGTAGCCGGTGAGGGTCTCGGGATTGAGGGCTTTGTCCTTGCGGTTCGCATTGATGGCCTCAAAGACGGCGGGATCGACCATGCCGCAGCCCGCGACCTCGATCCAGCGGGGTGCCTGTCCTTTGACCTGGAGTTTCACATCGATCTCGAAGGAAGGTTCCGTGAAAGGGAAGAAGTGCGGGCGGAAGCGGACTTCGGTGGAGGTGCCGAACATTTCGCGGAAGAAGTATTCGAGCGTGCCTTTGAGGTCGGGGAGGGTCACGTCGGTATCGACATAGAGGCCTTCGAGCTGGTTGAAGACGGAGAGGTGGGTGGCGTCGATCTCATCGCGGCGGTAGGCGGAGCCGGGGGCGATGATGCGGATTGGCAGTGGCGCGGATTCCATTGTGCGAATCTGCACGCTGGAGGTATGGGTGCGGAGGAGTTTGCCGGAGTCGAAATAGAACGTGTCTTTCTCGTTGCGCGCCGGATGGTCGGCGGGGGTGTTGAGGGCGTCGAAGCAATGGAACTCGTCCTCGATTTCCGGGCCATCGGCGAGGGCGAAGCCCATGCGGCGGAGGATCTGGATGGCTTCGTCGCGGATCAGGGTGAGGGGATGGAGTCCGCCGGTGGGGAGGGCGCGGGCGGGAAGGGTAAGGTCGATGCCGGAGAGCGCGGCGGCATCGGCGATGGATTGGAGGGCTGCCTGTTTTTCCTCCAGAGCGGAGGTGATGGCGGCGCGGGCGGTGTTGAGCGATTGGCCGAAGGCGGCTTTTTCCTCGTTGGGGATGTCCTTGATGAGGGCGCCGGCAAGGGAGAGGGAACCCTTTTTTCCGAGGACGGCGACGCGGGCATCATCGAGGGATCGCTCGTCACCGGCGGCGGCGATGAGTTCGAGGGCGGCGGATTGGATGCTGGCGATTTGCTCGTTCATGGGCGGGGAGGGGATAGCGGAGAGGGTGGCGGGGGGCAAGAGTTTGGTGAAGGGGGGATTGACGGCTGGGTTTGGTCGGGAAGAGGCTCCTTTACAGTGAGTAATGAGAATATTGAGGCATTCAGGAAGAGCTTTCCGGGAAAGCTGCGGTTCTGGGCGTTGCATTGCACGATCAACGCGGTGCCAAGCTATCTCATCGCGGTGGTTTGGCTGGAGCTATGGCCGGTCGCACACGCGCATTGGGCGATGCTGGCGGCTGTTCTCACCTTTGTCTTCGGATATTCGGTTCTCACTTCATCGGTGCCGGTTCTGCGCGAGGGAAGAAACCTTTTCACGCGGGCTCTGAAGGTGGGGCTTGTGATCCGGACGGTCATTTCCTGCCTCACGGTATTCGTCGTGCCGCTCGGTATCTTTGTGCTCTTCACGCCGGATTACTGGTGCGGACAGATTGCGGTGAATGTCATCGCCTGGTGCTACGACCTTGCCGGTCATGATGCAACTTTGGGACGCAGGGCGGACAGCGTGGCCTCGTCGATCGACACGGGTTTCATGGAAATCTATCTGACGACAGTTCTGGAAGGCCTGATCCTGTCCTTCATGTTGTTCATCTTTTCGTTCATGGCGATCATCATCCTGCAAATGCGCGACCGGCGGAATCCAGCGCTTTGGCGCGGTCCGTCCAATCCGTGATTGCGGATGATTGGAGCGGGGACTAGCTTCCGGCATGAGCCTTTTGCTGGGAGTGAATATCGATCACGTGGCGACGCTGCGGCAGGCGCGATATGCGCTTTTGCCGGACTCTCCGAACGCGGAGCCGTGCGTCGTGCAAGCCGCGTTGGAGGCGAAGGCGGGCGGGGCGGATTCGATCACTGTGCATGTGCGCGGCGACAGGCGGCACATGCAGGACGCGGATGTGTTCCGGGTGAAGGCGGAGTGCGACCTGCCGCTGAATCTGGAACTGGGCATCACCGAGGAAATGATGGATCTGGCTTTCCGGCTGAAACCCGATTTCGCCTGCCTCGTCCCGGAAACCCGCGAGGAGGTGACGACCGAGGGCGGACTGGCCGTATGCGCCCTTTCCGGCACAGTGCGGGAGGCGGTGAAACGGCTCAAGGATCACGGCATCAAGGTAAGCCTGTTCATCGATCCGATCCTGGCGGATGTGGAGGAAGCGGCGCGATCCGGGGCGGACATGATCGAGTTGCACACCGGTGCTTTCGCAAACGCTACCGATCCCGCGGACGAGCTGACCCGTCTGTCGGCGGCGGCGGAACTTGGTTACAGACTAGGCCTCCAGGTGAACGCGGGCCACGGCATCAACTACCGCAACCTGCCGGATCTGCTGAAAGTGCCGCATCTCGCCGAGCTGAACATCGGCCACAGCATCGTTTCCCGCTCGATCACCGTGGGGATGCGCCAGGCGGTGACGGAGATGGCGGCGGGGATGAAAGGATACGGCGCATGATGATCCATGGAATCGGCATCGATGTGGTGGAGATCGGGCGGATTGAGGCTGCGATCAACAACCTCGGCGACGCTTTCCTCGAGCGCCTGTTCACGACGCGGGAGCGGGAGTATTGCGGGAAGCAGAGACGTCCCGCGCTGCACTACGCCGCACGGTTCGCCGCGAAGGAGGCGGTCTCGAAAGCCCTTGGCACGGGCATAGGCGGGCAGGCGGGCTGGCTGGAGATGGAGGTGGAGCGTGCCGAATCCGGTGCCCCGAAAATGGTTTTCAGCGGAAACGCGGCGGATTTCCTAACCAGCTCGGGAATCGCCGAGGTGCAGGTGAGTCTGACACATGCCAAGGAATACGCGGCCGCGAACGCGGTGGCGGTAAAGTATAGTCCCTAGATTTCCCTGTTCCGTTTTCCGGAAGGGGTCTTAGCATCCCGGTATGGAAATGATGATTCGTGGCAGGAGGAACAGGCGCAGCGCGGCGATCCGCGGTTTGGTGAGGGAGAACCGTCTGTCGGTGGAGGATCTGATCCTGCCGGTGTTTTTCCATGAGGATTCCGAGGATGTGGCGATCGCCTCGATGCCGGGTTGCGTGCGTTGGTCGGTGGCGGGTTTGTTGAAAGAGGTGAAATCGGCCTTTGATATGGGGATTCGCGCCGTGGTGCTTTTCCCGAAGATCGAGGATTCGCTGAAAAGCTCCGATGCAGGCGAGTGTGCGAACGACGCGGGGCTGGTGCCACGGGTGATCCGTGCGATCAAGGAAGCTTGCCCGGGAATCTGCGTGATCACCGATGTGGCGCTCGATCCCTACAACTCGGACGGACACGACGGGCTGGTGGTGAGGGTGGGGGATGACCTGAAAATCCTCAACGACGAGACCGTGGAGGTGCTGTGCCGCCAGGCGCTCTGCCATGCGCGGGCGGGGGCGGATATCGTTGCTCCCTCCGACATGATGGATGGCCGGATCGGCGCGATCCGGTTGGCGCTGGATGAGGAGGGCTTCGAGGAGGTCGGGATCATGGCCTACACGGCGAAATACGCGTCCGCGTTCTACGGCCCATTTCGGGGGGCGCTCGATTCCGCGCCGAAGGAGGGTGACAAAAAGACCTACCAGATGGATCCGGGAAATGTCCGCGAAGCGATCCGCGAACTGCTGATGGACGAACAGGAGGGGGCGGACATCGTGATGGTGAAACCCGCCGGGCCGTATCTGGATGTGATAACGAGGGTGCGCGATGAGACCACTCTCCCCATCGCAGCCTATCAGGTGAGCGGCGAGTATCTGATGATCAAAAGCGCGTGCGCGGGCGGCTGGTTGGATGAAAAGGCGGTGGTGATGGAGAGTTTGCTCGGGATCAAGCGGGCGGGCGCGGATATGATCCTTACCTACTTCGCGAAGGATGTCGCGGGGTGGCTAAATAAATCCATTGAGTAAATGGAAATCAATGAGTTATATCTTTATTTCCGGGAAAACTTTTCCCTGCGCGGGGAGCTTGGTGCTTCGGTCAGCGTGTGGATAAAGGGCGAGGAAATGATCGATTTGGCCGACGGGTGGCGAGATAGGGAGCGTTCAAACGAATGGGGTAAACGAACGTTGGCTCCGGTCTATTCGGCAACCAAGGTGCCAGCGGCGGCGACATTGTTACACGTGCTGGATCGCCATGGGCTTACGATTGAGACACCCGTTGGGGAGATTTGGCCATTGTTTCCGCTGGTCTCTGCGAGCTTCGGGGACTTGCTCTCGCACCAATGCGGTTTCGCGGCTCTGGAGGAGTCGGTGGATGTTTTTGATCATGCGGGCGTGATTGCTGCGGTGGAGCGGCAGAGGCCGGAGTGGATACCGGGCGAGGGGCACGGATACCATCCGCGCACGTTCGGATTTCTATTGGATGAGTGCGTTCGACGGCTCGAAGGACGGCCGCTGGGGCGGGTTTGGAACGAGGACATCGCCGCGCCCTGTGGAATCGACTTCTGGATCGGGCTGCCGGAGAGCGAGTGGGGCAGGGTGGCGCAGCTGGTTCCCGGGCGGGCGAAGGCGTCGGTTTTCGAGGAGGGGTTCTACGAATCCTTCAATACGCCCGGTAGCCTCACGCGGCGGGCGTTTTCCTCACCACGCGGGCTTCATGCCATCGCGGAAATGAACACGCCGAGGGCTTGGGCGGCGGGATTGCCCGCGATGGGCGGTGTCGGCTCCGCCAGCGGCTTGGCGAAGTTTTACCAATACGCCATCGGTGCTCTGGACGGGCCGTTTTCCGCAGGGGTGAGACAGGCTCTCGCCGGTTTGCGAATCTGTGGGGAGGACAAGGTGCTCCTGCGTGAAACGGCGTTCACCGGTGGCTGCCAGAAAGATCCCGTGGATGAACGGGGCGTCAAAAAGCGCAGGGTTTACGGGAGTTCGACGGCGGCGTTCGGCCATCCGGGAGCCGGTGGGAGCCATGGTTTCGGAGATCCGGCGAGCGGGATTTCCTTCGGCTATGTGATGAACCAGATGGAGCTCAGCGTGATGCCCGGCGAGCGTTGCATGGGGTTGGTGGAGCGGCTGGGTTGACGCTTAACGATCTTGTCGCCCGGCCAAAGCCGCATTAGAAACGCGCCGCCCGCCATGCGTTATCTTCTTCTCCCGTTTGCCGTTTTCGTCCTTTGCCAATGCGGTTCGCCGCAGCCGCCGGTGTGCCGCACGGTTCCCTTTGGTTCGCGCGGCGCGGTGGAACCGGTGATGGAGACGGCGAAGCGCAACTGGGATATCCTCGCCGATCCCCGGAAAAAGGAGCAGTGGCCGATGGCTGAGGCGGAATATAACCGCGCGGTCGGCATCCTTTTCGACAAGCTCCGCTGTGGCAGCGACGGTGACTGGGCATCGCGGGCGGCGGCGCTCGGCACGGCGATCTCGCAGCCGGACAAGCTGAATCAGGATCCGAGCGAAATGGACGCGGTTTTTCCCGCGACCGAGGTCAAGATCCGCTCAAGCGAAAGGCACAACCTCACGCCTGGAATAGGCGTCCCTGCGGTGGGATGGAAGGCAACCTCTCCGGTGGGTGTCCCGCGCCCCCAGTTCTATCCACCCAACGGCCAAGCGCGAAACTTGACTGTCACGCTGGATTTCTCACATGCCGTGCCACAATGGCGTTTCGCAAAGCGTTGGATTACGGAGGATGTCGAAATTGGCGCGAACGGCCATTACCTCGCGGCGGACTGGACAGCTCCCATCGACTTTTTTTGGTACATGTGCGAACTCGACGAGCTCCGCATCCAGAACGTCCTCATCCCCGAGCGTTTCACCGAGGAGACCGGGCTCTATTTCCTGCAACCCTATGACCCGAACAAGATCCCCATCGTCATGGTTCATGGTCTCGTTTCAAGCCCCGACGCCTACCGCGACATTTTGAACGACCTCTCGCCCGAGCCTTGGTTCCGCGAGCACTATCAGGTCTGGCTCTACAACTACCCCACCGGCACGCCATGGCTCTACAACGCGATGCGCTTCCGCCAGATCATGGGCGAGGCGGGAAAATACGTCCGATCCAAGGGCGATGACAGCACGTTGAAAAAGATGGTGATCCTCTCCCACTCGATGGGCGGGTTGCTCACACGGACGGCGGTCACGGATCCCGGCACGAAACTCTACGAAGCCCATTTCAAGCGGCCATTCGCCCAACTCGAACCGATGCTAAATCCCGAGGCCCGCGAACTCATTCGGGAGGGTTTGCTATACAAACCGCTCACCGACCCCAAGCGCGTCGTCTTCATGGCCGTCCCGCACCGCGGCAGTCCGATGGCCAACTTCCGAGGCACGGCCTTCATTTCGAACCTCATCCGCCTACCGAAAACGCTGACGATCGGATTGCTGGACGCTACGGTCAAAAGCCTGTCCGACTCACTGGAAGGCAACGTGGCGGTTGATAAGGTCAGGCCGCCCACTTCCATCAGCAGCCTGTCGCCATCCAGCTCCGGATTCCGGGGCATGAACCAGCTTCCGCTGCCAAAAGACATCACTTTCCACTCCATCATCGGCGACAAAGCCCACGGCGATACGCCGAATAGCAGCGACGGCGTGGTGCCATATTGGTCGTCGCACATAGAACCCGTGAAGTCGGAGCTGATCATCCCTTCGAACCATTCCGTGCCTAACCACCCGCAGGGCACCGCCGAGGTGTGGCGCATCCTGTTCCTGCACCTGAAGGAGGAAAATATGCTCCGCCCTGACGAAAGCAGCCAACCCAGGGTGGCGAGGAAAGCTTACGAACTGGGTAAGAAGGAATAATCCGGTGCCCTGAAGCCACTGATTTCCTCGCCCGCTTCCTGCTCAACGAGCGGACGGGCAAGCATCTGCTCGTAAATTTCGATGTATCGCCGTGCCACCTCCTCATGGCTGAATTCCTTGGCGCTCTCCTTCATGACGCGTCGGATCTGGGGGTCTTTCGTCTCGGTCGGCAGGGCATGGAAGTCCATAGCGCGGTCAACTCCCCAGCGTAGTGCATCCGGATCGTAATGGTCGAATCGGAAGCCGTTGCCGGAGTTGTTCTCGATGTCCATCGGGCGGATGGTGTCGTAAAGGCCGCCCGTGCCATGGACGACTGGAAGCGAGCCATACAGCGGAGCCGTCATCTGCGGAAGACCGCACGGCTCAAAGAGCGAGGGCATGAGCATGAAATCCGAGCCAGCGTATCCGAGACGAGAGAGCCGCTCGTCGAAATCGACGATGGCCACACGCTTGGATAGTTCGTAGTCTTCGATGATCTTCTTGAAATGCACTTCGTGTGGGCCGTTCGCGACCACCGCGATCTGGATACCCCGATCCCAGTAATCGGAAACCGTTTTCACAAGGATGTCGGTGACAAGTTGCGGTCCTTTCTGAACCGGATCGAGGCGCGAGGGCCAGAAAAATAGAGGTGCGTCCGGATCGATATCGAGTCCCATTTCACGCTGGAACGCCTCCTTGTTCGTTCGCTTACCTTCGCGAAAATCCTTGGGACCGTATCTCTGGACGAGGGATTCGTCCGTCTTGGGGTTGTAGGAAACATCCGGTGCGTTGAGGATGCCGGATGCACAGCCCGCATGGTATTTGTTGCGTATTTCCTCACGCACCGACACCGGCACTACGGAGTGCCAACCCTCTACAATTTCCCATAGGAAGCGGGGGCTGACCGTATTGATGAAGTGGGAAGCAAAGATTCCCGAGGTAAGCAGATCCACCTGAACGTTGGAACGGGCGTTGAAATAGTTGCCTGGATTCTGGGTGAAATACAGGTTCATCCAGAACTCTGCTGCATCAATCCCCGTTTCCTCTGCCTGCTGGAGCATGACTTGGCGGGTGTGGATGTTGTGGACGGTGAAGAGGCTCTTGATCCCGCGGCGCTTTGCCATCGCGGGGATGAGAGCTGTCATCCAGTCGTTGCAGTGGATCAGGTCGGGGCGCGCCTTGGGAACAATATGGTTGATCACCTCCCGCTGAAACACCATTGCGATGCGCATCGCCTCGTCGGAATGATTGCTATAAACGCGATCACGATAGTAAAAGATGCGGTCTTCGGCGAGGTGGATGTGCGCCTCGGGCAGCACCTCATGGTATTTCTTCAGTTCCTTCTCGTGAAGGTTGAAAACGTCTCCTTGGAAGAGCTTGCGGTAGTTCGGCATCGCCACGTGGACGTCCGCACCAAGATTGAATAGAGCCGATACCAGCGAGGCGGAGACATCGGCAAGACCTCCCGCTTTGGCGGACATGCGCTGTGCCATGTTGCCCATGCCAGCGGGAAGATAGGTGATCTCCGGGGTTACAATTAGTATCCGCGGATTACTGTTTTTTAGCTTCTTCGGCATGGGTTTGAATTCAAGGATTCCTTTTTCAAAACGGTTTTCGCACATCATCCGTCAGCTTGCCAATCATAACCATATCGGAAGGCACAATTTTTTCCGAATCAGGTCTTTGAATGTATGGGAACGGGAATCGCCTCGCAAATCTCTCGCCAGCCGGGAAAGTTCCATTTGTTGGGAAATCCGGCGCATTGGGAGGGTTTCACGGCATGGATGCGACAGCCGCCATCTTCCAACATGATGCATTCGTGGTTTGCCTTTTCCACGAGGGAGAGACCAGTCCGGTTCGTTCGCAAGCGGGTGAAGCGGGCGATGAAATCATCCTCTGCCATTTCGAGAAAGGACGCGATAGACGCGATTTCCCCATCGGACACGCGCACGTCGCCGGGCCATTTACAGCAGGCGTTGCAGCGCTGGCATACATAATGCACGTCCGGTTCGAGCACGGTGAGGTCGTTTCCGGGGCTGCCGAAGGAAATGGGAGTTGTCATCCGAGGCTGCGATAATAGTAGTTCACCCGACCTTGGAACGCTCTCCACTTCGCGCCGGGCCTGCCGTTATCGAGGAGGAAATGAGGGCAGTTCTTGTTCGGCGGCTTCGCGCCCCGGCGGGGCCAATGATAATGAGGCACCACGTTTCTTAGCGGGATGCCATGCTTTTTCATCAAAACGGCCGCAAGCTTCGCCGTCCGCTCCACCGTCGCCGCGCGGCTCGATCCACGGTGCTCACACATCTCGATGCCGATTGAGTAGCGGTTGCCAGGGCCATCGAAGTCCGCGTGCTCGCCCTGTTCGGAGGTCGGGAGGTGTTGAATGGCCACCTTGTCATCCACGGTGAAATGCCAGATCAGATAGCCGATGCGGTTGCCGCCGCGGCGCTTCGGTGCGCGCAGGGCACCGCGTTTCAGCGCCAGCGAGTGGCGTGCGGCATCTGCCGTCCAGTTCTGCGTGCTGTGGATCGTGATGTAGCGCGGTTTCATGGGCCTCACCACACGCCGCCCGTGAGTTCCTTTGGGCACCAAGTCCACTTTCAGCCGCACCTCGCGCATCATGGCAGAGATGGACATGCCTCCGCCGCCCGGAGTCGCAGCTCCGCCCGAGGGAGGGCCGATTGGTGAACAGGCGAAGACCACTGCAGCAACAAGACATGAAATGATCAGGGCAGGCGAGCGCACGTGGGAAAGATAACCGGGCGGCGAAAAAATGGAAAGCCAATCCCTTGACGGCGCGCAGAAACAAAAAATGGAGCGTTTGGTTTCAGAAAACCGGTCCACCAAGCAGGCGTTCTCACGGTTTGTGGAACTTCACGCTGGATCTCCAGAAACAATCCGGATGAGTAAAACGACTTTTCCCCGGAAAATGATGGGGGAAGTACGAAGACTGGGACTCGAACCCAGGACCAATTGGTTAAAAGCCAACTGCTCTACCAACTGAGCTATCTTCGCGTTGGTTGCTTACCGTCTTTCGGCGGCGGGGCGGCAAACTAGGGGAGAGAGACGGAAGTTGGCAAGCTGATTTTAGGAAAACATTTGCTCGCGAAACATGCCGTGCCGTCTGCGGAACATCAGGTGTAGCCGACCCTTTCCAGATAGAGTCCATCGGCGGGGGCGCAGAGAGGAGCTTTTCCCCGGGGGAGTCCTGGCGGCTGGTCGAGGAGTGCGGCAAGATCATCGAGACGTAGCCTGCCTTCCGCGGTTTTGATGGCGGTGCCGGTGAGCATGCGTGCCATTTTGTAGAGGAAGCCATTGCCGGAAAAGGTGATCCGGTATCCGTCGGCGAGCGTTTCGAGATCGGCGGCGTGGATGGTGCGGTTATAATCGGTATTCTCCTGTTCGTTTCCCCGGTAGGCGGCGAACGCGTGAAAATCGTGGGTGCCTTCGAATCGTGAGAGAGCTTGGGACAGGACATCGGCGTCCAACAGACGTGGCAGGTGCCATGCTAGACCGGATTTCAACGGGGGGAGTACGGGGTCGGTACAGATGTCGTAGCGGTAGGTTTTTCTGGTGGCAGAAAAGCGGGCGTGGAAGTCGGGCGGCACTTCCTCGCAGGACATCACGCGGATTGTGGCGGGGAGTTTGGTGTTGAGTGCCGGAACCCAATTGTAGGGGTTCATATTGCTGTCATCCGGGGCGTCGAAATGGGCGACTTGTCCAAGTGCGTGGACGCCGGTATCGGTACGGCCGGATCCGTGGAGACGCAGCGGCTGTTTGGCCACGACTGCCAGCGCCTCATGCAAGATGTCCTGAACGGTGTTTCCGCCGGTTTGGGATTGCCAGCCGAGGAAGGGGCGTCCGTCGTACGCGATGGTGAGCTTGAGCCTCATTCTAACTCTCCCATCCAGCGGTTCAGGATTTCCACGGCGGCGGCCTTGTCGATGATGCCTTTTTGTTGGTGGGATTTTCTCCCGGCTGCGCGGAGTTTCTCGGACGCATCCATGGTGGTGTAGCTCTCGTCCACGAAAAGCATGGGAATTTCCGGTAGGGCGGCGGCGATACGTGTTGCGAAGGCGCGGACTTTCTTCGCGGAATCGCCTTCCGAGCCATCGAGCCGCAACGGCAGGCCGACAACGAGTGTTCGCACTTTCCGCAAGAGCGCGATCTCGCGAATGCGGGGGATGGGATCGCGGTGGTCGGAAGGGATGGTCTCGACGGGATGCGCCATGATGCCGAAGTCATCGGTGGCGGCGATGCCGATTCGCGAGTCTCCGCAATCGATGCCAAGGGCGGGGTGGGGGGTGTTAGTGTGATGAATGGTCACTTCTCAGGAGAAAAATGGCTCAAGCCATGGCCGCTTGGCGATCGGGCATCACAGGAGCGAGAGGGGAGAGCCCGAGTTTCGCGAGCAAGACCTGATCCTTTTCCACGGAAGGATTTTTGGCGGTGAGGAGCTTGTCTCCGTAGAAGATCGAGTTCGCACCGGCGAAAAAGCAAAGTGCCTGGGCTTCGTCGGAGAGGCGCGTGCGGCCGGCGGAGAGGCGGACTTTCGCCTTGGGGATGGCAATGCGGGTGACGGCGATCATGCGGACGATGTCGAAGGTGTCGACCTGCGGGTTTTCCGCGAGCGGAGTGCCAGGCATGGGCATGAGCGAGTTGATTGGCACCGACTCCGGTTGGGGATCGAAGTTCGATATGACCTCCAGCATGCGGAGGCGGTCGGTGATCGTTTCCCCGAGGCCGAGGATGCCGCCGCAGCAGACGGACATGCCTGCGTCCTGCACGTTCTGGATCGTGCGGAGGCGGTCTTCGTAGGTGTGGGTGGTGACGATGTTGGGGTAGTGCTCGGGGGAGGTGTCGAGGTTGTGGTTGTAGGCGGTGACGCCCGCTTGCTTGAGCCGTTTGGCCTCTTCCGGGCCGAGCTCGCCGAGGGTGACGCAGACCTCCATGCCGAGCTTCGATACGTCCTGGATAATGTCAATGACCTGCTCGAAGCGCTGGGTGCCGCCGCGCACACCACGCCATGCCGCGCCCATGCAGAAACGCGTGGAGCCTGTTTCCGCAGCGATCTTGGCGCGCTCCATGATGTCGCATTTCGCCATCAGTCGCTCGGACTCGACGCCGGATTTGTAGCGGGCGGATTGCGCACAGTAGGAGCAATCCTCGGAGCAGCCGCCGGTCTTGATGGAAAGCAGCGTGCAGAGCTGGACTTCGGGTTCGTCCCAGTTTGCCTCGTGCACCGCGCGGGATTTCTGGATGAGGTCGAAGAAAGGAAGGGAGTGGAGGTGCTGGAGTTCGGAGAGAGTCATATGGAAAGGTGCCGGTTGGTCTGCGATAAGTGGCAACTGGATGAGGGTTTACCGCACCCATCCGCCGTAGCCTATTGGCATGGTGCCTTGGCCGACGAAGTTGTAAACGGTTTTGCCGTTAGCTCCTTCGAGAATATTCCCCATGTGCGTTTTCCATACTTTGGACATCGACTGACCCGTGTGACAGCCCCATGATTTGCAATAGGCGTTTGGAGCGAAAATGGATGATTTCAGGCGCGCTATGTCACGTTCGTGCAGCAATGCGGTGGAGACGGCCATGATTTCATTCCCGTAGTCGAAAAGGAACGCGTATTTGTTGGAATGACCGAAGTAATCGAATGTCTGCACGGTGCCGCGTGGGCGGGAGTTGAACTTGTTGATGAAGTCTCCGCTGGAGGTGAACCAGATCAGGGTGGCTTTGCGTTTGGATGCCTGCTCGGCGATCCAGGTCGTGTAGGGTTTGCCGTCTTCACGTCCGCGTGTCTCGTAGCCCGGACGGTAAACCAACCAGACTAAAGGCGCCTCCTTCCCGTAGGCCAGGCGGACTTCTGCCATTCTGAGCGTTGAGGCGCGGACGAAATTTCCCCACCAACGGTCGTGCTGGTCATCTTCAACACGGTAGTTCTCCCATTTCCGCAAAGCCGGGCCGCCGCAGATAATCAAGTGTTCGGCACGGCTTGCCTGAGTGAGCAGGAAAAGACATGCGAGAAGAGCTTTGAAAAGGCGTGGCATGTCCGGAATCTAGAGGCAGGCATGCAAAGGGGTCAATCGTGAAGAGCGATTCACTTTGGCACTCAACGGTCGCCCTCGAAGCGTAGGACTCGTTCGCCCTCACGGTAGAAATTAAGCCGGTCTCGCGCTTGCACCTCAAGATACGCGGTGTCCTCGCGGAGGGCTAGAAGCTCGATTCGCTGGTGCTCTTTGCGGGCCAGCGTTTCGCGCTCACGCTCCTGTGCTGTGCGGAGCTGTGCTTGCAGTTTGTCGTATTCCTTTTTTTGCGGGGCGGCCGTAGCTGCGATCAATAGGCCGAACGCGACCGCCATGCAGAGATATAGCCCTTGGTTTAACCGTTGGATGCAACGCGTCGTAAACTCCACCCGCGCCAGTTTGTCGGCAGTGATACGCTTCTTGGCCATTTCCTTGGGGCGATTTAAATCCCGACGAGACCGAAATGTCAAGGTAGCCGAATGACCGCAATCCGAAGTTTTGAATGTGGCGCGAATTCTCGCGCTGTTTTTGCAAGGATTTGCCCTTCCCGTGTGCTTGCGGAGCAGTGATTTTCGGATAGGTTGGCTCTGGTGGCTACTGTTAGATCGGATGCCACATCAACCCTGACTTTTCCTACGACCATGGCTCTCGACAAACTCACGCAGAAACTTCAGGAGGCTTTGCAGACCGCGCAGGGCTTGGCCTCGAAATCCTCGCATCCTGAACTCAAAAGTGCCCATGTCCTGCTTGCGCTTTTGCAACAGGAGGGCGGCATCGCCACGCCCATTTTGCAGAAGGCGGGCATCGATGTCGCACAGCTCAAGGTCGCAGTCGCTTCGGCGCTCGCAAAGGAAGTCAGCGTCCAAGGCGCAACCACGCAGCCGCAGATCAGCGCGGGGCTGAGGGCGACTCTCGATGAGGCGGACAAAGTGCGCGAGAAGATGGGCGATGATTTCCTCTCCGTTGAGCATTTCCTGTTAGGCTCCCTGAAAGGCGATTCTCCCGCCGGAAAGTTGCTGAAAGACGCCGGGTTGGATCTCAAGAAAGCCGAGGCGGCGGTGAAGGAAGTCCGCGGCCCGCAGAAAGTCACCGACGCCGATCCGGAGGGGAAATACCAGACTCTGGAGAAATACGGCACGGATCTAACGGCGAGGGCGCGTGCCGGGAAAATCGATCCGGTGATCGGTCGCGATCATGAGATCCGGCGAGTGCTCCAGGTGCTTTCCCGCCGGACAAAGAACAACCCGGTGCTCATCGGCGAGCCAGGCGTCGGCAAGACCGCCATCGTCGAAGGGCTGGCGCGGCGCATCGTTTCCGGCGACGTGCCGGACTCGATGAAGGATAAAAAAGTCGTTTCCATGGACATCGGCTCGATGCTCGCGGGCGCGAAATTCCGCGGCGAGTTCGAGGAACGGCTCAAGGCGTTTTTGAAAGAGGTCACGGAGGCGGAGGGGAAAATCATCCTCTTTATCGACGAACTTCACACCATTGTTGGAGCGGGTGCGGCCGAGGGCGCGGCGGATGCATCGAACATGCTCAAGCCCCAGCTCGCGCGCGGCGAACTCCATGCCATCGGTGCGACGACCTTGGAAGAGTATCGCAAATACATCGAGAAGGACGCGGCGCTGGAGCGTCGGTTCCAGCCGGTGATGGTCGGCGAGCCGTCCGTTGAGGACACCATCGCGATCCTGCGCGGGCTCAAGGAGCGCTATGAAGTCCACCACGGCGTGCGCATCCAGGACGGCGCGATCGTCGCCGCCGCCGTGCTTTCCGACCGATACATCTCCGACCGTTTCCTGCCCGACAAGGCGGTGGATCTGATCGATGAGGCGTCGTCGCGTTTGAAGATCGAGCTCGACTCCATGCCCACGGAAATCGACGTGCTGGAGCGGCAGATCATGCAGCTTGAGATGGAGAAGAAGGCGCTGGAGAAAGAGAAGGACAAGGCCTCCGAGGCGCGCTTGGAAAAAGTGAAAGAAGAGCAGGCGAATCTGAAGGAGCAATCCTCCGGCCTCATGGCGCAGTGGCGGAATGAAAAGGAAATCATCGACCAGGTGCGGCAGGCTCAGGAAAAAATTGATACGCTGAAAACCGAGGTCGAGAAGGCGCAGCGGATCGGCGATCTGACGCGCGCCTCGCAAATCCAATACGGCGATCTGCCGGATGCTGCGAAAGCACTGGAAGCCGCGCAGGCCGGATTGTCCGAGCTTCAGAAAAACGGCGCGATGCTCAAGGAGGAGGTGACGGAAGAGGATATCTCGCGCGTCGTTTCCTCATGGACCGGCATCCCGGTGAGCCGTTTGCAGGAGGGCGAGAAACAGAAGCTCGTGTCCATGGAGGCGCGACTCGGCGATCGCGTGATCGGCCAGAAAAAGGCGATCAAGGCCGTGGCGAACGCCGTGCGTCGCGCGCGGGCGGGCTTGCAGGATGAGAACCGGCCCATCGGCTCTTTCCTTTTCCTCGGGCCAACGGGTGTCGGGAAAACCGAACTATCTAAGGCGCTGGCCGAATTCCTTTTCGATGACGAGAGCGCGATGATCCGCATCGACATGTCGGAATACATGGAAAAACACAGCGTCTCCCGCCTGATCGGAGCGCCTCCCGGATACGTTGGCTACGATCAGGGCGGGCAGCTTTCCGAACATGTCCGGCGCAAGCCATACTCGGTCGTGCTGTTCGATGAGATCGAGAAAGCGCACCCCGATGTGTTCAACGTGTTGCTCCAGGTGCTCGATGACGGCCGCATCACCGACGGACAGGGGCGCACGGTCGATTTTCGCAACACCGTGCTGGTCATGACCTCGAACATCGGCTCGCAGTTCATTCTCAACGAGGAGAACGCCGAACAGCGCGAGGCGCTTGTCACCGAGGCGCTGCGCGGCCATTTCCGCCCGGAATTCATCAACCGCATCGACGAGATCGTCATCTTCGACCGCCTCAACCGCGGCGACCTGACAAGCATCGTCGATCTCCAGCTCGAGCGAGTGCGCAAACGCCTCGCTGCGCAGGGGCTCGGTCTTGCGCTTTCCGAGGAGGTGAAGGAGTTCGTCGGCAACCAGGGATACGATCCCGTTTACGGCGCGCGGCCTTTGAAGAGGGCGATCCAGCACCATCTGCTAGATCCTCTTTCCCTGGATGTGCTGGAAGGAAAATTCGTGGACGGAGATTTGATCCGCGCGGAGATGGAGAGTGGACAGGTGGTGTTTGGGAAGTAAACCTTGCCTATTGATCAAGCGCTTCACAAGAGACGCAGCAGCCGATTGGTTCCGGGCATCCGAGGATTCGGGCGATTTTATGGGCATCCGCTACGGGCGGGTTTCGCCGGAGACGTGGGAGGTGGAGTGGCATGTCGTTTCCCACATTGCCTGTGATGGGATCGGCGGGTTCGCGAAGCTCTTGCGGGAGCGTGGCGCGGAGCTCGCGGGGTTGCCACAGACTAGGCATCCTTGCCGAGGCGTGATCGCGCCATTGTGGAACTTTTGGCGCGATAGCCGTAAAGAAATCAAATGTGCCGAGCGTGCGGATTGGCTAGGCTCCGGCGACGGAAGTGGAATCCCCGATGCGGTGGCCTGGCATCTTTTTACGGTCGAAGAGACTTTGGAAATGGTGGCCCGATGTCGCGAGGCGGGGCTGACGGTAAACAGCTTCCTCCTCAAACACCTCGATCATGCCGTTCGTCCCAGGATACGCCAGCCCCATGCCAGGATACGCTGGTTGGTGCCGGTCAACCTGCGGGGAGATGTCCGGTATGACGACGATACGGCGAATCATGTGAGCTGTGTCGAAACATGCATTGCCCCGGACGACAGCCCCGAGGATATCCAAGGTGATATCCTCAGGCGCCTGAAACGCGGCGAACATCGGGCGAACCACATCCTGTTGATGGCGGGAAGATTCCTAAGCCACAAGGCGAAGCTCGATCTATTGGGGAAGGAACGGGCCAAGCGCAAAGGAAACATAGGCTCATTTTCTAATCTCGGCGTGTGGGAGGTGGATGTGCCTCAGGGCGATAGCTGGGTCTTCTGTCCGCCCTTCGTGACCGGGCAACTCCTTGGAGCGGGATGTGTGACCTTCAATGGTCGCCTGGGTCTGGCGGTGCAGGGATGTGGCGCCGACTTGTGGATGGAAAGATGGGTTGCGCTCGTTCGAGGGGGTGTTCCTCAAGTCCCGCAAAAGGTTTGATAAGGTGGTGAACCAGCGGGTGGTGCCGCAGTGTATAGCGCTGAATGACCGCATTCGTAAGGACGGGACAGGACGGCTAGCAAGCGGTTCATCGCACCCAGATCTCCCTGCTCGCTGGCAGCGGTGAGTGCTTCCTCGACGAGGTGGTTGCGCGGGATGACGGTGGGGTTTGATTTACGCATGATTTCCGCGGCCATTCGGGAGTCTTGAGGCTGGCGAACCAAGCGCTGTTTCCAACGGTCATGCCATGCGATGAGTTCCGCTTGGGCAAACGGGCAGGTGATGGCCGCGGATTCATCGGAAAGGGTGCGGAAGGTGTTAGTGAAATCCATGCGGTGCGATTGCATGGCATCCAACAGTGCTTGGACGAGCGGGGCATCGTCTTCTTCCTTCGTGAAAAGACCGAGCTTGGAGCGCATGCCGCAGAGCCAGAAACTTTGGAACCGTCCTTCGAATTTTCCGAGAGCTTCGTTGGCTAGATCCACCGCCTCTTTCCGCTCCGGGTGGAAGAGGGGCAGCATGGCCTCTGCGAGGCGGGCGAGATTCCAGCGCGCGATCTCGGGCTGTTTCCCATACGCGTACCGGCCGGCGTGATCAATCGAGCTGAAGACCGTATTCGGATCGTAGGCGTCCATGAAGGCGCAGGGGCCGTAGTCGATGGTCTCTCCGGACAAGGCCATGTTGTCGGTGTTCATCACGCCGTGAATGAACCCGACGTGCAGCCATGCGGCGACCAAGCTCGCCTGACGCTCCATCACCGCTTCGAAAAAATCGATGTAATGCGTTTCGCCAACAGGGATTTCCGGAAAATGACGCTCGCGGGTGTAGTCTGCGAGGGCTTGCAAGGCGGGCGTATCTTCGTGGGCGGCGGCCCATTGGAACGTTCCCACGCGGATGTGGCTGGCGGCGACACGGGTGAGGACGGCCCCCGGCAATGTCTCCGCGCGATGCACTTTTTCCCCTGTGGTCGCGACCGCGAGGCTGCGGGTGGTGGGGACGCCTAGGGCGTGCATCGCCTCGCTGATGACATACTCGCGAAGCATCGGGCCGAGTGCCGCCCGCCCATCGCCGCCCCGGGAGTAGGGGGTGCGACCTGGGCCTTTGAGTTGGATGTCCCAGCGCGTGCCGTCGGACGCACGATGCTCGCCCAGCAGGATCGCCCGGCCATCGCCGAGACCGGTGAAATGGCCGAACTGGTGCCCGGCGTAAGCCTGCGCGATGGGATCCGCTCCCGGCGGTATGATGTTTCCCGTGAAAATCCCCGCCTCCAACTGATCCGGATTCAGACCCAGGGAAAGGGCGAGCGGTTCATTCAAAACCACAACAGCCGGCCTCTGCACGGGCGTTGGCGAGACGCGCGTGAAAAACAGCGAAGGCAACTGTGTGTAGGAATGCTCCCAGCGCCAGTCCGGATCGAAATGATTATCCTTTGAATTCATGGTCGCGGAGATCTTCGAGGTTCACGAATTCCAGGGCGCTCAGGTGGGTGGCTTCCAAAACCACGGCCGGTGCCTTTCCTTCGCTAAAAGCCTCCGCCCAGCGTTCCACACAGAGGCACCAGCGGTCGCAGGCTTTGAGACCGGGGAAATCATATTCCGGCCTCGGCGTGGAAAGGTCATTCCCCCTGCTGCGGCTGAAGGTGAGGAAAGCGGTCGTCATTACCGCGCAAACTGTGTGCAACCCGGTGTCGTCCGGGCCGGTGCGGCAGTAGCCGTCGCGGTAAAATCCGGTTCGCGGATGGTTGCAACAGGCTTCGAGAGATTTTCCAAGGACGCTGGTGGGCATGGCGGAGCTTACGGGGGAGTTCCGTGAGTTCAAGCGGTCACGCGCCGATATCGAGATTCCGTTTTCGCTCCGCGGCCCATACGCGGAGGACGCGAATGAGGAGCATGGCGCATACGAGGCTCACGCAGAGTTCGAGGGCGGGTGCGACGCCGCGTTCGCGCTCGCCGACGAGGTACTTTGCAAAGTCGGGGAAGTTCAGGGCGCCTCGGCATAAGCCCAATAGCGCGAGTGTTCCCGCGCCGATAATCCCGTGCCAAGGCATTTTCAGGCTGAAGAGTGCGGTGATGAGGAAACCTCCGCCGAGGGTGAGGCAGCCTAACAGGAAGCCCATGCCCGCTTCTTTTTCCAGCTCCGTAAGTCCGAAAAAACCGAGTCCTAGAATGGCGGCGGCTGCAAGGAAGATGAAAAAGCGGACAATCTTCATCGCAATGCCCAGGAGATGTGCGGGGTGTATAGATCCGGCTCCAGAAGGAAGGAGTCATGGCCTTTGTCGGAGTGGACGGTGATGTGCATCACGGAAACACCGGATTTCTCAAGGTGGCCGACGAGTTCCGCCTGCTCCTCGGGGTAGAAGCAGAAATCCGAATCGATGGAAAACACGAGCCACTTCTGCCCGGCGCGTTTCGCACCGGCGAAGAGATCTTGTGGGGTTTCCGCATCGCCTTCGTTGAGCGCGTCGAAGCGGGACCAGAGATCGATGATGCGGAGATAGGTGTTCGCATCGAAGCGGCGGACGAACTTTTTCCCCTGATGGAGCATGTAGCTCTGGAACTGGTCGCGGACGCGATACCATGCGAGCACGTCGTCGGGCTGGATCACATCCTGGCGTGCGCGGTTTTCGAAGGAATCGAGGTGCACGAAGGTTTTGTGCGAGATCATCCGGGCGAGCGCCAGGCCGTAGAAGGGCGGTTTGGTTTCGTAGAAATCGCCGCCGTTGAAATTCGGGTCGTTCTCGATGGCGAGGATTTGTTCGAAGAGGATGAGGCGGTTGAGGACGGTGGTCTTGAAACCGGCGGCGATATCGATCACGTGGCGGACGCGATCAGGCAGGCGCGTGGCGAATGTGAGCGAGATCAGGCCGCCGACCGAGGGGCCGACGACGGCGTGGAGGGTGCCGATGCCTAGGGAGTCGAGGAGCAGGGCGGCGGCGTTCACCTGATCCGCGGCAGAGATCGAGGGGAAGGTGGAACCCCAACGCTTCCCGGTTAACGGGTTCACGGAGGCCGGGCCGGTGGAACCGTAGCAGCCGCCCAGGTAATTGGGGCAGATGACGAAGAGCTTGTCGGTGTCGATAGCCTTGCCGGAGCCGATCATGTTGTTCCACCAGCCCTCGTGGAGTTCCGGTTGCCAGAGATCGCCGGTGCCGGGTATGGAAAGGTTGGTGCCGGCGGCGTGGTGGGAGCCGGAAAGGGCATGGAAAACCAACACGGCATTTGAGGCGTCGGCGTTCAGCTTGCCCCATGTTTCGTAGGCGATGGTCAGCCCGGGCAAAGATGTGCCTTCGCGCAGGGGGAAGGGTTCTTTGCTTTCGAAAAAATGGGTGGTTGTGTCGGCGGACATGGGTGGAGGATCAGGCAAAGGAGGCTGCGCGTTCAACTTGGAACTCCGGGAAATCCCGATGCGCGACCTTTCGATCAGATTTCGAGCAGGGCGAGCTGCCATTTCATTAACACATCACCCGGCGGCGTTTCGTTAGCCGCGATCGACTCGATAACGGAGCGCGATGCGATGAGTGAACCATCGATGTCAAGTTCGGTGGCGATCTTGTTGCGGCGGGCGATCATTGCATCCACGCGCTGGTCGAATTCGCGGTCGCGTTTGCGGCGCTTCGTGGCGATGCGCGAGGGCCAATCGGATTTAGGCAGGGCTTTGAGAGCGGCGAGGGTTTCTTTGAATCGTTTGACTCTGTCGTTGCGGAAATGACGGGGTAGCTCGATGTTTTGGCCATTCGCCATGATAGCGCACCATTCCAGGAGGTCGCGGTTGGTGGCGACCATGAAAGAGGGCCGATCCCATGCTTCGGCTTCCTTGTCCCGCCAATGCCAAAGTGCGCGGAGGCAGGCGAGTCCGTAAGGTTCGAGCTTGCCCGAGCCGGAGATACGCCATTGATCGTCTCTGGAGTCATCGCGGGCAGCCACTTTTTCCCTGGCCACTTCGCAGCTCTCCGTGAACCACTCGTAGCGGCCCTTCGCCTTGAGTTCGGCAACGATTTTGTTACCCATTTCTAGCAGATAGACGACGTCGTTTAGCGCGTAGTCGATCATCTTTTCGGAAAGCGGGCGCATGCCCCAGTCGGCTTTCTGGGAGGATTTAACGAGGACGACATCGAAGTAATGTTCCACCAGGTTCCCAAGGCCGAACTGTTTCACACCCAACAGCCGCGCTCCGATCTGAGTGTCGTAAACAACTGGTGGCAAGTGGCCGAACTCCCTCTTCAGCATGGTCATGTCGTAATCCGCGCCATGCATCCATACCGTGGCATCCGTGAGGTAACGGGCGAGGGGCGAGAGATCCTCGATGGCGAGGGGATCTATGAGAACGGCTTCCTCACCGGCGGAAAACTGGATAAGGCAGAGGGATTCCTTGTGTCGGTGTAGGCTGTCGGCTTCGGTGTCGATGGCGCATACCTTTTGCCCGGCTATGTGTTTGCAGTTTTCCAGAAACTGTTCGAGCTGGGCGGTGGAGCTGATCATAGAAGGAAAGGGAAGGCGCGGAGATAAGGAATAGGATGTGGATTTACAACGTAAATATGAGATCCAACCTATTTACATCCGAACACTTAAAATCTTTTCGGGAAAAGCATAAAAAAGGCCGCCGGGGCACCCACCCCGACGGCCAAGCTGAACAACTTCAACACACCCTAAGGCATTATGAGGCTGACAACTGCTGTTCACCCTTACATGAAAACACGCGCGTTAGCACGGCTTTCAGGGATTGAGACACATGGTTTGCCGGAATGTTCAAAAATTGATGGGCGATTTTCGAAAAAAGCCGCTAATCCTCAGAAGGCAGTATTTTGATGTTCCGGAACGAGCATCCGTCGACGTGATCGGTTAGCATGATATGTCCATTGACTTTTTTCTCGAAGCCCTTGGCATTCTTGAATTTGCTTCTCGCGATTGCCGCTTTCAGTTCCTCGCTCTCGAGTTGGTAGGCGAGCACCTGAGTGCCATTGAGCCAGTGCTCTACGCTGGTGCCCTTTACCACGATCTTTGAATGGTTCCACGTGCCGACGGGTTTTAGCAGCTTATCTTGGGCGGGAGGCAGGATATCGTAGAGGCTGGCGGTTTGACGTTGTGCGCCGATTTTGCCATCGGGGTGACCGGAATCGTCGAGCATCTGGTATTCGGGGCCAGCGATGTCCGCGCGATCTTCCACCACAAGGTATTTGATGCCGTTGTTGCCTTTGGGGGAGATGTTCCATTCCCAAGAGAGGATGAAATCTCCATATTTTTCTTTCGTGACGATGTTTCCACCCGGAATTTTTTCGATTTTCTTAAGAATGCCGTGTTCGATTTTCCAGCCCGGCCCGGGATTCGCTTTGGATTGGAACCTACGGAAGTTGCCAAGGTCTTTGCCGTTGAAAAGAAGCTGCCAACCAGCGGCTTTCTCTTCTGGGCTTAGGGTGTTGATTTCTCCAGCACGTAGTGGAAGGACGAGTGTGAGCAGTAGAAGGTATTTCATAATGCGGTGAGCTTGCGCGAAGGTCAGGGAAGGCCGAGGATTTTTGGCGCGGAGGCGTTGCCATAACGATCGAGTGAGGTGATGGCGAAAGCTTCCGCAGGGTTTGTGGATATGGAGCGGGCACCGGCGGGCACGATAGCGATCGTCCGCCACGTGCCGGATTGGCGGGCTTGGACGGCCACCTTTGAAACGCCTTTGGGGGCAGACCAGCGGATGGTGGCACGGCCGCCGGAGGCGGAGGCGCTGGCATCGGACTGCATTGGATTGGCTTTGTTGAGCCAAGGCATTGGTGGGACGGCGACGGGCTGGGTGTAAGCTTTCTGAAGCGCGTTGCAGATTCCGCCCTGGTTTTTCATCAGCCCCTTGGTGCTCCAGTGCAGGTGCCCGACGTAGTTTTGCCTGCCTACTTTGCGAGAAAGATCGATTTGATTGATGATTTCGGAGGCGGGACGACCGGGATCCTCCGGTGACTGGATACGGGTGGTGGCAATTCCGGGCCAAACGGGGCGTGTTCCCTGTGAACGCCACCATTCCAGCAAGGTGGTGTAGCTTTGTTTCTGCGGTGCGATGCGCCAGTAAAGCTGCGGAGCCAAGTAATCCACCCAGCCGTTTTTGAGCCATTTGCGGGCGTCGGCAGCAAGGTCTTCATAGGCATCCACACCTGCTTCAATGCGATCCGGGACACCGGGACGCCAGATGCCGAAAGGGCTGATGCCGACCCGCACCCAAGGCTTCTGTTTTTTTACAGAGGCGTAGAGCTGGTTGACAAAGGCATCCACCACGGCGCGGCGCTGTGCGGGTGTTTTCCCGTCGGTGAAACGTAGGTTTCCGGAGGGGTAGGGGTAGAAATAATCATCGAGATGGACGCCGTCTATATCGTAGCGGCGGACGACATCGAGGATTACGGAGAGAGCTTGGGAGCGGGTTTCGGGGTGGGATGGATCACACCAGAGCATGGATCCGTAGCGTTTGATTAGGTGGGGTTTGGTCCGGCTGATGTGGTTTGAGGAGGTGGCGTGATCGATATTGGAAAGGGCGCGGAAAGGATTGAACCAAGCATGCACCTCTATGCCGCGGGCGTGGCCTTGCTGGATCCAGTAGGCGAGGGGATCGTAGCCTGGATTCTTGCCCATGGTGCCGGTGAGCCATGGTGACCACGGCTCTAAGGATGAGTAATACAGGGCGTCAGCGTGGGGGCGCACTTGAAGGATGACTGCGTTCATTTTCAAGCTCACAAGCTTGTCGAGGATGGCGCGCGCTTCGGCTTGCTGAACGGAGGCGCTCAAGCCTTTGGCGGATGGCCAGTCGATGTTATGAACGGCAGCGACCCATGCGGCGCGGAATTCACGGGTAAGTGGTGGCGGGTTGTCGCGTATGGAGACGTAGTTTTGGGCTTCCAGCAAAGGTGTCGGGAGAAGGCAGAGAATGATGAAAAGCAATTTCATGGCGGCGATTGGTGGCTGGATGAGGTCAGATCTGCATGCCTTGGAGTGTGTCCATCAATTCGTTGATCATTTTGATCGCTCTCACTGTCGAGATCCAAACGGCCCAACTGATGACCAGGATCGCCACGCTGAGAGCGATTTTCGCGGGAATCGAGAGCTTCGGATGCAAGATGATCGACGGCAACGCGAGAGGAGGCAAACTCAGGACAACAATCACGATAAAGGCCGTTCGGAAATACCATGGCAGTGATTTCGCCACCGGAAGCGGGGGAGGCGTGGGATAAAGCGGACGCTTGGTCTCATCCAGGAACTCGCCGCAGTGCTTGCATTTTACCGCCTCGTCCTGGATTTCCTCAGCGCAATAAGGACACTTTTTCATGTTGAGCGGTGTGTGCGGCAGACTTACCCGCGCTCTTCTAGACCATGGGTCATGGATGGCGAGAAAATCCCGCCGTTGGAATCAAAAACCCCGATGATCAGAAGGCGGAGTCTGTCCGCTCCGCCTTCGATTCTTTTCCATGAGCAGCCTGAGCGCGGCGGGGGAAAGAACTACGCTCCAACCATGTAAACATCGTATCAGATTTCACATGGCCGGATATTACGGGATCACGTAGTTTTTTTAAGAAACCGGGAGATTCCGTTATTCCAGTCCTTTGAGGATTTCGGTGCGAAGCTCGACCACATCAAGCTCGCTGTTGCAGGTCCATAACGTCTTCCCTTCGGGCGAAATGATGACTGTGAGAGGAAGTGCGCCCGTCCATTCCGGATGGATGGCTTCGGCAAGTTTGTCGGGATTTTCTCCGGTCCAGATGTAATTGTTCGATGTGCGGCCTTCTTTTGCCATGGAGGGTATGGTGCGCTGGGAAATGGCGGCGTGCCGTGACTCCAGGAATTTCCGCACTTTCCCTTTGTCTTCGGCGGGATCGAGGGAGATCGAGATGAAATCCACGTTCCGATTCTGAAAGCGGCGGTAAGTGTCCAC
The DNA here is from genome assembly GCA_046051965.1 of Verrucomicrobiota bacterium. Taxonomy (GTDB): domain Bacteria; phylum Verrucomicrobiota; class Verrucomicrobiia; order Verrucomicrobiales; family Akkermansiaceae; genus Luteolibacter. Next base: position 279,496 of record JBJONG010000001.1, read on the forward strand.
CAAATCAGGGAACTCGGCCACACAGGGGCCGCAGGTGGTGGACCAGAAATTAATGACACGCACGTTGCCGGATTTGTTTTCGCGGAGCTTTTTGGCAAGCGCTTCATCGAGATCGTCGAGAGTCACCGGTTTTGCTTCCCATTCTTTCTGCTCTTGTACGACGCTGTCGCCCTTGAAGAGCCATTTGGTCGAGCATCCGAAGGAGCGTGTCACGGTTTCGGTGATGTCTTTACCCGCCAGAAGGGCATCGAACGCATCGCGGATGTAAGATTTCTCCACGGGACCTTTCTTACGGCCGGCATCGTCCATGCGGCCGGTGTAGCGCAGCTTGCGGGCGGCATCGAAAATGAAGATGTGCGGGGTGGATTGTGCGCCGCATGCCGTGGCGAATTCCTGTTTCTCGCCATCGTAAAGGTAGGGGAACGTCCAGCCGTAGCTTTCCGCAAAAGGTTTCATTTCCTCAAAGGAATCGTTGTAGGGCGAGTAGCCGAGTTCGTCGGGGCGGAGGCTGGCGGGGTTGTTGGAATTCACCGCGATGACGGCTACTCCCTTGCCTTTGTATTCCTGGTGGATTTCTTCGGTGCGGGCGGCAGCGGCAACGGAATCGGGGCAGTGGTTGCAGGTGAATATGACGCATAGAATTTTTGCTTCGGCGAAATCCTTTTCGGTGTGGGTCCGGCCATCAATGCCGGGCAGTGAGAAGGGAGGGAGCGTGGCGCCGATTTCGAGGACTTTCGGTACTTCCGCCGCCATCAATGCGCCGGCAAACAGGGATAGGATGGGTATGCAAATCTTTTTCATGACGCCACGATACGAGAGCTGGAAGGCTCGGCTTGCAAGGTGGAATGTGCGAAACAGGATGATCCCTAAAGTTCATATTTCCTGAATATTTCACTGGTATCAGTGCATGAAAATGGTTAGGAAAAGTGAACTTTTTCAAACCATGCCTGCACCTAACGAATTTACTCACCCTATCAACGTGCGCTCCAGCCAACTGGATATACCGCAACGCGGAGGACGCCCAGACGATTATGATGACAAAATTCGCAACGCCCAGTTGGAACTCGAGCGAATCCAGCAGGAACGCGAGCAACTGGAACGTAAAAAACGCGAGCTTGAGGAGTTGACCGTTCGCAAGCGCGAATTCCTCTCCCAACAAGTGGAACTTACCGAGAAGCTTTCCACGGCCATCACCCTGATTGACCGGGAGCTTTTCGAAATGCGCGAGGAGATGGGACATCTGGAGCAGTGCCGAGCCTGTTTCGCGGATCACCTCGATAAAATCCAGAAACACGATCCGGAGAAATGGACGCGAGACAATCTCCATGAGAAACTCGACAAGGCGACACTGGTCACCGATCACGCATTGGACGAATACGAACAAGCATCGGCGTATTTCGAGGGCAGCCGTGCCGGGGCGATTTTCGGTCGTCCAGCGAAAGGCGGGCGGAAGCGTGTGAAGTCGCGCAACGAAAATTCCGAGTTCATGTCCCAGCTTGTGAACGGAATGGCGTTCAATCTGCCGATCATAGTTCTAGGCGGGATCGCATTGATCGTTTATCTCATCAAATAAAGCCATGGCGAAACGGAAACAGATGCTTTCAGGTCAGCGCGACCTCTTCGAGGAGGACATTGAGTTAACCGCTCTTCGGGAGACGGCGCGCAGGCTTGATGAAGTGCATCAGGAGATGATCAAACTTCCCGCGAAGCTCGAGCGTGAAAAGCGGGATCGCGAGACGACGATGCCGCCCTTGGCGGAAATCAAGGATCGATACGAGATCAATCGCTTTGAGCAGAGCCTGAGCCGGGGACAAATCGAGAATGTTCTTCGCACTCAGCGTCACAGCTTCTTTCTCATGATTCTTTTGTTCACGGCCACGGCGCTGATGCTCGGTTGGGCTTACCGGATCGTTTCTCTTTAGGCCGTTTCCCAAGGCTCGATTCGCTGTTCTCCGGAGCGCGGTTCCAGGTGTGTGATCACCCGGCCTTGGGGAGCTATGATCGCCGCGACGGCGGCTTCGATCTCAGTGGCAAGATCATGTGCTGCGCCGACGCTCGTTTCATCCGGAAATACGAGATGGAACTCAATCCAGTGCGCGCGCCCCGAGTGGCGGTGGCGAAAATTGTGGTAAGTGAGTCCCCTGAGAGCGGTTTCTGCATCCAGGATATCGCGTGCCTGCTTTTCGATCACCGGATCGGCCTCGTCGAGAAGTCCGCCGAGGCTTTCGCGAATCAGTCCGAGGCCAACACGGAGGATGTTGAAAGCGGCGATTACGGCGAAGATTGGATCCCACATCGGCCACCCTGTGATGGATATCAAGATGAGAGCCACAATGACCGCGATGCTAGACCACACATCGGTGAGGACATGAAGCCCGTTTGCGCGCAGCAGGCTGGAGCCGGATTCTCTGCCGACCTTGACGAGTGATAGGCCGAGGACGAGATTCGTGATGGCGGCTCCTGCCGTGATCCATAAGCCTATCCCGAGGTTTGTGAGGCTCACTCCATAGATGAATTGCATACCGGCTTCGTAAAGTATGAGGGCGGCGGCGGCTGAAATCATCGCACCCTCGAAACCGGAGGAGATGAAGGAGATCTTGTCGTGCCCGAAGTGATGGGTATCGTCGGCTGGTTTGTGGGAGAGACGCAGTGCCCAAGTGGCAAAGGCTACGGCGAACATGTGTACTACTGACTCAGCGGCGTCCGAGTAAATGGCCGATGAACCTGTGACGATCGAAGCGTAGGTTTTCGCACCGAGAAGAACCACCGCCACCGCCAGCGAGAGGTTCATCACTGTTTTTTGCTGTGCGAAACTGGACAAGTGGAGGTATTTTGAGTCGTTAGACACCTCATTACAAAAACAAAAATTTACTGATATGAAGGAGCTTTTCCGGGAAAGGGATTATACGAAGGTGGGCTATTACGAATCAGTGCTGGAAGCCGAGGGTATCCCGACGATTGTGCGAAACAAGCACCTGACGATGTCGGGCCTTACGGAGATACCGATCCCTGAATTTTTTCCGGCGCTCTGTGTGATCGATGATGAGGACTACGAGCCGGCGATGGAGATCATCCGCAGGCATCTCACGGAGAACAGCATCGGCATGGAGCGTGAGGTGACATGCGCTGCATGTGGGGAGATAAGTCCGGGAAACTTCGATGTCTGCTGGTCTTGCGGACTGGATCTTTTGGGGTCGTGATGATCATTTCCTGATTACCGGCGCTTGCGAAAACAGGCCGATCTGTCAGCGTTGAGTCATGGATTTTTCGAAATGGAAAAGCATGGATTCGCATCTGCTGGTCGGCTTGGTTAACACCGAACTGAGGAACCATTCCGATTCGCTGGAGGATTTGATCAAAACCCATGATCTCCCTGAAGAGGCTCTGAAAGGGAAACTTGCGGAGGCTGGTTACGAATATCGCGCGGAACAAAAACAATTCCGTTGATTGGAAACGAAAAACGCCCGGTTTCCATGGTGGAAACCGGGCGATAGAATATTAATTCGTCATCGGGTATTACCAGCGTCCGCTGTCGCGACCGCCACCGCCGCCGCCACGGTTTCCACCGCCGCCGCCGCCTTTGTAGCCGCCACCGCCACCGCCGTATCCACCACCGCCGCCGCCACGGTTTCCACCGCCGCCGCCGCCTTTGTAGCCACCGCCGCCACCGCCACCGCCGTATCCACCACCGCCACTTGGACGTGCTTCACGGGGTTCGGAGGCGTTCACGCGGAGTGCGCGGCCTTGATAGTCATGGTCATTGAGGCCTTCGATGGCCGCGTTTAGTTGTGACTGGTCACCGAGTGTCACGAACGCAAATCCTTTGGATTGTCCAGAATCACGGTCGGTGATGATTTTGACCCGTTCTACGGGGCCGTATGCGGCGAAGAGGTCAGAGACGTCTCCTTCAGTTGCTGTGTAGGGCAGGTTGCCCACATAAATGTCCATTTGTTCTATTTCGTGACGCCAATTTTCCTAAAGCGATTCCTCCGATCCTGGCGTCACGGATCAAACAAAAAGCGAACTAATCATCGTCTGACCACGCTCGAACCTGTATTCCGTCTCTGTGATGAATGTTTAGCAAGAACCAAATTTTTCTTTTCCGTGATATCTTCAAATTTTGCAGATTAAGACTTTTTGGTCGGTTGTGAGAGCTGGGTGCCCTTGGTTTTTTCAACTTTAGTTAAATTATCTTGATAATTTTTAAAATTCTAGCAATTTTGCGGGCGTGTCGAGCAGTCCCTATCGATTACACCCACGGGTAATGCGTGCCTTCATTGGAAAGGCTCTGTGCGCGTTATTTTGCCTTTATGGCGTGTCGAGTGCAGATGCTTCGATAGCGAATCCGATAGGCAAGGTCGCCCGGCTGTTTAATCCGCAGTTAGTCAAGGTGGAGGATAGGGTGGAATTCCTAAACCATCAGAAAATCACATTGGCGGTTCACGAAGAGCGTGCACTGGAGTGGGGGATAGGGTGCAGGGGTGCGCGTCTTACCCCGTCAGATCCAGATCCATCCGTAACCATTGATCTCGGAATGGAGTATCCGATCGAGTCGCTTTTTTTGGTGCCTCTCCAGAAGTCGGACGGAGAGCAAAGCAGGTTGTTTCCAAAGGGGTTCCGGATAGAGTTATCCCTGTCAGAAGATTTTTCCAACTCTCGTGTGCTGTATGACCAGAGGGAGGGATCATTTCCGGAAATGGATGGCAAGCCCGTGAGGTTCACGGGTCAGCGTGCCGTGGCACGCTATGTAAGGCTTACCGTTACGCGGGGAAACCAGAGGGGAAATAGTGAGGTGTTCGGGCTTTCCGAACTGGTGGTCATTTCGGACGGATATCCAGTCTCATTCGGAGCAAAGGTTTCGGCGATTGGGGCTCTACATATCGAGACGAAATGGTATCCGGAAGCGCTAACGGACGGAAGGATGCCGTTGGGAATTTGGCAGGCCGGTAATTGGTTGGAGGGGCAAGATCGTGGAGAGTTGTTAGAAGTTACCGATAAATCGGATCAGTCGGTATGGGAAATCGATCTGAAAGAGGCTAAGGCTTTGGATTCGATTGTGTTATTTCCCTATGATGTTCAGGGAGCATTGGAGGCTGAGATTTTATCCGAACGTATAGAGATATTGGGAATGGGTGAGGACGGGACTTATCGGAGTTTGGCGGTTTGGGATTCTCCGGTGAAAAGTGCACATAACGGAACGCCGCTTGTCATCGATCTTGGTGGCGCCAGAGCGGTGCGTGTAAAGATTGTAGGTCTCGTGCCAAACACGGTGGGCGACAAGCTGCTCCACGGGCTTTCGGAGATCGAAATCTGGTCGGGTCAGCAAAATATTTCCCATGGACTCGTTGTTAGAGGCGGGTTGTGTGGACGGCATGCGGAAACACAACTTCTTACCGACGGCTATGCTTGGAAACGCCAAATCATCTCTGTCGGATCTTGGTTGAACCAGTTACATCAGCGCTGGAGAGTGGAAAAGGAGATCGAGGCATTACAGCCCATCCGGTCGCAGATGGCGGCCGAAAGCGAGTTGAATGCCACATGGGGCTCTGCCATGATGCTGGGTCTCACGTTTCTCATCCCGGTCTTTGTTGTGGAGCGCCGTCGTCTGATTTCCCGCAACCAGATCGACCTGCTGCGCAAGCGCATCGCCTCCGACCTGCATGATGACATTGGCAGCAATCTCGGCAGCATTTCGATGATCGCCCGTACGGCGAGGAAAGATCTCGTGCGACTGCAGGGGCCTGAGGAGGTGGCTGAGGATCTCGGCGAGGTGGAGAGCATCGCGCGGGAGAGTTCGTTGGCAATGAGGGACATTGTTTGGCTCCTTGAGAGGCAACAAGACTCCATTGGGGATCTCGTCCACCGCATGAGAGAGACGGCGGGGCGACTTTTGCGAGAGTTCGATTACACCATCGAATGCGATTCGAGCAAAAGTGCGGCGAAGCTCTCGCTGGATGCGAAACGGCATTTGTTCCTTTTTTACAAAGAAGCCATCCACAACATTCTCAAGCATTCAAAGGCAACCAAAGTATCCATCCGGCTATGGGATGAGGGAGACAAGCTCGCGCTGGAGGTTGTGGACAACGGGCAAGGGTTGCCTAGGGTGACCAAGGACGGCAAAGAGGTCACAAAACCTGTAAGGAAGCTGGACGAACGCGCGCGGGTGTTGGAAGGTGAACTCAGCGTGAGTTCCGCACCCGGGAAGGGTACCCGGACCTTGCTCACAGTGAAACGATCGCTACTGATAGCGGCACCATCCATGTAATGAGCGAAAATCCGACCATCTCCAAGATTTGGATACTCGAAGACCATCAGGTTTTCGCGAAACAGATCCGTCGCCTTATTGACGGGGAAGATGATCTGGAGTGCCCTTACCATTTTTCATCGCCCGATGAGTTTTTTGAAAAACTCAGTTATACTACCGACTACCCGGATGTGCTCCTGCTCGATCTTGGCTTGCCGCGCATGGATGGGCTTGAGGTTCTGGTCCGGGTGCGGAAGCAACTTCCCGAACTAAAAGTACTGATTCTCTCCGCCTTCGATGATCGCGAGAGGGTCTATCGGGCAATTTGCAATGGCGCATCCGGATACCTGCTGAAGACAGCCGACCCGGATGAGATTCTTGCCGGAATCCGTGACGTGATTCACGGCGCTGCTGCGCTGAGCGGTGCGATCGCAACGATGATTCTAAACGGCTTTGCGAAGCACGGACCTGTTGTGGAGGTGGAGCCACTGACGAGCAGGGAGGAGGAAGTTCTCAAATCCTTGGTAAAGGGTTACACCAAAAAAGAGATCGGCGATGAGCTTTTCATCTCCGCACATACCGTGGACATGCATCTGCGCTCTGTTTACCGGAAACTCCATGTCCGCTCCCAGACGGAGGCTGTTTCCAAGGCGATCCGGCAGGGCATCGTTTAATCCGCATCGCGGAACACGGCGCGGATCACGATCTTGCCGTCATTGCCGGCTTTCGAGCGGTAATTGATGCGCATGAAACCCGGATTTTTCTCGTCGAAACGGGAGGGCGGCGGGTCGGCGTCGGCTAAGCTGATGCCGTTGAATTGTTGGGAGGAGAGCATCAGGTCGATTTCCTTGCCGCCCTGAGAAAGCTTGTATCCCGCGAGCGTGGATTTCGCCTTCGCGCGGGTCATCATGTGCCAATCGATCGTGTCTCCGGGATTCAGCCCTGTCAGCATGTCGGTGATCACGAGCGTGACGGGATCATCCGTGATTTCGAATTTTCTCTCGGCGCTGGCACCCTTCGGCAGATCCAGCGGCGCGGACATGTCCACGACGGTTTTGTTTTCAGGCGCGCCTCGTGAGGACAGGATTTCCGCGGCACCGTCCACATCATGTGGCCTGCCATTGTAGGTGAGGGTGTTGTGGGAGGTCTGGTTGAGCCGGAACACCGTCCACCTGCGGCTCTCCTGTTTCCTATCGAAAAGGATGATCCCGTGCTGCTCCAGGGAGTGGTAGTTCTGGTTGCCGAGGTCGGATGCCCAGCGCTGCCCCCGCCAATCGAGGACGAATGACCCCGCGTCCATGTGACCGTGATTGACCGATGCCTTGCCCGCTTTCACTCCGAGGAAAAGATCATCGTCGCCGAAGCCGGTACGGTGGAGCGCGATCGGGCTTTTCCCTGTTCCCAGATAGTGCAGCGGTTGCTTTCCGGGTTCTAGATCGGCAGGTTCCGGAATCCAGAATGCGGCGAGGGCGAGGAAGATATCGGATCGCTTCGGATCGATTTCCTCGTAAGCGCTGGCAAAACGTTGCCAAATCATGGCGCTGCGGTTTTCCCGGCTCATCCATGCGATCGCTGCGGTCGCATTCGGCTTGGATTCCTTGTTGTCGCCGTAGTTGAACATCAGGTTGGTGTTGCCGTGGGCCAGCGCCTTGAAATCACCGCTTTCCAAAAATCCGGGATGTTCGGTGATGCCCGCTCCCGGGAGCCGGGCGGTGCGCAGCGCCTCGGCGGTCAGTATCGAGTAAACAGTCCCATAGGCCCAGTATCCGGCGCCTTCGGCATAGGCTCCGTCCGGCGTATAGCCTGCGCTCAGCGCGATGGGGATGTTGATGCGGGCTTCCTTCAGCGCGGTTTGCGCCAGCTCCGGCTCGATATCGAGCAGGGCGATGGCGGAAAGCACCATGCCACCGTTGCAGACCTGGTTCCAGTTGTTGTCCCTACTCACCACCCGCTTGTCGGCGAGGGTGGTCTTAAGGCCTTTTTCCAAAAGTGCGGCGGAGATCGTCTTGCGGTCGGCCTCGCTGAGATCCGCGTGTAGCCAATCGTACCCGATGGCGATGGCGGCCTGCATCTCAGCTGTGTCGAGGTGGTGCGAAGGATGCCAATCCGCGAAGGAGCAAAGCGACAGCATCTCGCTGCGACAGCGGTTGAGGTAGCGGCGGTCGCCGGTGGTCTTCCATGCCGTGGAGAGATCGAGGACGCGCATCACCCCCTCTCGGGAAACGGTGAGCATGCGCTTGCCGGTCAGGACGTAGGTGAGGTTCGGTGCCTTCAGTGCGCTGTCCGCACGTGCCATGCAGGCCTTGATTACGGCTGCGACTTCCGGCTGTGCCTTCATGCGGGCGGGCAGGTTCTTCCAATCGGTCTCCGTTACCAGCAGGCGTGGGTGGGGCGGGATTTCCGCGGCGTGGAGCGGCATCAGGCAGATCGCGTGGAAAAGAAGGGCATGTAGGCTTTTCATCAAATCGAACGGGGTGTAAGTCAGGTGCATGCGCAAAGCGTGGCTGCCTTACCTGCTGTCGTTGGCCGGAACATACGGCAACGGACTGCTGGACTTTTCATACGGTGTATTGGAACGCGAACGCGGAGATGCGGAGGCATCCGCCGCTTGCTACTTGAAAGCCTACGAAGCCGATCCGCTGGCGATGCCGCTGGTAAGGATCATCGCTGGGACGCGTATGGAGGAAGGCGACCGCGCGGCCGCCTTGGAAGCCTACGAGCGGGTGATGGCGGCGCGCCCCGACGAGACTTTCATCGCCCTCGAATACGGGGATTTCCTCGGGCGGGTGGGGAAGGGGGATACGCTTGCGCAGAGGAAACGTGAGGAGATTTACGGCGAGGTTCTTGAAGCAATGCCGGGGAATTACCTGCCCATCGAGCGGCTCGTTCGCGTGGCGCGGGAGCGCGGCGATGATAACCGCGCCAGGGAACTGTTAGAGATGATGGCCGCGGATACCGAACAGGCTGTGAGCTATTACGTGGCCACCACGAAAAGCCTCTACGACAGCCGCGATGAGGCGGCGGCGGCGCGGATCGACGCGTGTTTCTCCGGGGCGGTGGAAACGCATCCCGAATGGGCGGGGATCGCGCGGGCGGCGAGCGATCACTTCCGCCAGACGGGCAGGTTGGACAAGGCGATCGGCATCCTCCGGAAGCATGTGGAGGTGCGGCCTTCATCGCTCGATCTCAAGATCCGGTTGGGGATTTTGCTTTTCTCAGGCAAGCAGGAGGAGGCGGCGGTGAAGGTCTTGCGCGAGGTGCTGGAGGTGCATCCGAAGAAGGCCCTGGCGCATGAATCCCTCGCGAAGCATTTCCGCCAAAAAGGGATGCTCGACGAGGCGCGCGGCCACGCGGCGGAACTGCTCGGGATACGCGGGGGGACTCCCGAGGAATTCCTGGAACTCGCCGACGAACTCACAGATGCAGGCGATTTCCGGGCCGCTCGAATCCTTTTGGAAAAAGCCGTCTTCAGCCACGACGACGACGCGAAGCTGATGATGAAACTCGCCATCGCCACCTCCCGCGATCCGGATACGAAGGATTCCGCCGCAAGGCTTTTCCGCGAGGCCGAGGCGATGCTGGAAAACCCCGCCGACATGGATCCGGCTTTCCTGCTGGAGTCCGCGAAGGAACTCCTCGCGCAAGGCCAGGTGAAGGCCGCCGAGGAACGCCTGCGCAACGCGATCCGCACCTTTCCCAAGGAATCGAAAAAGGAAACCGCCGCCGCCATGCGCGCCTTGGCCGGTATCTGGATTTCCGAAAGCCGCAACCTCGACGCCGCCCGCGCCCTCATCTCCCGCGCCGAGGCGATGGAGGAATGACCCCTCGGCCGAAGTATGTCCCGAAATACCATGGCACCATGCTCGGCCTGAAAAAACACGGCCCCGCCCTCTTTTTGCTTGTCAGTCCCCCGCACAGAAACCAAACATCCCGCCCCGCACAAGCGGCACCGGGTAGGTGGCCGAGTGGTTAAAGGCGGCAGACTGTAAATCTGCTCTCATTGAGTACGCTGGTTCGAATCCAGCCCTGCCCACCATCCTTTTTTGTCTATAAATGGCTAGAAGACGCTGATTCCATAAGGTTTTCAGCGTTTTTTATTGGCCTTTTCCCAAGGCTCAAAAAAGCGCCATAATGCAGGAAAATTACCTTTTTGGTGATTCCATTGCACGGTAAGTACCGGCGCGTGGCCGATCACGAACCTGCTGGATCGCTTGCTTTGCTCGGCGGTGCTTTGATGAATGGTGGTCTCATGCCGGTTCCTGCGTCGCCATTCGCGGCCTGTGCTTTGATCGCACCGGCGATCGCTTTGGCCAGTCTGTCGCGGTGGGCGGAGTCGCTGATCTGGCGAGCCTCGGCGTGATGGCTCATGTAACCGCCTTCCAGAAGGACGCAGGGAATGGACGGGTTGCGAGTGAGGCGAAGGCGGCGGCGGGAAAGGCCGGCGTTTTCGGAGTGAGGCGCTACGGATTTCATGGCCCGCTGGCAGCGGACGGCGAGCCCGTGGGAATCAACGCGCCACCAATAGGTTTCCGGACCGCGGCGATTTGCCGAGCCAGAGTTGAAATGGAGGCTGACGAGGATGGCGTCGGGGTAGCGGTTAGCGAAGTGAACGCGGTCGTCGAGGTCGATGAAGCGGTCGTCGGAGCGCAACATGATGGTGCGGAAAGATCCGCTGAGTTCCCGGCGCAGGCGGTTGGCGAGGTCGAGGTTCGCGTCCTTTTCCTTCTGTCCGGTGTAACGGCTGACGGCTCCGGAGTCCTTGCCGCCGTGACCCGCATCGATGATGACCGTCCGGAAGCCTTGTGGTCCCGGGCGGTTTCCCCAGTAATCACCACCCGAAGAGGAGCCAAGCGGGGAACAGCATGGCAATAGGGCGAGGAGGAAGAGGAGTAGGTAACGCATGGACTGAATCTCGATTTTTAAACCTCAGACATCAAGGCTGAAGGGGTGATTTCATATTCCCTACCGATTGGAAAAACATTTCGAAGTCTCCGCCGGATTCCTGAAGCATTTGCCGGAATGTTTCGATCTCGCTATTGTAGGTGACGAGCGGGAGCAGGTGGGCGTTGGTGAGGTCAAGGCGCAGCCATTGTTCGAGGAGCTTGCCGCCCCAGCGCTTTTGGAGGGCGCGGGCGCGGGTCTTGAGTTTTTCGAGGGAGGCTTGTTTTCGTTTCCTCATCTGTTCTGCGGGAAGTCCCGATGCGTAGAGATCTGTTAGCTCGCGGCGTGTTGATTCGATTTCCAGATAAAAGTCCCGCCGCCGGACAAGACGTTCCTCGTAGTCCGCGAGTTCCGCGTGGCGGCCTTTTGAGATCAGCCATTTCCGCACGCCTTCCTCGGCGACGGCGTTCGCGAGGGATTCGTTGAATGTCGTCTCGCCCTTTCGGAAAATCCGGATGTGGGTGAGTTCGTGGAAGATCAGTTCTGCGAAGTCGATTTCACGATAACCGGCGAAGGTGTTGAGCACGGGGTCGTGAAAAAAACCGAGTGTCGAGTAGGCATCCGTGCCGCCGAGGTGTGTTTCCAATCCCTCTTTTTCAAGTTGTTTCGCGTAGGCGATGGCATCCTCCTCCTTGAAGTATCCACGGTAATCCATCTCGCCGACCAGGGGGTAGCGCCATGTTTTGGGTTCCATGGAAAATTCAGGTGCGGCGTATAAAACAAAGACCACATGCCTGCGGCCCAGATCTGCATATTTTCCGTATGCCGAGTGTCCGGGAAGAGCCAACTCGCGGCTGGCAAACTGCCGCAACTCCTCGGCAAGACACAGTCTTTGCCGCAATGCCTCGGATGTTGCTGGATCGGCGATCACCTTCGCGCTCGGACGCGATTTCCGTAAGATTTTGAACTGTCCCGCCAAGCCCTGCGTATAGAATTTGAGTGTGCCGCAGCCAGTCAGAAGCGGGATGAAAAGGACGAGGAAGGCGACTTTTCGATTAATCATCGCCGCCTTCCTTCAACACATCCCGCAGTTCTTGAATCAGCGTTTGCACCTCGCCGAGGATTTCGGCGATTTCACGCCGGGTGGCGATGCGCCAAGCGGCCGGGGCTAGGTTTTGCTCGTCGGAGCAATCCATGGCGAGCAGGGCATCGCGAAGGGCATCCCGGGATTTCTTCAGTCGGACCAACGTGTCACCGGCGAAGAGCGCATCGGGTGGCCAAGGTTCGTCATCGTCATGACCGAGCGCGCCGCCGATCTTGACAGCGGCGAGTTGGACGCCTTTAGCGATTTCATAAAGCGGGAATTCCTCGCGGGCGGCTTCGGGTATCCATTCCGCGATATCACGGCGAATTTGCTTAGAGAGTTCCATCGCTCGGTCGAGCAGTTCAGGGCGCCTTGGCTCGGGCTTTTCTTTCCACGCCTCCGATTCCATTTCCTGCAACGATTCCGCAGCCGCCGCGTTCATTTCGTTGATCCATTCGCGGCGTTCTGCCAGTTGTTCGGGAGTGGGTTCGGGGTCGGGTGGAATGCCGCATTCGCGGCGCAGGCGTTCACGTTCTTCTTCGTAGATTACATCGAAATCCAACTCGTCCCTGCCCTCGCGCTCGATGCGGGCGGAGACGCGGTCGAGCAGTCGGTTCATCCATTCCGTTTCCGCTTCGGCCTTGGCTTCGGCGTCGCTTTGCGGGGTGTCGTCATCGAAGTCTTCATCCGCTTCGGCAAGGGCGGCGCCGAGGCGGTTCATGAAATCCGTGAGCGCTTCGGCGTTGCGGATGCGTTGTGCCTCCTCATCACCCGCGTTCATTTTCCAGGCAGGTTCAGGGTCGATTTCCATTTCATACGTGCCCGACTCGATGACCACGCGCCCGTTGGTGAGGCTGAACCATTCGAGGTAGAGGCTGTTCGCCCAATGCCATGGAAACGGACGGCGTTCCTCGTAACATTTGATGAATTCTTCTTCTGAACAATCCGGTATCCTTACCTTCCGGGATGCCGTGATGTCACCGACCGTGCCTACTTGTCGTGTACTGAGGCCATCGGTCGAGCCGGGCTTAGGAACTGGATTTCGGAAACACAGGACATGCCCGGCGAGATCCGCCCAGGGATTGCCGGTTAGATCGAGTTCTATGGGTTCGTCGCGTCCGACAAACCAGATGCGTCCGGTGAGGCGATCCCTCTGACGGTTGTCGATTTCGCCGTGGGTTACCTGTTCGTCGATGCGCCATGCCATGTAGGGAACTTGATGGTTATTCCGGGCTGCGCCAAGCGTGGAAGGATGGCACATTCCTGATTTGATTTCACCGAGAAGCGGCTAGGCTGCGTTCCATGAGCATCATTACAAAGCGAGGCGACGACGGGGAAACCGATCTGATGTTTGGGAAGCGTATTGCAAAGACATCACTGCGTATCGCGGCTCTCGGGGCGATTGATGAACTGAACGCCGCGCTGGGGCTTGCGCGTGCGGCTGGTTCGGAGGGGCGGCACGGGGTGGTGATTGACCGCGTGCAGAATCTGCTTTTCGGCCTGATGGGTGAGCTGGCTTGCCTGCCTGAGGATCTGGGGAAATACCGTGAAAAGGGCTACGCTGCGCTTACCGAAGCGGATCTCGACTGGCTTACTGAAACCGCAAAGGAAGCGGAGCAAAAGGGTGTCCGCTACACGCATTGGGCTGTGCCCGGAGCCGAGGGCTCCATGGCGCGCGCGCACCTCGACTATGCCCGCACGGTTTCCCGCCGCGCGGAGCGACATCTGCTCCTGCTCCACGAAAGCGGCGGCGAGGTGCCGCTGATTGTCAGGCTTTTCCTAAACCGCCTCTCCGATGCGCTCTGGATTCTCGCGCGCGGCGATTGATTTTTTCCCATTAAATTTTCATTTCCTTCGGTTTTCTTAAGTATTACGGTTCTCCCACCTAGACCGATGGACGATGCGTTGCAACAACTGATCCGAGATGCACTGCGCGGAGTGGCGACGGATGTATTCCTGCTTGAAGATGAGCAGCCGCGAATCCGCCGTGAGGGCAAGGTGGTTGCGTTGCACCCGGGGCCGGTTCCGCGTTTCGCGATGGAGGGGCTGTGGAAATCCTGCGGGGTCGATCCCGACACCACCAAGGAGGCGGATGTTTCCTGGCAGCTTCCCGAGGGGAAACGCCTCCGCGTGAATCTCTACCACACGCTAGGGCGGCTCGCAGCGGTGATGCGCCCCATCCGCGAGGACATCCCGAGTCTGCACAAGCTCGCGATGCCCGCGGAGCTTCTGGAATCCTGGATGAATCGTGGCAATGGCCTCATGCTGGTCACCGGGCCGACAGGTTCCGGGAAATCCACCACTGTCGCGGCCTGCTTGAACTGGATCAACGAAAACCATTCCAAGCACATCGTGACACTGGAGGATCCGATCGAGTTTCTTTTCCAAAACGACCAATCACTTTTCTCCCAGCGTGAAATCCGGCTCGATACCGAGAGCTTCGCAAGGGCGCTGCGTTCTGCCATGCGGCAGAGTCCGGATGTGATTTTCCTGGGCGAGATACGCGATACCGAGACCGCTCTCACGGCCCTGCAAGCGGCCGAGACCGGTCACCTCGTTGTATCGACCATGCACAGCGGTGGGGTGGTGGAAACCATTGACCGCTTCATTCATCTCGTCGGCGAGGATGGCGATGGTGCCGTGCAAATGCTCGCCGCGCAACTCGTCGGAGTCATTTCCCAGCGCCTGCTGCCCAAATATGGCGGCGGGCTTTTTCCGGCGCTTGAGTATTTCCAGAACGAGGCTGGCACGCGCCGCTGGATTTTGGAGAAACGGATGGCGGATCTTCAGGATCACATCAATCGCTCGGACGGCAGCAAGAACTGTTCCGCGCTCGATTACCTGGTTGCCTCGGTGAGGCAGAATTACGTGGAGCTGGAAGTGGCTCGTGCCGCCTGCGCGAAGCCGCAGGACTTCGACCGTGCGATGCGCGGCATCAGTTGACGGAAAATAAAATCATATGCCGCGCGAAATTACCGAATATCTCAGAGAAACCATCGAAAGAGGTGGGTCGGATCTACACCTCAGTGCCTGGGCACCCGCCTGCGCGCGTGTCAGTGGAACGCTTGTTTCGCTGGATGATGAAACGCTGGATCCCAGCACTGTCCGCGAGCTGATCACCGATACGCTCAGCGAGGCGCAGCGCGCGCGGCTCGACGAGGATATGGAGCTGGATTACGCGCTGCAAGTCGAGGGTGTGGGGCGTTTCCGCGGCAACGTTTACATCGCACGTGGCAATGCGGAAGCGGCTTTCCGTTTTATCAGCGAGGAAATTCCAGATCTGGACATGCTCGGGCATCCGCTGGTGATCAATGAATTCTGCGGGATGCGCGCCGGTCTGGTGCTTGTCACGGGTTCAACAGGATCGGGCAAATCCACCACACTCGCTTCCATGGTGAAACGGATTTCCGACATGCGCAGCGGCGTGATCATCACCTTGGAGGATCCCATCGAGTATATTTTCCAACACAGTGCCTGCCTCATCAAGCAGCGGGAAGTCGGTGGAGATACCCGCAGTTTTCCCAAAGCGCTGCGCCAGTGCCTGCGGCAGGATCCCGATGTCATCGTTGTCTCCGAGTTGCGTGATTTGGAGACGATCCAGATCGCAATCACAGCGGCGGAAACGGGTCATCTTGTGCTTGCCACGCTGCATACCTCGGATGCGCCGCAGAGCATCGACCGACTCGTGGATATTTTTCCGGCTGAGCAGCAGCCACAGATTGTCACGCAGCTAGCCAGCGTGTTGGAAGGTATCATCTCCCAGCGTCTCTTGCCCCGTGCCGATGGCCAAGGCCGCGTCCTTGCTACGGAAATCCTGCGCCCCAGCTACGCGATACGGAATTGCATTCGCGAGCGGAAAATGGAGCAGGTCGTAGGTCTCATGGAGATCAGCTCAAAGGAAGGGAATCGCACCATCGACCAGAGCCTCACCGAGCTTTACGAAGCCGGACTGATCAGCCGTGAGGAAGCTTTTTCGAACGCCCGCGAACGTAACCTTTTCGCCGAAAAGCCCAAAGCCCCCCAAAAACCGAAATCCATCTGGACCTCATAAATTATGGAACTCCGCTACATCCTTACCCGCGCCCTGTCAGCCGTCGTGCTGATTATTGCCATACTCTATGGCGTGGGCATGTTCAAAAAAAAGCAGCGTAAAGACGCAATCATTACCGAGCTGAAATCGGTGTGCAGCGATAGTTCCTTCTTCCAGCAGTTCCATGCGGAGGATGCCAGAAAAACGCTTGTCCGGGGCGTTGGCCTCATCGCCGAGGCGAAGCAGCTTGGAATTGATCCTGACAAGGTCATCGATGGGGGTTTGGGTATCAAAGAAAAATACTTCGCGATGGACGAAGATGACGAGGGTGTTCCTGTCCGCGAGAATATCATCCGCAGTAGCCTGCGGGCAAACTATGAGAACTTTCTCAAACTGGGCTACACGCCCGATTTCCACACGCTAAAGGGCATGAAAGACGGCGAACTGCCTCCTGTCCGCATCGGTCCATCGGCAGGTAGCCGAGCGGAGATCGGCATGATTATCGATGCGAGGCTTGCCCCCGGTCTCGAGCGTGTCGTCGCGAATCTTGAAATCCGGCCACCGAAAAAACCGGGCACACCAATGAACGATGTCGAGATTGCTACCGCCAAAAAGCTCGCCCAGGCTTTGTCCGAGGCGGGGGTGATTGAGAAAATATCGGCGGATCGGATCATCGAGAGCCTTACGCCAAAGCTGCCCGAAGAGGCTCCAAAAAAGTGATTCGGCTACTTCACAAGCAGAGGGTCATTGCAGGATGACTTTGGATTGATAGCTTTGGGCAGTGATCGAAGTCGTTTTTAACCGTGGAATCCTTCTGCCAGAGCTAGATTTCTGGCTGGATCCATGGGATGCGAAGGAATCCGCCTTCGTGTCTCATGCACACGCCGATCATTTTGCGCGTCACAGACAGGCTCTTTGCTCCAGCCTGACGGCAAAATTTCTACGGGCGCGGTTCGGCATGGCAGAGACACGGTTGGAAGGGGCTGAATTTGGGCAGGTGATCGAGCGCGATGGATTCCGTCTGCGTATGCTGCCGGCGGGGCACATCGTCGGCTCTGCCATGCTCCATGTGACAAGAAAAAAGGACGGCGCGACCCTGCTTTATACGGGGGATTTCAAGGCGCGGCGAGGACGGACAACCGAGCCCGTCAATTTTCTTCAGGCGGATACGCTCATCATGGAGACGACTTTTGGGCTCCCGACGCTCGTCTTCCCAAGTGCCATGGAGGTGGATGCGATCGTGCTGCGTTTCGTGCAAGACGCGCTGGCGGATGGGGAAACTCCCGTGCTTTTGGGGTATTCGCTGGGAAAAGCGCAGGAGGCTCTGGCGCTGCTGGCGGAGAATGGCATTCCCGCTCTATCCCATCCCAAAGTCGCGGAAATGACAGAGGTCTGCCGCGCGGCGGGCATCTGGTTGCCTGAACCGCGGGTTTTCGAAGGTTTTGCGATGGAAGGACATGTGGTCGTAGCGCCTCCGAATGCCGTTTCCGCGAAACTGATGCGCGGACTGAAAAACAGGCGAACGGCCATGCTCACAGGCTGGGCATTGCAACCGGGTTCGCTCTACCGCTATCGGGTTGATGAGGTGATACCGATGTCCGATCACGCGGATCATGCCGGGCTCCATGAGTGCGTTACCCGGGTGCGCCCGAAGCGTGTGCTTACGGTGCATGGTTACGCCAAGGAATTCGCCGCCGAACTGCGCGCCAAGGGTATCGACGCGTGGTGTGCGATGGGTGGGGATCAGCTCGAGTTGTCCCTTGGAAAATCACACTTGTCCTCGCTCGGTGCGGCGACACCCCGGCACATCCGTCCAATCTGCCAACTCGCGGATTTTTCCGATGTTTGCCGCCTCATAGGAGAGACGAGCAGTCGGCTCGCGAAGATAGATTATCTTGTGGCTTACCTGCGAGGTCTCGAAGGGGAGGATCTCGAAACAGCTACCCGTTGGCTCACCGGGGAGGCACTGTCGCGGCGGGCGGGGAGACGATCCCTAAATGTCGGAAGCGCGACAATCAAGCGGGCGTTGATTTCAGTTCCCGGGGTGAAACTTGACCGCTATCAGGAAATATCCGCCGCCCAGAATGATATTGCGAGGACGGCAAGAATCCTCCTTCAAGAAGTTACTCTTTCTCCCAAACCTCATGAATTAAGTGATTTGAGAGAATTCTTTGTTGAGTTGAATCATATGAGCGGGGCTTTGGAAAAAGTGGATTTTCTATCGAAGCGCCTGCTTGAGCTGCATCCATCCGAGGGTGAGTTGGTGATTAAATTGTTAACGGGTGATCTCCGGATCGGATTAAAGGAGGGTTTGGTTGAAGAGGCGGTTGGCATATCGTTCCAGGCAACTGATTCCGATGTCAGGCAGGTAAATATGTTGACAGGGGATTTGGGGCGCACGGCGGTTTTGGCCAAGGAAGGCCGCTTGTCCGAGGCGACTCTGACTCCGCTGGTGCCGATCCGTTGCATGCTCGCCTCACCGCTGGAGCGGAATGTTTCGGACGACAGGCCAAAGTTTGCGGATCTGCCTTTCACTCCGCCTTTCTGGTTGGAGCCCAAGTATGATGGAATTCGTGCACAGCTCCACAAGGTTGGGCGAGAGGTCGGCTTGTTTTCGAGGGATCTTCGTCCGCTCGACAAGGAATTTCCGGAGTTGATCGCTGCGGCGGCGACCATGGTGGGTGACTTTGTTTTGGATGGCGAGTTGATCGCCTACGCGGAGGGGCGCAAGCTGGGCTTCGGGGATCTACAGAAACGCCTTGGGCGGCGGAAAGCAGAAGGTGATCTTTTCACTGAGGCGTCGCAGGGAGCTGCGTCCGTGCCTTTGAAATACGTGGCGTTCGATCTGCTGTGGGTCGATGGGGTGAGTCTGCTTGAGAAATCCTTGCGGGAGCGGCGGGAGCGACTGGAGCAAATTCCGCTCAATGGCATGTTCGGATGCATCGAGGTTTTCCGGACCGAAGATGCCGGGGAGGTGGAGGCGCTTTTTAAATCCGCCCTAAAGCAAGATCATGAAGGACTTATTGCCAAGGATCGGTCGGGCGTTTATTCGCCAGGAAAGCGCGGCAGGTCATGGATCAAGCTCAAGGGTGTCATGCCGACCTTGGACTGCGTGGTGACCTACGCCGAGCAAGGCCACGGGCGGCGAGCCGATCTGCTTTCTGACTACACTTTTTCGGTGCGTGACGAGACGAGCGGCGAGCTAAAGGTTTTGGGCAAGGCCTATTCCGGTCTCACGGACTCGGAGATTGAGGAACTTACCGATCATTTTCGCAGGCATACGCTCGAAAAGGAACGGCGTAAGCACCGCGTGGAACCGAACGTTGTGCTGGAAATTGCTTTCGATTCGATACGACGTTCACCGCGCCACGACTCTGGCCTTGCGCTGCGGTTTCCCCGAATCAAAGCGATCCGTCGCGATAAGACGCTCGCGGACATTGATTCTCTCCAATCTGCGGAACTCCTCTTGAGACGTTGAATAGCGGAGTCTTTCCAGTGCTGCCCATTCGTTCGGATTGGATGTTTTCTCCGCTTGTCAGTCGTGCTCTCGCAGGTAGCCTTGTGCCGATGAAAACCCTCGCGCTTTTAGTCCTGTTCGCGCCGCTCGCCCAAGCAGAAGAGAAATGGTATGAGAAGATGGATATCGGGCCGTCCTGGATGAACACCTTCGGCGACCATTTCCAGGGCCAGAAGCGGGTCGCCGCGATCAAGGGGATTTCTCTGGATCTCGGCGACAACTGGAGGGCGCTGTTCGACACGGAGACCCTCCGGATCGTGACCGTTTACCGGGGCGGCATCGAGTGGGGCGGGACACCATGGACGGGTCAGCATGGCACGCTGAACACCTTTGCGAACAATGAAATGTCGCTGCTCAGCACCGCCACCGGATGCGGCTGGGCGGACGCGGAAGGCTCCTTTGAGGACAAGCGCCCGATCAAGGGCTTCGGCGACATGCCGCATGGGAAATTCACCGGCCATTTCCGCCATGGGCGGACGATCACGCTGGGATACACGGTCAATGGCACCGAGGTTTTGGAAACGCTCGCCCAAAAGGAGGGTTCGGTGACGCGTTCGTTCCGCTTCGGGCCGCGTAAGGCGGATCTCAAGATGGTTCTCGCTGACGGCGATCTGACGGGGCTGAAGGCGGTTGTGGAAGGCGGTCTGGAAATCATTTCCGAAGGCGGACGCCAACTCGTGAAAGTGCCGAAGGGCGACGGGGAACTCATTGTGCGCATCGCGTTCACTCGGGGCGGTGAGCCGGTGATGGCCGACAAGCCTGATTTCAAAGCCCTCACCTCCGGCGGACCCGGGATCTGGACGGAGACGATCACCACGGACGGCGAGATTTCCGGCGATGCGAAAAAACCCTACGCGACGGATACCCTCACGCTTCCCACCAACAATCCGTGGGGCGCGAACCTCCGTTTTGGCGGATTCGATTTCATCGATGCGAACAGCGCCGCGCTTTCCTCCTGGAACGGCGATGTGTGGACTGTCACCGGCTTGGCGGGCGATTGGAAGGAACTGAAATGGCGGCGCATCGCCTCGGGGCTTTTCGAAACATTGGGTCTGAAAGTGGTCAACGGCATCATCCATGTGAACGGACGCGACCAGATCACCCAGCTCATCGACCTCAACGGTGACGGCGAGACCGACCATTACAAGGTCTTCAACCGCGACGTGTATGTGTCTCCGAACTTCCACGAGTTCGCCTTCGATCTGCAGACGGACAAGGCGGGCAATTTCTATTTCTCGAAAGGTGGGCCGGTGAGGAGCGGCGGGCGCGGTTTCGATCAAATCCTGCCGCACCATGGCATCGTGGCGAAGATTTCCCCGGACGGGAAAAAGTTTGAGGTGCTCGCCACCGGGCTTCGCGCGCCGGGCGGCGTGGGCGTGGGGCCGAACGGTGAGATCACCACCGGCGAGAACGAGGGCACATGGCAGCCCTGCTGCAAGGTCAACTTTGTGGCGGCGAAGGACACGCCCGTGTTTTTCGGAACCGAACCGACGCGGCATTCGCTCACCGACGCGCCTTACACCGAGCCGTTGGTTTATTTGCCGATGGATGTGGACAACTCCGGAGGCTCCCAGGTCTGGGTGCCGGAGAACGCAAAGTTCGGCCTCAAGACCGGCGAGTTGCTGCACCTTTCCTACGGAAAATCCAGTATTTACCGAGTGCTTCCCGTGGCCGGGGAAGGCAAGAGGCAGGCGGGTGTGGTGAAACTCCCCGTCCAGCTCGGCTCGTCCGCAATGCGGGCGCGTTTCCATACCGATGGCTCGATGTATGTGCTCGGCTTCCGCGGTTGGCAGACGAACGCCGCCTCCGAGTGCGCGTTCCAGCGCGTGCGCCACAACCCCGATGTCGCCCCCACGCTGCCTGAAAAGCTGGGATACACGGATCATGGCGTGACGCTGACTTTCGCCACGAAACTCGATGCCGAACTGGTCGAGGACGTATCGAGCTATTCCGTTCAGCGCTGGGATTACGTGCGCGGGCCGCAATACGGTTCCGGCGAGTTTTCCGTGGATGCACCGGACACGGTGGCGCGCGAACAGGCGCTTGCGGCGGAGTCCCAGAAGCACCGCAATCGCGATACGGTGAAAGTGGTGTCGGCCAAACTTTCGGAGGACGGCAAGACCGTGGATCTCGCTTTCGAAGGGATGAAGCCCTCGATGTCGCTGAAAGTTGGCTATGACCTTGAGGATGAGGACGGCGAGATTCTCAACGGAGAGATCCACTCCACCGTTTACGGAAAATAGGGGCGATGTTCAGGTTCGTTTTTGCCACGCTCTCCCTGCTCGCCACCGCGCGTGCGGAACTTACCGCTACTTTCCGCCAAGGAGGCGAGACCGATGTGCGCCTCGACCGCATGGCCGCGCTTTCCGTTCCCGCCGGACAGCCGCCCACGCCTTTCCTGAAAGCCGGGAAATTCGATGCGGAGTGGAAAGGTTCCATCGAACTGAAGGAGCGGAAGAGGCTGTTTTTTTCCTTCGAAGGAAACGGAAAGGCCGTGCTCATGGTCGGCGGCGAGGAGGTTCTGACGGAAGAGGGCACACTGGGCGCGGAGAAATCGAAGCGGCTGCGGCTCAATCCCGGCAAGCATGAGATCAGCATTTCCTACGGCAGCGCGGAGGATGGCTCCGGGTCGTTCCGGCTGTATTGGGAAGAGGAGGGGATGCCGCGCCAAACGATCCCACCGACGGTCTATTCCACCGAAGCCACCGATGAGGCGAAGCTCGGCGAACTGAAACGGCACGGCAGGCAGGCTTTCACCCGCCAGCATTGCGCGAAGTGCCATGCGCCCGAGGGCGGCTTTGGAGCGAACCCGATGCCGGAAACGGGAGAGATCGCGCCCATCCTCGCGGGGATCGGCGATCGCGTGACCGAGGATTGGCTGCGAAACTGGCTCGCCGATCCGAAAGGAATGAAACACGGCACGAACATGCCGAACCTGATCGATGCGAAAACCCCCGAGGGCTTGCAGAAGGCGGCGGATCTCGCGGCTTACCTTGCGGCCTCGAAGCTCGTTGGAGAAAAGCTTTCCGCGCCCGATCCGTCGCACGCGAAGGCGGGTGGCGTCGTTTTCCACGAACTCGGCTGCGTCGCCTGCCACGACCAGTCCGCCGCCGACGCCTCGCGGGTTCCGTTGAACAATGTCGCTTCGAAATACCAGCCCGGACAGCTCGTGGCTTTCCTGAAAAAACCGGAAGCCTTTCATCCGTTCACCGCGATGCCGAATTTCCAACTCAGCGACGAGGAGGCTGCTTCTCTGGCCGCCTATCTAACAGTTTCCTCGGAAGGGAAGGGGACGGATCTCGGATATAAGTTCCCGGCGGGCGATGCGGCGCGCGGCGCGGAAGTGGCGGCAAGCCTGCACTGCGGCACCTGCCATCCCGGATTGCCCGGCGGCGTGCCCACGGCACCGACTCTGGAAAAGGTTTTCACAGCGGATTGGGCGGCGAAAGGCTGCGTCTCGGAAGGCGACAAGAGTCCCGGGCTGCCGGTGATGAATTTCGGTGAAGAGGACAGGGACTCGCTGCTGGCGTTTTCCAAGGCCGGTTTGGATTCGCTGAAAAAGGACAGCTCGGCGGAGTTCGCGGAACGGCAGGTCGCTTCGAAACGCTGCACCTCCTGCCATGCGATGGATGGCCACGCATCCGGTCTTGAGTCGCTCCATTCCTCCACGGCTGGTCTTGCCGCGCATGTGAAAGCCCTCAGTGAGCGCGTCGATCAATCGCGCCCGTCGCTCACCTTTACCGGTGAGATGCTTTTCAGCTCCTACATCGAGTCCATGCTCGCCGGAACCGCCAAGCCGCGTCCGAGGCCATGGCTGGGCACACGCATGCCTGCTTTCCCCGGCTACGCGAAACCTCTCGCGGAGGGGATTTCGCGCGTCCATGGCTTCGAGCCGGGTGCGCCGGAGAAGGTCGAGGTCGATCCCGCGCTGGCGGAGATCGGGAAAAAACTGTTGAGCGCGGAGGGCTTCGGCTGCACGACCTGCCACGGAATCGGCACCCAGGAGCCGACCGCCGCGTTCGAGGTCGGTGCGGTGAATTTCGCCCTTACGCCCGGCAGGCTGAGGGAAGAGTTTTACCACCGCTGGATGGACAATCCGGCGGGCGTTACGCCCGGCAGCAAGATGCCCCGCTACGCCGATGGCAACGAGTCCCAGCGAACCGACATCCTAGATGGCGACGCCCGCAAGCAATACGAGGCGATCTGGCACTGGCTACATTCCGGGAAGCCCTGATGCGGTATCCGACCTGATTCATTTTCCATTCTTTGTTCGACGCAGCCCCCGCGCCTGCCTGACAATCCCGCCATGCCGCGCATTCTTCTGGTCGAGGACGAACCCGCCATTGCTGACACCTTGGTCTATGTGCTGAGCAGCGAGCTCCATGAGGTGACTCATGCGATGACCGGCAGGGACGCGCTCGCGAGGCAGGGGGAAATGGCGCACGACTTCGCGATACTCGATGTCGGGCTGCCGGATATGACCGGCTTCGAGCTTTGCAGGAAGCTGCGGGAAACGAGCGCGATTCCCATCCTTTTCCTGACGGCGAGGGACAGCGAGCTGGATCGTGTGCTGGGGTTGGAGATCGGCGGGGATGACTATGTTACGAAACCGTTTTCGCCCCGCGAGGTCGCGGCGCGGGTGCGGGCGATCCTGAGGAGGGGGACGGTGCAAGTGGCGGCGGACGAACCTTCGTCCCACTCCGGGCTGTCTGTGGATCAGGCATCGAAACGGATCACGTGCCGGGGCATTCCGCTCGATCTGACGGCGCACGAGTTCCGGCTCGCGGCGGTTTTGATCAAACGACCCGGGCAGGTTTTTTCCCGCGAGCAACTGCTGGAACACGCGTGGGATGATCCGGGCGCGGTGACGGACCGGACGGTAGACGCGCACGTCAAAAGCCTGCGTGCGAAACTGCGGGCGGCGCACACCGGTGCCGAGGATATGATTTTGACACGGCGTGGCCTGGGATACGCCTACACACCTCAGGAAACCTGAAGAGAAGAGGAACCACGGATGGACACGGATCAACACGGATTTTTTAGGAATCACGACGATGTGTTCGCACATTCGGGAGATGCTGGAGGTGTAGGACGTAAGTCTCTTTTCGTTAACGTCCATCTGCGTTCATCTGCGGTTGGATTACCATTTCCAGACCGTCCATGCGACTGACAAGGATCACCCTCGCGATCATCGCCCTGATCATCGCCGCCGGTTTCAACCTGCTGGTGAGAAAGCAGATCGCGGATGTTGAGCCGCAGCTTTTCCAGGCGACCGAGGAGGCCATGGTGGATGCCGCGAACATCCTGGCAGCCTTCGCGGAAGAAGGATTTACGGACGGTGGATTTGATGGCGGGAGGTTCTCCGCTGCGATGGAAAAAGTTCATGGCCGGGAACTGGACGCGGTGATCCACAATCACCGGAAGACGGTCGTCGGGATGGACTTCTATGTCACCGACGCGCAGGGCATCGTGCTCTACGACTCCGCCCAACCGGAGAGGGTGGGTGAGGATTTTTCAGAGGAGAACGATGTGTATCTCACGCTGCGGGGGAAATACGGTGCCCGTAGTAGCAGGAAGGTGGAGGAGGATGAAAACAGCTCGGTGATGCATGTGGCGGCTCCCATCGGTGATGCATCGGAGCCGCTTGGCGTGCTGACGGTTTACAAGGCGCAGGCGGATGTGTTTCCCATCATCCGGCGCAGGATTTCCGAGATCTGGTGGGGGACGGGGTTGGTGGGCGGCGGAATCCTGTTTTGCGTCGGTGTCGTGTTCATTTGGCAATACCGCCCGATCGGTCGGCTCACCGAATATGCGAGGAAAATCGAGCGGGGCGAGCGGACGCCGCTGCCGTATCTCGGGTTGGGCAAAGAGGTGAACACACTTGCGCACGCGCTGGAATCGATGCGCGAGGCGCTGGAAGGTCGGCGTTTCGCGGAACGCTATGTGCAGACCGTGACCCATGAGATGAAAAGCCCCCTTGCCGCGATCAGGGGAGCGGCGGAGTTGTTGGAAGAGGACTTCGAATCCATGCCGGAGGCGGACAAGCGTCGCTTCCTGGACAACATCCGTGCGGAGACGCTGAGAGCGGATCGCCTGCTGACGCGCTTGCTTGAGCTTTCGGCTTTGGAAGGAAAGACCAAACTGGAGAATGCTGAGGTCATCGATCTGCGGGAAATCGTGCGGAGCGCCGTGGGGCAAGCGGAGGCAATGGCGGGCTTGGCGAAGGTGAGTCTTTCGTTGGAAGAGACTTCCGCAGCGTTGCTGGTGAGGGGAGATCCGTTCATTCTCCGCGCGGCGGTGACGAATCTGCTAGAGAACGCGATGGATTTTTCCCCACCGGGCGGTGCGGTGTTGATCGGCCTACAAAGTGGCGGAGGATTCCATCGGGTGGTAATTTCCGACAACGGCTGTGGCATTCCGGACTATGCAAGGGAGAGGGTGTTCGAGAGGTTTTTTTCGCTGCGGCATCTAAACGCAGGGCGCAAAGGGACGGGACTGGGACTCACTTTGGTGAAGGAGGCGGCAGAGCTTCATCAAGGCAGTGTGGCGCTGGAACAGAACGAGCCGCACGGCACGTGCGCGGTTTTGTCGATTCCGGCTTGTTGAATCCGGGTAGAGCCGGATGGAATCATCCGGGCGACAAAACGCCCATGGGCGAGGAGTCGTGGGAACCATTCCTCTATGATGACAATCTGTCTCATTCCGAATCGATCCTTTACCTCTCTGTAAGCGGAGTAAACGCGACCCCGCTAGCCCTCATCACGCTGCGTCTGATTTGCGTCGGCGGGCGGCGGCGATGCGCGCCGGTGTTAGTGCGGCGATGGCTTCGTCACCTGCCGTAGTGGGGAGG
>JBJONG010000002.1:0-214140 GCA_046051965.1 Verrucomicrobiota bacterium
GCGCGGCGAGGAACTCTCCGACAAGCTCTTCGACTCAATCCGGCAACTGCTCGCCAGCCCCGAAACCTTGCGATCCGTCTGCGCAACCCATTCGCCATAGATGAACGAACTTCTGAGAAACGGTCTAGTCGGATTCCGTTTGCCCCGCCGCTTCGCCGCAGTTACCGAGTCGCCCCGCCCGCATGATCATCCTCATCAAAATCGCCCTCGCCCTGTTCCTGGTCTTCTGGCTCGGTTTCGCGGTGTGGCTGCTGGTGAAATACGAGCGCCTGTTCGGATACCATCCCGACGATCCCGCCGAAACGCCCGGCGCGCGCACGCTGAACCTCACCCAGGTCTGGTCCTGCTGGTTCGGCGTTTTCGCCATTGCCGCATACTTCCTGTTCCGCTGATCAGAAAATCCCGAGGTCGTATTTCCCGCTGTCCGGCTCCGGCCCGTCGAAATACTTCGCCACGAAATCCCGCCAGACCTCCCGGCTTTCCGGTGAAAGCGATGCGGTGATCCTGGCGACGCAATCCGAGCACATCAGCAGGGGAAGCGCCCCCTCGATGAGCGATCCGTCCTGCCGGAACTGCGCGGAGATCGCGTATCCATCCGTCAGGACGCGGGGGATCAGGCAGGCCACGCAGGAATCGAGACGCTTCTCCGGATTTTCCAGCGCCATCCAATCGAGCATCCGCTGTTCCCAGTCGATCTCGCTTTCCAGGAAATTGCGTATCGCCGCCTTCGATTCCTCGCTGAATTTTCCGGAAACCTCGTCGCGGCATTCCTCGCAGATGGCGTATTCCATCACGCACTCCTCGCGATGGTAGTGCTTGTTCACGACCCACGACTCCGAAAACTCCAGGGGATGGGCGCACACCTTGCAGGTGTCGAAGGGCGCATCGGTCTCCACGGACTCGAACCATTTCATCAGCTCCGGCATGGCGGGAGGGTAGGTGATACGCCGCGGGATGGCAACCGGTCTATGGCACCGCAGGGGCGCAATCAATCAATCCAAATTCGCCTCGCGCTCGAACTGTTCTAACAGCTCGGGCAGGGCGAGGCGGCCGCGGGAATATTTCGCGGCGTCGGATTCGGGGAAGTCCCAGCGGCAGCGGTTGTAGCGGCGGAAGGCGGCGGGGATGTCCTTGCCGGTGCGGTAGCTTTCGCCGGCCCAGAAGAGGGCTTGGGCGGTGAGTTCGTTTTCCGGGTAGGTTTTCACGAAGGCATCGAAGGCGAGCCCCGCCTTGGCATATTCCTCCAGCTTGTAATGGCACTGGCCGATGCGGAACGCCATCTTGGGCGCCCATTCGTGGTTAGGGAAACGCTCGGTGAATTTCGCGCCGACCGAGGCAGCGACGGCGAATTCCTCCTTCGCGTAGAAGTGCTCGTTGATGCGGAGCATGACGTTGGCGATGAGCGGGCTTTTCGGATAGGTGGCGGCGAGGGTCACGTAGGCTTCGAGGGCTTCGTCGAGTTCGCCGGCTTCCTCGTGGCATTGGCCGAGCTTGTATTGCGCGTCGGGCGCGAGGTTATGGGCGGGATGGTTGGAGACGATGGAGCGGTAGGCGGCGATGGCCTCGTCCCAGGCCGCCATTTCCTGCGCGAACTGGCCGAGCAGGTAGGCGACGCGCGGCGCGTGTTTCGGATCCGGATAATCCTCCCGCAGCTCGCGCAACACCCGTCGTCCGGCCTTGAGGCTCTCAGCCGCCTCCTCCTCGTTGTTGAGGGCGCGGTGGCCTTTGAAGAGTTCGAAGTGGCTCTCCGCGATGTGGAATTGGGTCTGGATTGCGAGTTCCTCGTTCTTGAAAAATTTGCTGAAAGCGGCCATCTCGCCATCGGTGCCGAGCGCGACCGGGATTTTCCGCTCGATGATCGTCAGCCCGTCCGGGGTCTGTGAAACGTTGTCGAGGTAACCGACGGTGATCTCATCGCCGAAGTGGCATTCGATCTCGCCCTTGGTGTTGCCGGTTGTCGGCTTGGCGGCGGCGACCAATGGGAACGAGGCGCTGAAAATTCCGCTGTGGCTCAGGGTTTCCTCGATCTCCAGCGTCTCGTCCTCGCCGGAAGCGGTCATGACTCGGACGAGCGCTTTGTCGCGGTTTGGGGAAACGTCGAGATCCGGGTCTTCTAACAGCAGGTAAATCTTGGTGCCGACGTGGGCGATTTCCGCATCCTCCACATAATCCGTATCGGTGATGCGCAGGGTGGCGGCGGAGGAAAGCGAAGCCTTCGATGCGAGATCGGCACCGCGCGATTCATCCCGGTAGCTGGCGGTGAAAATGTCGTTGCCGAGGGAATTCAGGACGATGAGCTTGGGCGCGTCTTTTTCCTCGTCGCTTTCAACTTCGGGGGCTTCGGCGGGTGTCGTGGCAGCGCCTAACAGAAGCGGGATCTGGCCGACGAAGCGGCCTTCGAACAGCGCCGGGTTGCTTGCCGAGTCGAGCATCTCGTCCGCCGGGGCGTAGGCGCGGGAAAGCTTGCACTCGATCATCGCGGTTGCGCCTTGGGTCGTCGTCACCGCCACCGTCACGCTGCTGCGGGAGTCCTTCGCCTGGTCCGGATCGATCACCTCCACCGTGAGCGGCATGCGGTATTCGATTTTCCCGACATGATCCGCAGGCGCTGCCTCACCGGCGGGAATGATGCGCGGTGCGCCGCCGAAAGGGGTTTCGCTTTCGAGAATCCTGACAAGCCCATCCGTCGGGCTGTTCAGGTAAACCACGGCCTCGCGATCCGAAGCGTGGCCGGGGAAGGTGTTCTGGGTATCCCGGTAGCGCAGATAAACCTTGTCGCCCGCTTTCACCACGAGCTTGTCGCCGTCCTTCGCGGCGGCGGTGTCGATCTCTGCGAGAAAAACTCCTGTCGATGCGCCGGACTCGGTGGCGAGGACGTTGAAAGGTGCATCGCCGTTGAGTTGGACGGTGACCTCCACGGTGTCGCGCTTGACGCTGGTATCGAGATCGAAATCCACCACCTCCGCGACGATGCGCTCGCCGGGTTCGATGCGCAGGAGTTCCTTGCGCGAGCCTTCCACCGTGCCGCCGCCGGTTCTTGCGAACTCGTAGGAGATCGGTGTGATCACCCCGTTGTGGTAGGTGGCGGTCAGCGATTTCTCAAGCAGGCGGTTGGGCTGGATGCCGCCCGCCGTGAGTTCGTCGAGGTAGGCGACGTTCACCGTATCTCCGGGCGCGAGTTCGAGGATGTCGTTGTCGGCGAGTTCGAGGACATTCTCGGCGGGGGGGATATGTTTCGCTCCGCCGCCGGATATCTCCACATTGCTGACGGCGATGGCCTCGCCGCGATATTCGAGAAATTCGAAATCCACATGGCGGAGTTCGCGCGCCGCTGTTTTCAGGATCCAGCGGTTCTCTTCCTTGGTGATCTCGCCGATCTCCGGTTTCTCGATTTTCGGTATTCCGGGAAGGGTTTTGAAATCCGTTTCGGCAAAGGGCAGCAGCTTGAGTTCGGCGGCGTTCGGGTTTGCGCGCGCACGGAGAACTTCGACGGAGCCCCCTTTCGGCGTGGCGATGCTGAACACCGTGAGCCGGTGGATGCCGCGGCTTGCGAAGACATCCGCGCTGCGCCCGCCCTCGCCGGGAGGAAGCACGAGCCTGCCATCGAGCATGATCGCGGTGGTACGCCCGGAAACTTCGATCCGCATCGCGCCATCGCGCTCCTGCACCAAGGGGCCGGACCAGATCAGGAAATGGGCGTCCTCACCTTCCTCCGGCGCTTCCCATGAAAGCGTTTTGACTTCCGCTTTGGAGGTCGGCTCGATCTTCTTCGCTGCCTCCACGATCTCCTCCCACTTGTAGGTTTCGCGGAGATCTTTCGCTGGGATTTTGTATGTCCGCAGTTCCATTCCCGCATCCGGGAAAACGATGGGCGGCACATCCGCTGCTTTTGGAAACTCCGCGAGATCGAACCACAACCTGCCATCCTGGCTGCCGCGCACACGCATCCTGACTGGTGCCTCGTTCTCCGCATCGGGCGAGGTCAGCGTGACACTTTCCACCTGTCGCAGCTCCTTCATATCCACACCAAGCGACTTCGGAGCCGCGCCGTCCGGCTCGCTGCGCCATGCGGTGGCGGGGTCGTGATCGATCGCCATCAGCGGGCTGTGATCGAGAGCGGAATCGGAAGCGCTTGCCCCCGCAGGCAGTTCGCCGGTCTGGATCATGCCTTTGAACACACCGCCGTGGCTGGAAATTTCCGTGATCTCGATCCTGACCTCGTCGCCGCTCGATGCGGTCAACCGGATGCCGACCTTGTCCGGCGCGGGCGTGAGATCGCGGTCACCGTCCTTGACCTGCGCGTAGATGAGATTGCCGGGTTTCACCTGTTCACCGGGGCGTGACGCAGCGCGCGGCAACGGCTCTTCGTCCTCTTCCTCGACCTCCTTTTTCAGGGTGTCGGTGAAGGACTCATCTTCCTTATCCACGATCTCGCCGCTCGCGACCTCAAGCGACGCGTCGGAGGCGATGCGCAGGCGGGTGTTGCCGAGGAATTCGAACTTGAACTGCTTCTTGAAATCCTCCGGGTAATCCACGGTGATGATGTCGCCGCCGGTGACCTGCAGGATGCCGTCGCCGGGTTTCGCCACGCCGAGTTCCGTGGGGATTTCGGAAAGGAAAATGCCTTTGCCCGCGCCGCCGCTGGAGAGGAAGGATTGCTCCACATCGTTGCCCGGTTCGGTGCGGACTTCGACCGGGATGCGCGTGTCGCCGCGACTGATGCCGAGATCCGGATCCTGCACCACGATGGGCAGGGCGTTGCCGGGCGTCTGCCACTGCTTCGATTCCTGGCCGAGGCGGCCGACCGTGCGCAGCGTTTCCAATTGTGTCAGGAATCGCTGCTCGATGCCATAGACCTCGGCGAGGTTGTAGAGCGTCTCGTTGGCGAGTTCCGCGTCGGGCGCGTTTTCCAGAACGGATAGGAAAATGCGGCGCGCGCTCTCGTTGTCGTCCTGGCGGAGCGCGAGGACTCCGAGTAGGAAATTCGCGCGGATGGCGACGGATGGCACCGGGCTTTCCGAGAGATCCGTGAAAAGCTCCGAGGCTTGGTCATAGACTTTCTGTGCCATGTAGGTCTCGCCGATCCCGAACCTCGCCTCCTGCGCCTCCGGCTGATCCTTGTGGATGTTGAGCACGGTGGTGAACTCGGCGCGCGCGATGTCGAACTGGCTGGCGCGTTGGTAATTCCGCGCGAGCAAAAGCTGGATGCGCGCCTTGTCGCGGGCATCGACGTTTTCCGCTTCGCCGAATTTCACGAGCCAACCGCGAAGGATCTCTTCCGCCCGCGTGTGATCCTCTGGCGTGCCCTGGGCGATGTGGGTTTCGGCGGCGAAAAGCAGCAGTTCGACGGGCAGCTCGGCGCGGTGCGTGTCGAACAAGGCCTTGTTTGTATAGTAGGCTTCTTCGGCGAGTTCCGTCTCGCCGAGACGCAGATGGAGAACGATCTGTAGAAGTGGCGCGATCGGGCTATCGGCGGGGATGTCCGCGCTGAGGCTGCCCATTTTTCCGTAAGCCTTGCGGAGCAGCGTGCGGGCATCCGCCATCTCGTTTTCGCCGACGGAGCGGATCGAGTTGAGGAGGCCGTTGAGGATTGCGGCGGCGAGGGTGAAATCCTCACGCGCCATCGCGGCCTGCGCGAAAGGGTAGAGACGGCCCCACGACTCGTGGTGCGGATCGGCCATGAGGATGAGTTTTTGCGTTTCCAACAGGCGGGCGAGGTCGCGTTTTTCATTGGAAATGAGCGGCATCCCGGCCTCGGCGCTGAGCCGACCGTATCGAAGATCGCGGATCATGCGGAACACGCGGGCTTTCGCATCGTCCGGCATTTCCTTGGAATTCCGCGCGGCCTCCAGCCAGCCCCGCGCCGGCCACTCGCCCATGCCGGATGGCTGGAAAGGATTTTCCCCCGCCCGCTCCCGCGATGAGACGAGGATTTTCTCCATCGCCGCGAAGTTTCCGGCCTTGAAATCGAGGTTCGCGATCTCGGCTGCGTAGGCACCCTGGTGATCCGTGGCCGCCTCGAAACGACGCGCCATGAAAGCACGCGCTTGGTTGTCTTCCATGGTGGCGGCGAGTTTGAGCGCGCAGGAAACGCAGTCGCGGTTCGAAGGATCGAGATCCATGCGCGAGCGCCACCATTCGGCGGCTTCCGCTTTCATGCCGAGTTCCGCGAGGATGTCGCCGATGCGGGGCGAGTGGTAGAGCGGGTAGTCGCTTTTTTCCGATGAAGCGGCGATCCATGGCAGCGCCTTGCGGATGACGGCCTCGTCCTTCGTTTCGCAGAGGCGCAGCCATGTGTCGGGATGAGAGGTGGACGGCGGAAACGAAAGCACGTGCAGGGCTGCGGCGAGCTGCGTTTCCTTTGTTGTCAGAAAGGAGGCTTCGAGCCAGCGCTGCGCCGCTTCCAGATCCTTGGGGAACTCCTTGCACAGCGCCGCGTAGTGTTGGGCGGAAACCTCGCTGGATTTCCCACCTAGGTGGTGGCGGTACACATATGCGAGCCGAGCGAGCAAATGACGGCGGATTTCCGGCGGCCACTGCTTTCCTAACAGCTCCTTGCAAGCCTGCCCCGATTTTCCGCCGCCCTCGCGCGTCTGCCGCCAGAGTTTTGCCACGGCATCATTCTGATAATCCTGTTTTGCCTTTTGCCACTCACGTTCGCGTTCCTTGTCCGCAGGAGCCGGGTTCCATACCCGATCCTGGAAGCCCGCCAGATGCGGGAATGCCTTCGCACTTTCGACCACGGCCTTGAGGTCTTCGCGGAACACCTCAACGTTCGGCGCGGATTCGTAGAGAAATTTCACCACCTCGTCGGTCCAGCCATCCTCGGAAGGCGATGATGCGAGGAAACGGCGGGCAGCTTCACGCGCTTTCGTGGTGTCCTTCATGCGGTCGCGGTAAACGTCCAGCGCCAGAATCGCGCGCAGTCTGGCGGCTCCGGCGGGGTTTTTCTCGATGGCATCGCTGAGGCCTTTCGCTGCGATTTGATGATTCTCGCCACACCAGTTCACATAGGCGCGGGCGATGTCGCGGACGGCGGAATCGTAAGGCATCACGTCGCCGGCGATCGCAAGCGCACGGGCGGTATCGCCGGAATCGGCGGCGGCCTGGGCGGCGCGGGCGAGGGGATCATAGCGGTCATCCCGGTGCGGAAACGCAGCAAGATACCGCCGCGCCTCCGACTCGATTTCGGCGGGATTCGTTTTGGCGGAGGCCATCGCTTCGATGAGATTCCGGTGCGCCTCGGAATCGCCTCCGGAAAGGGATTTCCGGAAAGAAACGACCGCGTTCGAGTGTTGCCCGAGCTGGTTCTCGCAGCGGCCTTGCAGGAAAGCGATGCGCCGCGCCGAGCGTTCGCCGATCTGCCCTCCGCGCGCGGTGACCGTCTTCGCGATCTGCAAGCCCTCCGCCCATTTTTCGCAGCGCATGGCGGATTGGATGCCTTCGATGGCGGTGCCGGTCAGCGCCGGGCCGGGTGGAAGTTTCGCGACCATTTCGGAGGCGAGCAGAGCGGCTTCGGCATGGGATTCCGGCTTGTCCTCCGCGATCCGCATTATGAGCGCGCGTATGCCATTTTCCTGCGCCCCGCCGTTGCGCCAGATGGTCGCCCGCTGGGTGGCGGCGAGCGGTGAGCGTCCGGTTCGCTCGTAGGCGGTCGCCAGCCGATCCCTTGCGTCATTGGCGAGGGCGTGGTCCGGCATGATTTCCAGAAACTGCCGGGCTGCGGTGATGACATCCTCGTGGCGTGCGGTCGCCGCGTAACCATCGATCAGTTTCAGCGTCACCTCCGCGCGGCGCGGATGTTCGCGCTGCGCCCGGGCGAACTTCGATGCCGTCCGGATCAGCCCGAAGACCTGCCCGTCCTTTTCATAAAGCCCGATCAGCTCCAGCATCATTCCGGCACCTGCCTCGGAGGTCTCGGCGGTTTCCTTGAGGCGGGCTTCAAGGGCGGCGGCATCCTCTGCGGACGCGGCGGAAAGCAGGAGGCTGGAGAGGAGAGACAGCAGGGATATTTTGGAAAGGCTCACACAGATTGGCGTGATGGGGTTTTATGAAAAGGAAGGGAACGGTTTTTCCCGCTATTTGATACCCGCATGCTAGGGAGCCTCTTTCAGGGGATCAAACGGATTATGGAGAGGGAGTTTCCAAATCATTTCACTGGATGGCAAGATACGAGCAGATGAAAGGCACCTCAAAAACAGGCGAACCTCTCACTTTCCATGAAGCGTCTTTACATGTAGCAAATCAGATCTTTGAATCCCCGCACCATGTCTTTGATCATCAAATCTAAATCCGAATGCGCCTTTGACCAGATTTCCCTCGGGGAAGTGATGCTACGCCTTGATCCGGGTGAGGGACGCATTCGCACCGCCCGCCGCTTTGCAGCGTGGGAGGGTGGCGGGGAATACAATACCTCACGGGGTTTGCGGAAATGCTTTGGCTACAAAACGGCGGTGGTTACTGCGTTCGTGGACAATGAAGTGGGGCACCTGATCGAGGATTTCATCATGCAGGGCGGGGTGGCTACGGATTTCATCCAGTGGCGTGAGGACGATGGGATCGGGCGTTCCGTCCGGAACGGTTTGAATTTCACAGAGCGCGGCTTCGGCATCCGCGGGGCGGTCGGGAATCCCGACCGTGGCAATACCGCCGCTTCCCAGCTCAAGCCCGGTGATGTGGACTGGGACCATATTTTCGGGAAACTCGGCGTGCGCTGGTTCCATACCGGCGGGATCTACGCCGCGCTCTCGGAAAGCACCGCCGAACTCACCGTAGAGGCTGTGAAGGCGGCGAACAAATACGGCACCATCGTTTCCTACGACCTCAACTACCGCCCCTCGCTTTGGAAGACCATCGGCGGTCTCGCGAAGGCGCGCGAGGTGAACCGTGAGATCGCGAAGTATGTGGATGTGATGATCGGTAACGAAGAGGATTTCACCGCGTCGCTCGGCTTCGAGGTGGAGGGCGTGGATCACAACATTTCCAACATCGAATTGGACGCTTTCAAAGCGATGATCGAGACGGCGGTGAAGGAGTTCCCCAACTTCAAGGTCGCGGCGACCACTCTTCGCGGAGTGAAAACGGCGACGATCAACGACTGGTCGGCGATCCTCTGGCACGACGGCGTTTTCCATGAATCCCGGAAATACGATGACCTGGAGATCCTCGACCGCGTCGGGGGAGGGGATTCGTTCGCTTCTGGCGTGCAGTTCGGATTCCTTGAGTTCAACGACGCGCAGAAAGCCGTGGAGTACGGCGCGGCGCATGGCGCGCTGGCATCGACCACTCCCGGTGACACCTCGATGGCGACACGCAAGGAGGTCGAAAAACAGATCTCCGGCGGCGGGGCGCGGGTGGTGCGGTAAGTTTCAACTCTCAAAATTCAACCTTCAAGGAAGAGGGTGAGCGCCATGGCGGCAACACAGCCAATCACAGAATTCACTTGATTTTCTAAGTATTCGTGTCTTCATTCGTGCATACACGAGACGAATGAAAACGATCACATTAGACGAAGCGGCGTATGAGCGCTTGAAAGCTTGGAAAAAGGGTTCGCGGGAGTCCTTTTCCAGTGTGGTGAAGCGTGTGATTCCAGCACCCGGCACCTTGGGGGCGTTTCTGAGCCATGTGCAGGCGACAGGAAACCATGATGAGGAGAAGGACGCCCTGATGGAGGAGGCGATCAACGAACGTTCTGCAGTAAAGGAGGATCCGTGGACCTGATCACGGACACGACGTTTCTGATCGGTTTATGGAGGAATCAACCGTGGGCGATTTCCTTTGCACGTCGATACTCAGCAAAAAGCCTCGGCATCCCGTGGGTCGTGCTTGGGGAGTTCTGGCACGGTGCAATTCGTGCCGGACATGACTCCGCGCGCGTGGAGGGTTTCCTTGGGATCGGTGTTCCGATTTTGGATGCTGGCCCGGTTGTTGAATCATATGCGCGGATATGTGCTAAACTCCAAGATACGGGTCATTACAGGAATATCGGCCAGAATGACCTCTGGATCGCGGCGGTCGCCGTCAGTCACAATCTTCCGCTGGTGACAAGAAACCAGCGGCATTTCAGGGAGATCAAGGGTCTGAAGCTCGAAGTGATCGCTTGATCCCCGCTGGACTCCGCTGTCCTCTTGCTCCAAGTTCGCGCCGTGCCGGAAACTGAAGAGAAAATCATGGAGACGCCGACGCTGGGGCAGGATCTCGGCGTGCTGATGAAGGTGCGGCTGAATTTTTTCGTGCTGGTCACGACATTCTTCGGATACCTGCTGGCTCGGAAGGGGGTGTCGATGGAGTGGGATATCCTGTTTCACACCCTGATCGGCACGGCCGCGGCGGCGTTCGGATCGGCGGCGTTCAACCAGTTGATGGAGATCGATCTCGACCTGCTGATGAAGCGCACGGCGGACAGGCCCTTGCCCGCCCGGCGAATGAGTCCGGTGACGGCTTTCGCGGTAGGCTGGATGCTTTCGGCCGTCGGCATCATTCATCTCGCAGTGATGGTAAATGCCCAGGCGGCGTATCTTACGGCGGCGACGGTGGCGATCTATGTTTTCATATACACGCCGATGAAGCGGATGAGTTCGATGAATACCCTGGTTGGCGCGATTCCTGGCGCGATCCCGCCGATGATCGGTTGGGTGGGCGGAGGCGGGGGTATTTTTACTCCGGAGGCATGGTTCCTATTCGGTATACTCTTTTTTTGGCAGCTTCCCCACTTCGTGGCGATCAACTGGCTGTGCCGGGCGGAGTATGAGGATGCCGGTTACAAAATGTGGTCGAACGGGGATTTAAGCGGGAAAAAAAGCGGGGTGCTGTGCGCGATGTTCTCACTCGTGCTCGCGGTGTTTTCGCTGCTGCCAGGGATTTGGGGTTTCACCAGTGTGTTGTGGCTGGTGGGGGGGCCGATCTTTGGGCTGGCGATCATGGCGCTGGCGTTTCGTTTCCTCATGGATGGCGAGAGAAAATCCTGCCGTATGTTGTTTTTCTCCACTCTGCTTTACCTGCCGGTCGCGCTTACTCTGCTGCTGGTCGCGTGGAGGCGGTGAAATATTTTCCTTCCAGATGCGGTAAGGATAGAATCACATAGAATGAATCCGTTTAATACCATGAAACCTACACGTCTCCTGCTCGCCGCCCTTTTCTGTGTCAGTCTGTCCGCTAGCCACGCGGAGGAAAACAAGGAGGACGGCTTCAAGCCTCTCTTCGATGGCAAAACGCTCAATGGCTGGACAAATCCTTACAAGCATGGCGAGGCCAAGGTCGTGGATGGCGAGATCCACCTGACTGCGAACAACAAGTTCTTCCTCGTGACCGAGAAGAAATACTCGAATTTCGTTTTCGAGGGTGAAGTGCTCCTGCCGGAAGGCCAGGCGAACAGCGGCTTCATGTTCCGGGCGCAAACGAAGCCGGGTCAAGTTTACGGCTATCAGTCGGAGGTGGATGGCGATCCGAACCGCAAATGGTCGGGCGGTCTTTACGATGAAGGGCGCAGGACATGGTTCATCAGCCCGATCAAGGGCAACAAGGAGAGCGAAGAGGCGTTCCGCGAACGGGCGGGAGACACTTTCAAGCGCAACGACTGGAACACCTACCGGATCACCTGCAAGGGAAACAAGATTACCATTGAGGTGAATGGTGTGGTCACCACGGACGTCGAGGACGACAAGGACGCGAGCGGTGTCATCGGCATCCAGCATCACGGCGAGAAAGGGCAGACCTACAAATTCCGCAATCTGCGCATCAAGGAACTCGATTGATCCGGGCATGGCGTTGGGCACGGAGTTGATCGATGCGGGCAGATCTTTGGCGGATGAACTGCGTCCGCTGTGTTTTTCCGATCCCGTTACGCACACTTACCTGACTCTCGATTACGCGGGTGCCGGGCATGAGGCCTATCTGGCAAAATTCGGTGCGACGCGGAAACGTGTTCTGATGCTGGGCATGAATCCCGGCCCTTACGGCATGGCGCAGACGGGAGTGCCGTTCGGTGAGGTGGCGGCGGTGCGGGATTGGATGGGGTTGAATCCTCAAATCGGAAGGCCGGAGAACGAGCATCCGAAACGCAGGATCAGCGGGATGGCCTGCCCGAAATCCGAGGTGAGCGGGCGGCGTTTGTGGGGTTTGTTCGCGGAGAAATTTCCCCACGCGGAGGATTTTTTTAAAGACCACCTCGTGATCAATTTCTGCCCGCTGATCTGGATGAAGGACAGCGGCGCGAACCTCACGCCCGATAAGATCAGGGCGGCGGAGATGGTGGCGGTCGATGCCGCCTGCCAGAAGCATTTGCGGCGTATCATCGAAATTCTTGAGCCGGATTTTCTAATCGGTGTCGGCGGCTACGCGGAAAGCCAGATGATCGCGGCCCGGGAAGCACTGGGCACGAACGCCGTGACCGGCAGGATTTTGCATCCCTCGCCCGCATCTCCCGCCGCGAATCGGGGCTGGGCGGAGGTGGCGGAGCGTCAGCTCAGGGAGCTTGGTGTGTGGTGAGGGACTCAAATAGGGGCGGATGATCGGTCCGCCCCTCCATGCGGAATCACTTTGGATTCGCTTTCACGAAGTCGATGGCGGCTTTGACGTGTGAGACGTTGTCATTCCACTGGTTCTCGTGTTCCACAGAGATGTTGCCGTTGAAGTTTTGTCGTTTGAGTTCCGCGAGGCAGGCGGCGACATCCACCACGCCCGTTCCGACGGTGACGACGGGGGCTTGGCCGTCCTTTTCCTTGTCCTTGAGGTGGACGCTGATGATACGGCCTTCGAGGATGCGCAGGCACTCCACGGAATTCAGGTTTGAAGTGCGCCAGTGACCGAGGTCGGCGCAGGCTCCGAGGCGGGAATCGCGACTTTCGACCACGCCAAGGATGTAGAGGGGATGCCAGACTTTGTATTTCGGGTTCGACATGCTGCCTCCATGCTGATGGAAGGCGACTTTCACATCAGTTTCGATCGCGGCGGCTTCCCAAGCTGCGACGAGTTCCGTGGATTCGGTGGTGATGGCATAGAGACCGAGGCGCTTCGCAAAGGCCATGATGGCTTTGACTTCTTCCGCGTCCTTTGCCGCGACAACTCCGTAGTTCACACAGCGGATGCCTTGGCGTTCGCACTCCGCTAGAAGCTCTACGATGGCTTCCTCGGGCATGCTGTGGCCGATATTGGTATCGGAACCGGGCTTCAATTTCTGCCCGGGATAGATCTCAATGACCTTGCCGCCCGCTTCCTTGGTCTTGGCGATGGCTTCGAAGGTGTTGAACTCCTTGAACGTGTAGGCTTGCGCGCCGATGAACCAACCGTTTTGGCGAAGGGACTCGGGGAGTGGTTCGGCCTGGAGGCTGGATACGGCCGCGAGGGCGAGGATGGCGAGGATGCGGATCGGTTTCATGGTTTTGGTAGCTGACGGGGTCAGGCTAGCTGACCTTGTGCGCCTTTCCAGAAATTACGCGCCGATTTTTTCAGAAGAAAACCCGGGCCGCGATGCTGTAGGTGAGAGCCCCGACCATGCCGCCGGGCGTTTCGAGCGATGCGTATTCGATGCCGCCCATGAGCTTGAGGTTGTCGCCGCAGAAGTGGTGGTTGAGGCCGAGGTAAAAGGTGTGCAGCTCGTCGCCGCGACCGGAGTTGACGCTGGCGATGTTTTGGGAGGCGGCGAGGTAACGGGCGTTTGTGCGGATGCCGGAATCCTCATCAGAGCCGGAGAAGCTGTATTGAAAAACGGCCTGGAGTTTTTCCGGCGCGATCCAAAACCAAGGCATGACCGTGAATCCGTGAAACGCCCCACCGGTTCCGCCGGGCAGCGCTCCGTTATCGCCGAGCACCAACGCCGTGAGCACGCCGTAGGGTTCATCGTCCCAGATCACGTTGAAAGATGAGGCCCAATCGTAGCCGATGATGTCGTCGTCACCGGTGGAGGTGTCATTCACGACGGCATCCAGGTGGAAGCTGAGGTTTTTTGAAACGGTGCGATCAACAGCCGCATAATACGCGATACCGTCGTTGAAGCCGCCGATGAATTCGGAATCGTCCTCGCTGGAGAAAATCGCCGCCGTGACGAACCAGCCATCCTTTTCCGCCTGAACGCTGAAGCCGGTCGGGCGAGCGTCGTTGTGGACTTTGTTGGCGATGGCCGAGCGCTCGATGGTCATGATGAGGTTCGAGGAAGTCGCCATCTCCGAGGTCAGGATGAACACATGGCGACCGTAAGTGAGCGCAAGCGCATCGAGCGAGCCGATCTGGAAGGCTTCCGCGAGATCGAAAGTCAGGGTGGCGCTGTCGAACCTGCGGTAGCCCCAGTCGAGTTCAGCGCCACGGAAACGGTTGTCGTTCACCAGGTCGATCACGGCCTTCACGGAAAAAAGACGGAGGAAGTCCGCCTTGGCACCGACACGGGCGCGGCGGTAGTTGTCCGAGGAATTTTGGAACGAGTTGCCTAGGTTGTCATCGCCATCGATGTGATCGGCCTGGTAATGCAGGCGGGCGAAGAGGGTGAGGGATTGGAAATAGGCGTTTTCCGGATCGCTATGGATTTTTCCCACCCCGCGCAGGCCGGAGCACCAATCGCCGTTGCCCTCCGCGGAAGACATCGTGGGAAACGCGAAGATCATCGCGGCGAGGATGGCATGAGGATTTGGATTCATGTTCCTTTTCCGGTGAAGAGTTTGACCCAACCCGCGGTCGCCGTGAAGCGCGCCGTGTCGATCCAAGGTGCGGCGTCGCTGTCCATGTTAAAAGGAAAAGCAAAAATTATTCCCGCTATGAGGAAATTTCCGGGTTGCCAAAACCGCGATGACACGCGTATTTTCCCGCGCCCCGGGCACTAAGTTCCCCGAAAAGCCTTATAGTGTAATGGTAACACTCCGGATTTTGATTCCGTCATTCTAGGTTCGAGTCCTAGTAAGGCTACCAGTTTTCAGCTCCTGACCATTTTTCCGCTATAGATCGTTGATCGAGCCGAAGTCGGGCGAGAAAAGGCGCTTGTAGGTTCTCGCCGCGTAGCCGTCGGTCATGCCCGCGAGGTAATCGCAAACGAGGCGCGCGCGGGCTTCGGCATCCGGGGCTTGTTCGATTTCGCGGACGGTATCCGCCGGGAGGAGTTGGAAATCCTGGCCGTCGATGCGCTCGCCTTTTACATATCGGGTTTCCAGCGTTTCCCAGAGCTGGCGCAGCATGCGGGAGCCCTTGTGTTCGAGCTGCTTGAGCTGTGGAGAGAGGAAGACGAGTTCGAAGGCTAGTTTCTTGAAAAGCTCGCTCTCGGCGCGGATCGCGGGATCGACGGTGAGGCGGTATTTGTAGCGGTTCGTGGCGGCGGAGAGGAAATTCACATCCTGCTCCAGCGCGGCGGCGCGGATGTATGCTCCGATGCGCTTGCCGACGAAGGGATCGACTTTCCGCCTGCGGATGGCGCGGATCAGATCGCCGAGCGGGGTTCCTTCGGAATAGCCGAAGCCGTTCGCCTCCGCCCAGCTCTCGATTTTCTCCACATGCAGGAACCCGGCGCGGACGCTGTCTGAGAGGTCGTTGAGCGAGTAGGCGGTGTCGTCCGCCCAATCCATGATCTGGCACTCGATGGACTTGAAAGAGTCCCGCTCCTTGCCGGGTGTCAGCTCGGCGGGGAAATCATTTCCCGCCAGCGCCCAGTCGAGGAAGCGGGTCTGCGAATCGTAGATGAAATGGTTTTTCGGTGGCGCGCCTGCGGCCGTCAGTTCGCTCCACAGCGTCTTGTATTTCAGGATGCCATCGAGAAAGGCGCGCGAGGGATCCATGCCGGTGTGCTTGGCGGAAAAGATTCGCTCGGTGAGCAGGCGCAGCGTCTGGGCGTTGCCTTCGAAACCGCCGTTCCCTGACAGCAGGTGGTTCAGCGTGCGCTCGCCCGCGTGGCCGAAGGGCGGGTGGCCGAGATCGTGGGAAAGGCAGATCGCCTCGATCAGGTCGGGGTCGATGTGGAACGAATCGGAAAGCAGCGAACCGGGCTGGCGCAGGAGCCAGTAGGAGATGGATTTCCCGATCTGCGCGACCTCCAGCGAGTGGGTGAGGCGGGTGCGGTAGAAATCGTATTCGCCGGACCAGAAGACCTGGGTCTTGTTCTGCAGGCGGCGGAAGGTGGGCGTGTGGAGCACGCGGTCGCGATCGACCTGGAACGGCGTGCGGTAATCCCCGGCGTCGGATTTACCGGACATCCGCTCCGTGTCGAAGGCTCCGTAAAACTCGTTCCGCATGGAAGAGTTTGCGGGCGCGGACTCGCTTGTTTCAAGGGAAGAGTTTCGAATTCCGTCTGCCCGGGTTGCGGAGTGGTTCGGGATCTGCTAATCGTTTAGCGATGTTAGCGAAACAAGTGATCAGGGCGGCGACGGGATGGTTGGAACTCGGTATGCCCGATGACGCGCTGGAGGAGCTTGCGGCGCTGAAAGGTGAGGATCGCAGCGAGCGGCGGGTGCTTGAACTGAAGCTCTCGGCGGAGATGGCGAAGGGGGATTGGGCGCATGCCTCCACGACCGCGCTGGCACTCTGTGCACAGGCCGCGGATGAACCGGATTTTTATCTGAGCGCGGCGTATTGCCTGCACGAGGCGGGTCGCACGGTGGAGGCCCGCAACTGCCTGCTCAATGGCCCCGGCGTGCTCTCGGAGTTTCCCGTCTTCCACTACAACATGGCCTGTTATCTCTGGACGCTCGGCGAACCGGAAGCCGCCAGGGAGTATCTCGACAGGGCCGTAGCTATGGACGAGGGTTTCCTCGAATCGGCTCGAACGGACAGGGATTTGGTGGGCATGGAAATCTGACGGGGGTCACTTGGGGCTCCCGCCCGCTTCCCGCAATGCGGCGGCAACCGCTTCCGCATGTTCCGCTTGGATGGTGTTGTGCCGTCCTCCGTCGATCTCCCTCAGTTCGACAATGTCTTTCCGCTCGGCGGCCAGCGTGCGGCTCATGCCTACAGGGATCACTTCGTCGTCCTCTCCATGGAAAATGATCACCTTGCCGGATCCACGTTTTGCGAGATCCTTGAGTTGCGAGCGGTTGTCGAAACGGTGCCAGACGAGAATCCCGAGCGGCACACCGGTCACTTCCTCCGCCATCTCCATCGTGCTGGTAAACGGCGCGATCAGCACACCGCGCTGGATTTTCCACTCCTCCGCCGCGATCAGGCAGGCGGCCGATCCCAGGCTGTGCCCGAAGAAGCGGAGTTTTTCCGCATCAGGCGCTTTCCCCCAGCCCAGCTCCTGCGTGGCGAGCGGCACCACCGCTTTCATGCCCTCCCGGATACGCCCCGGACTCGGCGATCCCTCGCAATCCCCGTAACCGGGAAAGTCCACCAGCAGCCACGCATCCTCCGCGGGCGCGTTCGTCTCCAGCCACTCCGCCCAATCGAGAGCAAGCGTCCCGTTGCCTCCACAGACGATCCAAAGATAGCGGGGTGATTTCAGGTTTCCCTGGAGAAATGCCCGCTGCCTTCCCTGTGAAGTTTGATAGTCGATCCTCTTTCCATCCGTCGATCCTTCCCAATTGCGGACGGTCCCTTTGCCGTAAGGCCTTGGGAAATAGATCAGCTTCGACTGACACCCGAGCAAGAGCGAAAGGGGCACAACCGCGATCACAAAGACGGTTCTCAGCGCACGCCAAAGCCATATCCCGGATCCTCTCATCGTTTTCATGCGTTGCCGTAACTTGGTTTGAAGCTGCAATCTGGATTCCAATCAAACAAGCGTCCATTCGCGGTTGAATCTTCGGCAAGGAATTTTCATGGCAGAGCGGGGCGGGGGATGCTCAGTTTCACGCACTTGGGGTTTGATCTCTACGCTCCGCGATTTCACCCTCCGCGCATGACAGACAACACCCTCGCCAAGATCGAATCGCTCGGCCTCAAGCTCCCGACCGTGCCCACCCCTATCGCCGCCTACGTGAACTGCGTCCGCACCGGCAACCTGCTTTTCCTCTCCGGCGGACTGCCCATCGATGGCGATGTGAAAATCCTCGGCAAAGTCCCTTCCGCCTGCCCGGTCGAGAAAGCGGTCGAAGGGGCGCGCATCATCATCCTGAACCGCCTCGCGGTGATCAAGGAAGCCATCGGCTCGCTCGACAAGGTGAAGCAGATCGTGACCCTAAACGGCTTCGTGAACTCGGAACCGGATTTCACCGGGCATCCCGTCGTCGTGAACGGCGCGTCGGAACTGCTCGTGGAAATTTTCGGCGAGCGCGGCAAGCACTCCCGCACGGCTCTCGGCGTGGCGGCGCTGCCGTTG
Source organism: Verrucomicrobiota bacterium (assembly GCA_046051965.1). GTDB lineage: Bacteria > Verrucomicrobiota > Verrucomicrobiia > Verrucomicrobiales > Akkermansiaceae > Luteolibacter. The sequence goes on from JBJONG010000002.1 coordinate 18,227, forward strand.
GATGTGGCCGTGGAGATCAATCTGATCGTCGAAGTGGCGGATTGATACGGCACGCCCCGGCTCCGCGACCTCCCTCTGGCGCAATAACGGAAGACCCGGATACGCCGGGATACCGGCACGTCCTCATGCATTACCGGCAGTTTGGGCTTTCCGATGGTCTCCATGCCATTAGAAAGAATGCAGCATATCAAAAATGTCTGAAGACCACAAGAAACAGCTACAAACCCAACTCTGGAACATCGCCAACACACTGCGTGGCAAGATGGGTGCGGATGAGTTCCGGGACTACATCCTAGGCTTCATCTTCTATAAGTATCTCTCCGAGCGGATGCACCTCTTCGCGGATGAGATCTTGAAGCACGACGGCATCACCTTCGATGGGATCGACGAGCAGAGCGTGGAGGGGATCGAGATGCTCATGGCGATCCGCGAGGAGGCTATCGAGCGCCTCGGCTACTACCTGAAACCCTCCGAACTCTTCCACAAGGTGGCGGAGAAGGGTGCGCAGAAGACAGACAACTTCATCCTCTCCGACCTCACCGCCGTCCTCAAGCACATCGAGGCCAGCACCATGGGCCACGCCAGCGAGGACGATTTCGAGGGGCTGTTCGAGGATCTCGATCTCGGCTCTTCCAAGCTCGGGAAGACCGAGAACCAGAAAAACGAACTCATCGCCAAGGTGCTCAGCCACCTCGACAAGATCGACTTCCGCCTCGCCGATACGGAGGCCGACGTGCTGGGCGATGCCTATGAATACCTCATCGGCCAGTTCGCCAGCGGCGCGGGGAAAAAGGCAGGCGAGTTCTACACCCCGCAGGAGGTCAGCACCATTCTGGCGAAGATCGTCACCACCGGGAAAAAGAAGCTCAGGAGCGTCTATGACCCCACCTGCGGCTCCGCTTCCCTGCTGCTGCGCGTGGCGAAGGAGGTCAAGGACGTGGGGCACTTCTACGGGCAGGAGATGAACCCCACCACCTTCAACCTCGCCCGCATGAACATGATCCTGCACGGCGTCCACTACCAGCGCTTCGACCTGAAAAACGAGGACACCCTGGAGCATCCCGCCCCCGAACACGCCGACCTGCGCTTCGATGCCATCGTCGCCAATCCGCCCTTCTCCGCCAACTGGTCCGCCAGCGCCATCCATGAAACGGACGACCGCTTCAGCGCCTACGGCAAGCTCGCCCCGAAAACGAAAGCTGACTTCGCCTTCGTCCAGCACATGATCCACCACCTCGACGACGGCGGCACCATGGCCTGCGTCCTCCCGCATGGCGTCCTCTTCCGGGGTGCGGCGGAGGGTCACATCCGGAAATACCTCATCGAGGATTGCAACTACCTCGACGCCGTCATCGGCCTACCGCCAAAAATTTTCTACGGCACAGGTATTCCCACCTGCATCCTCGTCTTGAAAAAGCAGCGCGAGAACCCCGACGACATCCTCTTCATCGACGCCAGCAAGTGTTGCCAAAGCGGAACAAATCAGGACTTCCTACGCCAAGAGGACATCGAGCGCATCGTCAGCACCTACCGGACACGGGAGAGCATTGAGAAGTTCAGCCATGTCGCTCAACGCAGTGAGATCGAAGAAAACGACTACAACCTGAATATTCCCCGCTACGTCGATACCTTTGAGGAAGAGGAAGCTGTGGATTTGGCAGCCGTTTCCGTGCAGCTTGTGAAGGTGGAGAAAGAGTTGGCCGACACGGACAAAGCCATTTCGGCGTTCTGCAAGGAACTGGGAATCACCCTACCATTCTGAACCGCAATGGAAGCACCCTCACCAAAACTTCGGTTTCCCGCTTTCAAGGAAGGCTGGAAGGAGGCGCGCCTGGCCAAATTTTTCAGGTCAAGTCGAGCCAAGGGAGAAGAAGGTATGCCTATGCTGTCGGTCACGCTGTCGCGCGGACTCATCAATAGGAGCGAGATCGAACGCAAGACCGAGACAAACCTTGGGGCGAACGAGCATCTTTTAGTCCATGAAGGTGACATCGCCTACAACATGATGCGGATGTGGCAGGGGGCGTTCGGTCGATCCGACCGGGACGGAATCGTTAGCCCTGCGTACGTCGTTCTACGTCCGCAAACAACCGCCGACAGCGGCTACTTCGAATATGCCTTCCGTAGAGCGCGCTCGATCTACCTCTTCTGGGCTTACTCTTATGGCATCACCAACGACCGCCTACGCCTGTATGCGAATGATTTCCTTCGGATTCCCTTTTCAGCTCCGTCACTCCCCGAGCAACGCAAGATCGCGGACTTCCTGACGGCGGTGGATGGGCGGATTGGGCAACTGAGCCAAAAGAAAGCCCTGCTGGAGGACTACAAGAAGGGCGTGATGCAACAGCTCTTCACCCAAGCCCTCCGCTTCAAAGACGACCACGGCAACGACTTCCCCGAGTGGGAGGAGAAGAAATTGGGTGCTGTCTCCAGGATCTTAAAAGGTAAGGGCATTTCTAAGACCGATGTCGCTGAGGACGGTGCAACGCCTTGCATCCGCTATGGGGAACTTTACACCGTTTATTCCGAGTTGATTCAGGAAACGAAGTCCCGGACGAACGTGGCGGAGAAGGAGCTTGTTCTCAGCGAGGAAAATGACGTCATCATCCCTGCCTCGGGCGAAACCCACATCGATATTGCGACGGCTTCCTGTGTCATGACTCAAGGGATCGCGCTCGGAGGAGATCTCAATATCATCCGCACAAAGCTGAACGGGGTGTTTCTCGCCTACTACCTCAACAACGCCTGCAAGCACGCCATCGCGAGGGTCGCCCAAGGTAGTTCAGTGATCCATCTTTACCCCGATCAACTTAAAGGGCTTTCCCTCCGTTTCCCCAGCGCCGCCGAGCAAACCAAGATCGCCAACTTCCTCACCGCGCTCGACCGCAAGATCGAAAGCGTTTCCCAGCAGATCACCCACACCCAAACCTTCAAGAAAGGGCTGCTCCAGCAGATGTTCGTGTAACCATTCCCGCTATGTCCTACCAATTCCCTGCCCACCAGATCCAGGAGCTTGTCGATAAGCCGAAGTGCCTGCCGCCCGGAGCCGTCATCGAGCTTGAACGCTGTGGCAAGGAAAAGAAATCCGTGAGGTTTGAGACTCGGCCTCAGTTGATCGACAATGGCTTTGTCGATATGCGCTATATCGGGAGCGCACCAAGACTGGATCAGCCGGCGACGTATGAAGCAAATTTTCTGTTGGCGAACCAACGGGTGCGGGGAGTGGGCTACAACCCAGTGGAGCGGGAGAATCTCCGCTACAAGCAGCGGATTCCAAAGGGCTGGCACCAGAATGTCTGTGATCCGAACCTGCCGACAAACGATCCCCGGCAGAACGTCCATCACCCGCTCACGGACTTTGCCCCGACCGATTTCCAGGATTTCGTGAGCCGGACGGCGGAAATGTGGAATATTGATCTTGGATGGGACTGGGAAGGAGGGTTATTCTGATGCCTGCAAACACGATCTTAACAAGCAACGCACTCCGGGAATCGCTGACCGGCCTTTGGGACAGGCTCCTGAACATCGAACCGCACCGCGACGGCTTCGTTTTCTCGATGCCCACGGCGTTTCCGGATGGATGGCAGATGGTTCTGGAGGTGAGCCAGAAGACACCAAAAGGATTCCGCCTGAGCGATCAGGGCAAGACACTCGGCTGGCTGTCCGGCCAGGGACAGAACATCACAACGGACGCGATCAATGCACACATCCAACGGATCTGCGCGGAGTGCGGTATAATCCATGAGGGAGGCGAGCTTTACCGTTGGCTGTCCGCTCCTCTCGATGCGGTGGACATCCATGTGTTCACTGAAGGGCTGGCGAATATCTCACAGCTCCACCTTCTCCACGATCCCCGCGCTGCGGAGGAAAACGTGGCGGAGACGGTGGTGGAACGTGTCTTCCGCGATGCGGGTTTCGAGCCGCAACGGAACCACAAGATGAACATCACCAAGGAACGGAAGATCAAGGTGGATTTCTTCGCGCAGCGCCGTGTTCCGGTCGCTGTCGAACTTGTGAAGACGAAGAAGGATTTCACAGGGACGATGGAGAGATGGGGCTTCCGCTGGGACGAGCTGAGGAAGAATTACGAGGGGCTTGTTCCGGTGATGCTCTACGATAGGAACATAGGACAGATGGACGCCTACCCTCGTCACATCGGCGAGGAGAAGTGCGCGCTCTTCTGTGGTTACGACGAGACGGATCGCATCCATGAACTCCTGGAGCGGGTAAGATGAGCCCGCCCACACCAAATACCATCGCGTTGACCCAGTCGGAGCAGGTGCTGGAGAATGAACTTGTGGCGCAGCTCACCGGCCAGGGCTACGCCAAAGTGGCGGTGACGGATGAGGCATCCATGCTGGCGAACCTGAAGGCCCAGCTGGAGGCGTTCAACGGCTTGACGCTGACGGCGGGCGAGTTCTCCAAGGTGCTGAACCACCTGAACCGCAAGGCGGGCGTCTTCGAGAAGGCGAAGACCTTGCGCGACCGGATGAAGCTGGATCGGGAGGACGGGCAGACGGTTTATCTGGAGTTCTTCGACTCGGTGAATCCGCTGCGGAATCTTTACCAAGTGACGCAGCAGGTCTCCATCGAGGGTAGCTACAAAAACCGCTACGACGTGACCATCCTCGTCAACGGCCTGCCGCTGGTGCAGATCGAGCTGAAGCGGCGCGGGCTGGAGATGAAGGAGGCGTTCAACCAGATCCAGCGTTACCAGAAGCACAGCTACTGGAGCGCACAGGGGCTGTTCCACTTTGTGCAGCTCTTCGTGATCTCCAACGGGGTGAACACGAAGTATTACGCCAACGCCCGGAAACAATCCTTCAAGCAGACCTTTTACTGGGCGAGCGAGGACAACAAGACGATCCGCGAGTTGCCCGCCTTCACCACGGCTTTCCTGAACCGGGAGCATCTGGGAGGGATGATCGGCAAATACACGGTGCTAAACGAGACGGACAAGATCCTGATGGTGATGCGCCCGTATCAGTTCTATGCCGCCGTGGAGATTGTGGAACGGGTGATTCATCCGCCGGAGGACGATCCGAACGGCTACGTCTGGCACACCACGGGAAGCGGCAAGACGCTGACTTCCTTCAAGGCGGCGCAGATCATCACCGGCCTGCCGAGCGTGTATAAAGTGGTCTTCTGCGTGGATCGGAAGGATCTGGATTACCAGACGATCAAAGAGTTCAACGGCTTCAGCAAAGGCAGCGTGGACAGCACCAACGACACGAAGAAGCTCGTCCAACAGTTCACGGATGACACCAAGCTGATCGTCACCACCCTGCAAAAGCTGAACACGGCTATCAGCAAGCCACAGTATCTCGCGCAGATGGAAAAACTGCGGGACGAGCGGATCATTTTCATCTTCGACGAGTGCCACCGCAGCCAGTTCGGCGACACGCACCAGCGCATCACAGCATTTTTCCGCAATCACCAGATGTTCGGCTTCACCGGCACCCCGATCTTCGCCGAGAACGCGGCGCCGATGAAAGCGGCGCGGTCGCACAAGACGGAAACCTATTGCGTCAGCATGGCGGCGGAAGACCCCGTGCCCTATCGGGTGGTTGAAAAAACAGGGAGCGGCGTCAATCGCACGACCAAGGATCTCTTCCACAAGAAACTGCACAGCTACGTGATCACGGATGCGATCAAGGACGAGAACGTCCTGAAATTCGCCGTGGAATACGTAGGCCGCTACAAGCGCAAGCCCGGCACCGCCACGGAGGTGGACATCGAGGTGGAGGGGATCGACACCAAGGAGCTGATGGAGTCCCCGGCACGGCTGGAAAAGATCACCGATTACATCATCGACCACCACGCGGTAAAGACCCGGAACAAGGAGTTCACCGCGATGATGTGCGTCAGCTCGGTGGACGTGCTGATCAAGTATTACGAGCTGTTCGCCAAGCGGAAGGCGGAAGGGAAGCACAAGCTGAAGATCGCGACCATTTTCAGCTACACCAGCAACGAGGAGGACAAGGATGCCGACGGCATCCTCGACGAAGGCGGCGAAATCATCGGCGGCGAGGGCGGCAATCCGCACACGCGGGAGAAGCTGGACGGCTTCATTTCCGACTACAACGCGATGTTCGGCACGAATTTCTCCACCAAGGACACCCAGAGCTTCTACAAATACTATCAGGACATCGCCAAGAAGGTGAAGGAGAGGAAGGTGGACATCCTGCTGGTGGTGAACATGTTTCTAACAGGGTTCGACAGCAAGACGCTGAACACGCTCTACGTGGACAAGAACCTGCGCTACCACGGCCTGGTGCAGGCATACAGCCGCACCAACCGCATCCTCAACGAGGTGAAGAGCCAGGGAAACATCGTCGTTTTCCGCAACCTCAAGGCGCGCACCGACGAGGCCATCGCGCTGTTCTCCAATGTCCACGCCAAGGAGGAGATCTTTGTGCCGCCGTATGACGAATACGTCAAAGCCTTCAACGAAACCGTGATGCAGCTGCTGGCGCTCACGCCCACGGTGAAGAGCGTGAAGGATCTGAAGGACGAAGAGGAGGAGCTGAAGTTCGTGAAAATCTTCCGCGAGCTGATGCGCCTGCGGAACATCCTCGAATCCTTCTCAGAGTTCGACGACGGTGATTTGACCCTGCCCGCCCAACGCTTCGCCGACTACCGAAGCGCCTATCTGGATCTCTACGACAAGGTCAAGACCGACAACACCAAGGAGAAAGCCTCCATCCTCGCGGACGTGGACTTCGAGCTGGAGCTGATCCATCGCGATGTGATCAACGTCCAATATATCCTGACCCTACTGGCAAGGCTCTACGACGCGGAGGAAGCCCAGCAAGCCAACATTCGCAAGCTCATCCTCGACAGCGTGGCGGGCGACATCGAACTCCGCAGCAAACGAGAGCTGATCCAGAAGTTCATCGACAGCAACCTGCCGAAACTCGAATCATCCGCCGAGATCCCCGACAGCTTCGAGGATTTCTGGGAAATCGAACGTGCCGCAGCCTTCGACCAACTGGTGAAGGAAGAACACCTCGACGCGGACAAGCTCAAGCAAGTCATCGACCGCTACGTCTATACCGGCCAGGAGCCGTTGCCAGACCCCGACATCGTGGATCTGATCAAAAAGCCGCTGGGAATACTAGAACGTGGCCCCACCCGGAAGCGGGTGCTGGAAAAGGTGGTGGACTACGTTGAGACGTTCATCCGGGGCGTAGCGGCCTGAAGCACTAAAGTCTCTAAGGACACCAACCTGGAAAGGCGGAAGCCGCTAAATCCTTGCGGCTTATAGGCTTTCATTGACTGCGGGAGCTTACACAAACTGACTGGGTTTTCACAGCCTTGCTCCACACTCTGAGAATTCACCGGCCTCTTTTTCTCGGGGTGTGCTTCGTGTCTTTTTTGTTTTGATGGTTCCCTTGGAATCCAACGAAATCGAATCAGATTTTCACCGCCTCGTAAGCGGTGACCACGCCGAAGGTCATCGGCGTCGCGGTGGCGGCGGTGTAGCCGTTCGCTTCGAGGAGGGCGATCATGTCCTTGCCGGAGGGGAATTGCTCGATGGAATCGCCGAGGTATTCGTAGGCATCCATCTGGCCAGTCAGGAGACCGGCGAGCTTGGGCAGGACGTGGTGGAGGTAGAGGCGGTAGATTGTTTGGAAAGGTGGGCCGGGCTGGGAGAAATCGAGGATGAAAAGATGGCCTCCGGGTTTGAGGACGCGGCGCATTTCGCGGAGTGCGAGCGGGTAATCCCCCATGTTCCGCAGGCCGAAGGCGACGGTGACCACATCGAATTCATCGGTGGGGAAGGGGAGATCCAGTGCATCCGCCACCAGCGTTTTCCTGACGCCCCGCGAGGAGGCGTGGGCGAGCATTTCCGCGCAGAAATCCGTGGCCATGACCTCGCAATCCGGGATCTCGTCCTGGATTTTCAAAGCGAGATCGCCCGTGCCGCTGGCCACATCCATGAGCTTGCGCGGGCGGAGCTGCTTGATCCGTTTCGTGATGACATGACGCCACCAGAAATCCATCCCGCCGGAGAGGACGTGGTTGGTGAGGACATATCGATCCGCGATGCGGGCGAAGGCGTTGCGGACGTAAACGGGATCGGGCATAAAAACACTAAAATTTAACCGCGAATGAACGCGAATGGACGCTAATTTTCATGTTGTGAAACCTCTCCCCATTCGCGTCCATTGGCGTTCATTCGCGGTAAAATTCCCATTATAGAAGGAACCGCGCCGCCTGCTCGACGTCCTTGTCGCCGCGGCCGGAGAGGTTGGCGATGATGATGTAGTTTTCCGGCAGCGAACCGGCGACTTTGGAGATGTAGGCGATGGCGTGGGCGCTTTCCAAGGCAGGGATGATGCCCTCGGTGTGGGCGAGTTCCTTGAACGCGGCGAGCGCCTCGTCGTCCGTGGCGTAGGTGTATTCGACACGACCGGCATCCTGTAGAAACGCATGCTCGGGGCCGATGGCGGCGTAATCGAGCCCGGCGGAAACGGAGTGGGTGAGTTCGATCTGTCCGTCGTCGTTGGCGAGCAGCCAGGTTTTCGTGCCCTGAAGGATGCCGAGTTTCCCGCCTTGGAAACGTGCGGCGTGGCGCTCCGGGATGATCCCGTCGCCGCCGGCTTCCACGCCGACCATACGGACATTTTCATCGCCGAGGAACGGATGGAACAGGCCGATGGCGTTGGAACCGCCGCCGACGCAGGCGACGAGCATGTCGGGCAGGCGGCCTTCGCGCTCCAGGATCTGCTCCCGCGCCTCCACACCGATCACGCGGTGGAAATCGCGGACGATCATGGGAAACGGATGCGAGCCGAGGGCGGAGCCGATGATGTAGTGGGTGTTTTCCACGCTGGCGACCCAGTCGCGCATCGCCTCGTTCACCGCTTCCTTGAGCGTGGCCTGGCCGGCGGTGACGGCGCGGACTTCCGCTCCCATCAGTCGCATGCGGGCGACGTTGAGCGCCTGCCTTTCCATATCGACCTTGCCCATGTAAACCACGCACTCCATACCGAAGCGCGCGCACACCGTGGCGGTGGCGACGCCGTGCTGGCCCGCTCCCGTTTCCGCGATGATGCGGGTTTTCCCGAGGCGTTTTGCCAAAAGTATCTGGCCGAGGGCGTTGTTGATCTTGTGAGCGCCGGTGTGGAGCAAGTCCTCGCGTTTCAGATAGATTTTTGCGCCGCCGAGTTTCTCCGTCCAGCGCTCCGCGAAATAGAGCGGGGTGGGGCGGCCCACGTAGTTTTTCAGCAAGCCGTCGAGCTCCGCTTGGAAGGCGGGGTCGGCCTTGGCTTCCTCGTAGGCTTTGGCGAGATCCTGGAGCGGGGTCATCAGGGTCTCGGGGACGAACATCCCTCCGAATTGCCCGAAGTGGCCCTTCGAGTCGGGTAGTGTGGCGGTGGCGGTCATGGCAGTTTCCAAACGGGTTTGAGCTTCTCGTATTCGGAGCGGGGCAAGAGGACGTAAAGCGGGCGGCGGCCCGGGTCAACCGCCGCGATGAGTTGACGTAGCTTATCCTCGGACATCGTGGTGCATCCGGCACTGGCTGCTGCGCCTTCCCGCCGCCAGATATGGAAGAAAATCGAGGAACCACCGCCCGCCACCACTTTGGGCGGGGCGTTATGGGCGATGAACATTTTCAGGGAGTGCGGGTAGTCGTCCTGCACCATCTGCGCCTTTTTTTCCCATGGTGTGGAGGGCTCACGGGGAAGGGTGAGGAAACGGTTGTAATGCTCGGAGTCCGGATCCTCCACCCATAGATCCCGAGAGGTGACGCGATGGTAAAAGGTTTTCGGATGTTTTCTCACACTTTCGTGGGCGCCCCACACCCCGCCGAGATCGAAGACTCCGGCTGGCGAGCGCCCGTCGCCTTCCTTTTTCAAAACGGCTCCCGCAGGGTTCGGATGCAGGCCTCGCCCCCATACCAAGCCCTTGCTGCCAAGCCGGCCTTTCCAAGCGTCCCCGATCTTGCGCCATGCCCCGCCCTTTTTCTCGAAATAGGAAATGGTCACATGCGAGCTGTTCCAGCCATCCGCGACGCCCACGACGCACTGGCTGGAGCCGGAAGGCAGCTCAAACGCGGTAGAAACCAACGTGGTGAGCAGCAGGCAGGTCAGTGGGAGAAATCTCATCGCCGCAATGTGAGCCGTTTTTTCCGCGACGCAAACCCTTGGTTCATCTCAGCGGCAAAGATGGGGTGGCAAGCCGCGGGAGTGGGTGAATCGATAGTTTCGGGCGGGTGCCATGCCATGTTGTTGGCGGCACGTTCCAGGGACTCGTTATGATGCGTGGCGCGGGTGGAGGTCATGGCTCGCGGCAGTCGGGATGGCCAATGGTCATCATGGTTTTGCTCAAAAATGCGATCAACCCGAACTACCTGAGTGATTCTTGGTGAATCAATGCTCGCAGAGCGTTTCCGTCATGATTTCAATGAAATTTAGAGGTTGAAGTATTCAAAAACGGGCTGACACATAGATGTTACCAGTTGTTTTAAAAACCATCGAACCGTGAGCACAAATCCAAATCCAACCGACGAAACAAGCCTGCGCGAGAGTCTTGCGAAGAATCCTGCCGACTGGAACACACGCAAGCAGCTTGCCCATCACTTTTACGATCAAGGGGACTTTCAGAAAGCCGCCGACACCGTATGGAATGCCGATGAAATCCCCAGCGTGGATGTGGAACTGGCCTTCGCCGCGAGGATACTCGCCAAGGCGAGTCCAAGGAAATCCATACGTCTCCTGACCGCCCTATTGGAACATAATCGTGGCAAGGCAGTCCAGAATCTGGGGCTTGCGAATGCCCTTCTTCATCACGGCATGGTTCTCCAAGCCGCGCGTTTTTATGGTGCCGCACTCGAAGCCGACCCTTCGCTGGCAAATCCGGAACTCGAACATTTCATCCTCTGGACGGATGACGAGGAAACCCTTTGGGGTGGCTTCCAGAATCGGCGTCCGAAGCTTGGTGAGCTCCCCTGGATGAATCGTGACCCGAAGGAAGCGATGAAACTTACCAGCGGCATCAAGCTTCATACGACTCCGATCAAACTGCCGGGACTCAAGGAATCCCCGGGCGAGGATTTGAGCAACGAGCTCTATCAGCAGAAGGCGGAGAAAGGCGCAGAGCCGTCCCCGCCACCCGCCGTTACGATACCGCTCGACCGTGTCGATCCGAAACACCGTCTCTTCGACAGCGAAATCGGAGCGCCCGGGACACTTTCGCCTGCTGGCGTCTCCACCCAGCCCGAGCGCGTCGCAAAGCCCGCAATGCCCCTCACTCCCATCCTTGTCGCCAAGCCGCCGAGCCCTTCGGCGGATCTTCCACCTGCCGCCACGGTTCCGTTGGCGATATCGCCTCCTCCGCCAAGCCGCCCCCATCCGCAGTTGCTGACGGTGAAAAAATGATGGTGATGACCCATTCTCGATCAGATATGGCGGGTTGGTAAAAACTTCATCCGCAGGCATTATCCGGAGTTTTTTGATGGGGTATAGCACATGGAATCATTTTTCCGTTTCCGGATCTCATCAAATGAAGAACGCCATCCTCACGATCCTGACTTCAGTGTTGCTGGTCGGAGCGACTGGGGCGGCAGATCTCCATGTTTATCCGCCGGTGCCGGGGCTTGCCGCCTCGCGACATTACACACTGAATGTCCGAACCATTGGGGATGGCGGGAAATGGAAGAACGCATTTGTTTGTGAGACCGCCTGCAAGGAAATCGAAAGCAAGACAGACGCCTACTTTTCCCATCTCGCTGGATGGACTCATACGTATGTGAATTTTGAAGCTGCCGGATCGGTGGAAATCGAAATCTCCCGCGTCAATGGCCAGCCGATCCATACTGCGGCGGTGCATCCGCGACGCAAGGCATCCGCTTGCTTCGTCCGTGATGGCAAGGCCTACGTCAGTCTCGAAAATGCCTGCCTCGTCGCCGTCGATATCGATGGCAAGATGGATGGGCAGGACACCGGAAAGGGCTACAAAGGCCCGCCGATCCACACGATCTCGATTTTCGCCAACCCGCCCTTGGCCGGAAAGCCCAAGCCCGGCGATCCCCGCGTGCTGACCGTAAAGCCCGGCGAGACTCCGCCCTCCGACGGGGATTGGGATACCCTCCATTTCCTGCCGGGCGTCCACGACATCGGGCTGGCATTTCCGATCCGCGCGGACAGGAACTACTACATACCCGGTGACGCCATCGTTTACGGCACGTTCTCAAACAGGAAATGGGCGGATGCCCGCAACGTCCGCATCTTCGGATACGGAACATTGTCGGGCGCGCGGCTGAAGCACCCCAAATATGTCGCGCCGCCCGTTTCGGAAAAAGACCACGGGCTGTACCGACCCATCGAGCTGGTCGGTACCACCGATGCCCGCGTGGAGGGCATCACCATCGCCGATTCGGCGACGCACTCGCTGATGCTGGTGAGTCCTTACATGGAGGGGCATCCCAACGAGGTGCGATGGACGAAAATTTTCACCTGGCGCGCGAACGGCGATGGCATCAACCCGTTCGGCAACACCCTCGTCGAGGACTGCTTCCTCCGCACCCAGGACGATTCCCTTTACGTGAACGGCCGGGGCATACGCCGCTGCGTGATTTGGAACGATGCAAACGGCTCGTCCTTCGTGCTCAGCGCGCTGGATCAGTTGGGGAAACGCGGGATCGTCGTGGAGGACTGCGATGTGATCTATTCGCGCGCCTCATGGCATCATTGGAGCGGCGGCCGCGTGTTCAACATGCGCGGTGAAGGCGGCGGCGCGGCCGGTGACGGCGTGATTTTCCGCAACATCAATATCTCAGATCCGAGGCCGACACTGCAGCAGTTTTTCCTCTGCATGACCATGCCGGAACCCTATTCGAAAAACGCCGAAAAGCGCGAAGCGGGGGATCTCTCCGGCATCCTGTTTCAGAACATCTCCATCGCCGCGCCGAGCGTCCTGGGCGAGCCGCAACTGCTGTGGGCGCAGCCCGACGCGAAGATCCGCGACCTGCGCTTCGAAAACCTAACGCTCGCCGGAAAGCCGGTGAGTCAGGCTGATTTTTTCATAACCAACGAGTCTGTCAGCGGGTTGATCTTTGCACCAGAAACCGCCGAACCCAAATGAGCGGGGAAACCGAATCGGGACGATCCGGCCTTGGTCGTGCGGCACACCAATCCACATTTTTCACAGACGCGCATTTTTTTTCGGCAAACCGTGTTACCTCCGGAAACGGATGGCACAAGAATAGGATGACAGAGCCGATCACTCGCTCGGCCAGGGCACCAGAATCAACAACTGAAAAAGAAAGAACCAAAAAACATGAAACCATCCAAAGGCATCATCGCCACCATTGTCAGCCTGCTCGCCAGCGCGGGCATGGCGTTATCCGCACCCGATTCGCCCATGGGGACGAATCTCACCAGCGTGGTGGACTTCTCATCCGAGTTGCCGCTGGCCGATCATTTCAAGCAGGCGCGGCCGTGGATCTCGGGAAACAGCCGCACGTTTGCCTTCGATGACGGGCGCTCGCTGAATCTCAACGAAAACGGCGAGATCACTTCGCTCAAGGTCGATCAGGTGGCCCGCACCGTGATGTTCACCGGGTTGCCCGCCGATCCGACCTTGAAGGATAAAAACATGATCGTCCGCTACGACGGCGCGGGACGGCTCGAATACAACGGCCAAGTGACCTTGCTTTCCCGCAGGGCGGGGCGTGACATGATCCAGCTCAAGGGAGGCAGCGAGGTGGATGAGGCCATCGTCATCATCAACCTTGTCAGAACCAATCCGGCCAACCCGCTCCGGCGCATCCGGATGACACCGACGGGGGGCATCAGCCGTTCCAATCCCTTCAAAGTGGTCTTCAATCCGGCAGCCGTGCCAGCCGGGGATTTCGTCTCGTTCGAGCAAGCCGCCACGCAGAACGAGATTGTTTTCAATCCCGCGTTTTTAAATTCGATCAAAAACTACCGCAGCATCCGCTTCATGGATTGGCTGCACACCAACAACTCCCCTCAGGTGAATTTCACGGACAGGGCGCAGCTTTCCCACCAGTTCTGGAGCACCGACAGGGGCGTGCCACTTGAGGCCATGATCGAATTGTGCAATCTCATGAACCTTGATCCATGGCTGAACATTCCGCATCGTGCCACGGACAGCTACGTGAGGGATTTCGCCACCCTGCTCAAGGGCCGCCTGAAGCCATCGCTCAGGGCCAGCATCGAATATTCCAACGAGACCTGGAACGGGATTTTCACCCAAACGGGATTCGTGGAGAGCAAGGGACTCGCGCTCGGCTTGGACGCGCCAAGGAATGACAGATTCATCGGCGGGCTGCGCTTCTACTCACTACGCTCACAACGCATCTTCGACATATTCAACAATGTTTACGGCAGCGAGCGAGCCGCACGGATCCGCCGCGTCATGGCTTCCCAGTCCGCCAATCCCTTCACCACGGATACGGTTCTTTCCTTCACCAATGCGGCGACCAAAACCGACGCCTTCGCCATCGCCCCCTACTTCGGGGAAACCGTCATCGATGAAACCAAAGCGGCCGAGATCAAGCGCCTGGGAGTGAACGGGATATTCGATTGGCTCCAGAACGACAACAACGCCATTTTGGAGCGCTCCCTTCCCTTCGTTGACCGGGAAGTGGCCGCCCAGAAAACCACGGTGAATCGTTTCAGCATTCCCCTGATCACCTATGAGGGCGGCCAGCATTTTGTGGGCGCGTTCGGATTCGAGAATGACGACGAGCTCAACGTGATCATGGACGCCGTGAACAAGGATCCGCGCATGAAAGGCATCTATCTCACCTATCTCAACAACTGGCGGAATCGCAGCAATGAGCTGTTCTATCACTTCGTCAGCGTGGAGCGCCATGGCAAGTTCGGTCGCTGGGGAGCACGCGAATTCAACCACGAAACCCGCTCGCAGGCACCCAAGTTCGATGCGATCCAGACTTACATTTCGCAAAGGCCCCTCCCATGATCCACTCGTGGCCGACGAACACCGGAAAGCGGATTCGCGGTCAGTAATCATCCGGTAAACGCATTCCCAGCCCACGGAGCTCCCCTCAAAAAAGGGGGGCTTCTTTGCGCATGGAAACCCACGTCCCCATTCTATCGGCCGCCGTCTGCGCCCATGCAACCGAATAGGCGCTGCCATGGTTGCCCCAGCTCGCTTCAATAACGGCATGCCTGCGCCGCTTTTCCGTACCGACCGGACGGAAGGCAAGCAGCGAACCAGCAGGCATTCCCCCTGAAAATTGGAGTTTCCTCGCCCGGCGATTTCCCCTCATCCTTTCCCCCATGCGAGCCAAAGCGATCTCACTTCTCCAGGAACTTACCGAAGCCCACTCCGTATCCGGTCATGAGGATGAGGTGCGGGCGATTTTCGTGGACGAGCTTTCCGATGTCGGCCAACTCGCCACGGACAAGAGCGGATCAGTCATCTGTGCTCACACCAACGACGGACCGCGCATCCTCATGGCCGGGCACATGGATGAAGTCGGGTTCATGGTGCAGAACATCACGCACGACGGCTTCATCCAGTTCGTGACCATAGGTGGCTGGTGGGCGCAGGTGATGCTGGGTCAGCGGGTGCAAATCCTGACGCGAGGCGGTGAAAAAATCCTTGGCGTGATCGGCAGCAAGCCGCCCCATTTCCTGCCGCCCGCGCAACGCGAGAACGCGTTGCCGGTGGAGGCGATGTTTATCGATGTCGGTGCGTCGTCGCGGCGCGAGGCTGTCGAGGTCTTCGGCATTTCGTTGGGCGATCCGATCGCGCCGTGGTCGCTTTTCACACCGCTTGCCAAGCCGAACCACTACATGGCCAAGGCCTTCGACAACCGTGTGGGAATGGCATGCGTGATCCAGGCGGCGCAGGAGCTGGCGGAGACGGATCATCCGAACGAACTCGTCTTCGCGGGCAGCGTACAGGAGGAGGTGGGTTTGCGTGGTGCGAAGACCCTGGCAAATTTCGTGAAACCGGATGTCGCCATCGTTCTGGAAGGGCCGCCCGCCGACGATACGCCCGGTTTCAATCACTCGGAAAGCCAGGGAAGGCTTGGCGGTGGCGTGCAGATCCGCCTTTATGATCCTACCGCCATCACCAACCCGCGCCTCGCCGAGTTCGTCATTGAGACCGCTCGCAGGGAAAATATCCCGCACCAGATCGCCGTCCGCCGCAGTGGTGGGACGGACGCGGGTTCCTTCCATCTCGCGGGCAACGGCATACCCTCCATCGTCCTCGGGTGCCCGGCTCGCTACATTCACTCGCATAACGCCATTATCGACATTGAGGATCACCTTGCGATGGTGGCTCTCACCATCGCCCTCGCCGAGCGTCTGGATGACTCCACGGTCGAGGGACTGACAAAGTTCCTCTGATAGCCAAGGCTGTCTGGGAGCGTAGTGTCCGTCTTGAAATATCTGGCACAGCATCTTCCGGTCGCGCTCGTAATGTTCATCGGAGCGGTGCTGCCCGGATACGCGGCTCCGGTAAGCTACGAGCAGTTCGGTGCCAAAGGCGATGGCGTGGCCGACGACATGCCTGCCATCCTCAAGGCTCACGCCCATGCCAACGAGCACGGCCTTCCCGTGAAATCCAAGCCGGACGCGACCTACCACCTTGGCACCAAGGCACTCACCGCCATCATCGCGACGGACACCGACTGGGGCACGTCGCGTTTCATCATCGACGATAGCGGGGAGGTGGCGGATCGTAAAAAGGCGCTCTTCGAGGTGCGTTCCCTGCTCAAGCCGATCCCGCTGGAAATCAAAAGCCTCAGACGAGGCCAGACGAAGTTGGATGTGGAGCCGGATACGGATTGCCTTGTGTATGTAGAAAACCTGAACCGCAAACTCTTCATCCGCCGCGGACTCAACGCGAACTCCGGCTCCCCTCAGAAAGAGGTTTTCATTCTCCGAAAGGACGGCACGGTCGAGGGTGGCATCGACTGGGATTATGAAACGCTGACTCGGGTCGAAGCGCGTCCGATTGATGAGAAGACGCTGACCTTGCGCGGCGGGATTTTCACCAACATCGCCAACCGGGGGCGGCAAACCGATTACTGGGCGCGCAATATTTCCATCAGGCGCTCCAATACGGTGGTGCACGGGGTCGCGCACCGCGTCACCGGAGAGGGTGTTCACGGGCAGCCTTACTACGGCTTCCTGCACGCCAGCCGCTGCGCCCGAATCATGTTCCGCGATTGCGTGATCGACGCCCGCAAGACCTACTCGAAAGATGCCGGTGAGGGGAAAACCGTGCCGATGGGTTCCTATGAATACAGCGCCGACCTCGTGATCGATTTTCGGATGAAAGGCTGCCGCATGGGCAACGACATCCACGACCGCAGTCGTTGGGGAGTGATCGGAACCAACTTCATGAAAGACATTCTTCTGGAGGGTTGCGAACTCTCCCGGATGGACGTTCATCAAGGGGTTTCCGGTAGCTACATCATACGCCGCACCACGCTGGGTCACATGGGTCTCAATGCCATCGGCCGCGGGAAACTCATCGTTGAGGACTCCACCATTCATGGCCACAGCCTGATCCGCTTTCGCGAGGACTACGGTTCGACATGGGACGGCACGGTGCTCATCCGCAACTCAAGCTGGCTCCCGCCCGGTGGTGCTTCTCTCACCATGTTCGAAATGTCGAACGATGGCACCCACGACTTCGGCTATCCCTGTTCCATGCCCTCCGTCATCACCATCGACGGCCTGACCGTGGACGACTCGCGATCCAAAAGCCTCGCTTTTTTCGGCAAGCCGCTGGGTAAGGCCGGTGGCAAAAAAACGGCTCCCTACCGACTCACCGAAAAGATCGAAATGAAAGGTCTGAAGACATCTAGTGGACGAGAACCGGTAGTCAGTGCAGACCCAAAACTGGCGGAGACTGTGAAATTGATTCGCTGAGCGGCTCCGCAAAGAACGCTTTTGAAACCATGCCATTTCTGTATCCTGAGGCATGAGAGTTTCCGAAGCAGCAAAGCCCCACGACACTCTCATCGAAGCGACCACGAAGGAGACTTGCGATAGGGAAATGAAAATCCGCTGGGGCGTTTCCCATGGTCCTTTCGGAAACATGTTCCTCGCGCGAAGCCCGCTCGGGATCACGCATCTTTCTTTCTTCGATGGCGACTTTTCCGGGTCGTTCGATGTCCTGCGAAAAGATTGGCCGAAGGCGGAACTGATTCGCGATGACAGCCTGATGATGGACAACCATCGACTCCACGTGAAGGGCACGCCTTTCCAAATGAGCGTCTGGCGGGCGTTGCTGCAAATCCCCGAAGGTAACCTTTCGACCTACGGGGAAATTGCCGCCGCGATCGGTCTGCCGGGAGCGTCCCGCGCGGTCGGCAGTGCGGTGGGCGCGAACCGCATTTCACTCCTCATACCCTGCCATCGCGTGATCCGCTCCGATGGCGGACTCGGCGGCTACCGCTGGGGCACGGATAGGAAGCGGGTGATGCTCGCGCGGGAGGGCATCGTCACGCATTTTACAAAGAAAGCTACGGAAACCTAAAATAACGCGATCACGTAATGGTTAAGTTTTCATGATAATCTAGGATAACGCCGCCCCTGATTATCACCCCCATGAAAACACTACGTTTCATCTGTCTCATCCAGATCATCCTAATCTCCGCTCAAATGCTGTTCGGAGCGACGCTTGTCTCACAGGTCGATGCCCGGCGCTCGGGAGGAACCTCTACGGGCACTTTTGTGGATAATACGCTTCCTTCATTTCTGCTCGCCCCGGTCTCGGGTACCTTCGGAATCCGCAACGCGGGTTCGCATCCCGCAGGACAGTGGCAATTCGCAGTCGGAGCCAGCGGTCTTGCGACGGTCAAGAGCACCGCGACCATCAACCTCAGCGAGATCAGCTCATTCTCATCCGCCGCAATCGCCATCGATGCCTCGGGAATCGGGTTTTCGGCGGATCGTTTCAGTCCGACGGAGACCGGGTTCCTTTTCGCAAAGTTGGGCGATGATTACCATGCCTTCCGCGTTGCATTGTGGAGCAACAACAAGAATGCAAACGCAAATGGGGATCGCCTCCGCTTTTACGAAGCGATGCCGGTGACAATCGTCACATCGTCATCCTCGCTCACCGTGGTGCCGGAGCCATCCATCTCATTGTTCGGTTGTTTCACAGCGCTCGCCCTGGTGTTGCGCAGGAGACGCCAGGCTTGAAAACTCACTCCACCGTGACGCTTTTCGCGAGGTTTCTCGGTTGGTCGATCTCGCAGCCGCGGAGTCGGGCGACATGGTAGGAAAAAAGCTGCAAAGCAACCGTCGCGGGGATTGTCGCGACGAGTGGATGGGCGCGGGGAATGGCTATGAAATCATCCATGACCTGCTCGGCCTCGTGGTCGCCCTCGGTGATGATGCCGAGAATCCTGGCACCACGCGCGCGGCATTCCTCGACGTTGCCGAGCGTCTTGTCTTTCGCTGGCCCTTCGCAGGCGACGGCGATGACCGGCGTGCCTTCCTGGAGCAAGGCGATGGGGCCGTGCTTGAGTTCGGCGGCGTGGTAGCCCTCCGCGTGGATGTAAGAAATTTCCTTCAGTTTCAGGGCACCTTCCAGAGCAACGGGAAACATCGGGCCGCGTCCGATGAAGAACGCGTGCTCGTTGTCCAGGTAGCGCGCGGCGATTTCAGCGATGGCTTCATTTTTCGCGATTACCCGCTGCACGAGTTCGGGGATGGATTCGATTTCCGCCGCCAGCGAGACGCCGTCCTCACGTGAGAAGCGGCGACCCCGCCCAAGTTTCAGCGCCATCATCAGCAGCACGCTGACCTGGCAGGTGAAGGCTTTCGTCGAGGCTACGGAAATCTCCGGCCCGGCGTGGAGATAGACGCCGCGCCCGGTTTCGCGGGCGATGGTTGATCCGACGACGTTTACAAGGCTCATGACGAACGCGCCTTTCTGCCTTGCCTCACGGACTGCGGCCAGCGTGTCGGCGGTCTCGCCGGATTGGGAGATGGCGATGACGAGATCACGGTTCCCGAGGATGGGATTGCGGTAGCGGAACTCTGCCGCCTGCTGCACTTCCGAGTGGATGTCGGCCAGATCCTCGAAGGCGTATTCGCCGACCATGGCCGCGTGCAGAGAAGTGCCGCAACCGACCATGACAACACGTGAAATATCCGCCAGATCCCGCTGCGAGGTGCCCATCCCGGCGAGCACCGAGGAGCCGAGTCGCAGATCGAGTCGCCCGCGGATCGCGTTGGCGAGCGAGTCCGGTTGCTCGTGGATTTCTTTCAACATGAAATGCTCGAAGCCGCCCTTCTCCGCCGATCCCTCGTCGAGGGCGAGTTCGGCGATCTCGCGGGTGACAGGGACGTTGTTCAGGTCACGGATATCGACGCCATCCGCAGTGACCGTGGCGATGTCGTTGTCATCAAGGTAGATGACCCTGTGCGTGTGGGCGAGGATCGCGGCGGCATCGGATGCGATGATGGCCTCGCCATTTCCGACCCCGATGACTATGGGGCTGCCGCGACGTGCGGTGATGATTTTTCCGGGTTCCTTGGAGCAGATCACGGCGATCCCGAACGTGCCCTCCACCTGGTGAAGGGCATCGCAGACGGCTTGGAAAAGATCGCCCTTGTGGCAGTCCCCGATGAGGTGCGCGAGCACTTCGGTATCCGTTTCCGAGAGGAAATGATGGCCTTTTTTCTCAAGCCGGGAGCGGAGGGCGCGGTAGTTCTCGATGATGCCGTTGTGGACAAGGGCGATGCTGCCGCTGCCGTCGAGGTGAGGGTGGGCGTTGATCTCCGTTGGCGGGCCGTGGGTGGCCCAGCGGGTGTGGGCGATGCCGGTGGTGGCGTTCTGGAAAAGCTCCGCGCTCCAATCGGCGCGCGCACGCTCGCTGAGGTTTGCGACTTTTCCGGCAGCCTTCGAGACGATGACATTCCCACCATCCAAAAGGGCGATACCCGCCGAGTCATAGCCACGGTATTCCAGCCGTCTCAATCCGCCGATCAGCACCGAGGCCGCGTTTGCTTTTCCAATGTATCCTACGATTCCGCACATGATGTTTTTATGTTAGGGCTTGATGTCTTTCCGCACCACATCGCCGGGCAGCGTGAACTGTCCGGGGCCGATTTTCCTGCCCGGATAGATGAGGGTGCCGATACCTGTGTGGACACCGTCGCCGATCACGGTTCCGAATTTCCGCCTGCCGGTATCCACGAGTTGTTTGCCGACGCGGGAGATGTGATTGCCACCGTCGTGGCGGAAGTTGGAAACGATGGTGCCTGCGCCGAGGTTCACCTTTGCGCCGAGGATCGAGTCTCCTACGTAGGACAAGTGCCCGACGTTCGTGCCGCTCAGGATGATGCTGTTTTTCACCTCCACGGATTGGCCGATGTGGCAGTTGTCACCGATGCTGGTGCTGCCGCGAAGGTAGCAGTTGGGGCCGATCTTGCAGCCCTCTCCGATGACGACATTGCCCTCGATGAATACGCCGGGCAGGATGCGGGAGCCTTTGCCGAGTTTCAGTTGCCCCTCGATCACGGCGTTGTGATGCACGTCGCCGGAGATTTCATCTTCAGACATCGCGGCGAGGATGCGCTCGTGGATGGCGAGCAGATCCCAGGGAAAGCGGCAGGCGATGATCAAGGCGCGGAGTGTTTCGTCCGCCGTTTCGAGCCACTCGTTGAGCGGTCGGTTGGCGATGGGAAAATCGCCGGTGATGCTCAGTGGCCAGTGGTCTTCGTTCATCCGATTTCCTCCGCGATCACGTTTTTGAATTTTTCGATCCACTGATCCACCGCCGCCGCATCGCGATGTTCCACCAGGACGCGGATTTTTTTCTCCGTACCGGAGTAGCGGATGAGTTGGCGGCCATCGTTTCCGAATTCCGCTTCCGCTGCTGCGATCGTGGCTTGGAGTTTCGGTAAATTTTCCAACGGTGGTTTCTCGCGCACCGGGAGGTTCAGCAGGGTGCTGGGATACTCATCCATCACGGCGGCGAGTTGGGCGAGAGTTTTGCCTGTTTCCCTCATCATCCGGCACACCCGCAGCGCGCTTACGATGCCGTCACCGGTCGTCGCGTGCTCCGCGAAAATGAGATGGCCGGAGTTTTCTCCGCCGAACGAAAGCCCTTTTTCACGCAGCATTTCCAAGACCATGCGGTCCCCGACGCCTGCTCGGAAAACGGATATTCCTTCTCGTCGGAGCGCTTCATCCATGCCGAGGTTGCTCATGACCGTCGCCACCATCGCATCGCCGCGCAGTTGGCCAGCGCGTTGGAGGGAAATCGCGCACATCGCCATCACACGGTCTCCGCTCAGGACGTTTCCGCAGGCGTCGGTGAAAATGACGCGGTCGGCATCACCATCCAGTGAGATGCCGAGATCGGCGCCGGATTTTTTCACCAGTTCGCCCGCCTTCTCGGCATATAGCGCACCGCAGCCTTCGTTGATGTTCCGGCCATCCGGTTCCACCGCCACTTCGATGACCTCTGCGCCGAGTTCACGGAAAATTTGCGGTGCGACAGCGAATCCGGCACCGTTCCCCGCGTCGATCACCACTTTCATGCTGCCCAGATCGATCCCGCCGAGGGATGCTTTCGCCCGTTCTGCGTAGATCCCGAGACCTTCCTGGTAGTCCACCACGCTTCCTTGACTCCCTCCGTCCTCATTCCATTCATCGGAAAGCAGCAACGCTTCGATCTCCGCTTCCGATTCATCGGATAGCTTGAAGCCCCCTTTTCCGAAAATCTTCATGCCGTTGTCCGTGAAAGGGTTGTGGGAGGCGGTTAACATGACGCCAGCGTCGGCACCCGTCTCGCGGAGCAGCAAGGCCACCGCCGGGGTTGGGACCACACCGAGCCGGATCGCCTGTGCGCCGGAAGCCAGCAGCCCTGCCACCAAGCCCTCCTCCAGCATCCCGCCCGATTCACGCGTATCCCTCCCGATCAGCACCTTTTTCCCATCCAGCAACTTCACCACCGCGCGCCCGAGCCGCTCCGCCATCTGTGCGGTGACAGGATACTCACCTGCCTTCCCCCTGACTCCATCTGTTCCAAAAAGCTTTGCCATTGCCGAAGGGCGATCCTTGCCATTCAGTGCCCCCGGGCAAGGCGGAAATGCGCGGCTTGACTTGGGCAAGGAAACGCGGGTTTTTCTTCTCTCGCCAAGTATGTTTGGCGAATCTAAAACTCTCCCCCAGTTCCATCCATGAATACCGATTCCTCACCCCAAAGCCCCGATCCCAAGAGCGACGAGATCGTTTCCAAAAAGGAGGTGATCGAAGTCACGGAGATGGATCTTTGGGAGCTGGATTTTGATAAAGAGAGAGATTCAACTGCCTCGGATCATGCCCCGCGCACTCCCGGCAACATGCCCGCCAAGCGGGTCAAGGCATCGAAGATCAGATCAAAAAAGACTTCCGATCAGAAATCCAAACCTACTGAAAGCGTCGAACCAGCCGAGCCATTGCCTGTGTCGAAAGATTCAATCGGGTCGGCGGATTCGAAAGTTGCCGAGAAGCCTGTGGATGCCGCCACGCCAGCGACGGATGAGGATTTTTTTGCGGATTTCCCTGAGTTGAAAGATGCGGAAGTGGCCGAGGAATCGGGAGAAGTCGAAAATGGTTTGGAGGAGCCGATCCAAGAGAAGCAGTCACCTATCCTTCACTCCGTTGGGACTTTGTCCAAGATCGAGAAAATCGCAATCACCGGGCTTTGTGCGGCTCTGGCGCTGGGAGCCACCCTTACGGTGATCCATTTTTACAACCGCGTCCCGACCCGTCCGCTCGTCGCTGAGGAAATCGACTTTCCCGTTTCCGGCCGGATCGTCGAGATTAGGGCGGCTGACACGTATTGGCGCAAGCCGGTGACGAGCGGTGAAAATGCGGAAGTGGTAAGATGGGGCACGCAGTTGATACCTGTATTGAACATGAGCCTGAAATCGGACTCGGGCGCGATCCGGGTGTTTTTTCGCAACGAAGAAGGCACGGTGGTCGGTGATGGGATCACACGCACCGTGAAAGGAAGCGCCGAGGTTGCCGTCGCGGCGACAGCGGGTTTCGACGACATCGGAATGCATACCGCCTACCGCACCGGGGATGGCAAAAGGTGGGTCGTCCAGGTGTTTGAGGGGCCAAGCGCAACGGCTCCGAGGGAACGATTCCACAAGGTTCTCGAGACGGAGATTTCCACGACGATCAAGTGAAGCGCATGCACTGAGAATTGTGGTTTGAAGTTTCCCGCAAGGGGGTTAGAACCTTCCCATGACCCCGTTAATCCCGAACGAAGGCTGGCACGTCCTTCACCTTTTCTACCACATAGACCACTCGCAGTGGTCTCTATTCACCGAGGACGAGCAGCGTCAGGCAAAAGTCCGCCTGACTGAACTGATCCAGGAAATCCGCGCCACGCCGGACACCCAGCTCCTGACATTTTCCATCGTCTCGCCGAAGGCCGATCTCGGTTTCATGCTGCTAACGCCGGATCTGCATGTCGCGAATTCCTTCGAGAAACAGCTCACCCTCTCGCTGGGTCCCGAAATCCTCACGCCCGCCTATTCCTATTTCTCGCTCACCGAGCCTTCCGAGTACACGATGACCCGCGAGCAATACATCGCCGAGGAAGAGCTCACGCCCGGCACTCCGGAGTCCGATGAAAAGCTAGCGGAGTTCGACAAACGCATGGCGCATTACCGCTCCTACCGTGTCTATCCGCAGCTCCCCGATTGGCCGGTCGTCTGTTTCTATCCGATGTCGAAGCGCCGCTCCGGCACCGACAACTGGTATTCGCTGGATTACGATGCCCGCCGCGAACTGATGTCCGGCCATGCCCGCGTTGGCCGCACCTACTCGGGCCGCATCCTCCAGCTCATCACCGGCTCCACCGGCCTCGACGAGCATGAGTGGGGCGTCACGCTGCTTTCCAAGACCACCGAGGACATCAAGGCCATCGTCTATGAAATGCGCTTCGACGAGGTCTCCGCGCGCTACGCCGAGTTCGGCGATTTCTACATCTGCCTCCAGCTCCCGCTCGCCGAGCTGTTCAAGCGCCTCTGCCTCTAACAATCCGTGTCGCAGTCCGCCGATAAAGCCTTCGAACTCATCAGCGCCGCCCATGGCAGGGGCAGGCTCGCCCACGCGTTCCTCGTTTCCGGCGCCGAGGGCTGCGGGAAAGAAGGACTCGCCTCCCGCCTTGTTTCCCTGGTCAATGGCTCGGGTGATGGCGGCGGCATGGATCTCTTCGGCGAGCCGGTGGTGGAAAAAGTCGTGCCGCTCGACGAGCAGGAGGGCGGCTGCGTGCGCATCATCCGCCCTCGCTCGAAATCCCGCCGCATTTCCGTCGCCGAAATCCGCGATCTCGAGCACACCCTGCATCTCGCCGCGCCCGCAGGAAAGACCAAGGTCGGCGTGATCGTCGATGCCGACCGCATGAACGAGCAGGCCGAGAACGCGTTCCTGAAAACGCTGGAGGAACCCCCGAACGGAACCCTCCTGCTGCTTCTCACCACGCGCCCGCAACGACTCCTGCCCACCATCCTTTCCCGCTGCGTGCAGGTGAAACTCACCGGCGGCCGCCCCCTCGGTGCGGACGGTGGCGATGAACTCGTCGCCGCCCTCGGCAAGGCCGCCGCGCGAGGCTTCGGCAGCCCCATCGCCGCGCTCCACATGAAATCCGTGTTCACCGATTTCCTCGCCGAGAAACGGGAGGAGGTGGAAGCCGCCGCGAAACTGGCCACGAAAGAGGAGATCGCCGCCTACCGGGACGGCACCGACGGCTCATGGCTGAAGGAGCGCGAGGATTTCCACAAGGCCGCCGCCGAGGCGGATTACCTCGATGCCCGCAACCGTTACCTCGACGTGATCCTTGCCTGGCTCGCCGACCTCATACGCATCAAGACCGGCTCCGGCGGTCTCGATTTCCCCGAGTCCGCGCCCCTGTTGGAAAAAATCGCCGAGACCGAAAGCGTTTTCCGCATCGGAACCCGCCTCGAAGCCCTCGAAAAACTCCGCCAGACGCTCGAGACGAACGCCTCTGAGCCGCTTGCGCTTGAAGTCGGTTTCCTCCGAGCCTTCGCCTAATATTCGCCCTCGCCGTAAGCTGTCGTTTCACTTTCGGAGCTGACGCTCTCCAAAAGCAACTCCAAGCCATCGAGCATGATCTCAAAGCCGATCAGCCACTTGCCTTCCCCAAAGGCCGGGCCGGACATTTCCACAAGATGGGTGAGCGCCTCCTCTTTCAGCAACGGCTCTAGGCCGTAACCGGGTACGATGGCTGATTCCTGACGAAAGGGATCGACTACAATGAGTAGCGCCCGGTTGTCCCTGCCTCGCTTCAACTCTCCTGCGAAAGCCCCCGCGTTGAACAACCAGAAAGCGTGCATGGAGAAAGGATGCTCCGCCGCAAAACGGTGCATGGCCACTTGCACAGTGAGTTGCGGAAAACGCTTCTGTAGCCGCTGGATGCGGCGCTTGAGCTTCGCCGAATCCCCACCCCCGAGGTGACCCGTGGTATCTGCCACGATGGGGTTTAGTCTTGGCAATGCTCCGACTAACATGCCCGTCCGCGGAAAAGTCAGCATGCATGCCGGGCACTCGGCCACGTCCGGGCGGATGGGGGTCTGACAGTAAGGGCAGCGGATCACTGGCGCAGGATAGGCAGGGAAAACGCTCGCGGTCGAAAAGAAAAGAAGCCGCCCACAGGCTTACATGCTTGACCACAACCCGCCGCCCGCGCTCCCTCCGAACCAGTGAACTTTTTCATCACAGGCACCGACACCGGAGTCGGCAAAACACACCTCACCCGGCTCATGGTCGAGTCACTCCGCGCGGAAGGGCGCGATGCGGCGGGCTTCAAGCCCGTTTCCTGCGGCGACCGCGATGACGGCCGCATCCTCGCCGATGTTTCCGGAAACCTTCCTCTCGATGAGGTGAACCCGCTCCATTTCGCCTCGCCCGTCGCTCCCTACGTCGCCGCGCTGCTGGAAAACAAATCCATCGATCCCGCCGCACTCGTGGAGTCCTACCGGAAATTTTCCGAAGGCAAGGACATCGTCCTCGTCGAGGGCGCGGGCGGCTGGGAAGTCCCCATCACGGAAAGCTATTTCATCTCCGATCTCGCAAAGGATCTCGGACTGCCCGTCATCCTCGTCGCCGCAAACCGCCTCGGCGCGCTCAACCACATCCTGCTCAGCCTCTCCTCCATCAAGGCGAAAGGCCTCACCTGCGCCGGGATCATCCTCAACCAGCTTGAGGACGAAATGGACACCCCCATGATCACCAACAAGGGTATCCTCGCCTCCCTCACCGACATCCCCGTCCTCGACCACATCATCCACAACCAGGATTTCCTCTCCCCCGAACTCATGGATGTCCTGATGGCATGAGCGCCTCTTCCTTGAGGTTTAAAGTTTAAAGTTTAGAATCCAGTGCCCTCCAAAAATTTCCACGTCCGCCAAGCCGCCGTCTCCGCCCTCCGTGCCTGGGCAAAGGGGCATGATTACGCGGAAAGCCTCGTCGAGCGCCACGCCCAGCGCCGCATGCTTTCCTCCGCCGACCGCGCGCTTTTGCAAGCCATCCTTTTCGGCGTCCTCCGTCACCGCCGCGTCCTGGATCACTGGATCGGCAAGCTCCGCCATGGCAAGCTCGACGCCGATACCCGCGACATCCTCCGCGTCGGCCTCTGCCAGATCCTCATCCTCAACATCCCCGACCACGCCGCCGTCAACGAAACCGTCGAGGCCGGGAAAACCTCCGTCCGCCCCCTGATCAACGCCGTCCTCCGCAAGGCCATCACCTCCCGCAAACGCCTCATGGAGGAGCTTGATGAAATGCCGCCCGCCGTCCTCCATTCCCACCCCGACTGGCTCTACAACCGCTGGCGAAAATCTTTCGGCAAGGAAACCGCCATCGCACTCATGGAATGGGACAACCAGCCCGCAGAGACCTTTTTCCGCCTCAATCCGTTGACCGATGCTCCCGAGGAAATCCCCGGCGAACCCCTCGACCACGCGCCCGGTTATTTCCTACTCGAAGGCAAGCTCCCCACCCAGCTCCTAGCCGAGGGCAAGCTCTACATCCAGGATCCAGCCACCAGTCATTCCGTGGAACTGCTCAACCCCAAGCCCGGCGAGAAAATCCTCGATGCCTGCGCCGCCCCGGGCGGCAAGGCTTTCCTCATCGCCGCCGCGATCGGAGGTGGCGCGGGCCTCACCTGCACCGACTCGAACGAAAAGCGCCTCCCACGCCTTGAGGAAAACCTCGCCCGCCTCCACATCAAGGCCGATGAAATTTCCGTCCACGACTGGCGCAAACCCGCCCCGGAGCGTTTCCACGGAGCCTTCGATGCGATCCTGCTCGATGTCCCTTGCTCGAACACCGGCGTGATCCGCCGCCGCGTCGACGTCCGCTGGCGCCTCCAGCCCGCCGACATCGATGACCTCGCCGTCATCCAATCGGAGATCCTAGCCAACGCCCTCCCATGCCTAAAGCCCGGCGGGCGCATCGTCTATTCCACCTGCTCCATCGAGGATTCCGAGAACCGCGACCTGGTAAAAGCCTTCGCCGAAACCCACGGCCTCCGTGTGGAAAAATCCGTCCGCATCCTCCCCACCGAACACGGCACCGACGGTGCCTTCGCCGCCTTGATACGCGTGCCATGACCATCGCAAAGACCGTCGCCCTGCTCCTCGCGTCGAACGTTTTCATGACCTTCGCCTGGTATGCGCATCTCCGCGACATGCGTTCCAAGCCTCTCATCGTGGCCATCCTTGCGAGCTGGATGATCGCCCTTTTCGAATATTCCCTCATGGTTCCCGCCAACCGCATCGGCTACGGCGCGCTGTCCCTGCCGCAGCTGAAAATCATCCAGGAAGTCATCACCCTCGCCGTCTTCATCCCCTTCGCGATGTTCTACATGAACGTCCCCTTCACCTGGAATTATCTCTGGGCAGGCTGCTGCCTCCTCGGCGCGGTGTATTTCATTTTCCGCTGAAACGGTGCATTTCAAAAGGTAGGGCTGATCCGGCTCGGTCGGCCCTGATCAAAAAGGGTGGAGCCGCAATCCCGGTAAGGTAGTGAAACCGTGGTGAGGCGGACTTTCTTGTTCCGGGATTTCACCCCCGTAGGATGGATCGGTGCGTATGATTTTGGAAATGGGCCGACCGAGCCGGATCAGCCCTACCGGATGAAGCACCCAACAGGGAGCTTGCCCTCACTCGCAACATGATTCATGAATCGATTTTGCAATCCCATGAACGCCCGGAACGCCCTTTCCCTCGCCTCTGTCTGGTTGCTCGCGTCGGGCAATGCCTTCGCGGGAATGACCGTGGTAACGCTCACCGATGTGGCGGCGGCGCGGATCGACGCGCTCTCGTTTTTCCTCGTGACCTATCTGCTGATCTCCTGGGCGGTGAAAGGGATCTGGAACCAGCTCGCAAAGTCGTTCGCCACCTTGCCGATTTTGAAATACCGCCAGGCGCTCGGTGTGGTGTTCGTGACCGGGCTGCTGTTTTACGTGGTGCTGACCATGATCTCCGGCGCGCGGGAATTGCTCACGCCCGGCGCATGGGAAAAACAGGGCAGCGGCTATCGGCTGCGCGACGGGGAACAGGCGGCGCTTACGAAGGAGGAACGCCGCAAGGCCTTGTCGGAGTTGAAGGAAGCGATCTGGGCTTACGCGAAAGCGAACGACGGCAAAGCTCCGTCCGGCCCCTTTGGTGGTGAGGTGGCGGCGGAACTTTGGAACTTCGGCGACGGCGGATTCTATGCCCTCGTGCCGGGTGTAAAACCCGGCGGCGGTCGCGAGGTCATGGTCTATGAACCCTCCATGGCGGGAGGACGGCGCTTCGTGCTGCTGGCGGATGGAACCATCGAGGACAGGGCGGAGGGGGATCTGAAACGGGAACTGGATAGGAGGTTGGAGAGGTGAGTGCGGAGGTAAAGAAAATCCTAGGATATCCGGTCGGGAAAAAGATCATTTTCGTTCTCCTCGTTTTTTTCATTGCTACTTTTGTCTCTGGAAACGGGGGTGCATTTCTTATCGAGATTCCTTTCCGTTTGTTGTGTGGCTGGGCGATCCATGGATGGAAAGCTCTTCCGCCGTTTTTTGAAAAATGGCAGGCCGCAGTTCTCCCAATCGGATGCCTTCTGTCGGCTTCGGTGATCGCGCATCGTTTCGTTAACAGATGGGTGGATGAGAAATTTCCTGAGAGAATATGGGGCATCCGGCACACGACGGCGGCGCTTTCGCTGCTGCTACTGGGTAGCGCGGCGGCGATCGCGTTAAGCGGGGTGGTGCACCAGATGTTCTGGCTGGCGGGCGGGAAAGTGATCGAGAGCAACAGGAGGGCGGATTTGACCGAGGCCATAAGCAATGGCAAGCAACTGATGCTGGCTCTGGTTGAATTTCAGAACAAGAACGGCAGGTATCCTGTATCGTTTGAGGAACTTGTCCCGGAGATCATTCAACATCCAGTCCACTTGCGGCAGCTTTCGTGGTTGGGCAGGGGCGATGATAGAGTGCCGGAGCCGTGGATACTTCTCAAACCCGGTTCCAGCGAGGAGACAATCGTGCCAGTAATTCAATCTCCGATCATTCGGAGCGGCAAGATGCCTATGGTGGTGGTCGGCTACAGCGATGCTTCGGTTAGGAGTTTCCGTGCAGATCAGATCAATGAAATCTTCGGACAAATTGGTATTGGTGAAGGCGAAGGAGGAAGATGAAACTCATCCGTCCCATTCTCCGGTTTTTGCTCTGCTTCATCGGGATCTACGTCCTGTTGTGCCTACTCATTCTTTTCGTTCAACTGGCTTCACCGCCATTTTCCGGAAACGATCTCATCCTTGGGCGCTTTTTCACCGGTTTCTGGCATTTCCTCGTCGCGAACCTCCCCGCGATTTCCTGGAACGCCGCGACGTGGGGGCCGGGCTTGGGGGCGTTTCTCATCGCGGTGGTTTTCGTGCACCGCTGGCTCAGCCGCTGGGCTTC
The DNA here is from genome assembly GCA_046051965.1 of Verrucomicrobiota bacterium. Taxonomy (GTDB): domain Bacteria; phylum Verrucomicrobiota; class Verrucomicrobiia; order Verrucomicrobiales; family Akkermansiaceae; genus Luteolibacter. Next base: position 49,167 of record JBJONG010000002.1, read on the forward strand.
ACGGACGGGCAGGCCGTGGAGTTTCATGACCTCGTTCTGCATCGTTTCGCTGGTGCCGGTGCTGTTCGTGATCGCGTTCCTCGTGCCCGGGGTTTTGCTCCAGTGGGAGATGCTGAGGGAGACGGCGTGGGTTGAGATACGGTAGGGTCGTTTTGCCAAAACGACCCACCCTGTGCGCACAACCTGATCTGGAACCTTCTCCAACCCTTGGCACCGTTGATGCGGAGCGTTCCTCCCATCACCGTGCTGACACGCGCTGCGTGGGTCATTTTGGCAAAATGACCCTACCGCATGTTCACTCCGCTGACTTCACCTCGATCCTTGGGAAAACCGGGGAGGGTTTTTCGATTTCGTGACCTGTCGGGATGAGGCCCCATTTCAGGTCGTCGAGCTTGAGGGCGGTGAGTTTGGGGAGCTTGAGCTGGGCGGCGAGTTTCGCGGCTGCGTCGGGAAGGATGGGGGAGAGCAGGACGGCGCAGTGGGCGACGGATTCCGCGAGGTGGTGGAGGACGGTGGCGAGGCGATCCTTGTTTTCCGGGTTCTTGTTCAGCTCCCAGGGCTTCATGCGCTCGGCGTATTGGTTGCAGTGGACGACGTGGCGGTTCAGCGCCTCAAGGCCCATGGAAATCTCGTGGTTGTCCATTGCCTTGCGGTAGGCGGCGGTGTTGTCGATGAGGGATTGCTGGAGCGCGGTGTCGTCCGCGGTGAGCGGGCCGCCGGGGGAGATGACGCCTTCGGTGAAACGGACGCTCATGTTCAGCGCGCGGTTGCAGAGGTTGCCGAGTTCGTTGGCGAGCTCGGTGTTGAAAAGCATGACGAGGCGCTCGACGTCAAAGTTCGAGTCCTTTCCGGTATGGATGTCGCGGACGAGGTAGTAGCGCAGCGCATCGACGCCAAAGGTGTCGGCGAGTTCGGAGGGATCGACGATGTTGCCGAGTGATTTCGACATTTTCTCGCCGGAGCGGTTCCACCAGCCGTGGACGAGGAGCTGTGGCATTTTCGTGTCCTCGAAACCGAGCGCGCGGAGCATGGCGAGCCAGTAGATTCCGTGGGCGGGAACCATGATGTCCTTGCCGATGATGTGCACGGGGCGGCTGGTCCAGATCGATTCGAAATCCGGCAGGGTCGGATCCGGTGTGTAGCCTACGAAGGAGATGTAGTTGATGAGCGCGTCGAACCAGACGTAGGTGACGAAATCGGAATCGAAGGGCAGCTCGATGCCCCAGGTGAGGCGTTCCTTGGGGCGGGAGATGCAGAGATCCGCGCCGGTGTTTTTTTCGAGCGCGTTGATGAGCTCCGATTTCCGGAAGGCGGGGAGGATGGTGTCGTCGGATTTCTCCAGGAAATCGCGCAGCCACGGGGTGTGGTTGGAGAGCTTGAAGTAGTAGTTTTCCTCCTCGATCTCGGTGACCTCGCCCCACTCGGGGCCGAAGTTTCCCGCTTCGTCGCGGTCGCGGTCGGTTAGGAACTGCTCCTGCCGGACGGAGTAGAAGCCCTTGTGGGTTTTCTTATAAATCTCATCCCGCGCATGGAGATCCGAGAGTATGGCCTGGACGCAGGTGATGTGGCGCGGGTCGGTGGTTTCCGCCCAGCCGTCGTATTCCACGCCGATCTTTTCCCACAGCGCGGAGAAGCGGGCGGTGACGTTTTTCACATACTCCGCGGGGGAAATGCCTTCTTTTTCCGCCGTCTGCTGGACTTTCTGGCCGTGCTGATCCACGCCGGTGAGGAAATAGACATCCTCACCCGCGAGGCGGCGGTAGCGGGCGATCACATCAGCGAGAACTTTCTCGTAAGCGTGGCCGATGTGGGGGGAGCCGTTGGTGTAGTCGATGGCGGTGGTGAGGAAGAACATGAAACTTTAAACTTTAATTTTTAAACTCGAAGGAAGACGGGCTAACCGCGGACCACTTTCCCGCCGAGCGAGAGGATGCGTGAGTTGGCCTTGGCGGCTTCGGCGTTGGGGATGTCGCCGAGGCGGACGTAGATCTGGGAGAGGGCGGTCCAGGCGAGGAGGTCGTTGGGCTGGAGTGAGGTAGCCTGGAGTGAGGCTCCGAGGGCTTCCTTGAGGTGGCCGGTCTTCAGCAGAGCCATGGAGAGGGCGTGCCAGGAATCGAAGTGCGCGGGATCGAGTTCCACGCACTTGCGGTAGAGGGCGGCTGCTTCATCGAGTTCGCCGAGGGCGAGGTGGCCGCTGGCTTCGTCGTAGATTTCCTGGATGGCTTCGCTCAAAATATCGGAACCCGCCAAGCGGGGAGAGTTGCGGCGGCTATTTGTTGTAAAGCGTCTCGACTCCGGCGGCTTCCGTTTTCGCGGCGAGCCAGGAGTTGAACGCGGCGATGCGGACGGCATCCTGTGCATTCTCAAACTTTGTTTCGAGAGCGGTCGCTGCGCTGTCCTGTTTCACGACCTCACGTTTAATCACGTGGATGATGAAGGCGCGGTCGGACTCGAAGACGGGTTCTGTTAGTGAGCCTGGATCGGTATATTTTGCAGCGTTGAATAGGTTGGAAGGGACTTTGCTGGTGTCGCCCTGATATCCGGCGGTGACCTCTGCAAGGCTGACCGTCTCAGCGGTGATTCCCGCCTCCTTGGCGGCATCGGCAAAGGTCTTGGATGCGGCGAGGGCGGTTTTGATTTTTTCCGCGGCTTCTTCGGTTGCCTTTTTCAAGGCGGCGGTCGCTTGCTCGGCGATGAGGCGGGCGCGGGCTTCGGCGCGGGCTTCTTCGTAGGTCTGCACGCGGACTTTCTCCGTTCCGTCGAGGCGGGCGATGAGCCACTCATCCTCGCCGATGGCGATGGCGGGGGAGATTTTCGAAAGGGGGTCGGAGGTGACGACCATGCGGAAAAGCTCGTCCGCTGCGGTGCCCTGTGTGCTGGAGGCACGGAGTGCGGTCTTGAGTTCTTCGGGGGCATCGGCCTGCGTGAAAAGCTCGGTTGTTTTCACCTCCAATTTCTTTTCTTCCGCAAGCTTTTCGAAAACGGCGTCTTTGTGATCGACGAAGTAATTCACGAAATCATCTGCCATGGTGCCGATTTCGAGGCGAGCCTTGCGGCGATCTTCGGCGATTTTTGCGTCGCGTGTGGCCTTGGCCTTTTCATACTCCGCCTTAGCTTCCTCGGTGGCGTCGGCGGCGGGAGCGGGAATCTCGGCTTCTTCCGCAGGCATGTTAGGCTTCAAGATGACGTAGGTGAAACTGCGTTTTTCAGAGGTTTTGAAGGCGTCCTTCACGGTTTCCCAGTAGGTTTTGATTTCCTCCTCGGCGGGGTCGATTTTCGCCTCAATGGGGTCGAGGTCGATGCGGGCGATGTCCACTGCGATGCGTTGGTCGTCGATGGCGGAGTTCTTGGCGACGGTATTGCGATCCGTGCTGAGGCCTGCGCCGAGAATTTCAGTGAGCTTTGCCTGAGCGAGGACATCGGAGGCAAGTTCGCGGATATCACCTTCGGTGAGACCAAGGCGGCCAATGCCCCGTTCGATGAAGTTGCGGTATTGTTCCTGCGAAAATTCCCCATCCGGACCGGTGAAGGCGCGGAGCTTGCGGATAAAGGAGTCTATCTCCTCCTCGCCGGGATAGATGCCGAATTCCTTTTTCGCGGAGCGCAAGATCATGCGGCTCGCGAAAAACGACTCCATCAATTCGCGGCTGCCGAATTGTGCATCGCCCGAAATGCCGAAGAGGAAGCTAAAAAGCTGCATGTCTCCGGATTGCGCGAGGGACTGGGTCAATTGATAGGAGGAAGCTCCGAGTTGGTTGAACTCCCTATCCGTGTAGGTGCGTCCCGCGACCTTGATATAGGGTGCGCCGCCTCCCGCGCCGTTGCGCATGGCACTGGTATCCATGAACAGGAATCCGATGAGGACGAGGACAAAAAGGACGATGATGAGTCCGGTGTATTTGCGAAGGTTTTCGATCATGGGTGTGCTGGGGGCGGGATTAAAGAGGGGAGTGCTGGGATTTCAAACCCTAAACTCTCCGAAAGAAACAAGACTTTTAGACACAGGACACAAGATCGAAGAGCTAGGACGGGGCAAATCTAATCTTTTCTTGTGTCTTGTGTCTCGCCGTCTCGCGTCTTTAGGACTCCTTGCCAGATCAGATGAGGGTTCGGAGGGTTATGAGAGGGGTCGTATTTTTCGCCCAAGCGTGATAAGGTGCTGAGAATGGGGGTTTTTACGGGATCCGGGGTGAGATTGAGGATGACAAGTGCCTCGCCTTCGCCGGAGAGGGTGATGGTTTTCCCGTCGTCACTTACATCGGACTCGAAGGGGATGATCCATGCGTGGGCGTGGATTTGCTTTCCCGATAGGACTATCTGGCGGCGGTCTTGGATTTTTACGGGATTTTGGGAGTCGAAACACGCGGTGAAATGGACGGCTCCGGGTTGATCCGCGTGGATGTGGACGAGAATACAATCGGCCGATTCGCTGACGAGGATGGTGCGCGTGAGAATGTTTTTTCCTAACCGATGTGTGGAGGTCAGACGGTCGGGCATGGCCGTGTGGTTGCGGAAATTTTCTGGAGTTTCGTTTCCGGAAAGCCAGTCGATGCGGAATCTGATCGGGGTATCTGCGCCTTGCGCCGTGGCCGTTAGGAGGGTGGTTTTGACCGTGTTTTCGATCTCGCAGCAAATTCGTGGGGTGACGAGTGACTGGGCGCATGCCGCAGCTGAGAAGGTGAAAAAAAGGGCAGGTAAGTAGGGGAGCATAGGGGGAAAGATGAATGATTTGGCTTTAAGAGCGAGCCTGTGACGCGTGAGTCCACGGTAGAGGAAAGAGCCGATCGAGGCAATTTCCATTCACCTACGCCGGTTATGTGGGATTTATTCCCGCGCTTCCGGTGGCCTCAGCTACGCGGGGCTTGCGGTGGGCGGCGATCATGGGAATGCTCCGCCAATGAATCTGCGTTGGCTGAATGCATTGCTGTGGGGGAATTCCGTCGCGTTGGCGTGGATGTGGGGGCTTGGGCTGTTTTTCAGTGTCCAGATTTCATTCATGTTTGGGATGCAGGGGCTGCTCATGTTCGCGATTCCGAACGCGATCGGCTTGGCGCTTTTCGGCTGTCTTACCCAGATTGTCGCGAAACGCCATCCCGGCGGGCAGGAGTCGCTGGCACTGTTTTTCGACAAGTTCGCCAAGCCCTTCCGGCTGATTTTCTATATTTACCAGATCGTCGCGCTGTCGCTGACCGTCTTCGCACTGGTGAAATATCTGTTCGTGCCGCTGATCGGGACGATCGAGGGATTCGATGGGAACGCGGTGATGGCGCTTTCCGTGACGATGTCGGTTTTCGTGCTGCTGGCTGTCGGCTGTTTGTTCGGTGAGGAGTTCGGTATTCGGAAAATCAAAGCCGGACATGCGTTGCTTGGCGGGCTTTTGCTGCTCTGCATCGTAACGGTGTTGCTTTCCCTCAGCCCGGCGGGAGTCGGGAAAGGAATCGAGGGTATGGGAGCGGAAAATGGCTATACTACGACCCGGTTCTGGGGTCTTGCGGTGCCGCTTGTGGTCGGCCTATTGGTTGGGCCTTGGCTGGATTTGCAGCATTGGCAGCGGGCGATTCAGATCCACCGCGAGAACACTTCCGTGCGGCTCAGTTACCTTTTCGGAGGGATCATTTTCTTCCTCCTGCTTCTTTTCCACGGCCATCTCGCGATGTGGGTGATGGGCAACGCAGAGGGCAGTTTTGAGGTTGCGGCATCGCAGTTGGACAAACTGGTCTATGGCCACAACCTCATCGTCCAGCATTTCACCAATGGTTTTTCAGGAAACTCCCTGATCCCCGCCGCCTACTTCGGCTTCCTCATCATCTGTGTTCTTACCACGCTCGATAGCGGTTATGTTTCGCTCAAGTGGTTCCTCGAAAAGAACGTGGAGAAGAGCGAGAACATGCTGATCTCCATTCTGCCGAAGCAGATCATCTCCTCGCCGATCCCAACGTTTTTCGTCGTCGCGATGATCACGCTGGTCGGTTATTTCGCGAGGTTCGAGCTGGAGTATTTCATGGTCTTTTACGCTTCGTTCTTCGTCGGATACGCGGCTCTGGCCATCGCCCGCTGCTTTGTTCCAAACAGCCAGCAGCCGCTGCCGCAGATCCGCATGTTCTCCATGGCTTGTCTCTGCCTCGTGATTTTTGCCTTCGGCTACATGGTCGATCAGAACGTGCTGATGTATGTCGGCTCGCTGCTGCCGCTGGCATATGTGGTGTGGCTGGTGACGACCACCGACTTGCTGCGGCTCGTTACGGAGAAGGCGGACCAGGTGATCAATGCCGCTGCGGAAATTCCGGCGATCAAGGCGATCACGAAACAGGAAAAGCCCGCTCCAACGGAGGTGGCCGCTCCCGTTTCCTCGGGTTCGCACGACCTGATGGGGCATTTCGAGGGGAAATGGTTCGTCTATTCCATGGTCGCCACCTATCAGGATACGAACTCTGTGGGGAATGTTTATTTCGGCATGTATCCGCTCTATGTGGGCAAAACCCGCGAGCTGTTTTTCAACCGGGCGATGCCGGACTTCGATTTGAAGACGACGAGTTTCTATATCCTCACCCGCTCCTTCGAGCACAAGTTCGTCCGCGAGACACGTGAGTTTGATTCGATCACGGTGAAGATCAGGGTCGCGGATTTCAACCGGAAGTTCTGCACTCTGGAGCATCAGATCTTCGGTGCCGAGGGTCAGTTGCTCGGGAAAGGAAAGCAGAGCCTGCTGTTCGTTTCCTCAAAGGATTACGGCCTGCTGGATATCCCGTCGGAGGTTTACACGGCGTTCATGAAATACACGTGATGCGGGAGCCGTGCCTGTAGCCGGCTTCTCCACTTTTCCAGAAAATCCGCCCACCGGCACGGCTCTCCATTAAGGGGTTGCCACGATGGCGCGAGCCATCTAACGCTCGCGCATGGAGCACCACGTATATTTCTGGCTTAAGGATGAATTCAAGAACGAGGCAGGCCGCGGCCGGATGGAGGAAGCGCTCGACGAGCTGATGGAGTCGCCAAATATTGCAGAGGGTAACTGGGGCAAACCCGCGCCGACCGAGTCGCGCCCCGTGACGGATCACTCATGGGATTACGGCATTTCCTTGAAATTCGATTCCCTCCAGGATCACGAGAAATACCAGAAGTCCGATCCCGTTCACGACGCTTTCTCCGGCGGCCACAAGGAGATGTGGGCGAAGGTGCTGGTGATGGATTTGGCGTAAACTGGGGAGCCGCGTGCGGCTTTTTTGGCAATGCGGAGAAGCCGGCCACAGGCGCGGCTCTCCATTATCAGATCTCCTCGCCGCGCAGTGCGAAAACTCTCCTTACCGTGGCCTCGATGAGGTTGTTCGGACAGGAGGCTCCGGCGGTGAGGCCAATGATTACGTGTTCTTTTCCGGAAAAGATCGAAGCGTAATCCGAAGTCGTTTCCCGCGCGTGGTGGAGATCGTAATGCACGATTTCCTCCAGGGATCTGATCTGCTCCGCATCACGGATGAAGAAGGTGGGCAGCTCTTTCTCTCCGATCTCCACCAGATGTGCCGTATTTGAAGAATTGTAACCGCCTACGACAAGCAGCAGATCCATTTTCGTTTTCAGCATCTCGAAAAGCGCGTCCTGCCGCTCTTGGGTGGCTCCGCAGATGGTATCGAAGGCATGGAAATTTTCCGCTGATCCATCGCGCTCGGCGATGGCCTTGGCGAGGCGGTTTTGGATCTCCAGCGTCTCTCCCTTCAGCATGGTTGTTTGATTGGCGACTCCGATTTTCCGCAAGTGGATATCCGGATCGAAGCCCGGCGAGTGCGAACCCGCGAAGCGTTCGAGAAACGCCGTCTTGTCACCGCCGTTGCGGATGAAATCACAGACGTAATCCGTATCCGCGAGGGTGAGGATAACGAGGAAATGCCCCCGCGCGTCCTCACCGAGGGAGCGGGAGGCGGTGGCACGGGTTTCCTCGTGGTCGGACTTGCCGTGGATGATGGAGGTCACGCCGTCCTTTGCGTAGCCGCGCACGCGCCGCCAGACTTTCATCACGTCGCCGCAGGTCGTATCCACAACGTAGCAGCCGCGTTCCTCGATTTTGGTCATGAAATGCACAGGGGCTCCGAAGGCTGGAACGATAACGACATCCTCCGGGCTGAGTTCATCGTAGGCTGAATCGATCTCACGCCAAGGCAGCGAGACGATGTCCATTTCGCGGAGCTGTCGGTTTACCTCAGGGTTATGTATGATCTCGCCGATGAGGAAGATTTGGTTTTCTGGAAACACCTTGCGCGAGGCGTAGGCGAGGTCGATGGCGCGCTCGACACCGTAGCAGAAACCGAAATCCTTCGCCAGCAGCAGGGTGGTGTTGCCGCGTGTGATCATGCCGCCTTGCTCGCGGATTTTCTCCACCAGTGATGATTGGTAATGGATGGCGACTTCCGCCGAGACGAGTTCCATCACATCGGGACGGCGGACGTTGACTCGCGGGCGTTTTTCGGTGGGAGCGGGCATGCGCGTAGCAGACATCAGAATTCACAGGCCAGAAACCAGAAAATGCGTTGTCGCTGTCTGTGGGAGCGCACGTGCCATCACGTGATTCCGGAGGCTGGGATGATGGGTCGGCATGGCTTTGGGAACGCTATGGACTGTTTGAGAAAGTTTTCCGGCGGCTAAAAGGTAGTGCGAGCAGAAGATAGAGCACGAGGGCTATGCCTTGCATCGCGAACAGGTAAACCGGCCACGGCCCGAGGTGGTCGATGAGCGAGGGGTTGTCCGGCGGGCGGGAGGCGAAGGCGAAATTCGTCTTCAACATCACGTTGATCAGCAGCGCGACGCCTTGGTAGGCGATGGAAATCCCGAAAACCTTCAGCGGCGATTTCCACCACGGCGTCTCAGGTCGCCATTTCAGGACAAGCGGAATGTAGATCGCCGCCGCCACGATGGCGAAATGCTGAACGAAGAAATGCACGTACGGCAGGTGAGGTGGGCCGATGGTGATCGCCGGGGTGAGCAAGGCCTGCGTGGTCGCTGCGATGCCCCAGAAATAGGTCAGGGTGAGCAGCATCGGCCTGCGCGTGAACAGCGCGAAGCCTGCCACGATGGCCGCGAGATCGCAGAGGTGGAACGGCAATACGTTGTCCATCGAGTAGGGATGATCCCGCCATGCGAAGAGCGCGAAGGGGTAGGACGCGAGGCATAGGAAGGCGATGACTGCGGTGGCGATGCGCTGGTTTTTATCCGATTTTCGCGCGAAAAGAACCAGACCCGCGATCACCGTGAAGCCGGTGGCGAGAGTGATAAAATGCTCGCTGGAGAAAGGATGAAACGTGTTGCTGGACATTTCCTTGACCCACAGCCTGCGCTACGGTGGCGGATCACGCAAGAGGCGGCGGATCAAATAAACGCCCTCTCTTTTTCCCTTCCCCGGCTGGGCGGTTATCGCCAACATGCGCCTGCAATCCAACCGCAACCCACTTAATCATATGTCCAGACCAGTCACACTCTTCACCGGCCAATGGGCCGATCTTCCGCTTGAGAAACTCGCGCCGCTTGCCGCGGAAATGGGCTACGACGGCCTCGAACTCGCCTGCTGGGGCGACCACTTCGATGTCGATGCGGCTGTCTCCAAGAAAAACTACGTGAAAGAAAAATGGGAGCTTCTTTCCGACCACGGCCTCACTTCCTACGCGATCTCCAGCCACCTTGTCGGCCAGGCAATCTGCGATAACATCGACGAGCGCCACAAGGCGATCCTGCCGCCGGATGTCTGGGGCAACGGCGAGCCCGAGGGCGTGCGCAAGCGCGCGGCGCAGAAGATGATCAAGACCGGCAAGGCAGCCCGCCTTTTCCTCAACGCGAAGCCCGGCCGCAAGAACAAGGACGAGTTCCCCGCCGTGGTGAACGGCTTCACCGGCTCCTCGATCTGGCACGGTCTCTACGCGTTCCCGCCGACGAGCCAGGCTTTCTACGATAAGGGTTTTGAAGATTTTGCGAAACGCTTCACGCCCATCCTCGATGCCTTCGACAAGGAGAACGTGAACTTCGCCCTTGAGGTGCACCCCACCGAGATCGCGTTCGACATCGCCACCGCGCAGCGCGCTCTCAAGGCGGTGAAGAACCACAAGCGTTTCGGTTTCAACTACGATCCCTCCCACCTCGGCTATCAGGGCGTGGACTACGTGAAATTCATCCGCGAGCTCGGCAGCCGCATTTACCACGTCCACATGAAGGACGCATGGTGGGGCCACGGCGATGGCACGGTCGGTGTCTTCGGCGGAAGCACGGATTTCGGCGATGCTCGCCGCTTCTGGGACTTCCGTTCGCTGGGCCACGGCGACATCGAGTTCGAGGACATCATCGTCGCCCTCAACGACCTCAAATACGCCGGCCCGCTCTCCGTGGAGTGGGAGGACATCCGCATGGATCGCGTCCACGGCGCGACCGAGGCGGCGGCGTTTGTCAGGAACGTCGATTTCCCCGGCTCCAACGTCGCGTTCGATGCGGCGTTCGATAAGAAAAACCAATAAGCCATCACGATCATGTCACTGAAAGTAGGAGTCATCGGAGCCGGTTGGATGGTGAAATACCATGCGGAGGGATTCCGTAAAGCCGGGGCGGAGATCGTCGCGGTGGCGGATCCCGCGCCGGGCGCGGCGGAGAAGGCGGCGAAGGAATGGGGCATCGCGGGTGTGTTCACCTCCGTGGAGGAAATGCTCGCGGGCGTGCCGGATCTGGACGCCGTCAGCATCATCGTGCCGAACAAGTTCCACGCGCCGCTTGCGTTGCAATGCCTGCGCGCCGGGAAGCATGTCTTCTGCGAAAAACCGCCCGGCCTCAACGCCGGTGAGGTCGCGGAGATGGTTGCCGTTTCCAAGGAGGTCGGTAAGGCGCTGATGTTCAATTTCAACAATCGCGCCCGCCCCGAATCCCAGGCGATGAAGAAGTATGTGGAAGACGGCACCTGCGGAAAAATCAACTCCGCGCAGGCGAAGTGGATCCGCCGCACCGGCATTCCCGGCTTCGGCGGATGGTTCACCACCAAGGCCATGGCCGGCGGCGGGGCGACCATCGACCTGCTGCACATGATCGACCTCGCCCTCTATTTCATGGGCTACCCGGAGCCCGCCCACGTGCTGGCGAACACCTTCAACGACCACATCACCGACCCCGGCTTCAAGGGGCCGTGGGGCATTCCCGACCGCGTCGGCGGCACCACGGATGTGGAGAACGCCGTCCACGGTTTCGTGACCTTCCGCACCGGCCAAGTGCTTTCCCTTCAGGTTTCCTGGGCGGAGATGGTGAAGCGCGAGGAGGTCTCCGTCGTGTTCCAAGGCACCAAGGCGGGCGGTAAGGTCGAGCGGCTCTTCGGCCGCGACGGGCTGGATGACACGGCCATCGATACCTGCGAGCTCTACGTCCAGGAAAACGGCAACAGCGTGAACCGCAGCATTATCACCGAAGCTTGCGAGGACATGGGCCGCATCAACTCCGCCGCGAACTTCATCGAGACGATCAACGGCACCGCCGATCCGTTCAATACCCCGGAGCAGGCGCACAAGCTGATGCTCATCATCGACGCCCTCTACGAATCCGCCGCCACCGGCGCGCCCGTGGCGGTGTGAGAAGGAGCCATGCTCGTCGTGTTCTCCACCTTTCCCGACGAGGCGACGGCGCGGAAGATCTGCGCCGCCCTCGTCGCGGAAGGTCTTGTGGCTTGCGCGAATATCCTGCCGCCAATCACCTCCATCTACCGATGGCAGGGCGAACTTAAGGAAGACCGGGAAATTCTCGCCATCCTCAAGCTCCCGGCGCAGGGGTTTCCCGCGTTTGAAGAAAAACTCACCGCCCTGCATCCCTACGAGGTTCCTGAAATTGTCGCAATACCTGTCGCCGCAGTGAACGAAAAGTATTTGGCGTGGGTGAATGGCGTTTGAATCATCCTGCTGACGCCTGTGGCATACTGATAAATATGCGGTGCCCAATCGCCCTGCTACTCCTGATAGACCACTGCGACCTGGTCGTCGATGCGGACGTCTTCTTCCCGGGCGACGCTAGGGAAAAAATGACGCAGGTCACCAGTCCATGGTAGACCCGCGTCTCCCAAATCACAGTCGTGGCGCTCTCGGTGCGTGCGTAAAGCAGGGATGGCTCACGGTCATGGATGCGTTTTTGTGCGGGACGCGATGAACCGATGCAACGCGAGTCACTTATTTTTTGCCCGGGATCTTTTCGATCACGCTGCCGCCGGTTTTCAGTGTCATTTCCTTGGCCAGTTTCCCTACCGGTTTTCCGAGGAAATTGTGGGAGATAAGAGTGACTTTGTTGAATCTTAGCTTCTTGCCCAGTCTCTCGATCACACTGGAGTCGGTCTTGTCCGCGAAATCCGCGAACCAGTAGATGGTGTCCACGTTTCTTTGGAGAACATGATCAAACGCGTATTGGGTGGCCATGACATCCCCACCGTAGAGGAGATAGAGATTGTCCCGTTTTTTGAAGTGCTCTTTGAGCTCCCTGCTGCGCTTGGACCCAATTTTTTTGTAGAAAAGCTCCAACTGGGCGGGGCCGGATCGCGCAAGGGAGTTGTGTTTTCTCTCAGAATCCATCTTCTGGTAATCCACGATGCGTGGTCTGCCAGGAACCTTGCCCCCGCCGCTGACGGATAGGTTGCCATCCGACATGCCGCAACCCACCACCAAAACGATGTGGGCGGTGGGGAAGCTTTTGTCGATCTCGGCGATCGCCTCGGCCAAATAGGCGTGCGCCGAGCCCGAGATGTCGAGGATCACACCCAGATTGCTGGAATTGATTTGCCTGCCGAACAAAGAGCCGCCGCCGCCACCCGTTCCGTTCCCGTCCCCCCAGCCTGAACCGAAGTCGTCCCCGTCGCCGAAATCCAGGGAGGGGGCGCTGGTAATTTGATCGGGAACCGGAACGGAGACGGCGGATTGGGTGTTCGCAGCGATGACCTTTGCCATGGAAGACGTGGGTGAGGATGGTTTGCGCATCACTTTGGTCGTAACCTTTTTCTCCGGCACTTCCTTCGCTTCATCAACGCTTGCCGCATAGGTTACGATTACCGGGGTCTCCTTGATGATGTTAGGCAGCAGGTAAATGCCTAAAACCAGTGCGATGAGGACGACCACGAGTATGGAAACGACCACGGAAGAGATCGTGGAATTTCTACGTTGTTGGCGAAGCTGCTCGATTACTTCCGGGGTGAGCTTGGCGTGGATACTCATGGCTTTTGGATGTTTGATTGGGTTAGGCGAGTCTGGCACATGATTAGAAATCACGTTGCTGGTCGCACAACCGATAATCTGGCGAAAAAGAATGGCTGTGACTAGATAATTTTGCGCATTTTATATGCGATTTTACGCATTCTAATTGGCGTTGTGTAAAGAGGGCGTCGTATCAGAAGTGGTTTCCATGCCACGGTTCCTCTTGTTACGCATCCATTTCCCGGAATGCGATTCTGAGAGACGGTGGTTGGCGGATTGAGGTGGAAATGTTGAATTTCCAGAACGGATTCCGAACAGCATGGCATCGCTACGTATCATCTCCCTCTTCGCCGCGCTGGCCTCGTTTTCCTGCACAGGCCCGCTCGGTGCGCTGGCTCCGGTGAAAGGCGCGGATGCCGCGGATGTCGTTTACACGCCTCCCGGTCGTCCTGCGCCCATGGCGGGAGACATCTACCGCCCGCAAACCGCCGGCCCGCATCCCGCCGTCCTCATGATCCATGGCGACGGCCGCATCGGCGATGACGGGCGCTGGCAGATGGCCGGGATCGCCCGCCAGCTGGCGCGCAACGGCTATCTGGTTTTAAACATCACCTACCGCATGGCACCCGAATGGACTTATCCCGCCCCGCTCGACGATGTCCTCGCCGCCCTGGACTGGATGGAGGAAAACGCGGCGGAGCAGGGGATCGATCCCGGGAGGATCGCCGTCTTCGGCTACTCGGCGGGCGGCTACGCCGGTTCGCTGGCGGCGCTGACGGATCGTGGGAAACGGGTGAAGGCTGTCGTCGCGGGCGGCGCACCCTCGGATCTCACCTATTATTCGGAGGGGGAACTGATCCGCAATTTCCTCGGCGGCACCTTGGAGGAGGTTCCGGAACGCTTCCACGAAGCCTCCCCCGTGAACCACGTCACTCCGTCCAGCCCGCCCTATTTCCTCTATCATGGCGAAGACGATACCCTCGTGAACCCCGGCCATCTCCGCGAAATGGAGGCGGAACTGAAAGCCAAGCGCGTGCCCCACGAGATTTTCTGGATCCGGGGCAAAGGCCATATCCGCTCCTTCCTTTTCCCCGATGGAGCGATCGAGGCGGCCATCCGTTTCCTCGACCGGCATGTGAAAGGAGAAACTGGTGGGTAAGGGTCGAGCTTCGATGATCCGCTAAATCAGAGCACTTATTCTCACGCATCCAGCCGCAGCGCGGCTTTCTGGGCGGCTGATTTGGCTTCGGATTTCGTGTCGTCGCTAGAGGCGGTGAGGCGCATGCCGACGGGTTTGGAGACGCCGAATTCCTCCATGGTGACGCCATACATCACGTCGGCGCGAGCCATGGTGCGCTTGGAGTGGGTGACGATGATGAACTGGGAGCGGTCGATGAAGCGGTCGAGCACTTTCACGAAACGGCCGATGTTTGATTCATCGAGCGGGGCGTCGAGCTCGTCGAGGACGCAGAAGGGGGACGGCTTGATCATGTAGATCGAGAACAGGAGGGCGACGGCGGTCATCGAGCGCTCACCGCCGGAGAGGAGGGTGATGGACTGGAGCTTTTTGCCGGGCGGCTTGGCAATGACCTCGATGCCGGATTCGAGCGGGTCGGACTCGTCGATGAGGGTGAGGTCGGCCTGGCCTTTCTCGCCGAAGAGTTCCTTGAACATGTCGCGGAAATTGAGGCGAACCTGGGCGAAGGTTTCGGCGAAGCGGCGCTGGGTTTCCTCGTTGATTCGCTCGATGACGGCGAGCAGCTCGGTCTTGGAGTTGACCAGGTCGTCGTGTTGTCCGCGCAGGAAATTGTGGCGCTCTTCCAGTTCATCGTATTCCTCGATGGCATCTACGTTGACCGGTCCCATGGATTCGATCTTGCGCTTGAGGTCGTGGACGAGGGACTCGACGTGAGACCAATTTGGCTCTCCGGGAATGTCGGGGATTTCGACGGTTTCGGAGGAAACGGCGGCGGGTGCTTCGGCGATTTCAGGGTCGGTTTCGTCGGCTCCGGAAGCGTTGCGGGCTTTGCGGGAGGCGAGGGTGGAGAGTAAGAGGTGGGCGTCCGGTTCGAAGGTCGCGAGGGTGATCTGGTGGCGATCCTCGGTGGAGTCCATGAGGTTTTCCAAACGGAGGTCGAGCTTGGTGGCGGCGATTTCCTCGCGGCCTTTCTGCTCGTTGGTGGCGGCGAGTTGTTTGCGGATCGCGGAGAGCTGAACCTCGGCCTCCTCGATGGCCTTGATGAGTTCGCCGCGGCCTTCGGCTTTCTCGGAAAGAACCATCTGGAGATCCTCGGCCTCGATGCGGTGATCCTCGGCCTGGTTCCTCAGCGAGACGTTTTCCTCGGCGGCGGACTGGATGCGGTTGGTGAAATTCTCGATCTCCGCCTCGCGCCGGATGGCGATTTCGCGGAGTTCGGAAAGGCGGGCTTCCATGGGGCGCTGCTGTTCTTCTGCGGCCTGCTTGGCGCGTTTCTCGACGGCGAGTTGGGTGCGGAGTTCGTTGAGTGCGGCGCTGAGTTCCTGTTCGGAGGAGACGGCGGAGTCAGACTGCGACTGGAGCGAGCGGGTCTGATCCTCGATGGCGGCGAGGCGGTCGCGGGACGAGGCGAGTTCGGACTCGAGGTGCTGGCGGGAATCGGCGGCGGCGTTCTCGCGCTTGTCGAGTTCGGAGCGTTCCCAGCGGACGTTCTCGATGCGGGTGTTGAAATTCTCGACCTCGCGGGTGGCGAGCGAGAGCTGGCCTTGGAGCGTGGAGAGTTCCACTTTCTGGCGCTGGAGGCGCTCGCGGGAAACCTCGACGGCCTCGCGTTGGGCTTCGAGCTGGGACTCAAGGGTGGTGACGCGGGTGCGGGCGTCCTCGTCGGATTGGCGGAGGGCGGCGACTTCCGTTTCGAGCGAGCGGACTTCGTTCTGCCTTTCCAGAAGGGAGGTGGAGGCACCGGAAGCTGCACCGCCCTGGATCGTGCCTTCGGGCGAGAGCGTTTCGCCGGCGAGGGTGACGAAGGTGAGGGTGCTGTAGTCGTTGCGGAGTTTCAGCGCGGTGGCGAGATCCGGGACGATGAGGGTTTTCTCAAGGAGCTGCTCGATGATCGCGGCGACCTGCGGCTCGGACTTCACCTTGTCGAGCGCCCATGCGGTTGCTCCGGTGGGGAGTGTCTCGATCTGGGTGCCGGCGGCTTTCGGGATGAGGTTTTTCGGAAGAATGGCGGCCTGGCCGAGTTTCTTTTCCGTGAGGCGCTGGATGAGGGTTTCCGCGATGGCGGAATCGGAAACGAGGACGGTCTGGAGCTTCGCTCCGAGGGCGGCTTCGATCGCGCGGGCGGCGGAGTCATCGGCCTGGATGAATGTGGCGAGGACGCCGTCGATGGAAGGCTTGAACTCGTCGGGGGCGTCGAGGCCTTTGAGGAGGTTCTGTGTGCCCTTCGCGAAGCCTTCGCCGGATGCGACGAGCTGTTTCACCGCGTCGAGGCGGGCGGAGCGCTGGGCGAGGACTTTGTTGGATTCCGTTGCGGCAGTGCGGGCGGCATCGAGATCGCCGCGGGTGTGCTGGTAGCTGCGCTCGGCGGATTGGAAAGCTTCTTCCAACTCGGTGAGTTGTGCGCCGGTTTCCGCGACGAGCGCTGCGATGTTGGTCTGCTGGGCGATGTGTTCCTCGACACCGAGGTTCAGGCGCTGCTCCTCCTCGGCGAGCTGGCGGGCGCGCTCGCGGTTGCCTTCGAGCTGGGCGAGGGCGGATTCGATTTTCGCCTGCATCGAGGCAATGAGGTTCTGGCAGGTGTTCGCCTCGCCGCGGGAGGCGCGGAGGGCTGTTTCCAGGTTCGCGCGGGCTTCGCGGGCGGTGACGGTTTTTTCCTGTAGTTTATCCAGCTCGATTTCCTGCTCGGCGATGCGGCGGTTGAGCTGGTCGAGGGCTTCGTTGGCGGCGGTGAAATCGAATTCCTGCTGGGCGAGCTTTTCGCGGGTCGCGGAGATGTCGGAATGGTTCTGCGAGATGCGGCCTTCGAGTTCGGATTTGCGCTCGTTGTTGAAAGCGATGCGCGCCTCGGCTGAGGCGAGGGCGTTGCGGTGCTCGTTGAGCTGCTGGCGGAGCTCGGCGAGTTCCGACTCGAAAACACGTGCGGCAGAGCGGGCTTCGGCGACGAGTTCTTCCTTTTCGGGGAGCTGGCGGGTGAGGTGGGAATCCTGCGCGTCGAGCGAGCGGATCGAGGTGGTGAGTTCGGCGCGCTCGGCGGTGATCTCGGTGTAACGCTTGTGGGCGAGGTGGGTGTCGAGGACGCGGTAATCAGTGGAAAGCGATTGGAACCGGCGAGCCTTCGCGACCTGGCGTTTGAGCGAGTTCATGCGGCGCTCCTGCTCGGCGAGAACGTCGGAAACGCGGAGCAGGTTCGCCTCGGTGTATTCGAGTTTGCGCAGCGCGTCCTTTTTCTCGCGCTTGAATTTCGTGATGCCGGCCGCTTCCTCGAACACCGCGCGGCGTTCCTCGGGTTTGGAGGAAAGGATCTGGTCGATCTGGCCCTGCGCCATGATCGAGTAGGCGGTGCGGCCGATTCCGGTGTCCATGAACAGGTCATGGATGTCGCGCAGGCGGCAGAGGGTGCCGTTGAGGCGGTATTCGGAGCGGCCGTCGCGGAACACCCGGCGGGTGATCGCCACCTCGTTGAAATCGACTTTCAGCGACTCCTCGCAATCCGCCATCGTCAGCGTGACCTCCGCCATGCCGAGCGGTTTGCGTTTTTCCGTGCCGTTGAAAATGACATCCGCCATCTCGCCGCCGCGCAGGGCTTTTGCGGAGGTCTCGCCGAGCACCCAGCGGATCGCATCGACGACGTTGGATTTGCCGCAACCGTTCGGGCCGACGATGCCGGTGACGCCTTGGGCGAATTCGAACACGGTCTTGTCGGCGAAGGATTTGAAGCCTTGGATTTCGAGGGTTTTGAGATACATGGGGTGGGTGAAATTAGGTGAGAAAACAGTGTTTCGGTTGAAACGGCGATTGGGATGAGCCTAGGGAGATATTCCGGCTAAGCAAGGTAAGAGTGCTGAATACCACATTATGCGGTGTCTATTTTCGTGTGAATACGCTACATATTGTGCCCGGCGATCTTTAGGGAAGCCTAAGTATTTTGTAGGTGATATTCCGTTTATAGCTTTTTCATTCGAGCGGTCTGGTGAGCAGTCATGGAAACGAATGGAGTCCAGTCAACTGGATGAGGGCTGTTCGATCACTCGCTTCGCACCCATAGTCCCTCCGTGACAAGATGAATGCTGGTATATCGCCACCGATGGCAGGTTATTCAGCGGTTGATCAAGCCAACCCCACCTATCGGCAGGTCATCAGCACGCCCTGAAGTGGTTGGAAGAGCATATTGAATGACATGCCAACCGAACCGCTGTCCGACATTCCCCTTCAAATAATACGCAGTCCATAGGGCTTGCAGGAGCGGGGCGACGCGGTCAAAGTCGCCGCACATGTTCGAGCCTACTTGGAAGAAGAACGCGAAGCTCCTTGCGAAGGGGGCGAGAAAGTTTGTGGATTACAAGCGCGACCTGCTGCCCGCCGACCGCGTAGCGGAGATCGAATCCCGCCGCACGGATCTGCTCAACGCAGTCAAGCTCAAGGACAAGGCGAAGGTCGATGAGGCATCGAAGCAACTCCGTGCGACCTGTGAGAATGCCCTGCCCCGCGAAAAGCCGCTGGGTTGGTTTGAGGAGAATGTGGAGGTAATGTTCGTGGCGATCGTGATCGCGCTGGGACTGCGGGCTTACTATTTGCAGCCTTTCAGAATCCCGACCGGTTCCATGCAGCCGACGCTGAACGGGATCGTGGGAACGCCGCTGAAAAAAGAGGAGTGGCCGAGCTTTCCCGTGCGCATGGCGCAGTTCGCCCTGAAGGGGCGGAGCTATGTGGAAGTCATCAACGACAAGGATCGCAGGGTTGCTGTGGGCACGATCCAGACACCGGACGGTCTGAAGGTCGGCGGTGATGTGCGAGACCGGATGAGATGGCGCTTTTTCAGCAAGTCCCAGCTTTTTAGTCTGGATTCCAAGCCCATGTGGCTACCCTCACCTTCGAGCCAGGCGTATGAGATTGGGCTGGAGGACGCCTTCCGTGAGGCGATGGCAAACGGCGGGGTGCTGAAAAAAGGACAGACGCTGATGGAGGGGTTCATCGACACCGGAGACCTTGTGCTGGTGGACAAGTTCTCTTACCATTTCCGTAAGCCGAAGCGCGGTGAGGTGTTCGTGTTCGACACGCTGGGGATCAAGGGGATCAAGGAACACAGCGGGCCGCAGGGCGGGGGATCGCATTACATCAAGCGCCTCGTCGGGGTTCCGGATGACAAGCTCGCCATCCGCACGCCGAATCTTTATGTGAACGGAAAAATCGCGCAGGAACCCGGCATCCAGCGGGTGATCGAAGGCAAACCGCCTTTCAAGGATGAGCACAAGGGCTACGAATTGGCGGACGCGAGCGCGAGCCACCGCCGTTATCTGGTGAGCGAGGACGATGTCCTTAGCCTCAAGGGCGAGGGTGCGAAGCACGGCTTCCGCGAATACGCGGCGATGGGTGACAACACGGGCAACTCGCTGGATTCGCGGTATTGGGGGACGGTGAAGGAATACAACCTCGTCGGCCCGGCGCTGTTCTCGCTGTGGCCGATCACCACCGGGCATTGGGGTCTCATCAAGTGATTTCCCGTGTCCTCCGCCTCCGAGATCACCCGTAAGGCGAAGTCGAACCTGGCCTTCGCGCTCCAGATCCTGCCGAAGGATCGGCGCGACGACATGACCGTTTTCTATGCTTTCTGTCGCACGGTTGACGACACGGCGGATGACGTCTCGGTTCCGAAGGCGGAGCGGCGGGCGGCCTTGGGAAAATGGCAGGAGGGCTTGAATAACGGTTTCCCGGAGGGCGATGCGTTCGGTGCGGAGTTGGCGGAAATGATGGCTCGGCGCGGTATTCCGGTGAACTGGCTGCTGGAAATCATTGAGGGCTGCGCGATGGATCTGGAGCCGCGCACATTCCAAGGCTGGGAGGAACTTTCCCAATACAACTGGAAGGTGGCGGGCGTGGTAGGGCTCGTATGCACGAGGATTTTCGGCTGCGTCCACGAGGATTCCGACAAATACGCCGCCGCCCTCGGCAACGCCCTCCAGCTCACCAACATCCTCCGCGATGTCGGCGAGGATCTGGCGAAAGGCGGGCGCATTTACATCCCGGTAAACGACATGATCCGCTTCCAGTATTCCGAGCGCGATCTTGTGGGCAAAGTCTATGACGGGCGTTTTCTCGCATTGATGGCCTACGAGGCGGAGCGGGCGGAGCATCTTTTCGAAGAGTCGGAGAAATTGCTCCCGGAGATCGATCGCAAGGCACTGGTGCCAGCCCGGATCATGGCGGAAATTTACCGGAACCTGCTGGAAAAGATGCGGGCGGGAAATTTCAAGGTCTTCGACCGGCGTTATTCCGTTTCCAAAGCCCGCAAACTCGCTATCTTGTCGAAGTATCTGCTCGCCGCGGGGCGTGCGCATTGAATAACTCAACCCACTGAAAGTCTGATGAGCATGTTGAAACTAAAACTGATCGGTGCGGCCTCGCTGCTTTTCGGAGCGGTGGCCTGCGAGCCATTGCCCGTGTATCCCGAAAACGGTCCGCGTCGCCCTTACCCGCAGCAAGCGCCGGCACCGCAGGAGCCTCGCCCGCCTTATTACAGTGACCCGCAGGCTCCCACAAACCCAACTCCGAATTACGATCCGCGCTATGGCACCCAGCCGCCTCTCGTAACACCGCCGACACCGCCGGTTCCTCCCCGCGAGCAGTATCCGGTGGCCGAGCGCACTGACAATCCGAACCGCGTTCTCAGCCCCTACGCGCCCTACAATGTGATCGATGTCGAGGGCTTCCGCTCCGGACAACTCGCGAAGGATCCGTCGAACGGTAAAATCTTCCGGGTGCCTTAGTTCCAGGATATGATCGTCGGCATTGACCTTGGCACCACACATTCCGCGATCGGGGTGGTGGATTCCGGTTTTCCCATCCTGCTCGCCGATGAGGAGGGGAAACGGATTGTTCCCAGCGTGGTATGGTTTGGCGCGGACGGAGCGGTGGAAGTGGGGAACAAGGCCCGCAGGCGGCGGGCGACCGATCCGACACGCGTGGTCTCCAGCGTGAAGCGTTGGATGGGGGAGGATATCCTTTTGGAAAACGTGGGTAAATCCCCCGAGGAGGTGAGCGCGGAGATTCTCAAGGAACTCAAGCGGATCGCGGAGTGGCGGCTGGGTTCAGAGGTTACGAAAGCGGTCATCACAGTGCCCGCGTATTTCAACGACGGCCAGCGCGCGGCGACGAAGCGGGCGGGGGAACTCGCCGGGCTGGAGGTGGCGCGGATCATCAACGAGCCGACCGCCGCCGCCCTTGCCTACGGACTCGACAAGCTAAAGGACAAGGCGCGGGTAGCGGTTTACGATCTTGGCGGCGGCACCTTCGACCTCACGATCCTGGAAATGGAGGAAGGTGTTTTCCAGGTGCTAGCCACCCACGGCGACACCCGCCTCGGCGGCGATGATGTGGACGCGATGCTTTGCGCCTGGCTGACCGAGGGGCTGGAAATCCCGGAGTCGGCGCGCTGGCGTTTCCTGGAAGAGGCGGAGAAGGCGAAGCGTGCGCTTTCCGTGGAAGACGCCTATGCCGTGCGGCTGCCGTTTTACGATGGACATAGTAGTTTCGAGAAAACCATCACCCGCGCGGAACTCGATGCGATGGTGAAGGGATGGATCGCGGGAAGCCTCAAATGCTGCCAGCAGGCGATGCACGATAGCGGGCTTTCAAATGCCGATCTCGACGCCGTGGTGCTGGTGGGCGGCAGCACTCGGATGCCCGCCGTGAGGGCGGCGGTGGCGGATTTTTTCGGGCGCGCCGTGGATGTCACGCAGCATCCGGACGAGGCCATTGCGCTTGGCGCGACGATCCAGGCGGGCGTGATGAGCGGTGCGATGCGGAAGATGGTTCTGTTGGATGTCACGCCGCTTAGTCTCGGCATCGAGACCTTCGGCGGCCTGATGAATGTGCTGATCCCGCGCAACACCACCATTCCCTGCAAAGCCGGCGAAATGTTCACCAACGCGGCCGACGGTCAGGAAAAAATGGCGATCCGCGTGCTGCAAGGCGAGCGCGAGATGGCGCGCGACAACTGGGAGCTGGGAAAATTCGAGATCGAGATGGAGATACTCCCGAAAGGCCAGGCGCGGGTGGGTGTGCAGTTTAAAATCGACGCCGACGGCATTCTGGAAGTTCTGGCCCGCGATACGAAGACCGGCAAGGACACCGTCCTGAACATCGCCAGCTCTGCCGTCAACGTGGACGACGCGGCAGTGGAGGAAATGGTCGGTGCCTCCGTGGAGCACGCCTTCGAGGACATGTCGGAGCGGATTTTCACCGAGGCGAAACTGAAGGCCGACGAACTTCTGCCCGCCGTGGAGATGGTGATGGCTCAGGGATTGGTGGAAGAGCACGAGCGCGCGGAGATCGAGGCGGCGGTGGCCGAAGTGAAATCCGCGATCACCTCGGGAGCCGCCAATGCCCTGAAAGCCGCCGTGCAGCGTCTGGACAACGCCACCGAGGCGGCGGCGGCGAGGCTGGTGGAGAAGGCGATGGAAGCCGCTTTGGAAAGAGAACTGGGTGCATGAAATCGGTTCTTGTCACGGGAGCTGCCGGATTTATCGGCGTGAATCTGGTCAGAAAACTTTTATTGGACGGGCACAAGGTGCTGTCCGCGGACGCGCTGACCTACGCGGGCAGGAAGGAATCCCTGGGCGGGTGCTTGCTCGACAGGAATCACGAATTCATCAGGCTGGACATCACCGATCATGAGGCGACGGCGGCTGTGGTCACTGCTTTCTCACCGGACTGGATTTTCCACCTCGCGGCGGAGACGCATGTCGATCGCTCCATCACCGGACCTATGGATTTCCTGAAAACGAACGTGCTAGGCACGGGAAATCTGTTGCAGGCCACTCTGGCTCATTGGAAGGGTATGGAAGCCGCGCGGGCGGAAGATTTCCGCTTCGTGCATGTGTCCACCGATGAGGTTTTCGGTACGCTGGAAGAGGACTGCGGCGGTTTTACGGAAACCTCTCCGTACCGTCCGCGCTCACCCTATGCGGCGAGCAAGGCCGGCAGCGATCATGCCGTGCGCGCGTGGGGAATCACCTACGGCCTACCTGTGATCGTCACGAATAGCACCAATAACTACGGCCCCTGCCAGTTTCCCGAGAAGCTGATCCCAACCGTCATCACACGCGCGCTGAATGGTCAGAAGATTCCGGTTTACGGGGATGGGAGGCAGTCGCGTGACTGGATCCATGTCGAGGATCATTGCCGTGCTCTCGGAAAGGTGGCAATGGCCGGAAAGGTGGGGGAGACTTACCTGATCGGCGGGCGGAACGAGTGGAGAAATATCGATCTCGTCGCTCTCCTTTGCGATCTGGTGGCTGAGGTCGCCGGCACAGGGGATCGGCGCGGACTGATCGAATTCGTGACCGACAGGCCGGGGCATGATTTCCGCTACGCGGTGGATGATAGCAAGACCCGCGATGCGCTCGGATGGAAGCCGGAGCGGGATTTCATGGAAGGTCTGCGTGAAACGGTGGAGTGGTATTGCTCGCATCCCGAATTCCATACTGATACCTCAGCCCGATGAAAGTGATGCAGATCTTGCCGGAGTTGAATTCGGGCGGCGTCGAACGTGGCACCCTGGAGGTGGCGGATTTTTTGGTGAAGCAGGGTCACGAGGCTGTCGTTGTTTCCAACGGCGGAAGGCTCGTCGCCAAGCTGTTGGAATCCGGCGCGCGCCACATCTCCATGCCGGTGCACCGCAAGAGCCTTGGCTCGTTATTTCAAGTAAGGCCGTTCCGGAAATTGTTAGAGAAGGAGAAGCCCGATATCATCCACATCCGCTCGCGCGTGCCCGGCTGGATTGCCTACCTGGCTTGGCGGAAGATGGACAAGGCCACGCGACCTCGGTTCGTAAGCACCGTGCACGGGTTTTACTCGGTGAACCGCTACTCCGCCGTGATGACGAAGGGCGAGCGAGTCATTGCGGTTTCACGAAGTATCAAAAAATATGTTCTCAAAAATTACCCCGATACCGGCGCTGATAAAATTCGTGTCATTCATCGTGGTGTCTCTCCTGATGAATTTCCGCGCAACTACCAGCCCCCCACCCACTGGCTAGACGCGTGGCATGCCGAGCACCCGTATTTGGCTGGGAAAAAAGTGCTGCTTCTCCCTGGTCGCATTACTCGGTGGAAAGGCCAGCAAGATTTTATCCAGCTCATTGCGTCCCTTAAAGCCGCAGGATATCCTATCCACGGCCTGATCCTTGGTGATACGCATCCCAAAAAGCGCGCATTTAAAGTAGAATTACAAAACCTCGCGGGAGACCACGGTGTGGCCAATGAGGTTTCATTTCTCGGCCATCGCTCCGATGTCCGCGAGGTGATGTCGACTTGCGATATTGCATTCTCGCTCTCCCGTGATCCTGAGGCATTTGGCCGCGTCTCGTTAGAAGCCGCCTCTCTCGGCCGCCCTGTCATTGGTTATAACCATGGCGGTGTCGCAGAACAACTTTCGGTTCTTTTCCCGCAGGGACTCGTTCCGTTAGGCGATGCTGATGCCTTACGAAATAGCACTATTCGATTGCTTGATGAACCACAAACCCCTGATAGGGTGATGCCTCCATTCACTCAAGCCGCGATGACTCAGGCGACTCTTGAGGTTTATTCTGAACTCACACAACCCACTGCTTAAGCTTTGAAATCAGAATCTCCCATCCACGTGATTTGTATCCACTGGGGCACAGCCTACCGAGCGGAGGATATCAATACCCTCTATTCGATGCTCCGTCGCAACACCACCTTGCCGCTCCATTTTCATTTGTTCAGCGATACACCGCCGGCGGGATTGCTGGCTGATATCGATGTCCACCCAGAGCCTGGCCTAAAAGTCCCCAAAGAACTCAACCGCTTCAATTACCGCAAAGAAGCTGGCCTTTGTGAGGATTCTCTCGCCGGCCTCACCGGTCAACGCGTTTTCTTTTTTGATCTCGACGTCGCCATCATGGATCAACTTGATGACTTGTTCACCTATCCTAAAGGGGATGACTTTTACATCATCAATGATTGGAATACCGACGGCGATCACGTCGGCCAAGCATCATGTTATTCCTTCGTTGTTGGCACTCTCGGCTTTATCAAGGAGGCCTACGAAGCGGATCCAGAACCCATCCTCAAAAAGTTTGGCACCGCATCTCAAGAATACCTTTCCGCCAAGGTGATCGAGCGCTATGGCCCACTCCACTTTTGGCCTGCTCAGTGGTTTCAATCTTTCCGTTACCACTGTTTGCCACATCCGTTACTGCGCTGGATTCAAACACCTCACCCACCCAAGCCTGGCACCAAAGTGCTCGCGTTTCATGGCCATCCAGACATTCAAGATGCCATCGAAGGTAAATGGGGGCGTCCGGGTGATCGCAAACGCGCTAAGGGATGGAAGAAAATTTACAAACATTGCAAACCCACGCCATGGATTCTAGATTTTTGGAAATAAAGACCTGCTTCTAACATGTCATTGGCGCAGAGAATAAAGCTTAAGATCATCTCTCATGAAGCTACACCAAACAACGATTTACTGGTATTGGAAAAGGAAGTTCCGCAAAGCGAATATTCGTCAGGATGGGCATGGCCAATATGGACAAGACCAAGTCGCCTACGAGCTACTTGGAAAACCCAAGTCGGGCACATTTCTTGATATTGGAGCCAACGATGGCGTTAATTTTTCTAACAGTTTGCTTTTTGAAGAAAAAGGATGGGTGGGTATTTGTGTGGAGCCTCATCCCCTCATCTTTAAAAGCCTACAAAAAGACAGAACTTGCCATTTAGAAAATGCCTGCATCTCTGATAAAGATGGAACAGTGAATTTTTTAGTCGTGAACGGCGCTTCCAACATGCTCTCAGGCATCAATGATTTCTTAGATGATCGCCATAGGGAACGAATCCAATCCGACATTGCTGAAAATGGTGGCAGCACCGAATTGATACCAATCGCTGCACTGAGTCCTTCCAGCCTGCTTAAGAAATATGGGTTCACCTCGATTGATTTTCTATCGATTGATACTGAGGGTTGTGAGCTTGAAATCCTAAAAAGCTTCAACCTAAAAGAAACCGCCCCACGGGTCATCAGTGTTGAAAACGGATCTCGCTCCAACAGCCATTTTAAATATCTAACATCACAAGGCTACAAGCTTGCCCGGTGCGTGGGTTGTGACGAGTTGTACATTCGTATGTCCGATTAGAATGATCTGGATTTTATGACAACGGCAGCAAAAATTCGTATCAAGGTCATTACCCGTGGTCAACCGAGTCTTTGTTGGGCAACACAACTCCCAGCCAGCGGTAGCTTTACCGGTGAATGTTCGTTTCACTTCTCGCTCTATGAAACTCACTACGATTGGCTGGTCGTGATCGACGATGTTTCGCGAAAGCTGTCATCGCCACCGGAGATTTTGAGCTGTGCGGAGGAGAACACCTTGTTGGTCACGACTGAGCCACCTACGATTACCCACTACGGCACGGCCTTTTGCGGCCAGTTTGCACACGTTCTCACATCTCAACCTCCAGCAGCTCTCCAGCATCCAAGCCGCATTTACTCGCATACGGGAAATCTTTGGTTCAACGGTCATACATACGCCGAACTGAATACTAAGAATTTTCCAGAAAAATCCCTCAATCTATCAACCGTCTGTTCTTCCAAGCAACAAAAGCATACGATTCACAATGATCGCTATCGGTTTTGCCACTGGCTCACCGTACAAATTCCCAGCCTTAACCTATTCGGCCACGGATCCAAATTTATCCAAAACAAATACGATGCGCTCGACCCTTACCGCTTTCATCTCGCAATTGAAAACTATAGCGGGCTCCATCATTGGACTGAAAAGCTGGCCGATTCCTTTCTCAGCGGAGCGTTCCCGATTTACTTTGGCTGCACCAATCTTGCCGATTACTTCCCGAAGGAAAGCTTCGTTGAAATTGATATTTTCAATCGTCAAGAATCATTGGAGATAATTCGTAATATCATCGAGGATGGTACATTTTACGCATCCAGACAGGATGCCTTGCATGAAGGAAAAAGACTCATCATGGAGGACTACAATCTCATGCGGATGGTTGAAATGCTGGCAATAGAAAAACGGCAAACTACCTACAAACCTTCTAAAAGAGAGATTCACGGGAGAAAACAAATGCGCTGGCGAAAACCAACTGATGCCATTGAGCGCCTCGCATGGCGGATAAAAAGAGATTTAACCAGTCGCAAGATGCCATGAGAATTGTCTACGCATGCAATCAAATGATTCGCCGATACGGCGACTTGAAATTTTTCACCGACCTCAAGTTGTTGAATGGAATGATTCGCAACAACTGGAACGTGTGCACATTCAGTGATCGGGATATTGCCAAATTTACAGCACCACTGGGCATTAAGCCCCTCGGCACATCTTCTGCCAATCGTCATTTCTTTGAGACCTGTGTGAATTTTCAGCCCGATGCGATCATCATTGGCCATTGTGATATTCTCACCAATGAGACCATCAAACGCATCAAACATCAGATGCCCGATACTCCTGTAATCTACTACAACGTCGATGCTCTTTGGATCCAAAGCAACGTCGAAAAAATTCATCATCGCAAAGAAGTGGTCGACTCGATTTTTGTCACAACGGGCGGCGACTCTCTTGATCCATTTCGCACCCAATCGAATGTTGTGAGTTATATCCCCAATGCTACAGACCCAGCCATCGATCAATTCAACAATTCAATTAAAACCGAATTTGACCGCGATCTCATGTATTGTGGAAAAGGTGACACATCCGATGAGCGTTACCCATTGATCATTCGCTTGCACGAAAAGTTGAATGATCACCTTCGGTTCGACACTTACGGCATTTACGGCAAAGCGGACGTCTGGGGCACAGCATACGAAGAAGTCATGACATCGAGTAAAATGGCCCTCAACTTGAATCGAGTTGAGGGATGGCCGCTCTATTCTTCAGACCGAATCGCTCAACTCCTAGGCAATGGTTTGCTCACGTTCGTTTGGGATAAAGGCAACATGCGTCGTCTGCTCAGCGATGACCATGTCGTCTTCTTCAAGGATGAAGAAGAACTTGTTCGCAAGGCGATTGATTTCCAGCATGACGACGGCAAGCGGCAAGCAGTCGCAGCGGCGGGACGAGCATTTTATCACGAGCATTTCTCGGCTCAACGTGTCACAAAGTTCATGATAGAAAAGACATTCAGACACCTCGGCACTCACGATTATCTGTGGAGTGTGTAGTCCATTCTCAAGAGCAATCCCATGAACTCAAGGCCTACGAAACGCATAGCGATTGTCGACGCGGGAAAAAACCCCGAATTTGTCGAGGCGGTGCTCGCGTTCATCACCGAACGTTACTCGATTCAATACACCAAAGACCATGATGCTGACTATGTGTTTCACTCCTGCTTCGGGTATGATGTTCTGAAATATTCAGGTATCCGAATTTTTGCAACGGGTGAGAACATTTCTCCAGATTTTAACATCAGCGATTATGCGCTCGCTTTTGATCCCATGCAATTTGGTGACCGCTATCTTCGCTTGCCCCTATTCAAGCTATTCCCTGAAGCATATGCGGCGTTATCCGCCCCTCGGGCTTGCGCGGATGATGTTATCAAAAGCAAATCCGGATTTTGTGCTTACGTGATGTCGAACACAAAGAATAGCGCCCCAGAAAGAATCCAAATCTTCGATGCGCTCTCTGCATATAAGCCCATCGCTTCCGGAGGAAAATGGCGTAACAATGTCGGTGGTCACGTAGTCAATAAGATTGCCTTTCAATCGACTTACAAATTTGTGCTCGCGATTGAGAACAGCTCGACTCCAGGATACTTGACAGAAAAATTCGCACAAGCCGCTGAATCCAACGCTGTTCCGATCTATTGGGGAGACCCAAGCATTAGCCAGCAACTGAACCCCAAAGCCTTCATCAACTGCCATGATTTTGAAAGCATGGACGCGCTAATCGAACGCGTCCGTCATTTGGATCAAGATGACGAGGCCTATGCAGAAATGTTACGTCAGCCATGGTTTATGGACGGTGCTGAACCTGAGGAATGGAAAGACGAGACTTATGTGGATTTCCTCTGTCATATTCTCGATCAGCCACATGCAAAAGCCTATCGGAGAAATCGAAGCCGCTGGGGATTGAAGTATGAGAAACGTTATAACGAAATGGCATTCCGTCCACTCGTGCAATCCATCAACTTAATTAAAAAAAGTTTCAGGCGTCAATAATATCACAAAAGTGATTTGGCGATCCTGCGATAATAGCTTCTTAAATAAATTTCCAACATTTTCTGAACAAATCGGAACGCTAGCCAACGAGCACATTTGCCTCGCGTGGTTAAAGCGGATGAGGCCTGTGCTTCTGCAAGAAATTGTTTGAAAGAGATATCCTTGCGCACACGTCGTTTGTAGCCGGAGCGCATATGACGGAAATTCATGATGCAAAAGCTAAGACCTGATAGAGAAAACGGATTGTCTCCCATGATTCGATAAAAATTCGCCTCGCGATTTATCCATGCCTGATAAGCGGGTCGTGTGGATGGATCATTCGTATCTTGTCCTGCATGAAGCCCCATCCAGCCACACGCATCTGTTAGAACCACCGCTATACCCGTTTGAATGGCTTCCAACATTAATGGGACATCACCCCATTTGCCATATCGATCAAAGTTTTCCTGTATCTTTAGCGCTTTGAATGCTCTGCTTTTATAAATGGCTAGAGAGTACGAAGGGTGACCTGCATTGTAGACATAAGTCGCATACTCGCGCCCGGAAAAAAGATGACCTGTTGCACTCAATGGCGGCAAATCTATAGGAATTTGATCTATATACCAGGGTACTGTATTGGCAGTCAAAAGATTCACCTCGGGGTGCATAAGCAACACTTGCAAGGCGGTCTCCAGATATTCAGGATGAATGAGATCATCATCATGCAGCAATAGCACATAGTCCTGCTGCAAATACTTTTGAGCAGCTATCAGATTTCCCCAACTGCCGAATTGCCGGGTATCACGATATTGAATATCATACCCCTCAAATTCTATCAGCATCTCCCGAGTCTCAGGAAAGCCCCCATTATCCAATACGCATATATTCTTAACCGAGGGTGTCTGCGCCAATACTGATTGAATCGTTTTGCGCAATAGTTTGGGTCTTCGATAGGTCAGGAGAAAGATCTGCAACTCAGAGGTGTTTATTCTTCCCATAGATGTTAACTTCTTTGCCCGACTATTGTAGTTAGGAGGCTATCTACAAAGCAATCGATTGAAAATTTATAGGAATGCTCGCTCGATAGAAAATCATCGATGGCCTTTATATATTCCGTGTAGCGCTCATCCGACATTTCAGACAGATATGAAAACAAGGATGCATGATCGGGAAACTCTGCACGATTCACGAAGCACGACTCAGGGATATGGCTGCTTGCATTTTGCGGGCCTAAGTAAACAGGAACTGTTCCAGCCATCATCACATCAAAAATTTTCTCAGTGATGTAGCCAGGAATCTCAGTGGTATTTTCATAACAAAATCCAAATCGATACTTGCCCAAAACATCCCGCTTGCGCGCGACTTTTCCCCGCCAAGATGGGTATTTTTTTACTGGAAAAATGCGCAGTAAGCCGAAGCGTCTCAAGGTTCTTTGCAATTCAGGTTTGGTCTGAAAAGGCAAAGTTCCCCTTTCCCAACCCAACCCATAGAGATCAAAGGACTCGGGTTGATGGTCTTGAAACCAATTGATGGTCTCCCGGCGTTGGGCGTAAACCAAGTGCCTGATATCACGCTTGTGGTTGCTGCAGATCATCACTGCGAGCTTATTTTTTTGCTCGTTGATGCCAGAAATCGATTTGGGGAGATCAAAAGCATAATTTAGTTTCAATACTTTCTCTCCATCAACCATGTCATCATTGTAAGTGAAGACCCGTTCAAAATCTTGGTAACGTTCAATATCTCCGTTGGGTTTGCACAAAAAATGGTTTTCGCAGATGACCAGATAGCATGGTTTTCCACTTTTCATTGCTGCTTGAAAAATCGAATCCGCAACATATGGCATCTCACAAAAAACATAGGCATCAAAAGAATCGAATGGAAAGGTATCCACGGTGACACACTCAATGCCTTTACGACTTGCGACTTCTTTCAGCCGAACTAATGGCAGTAATAAATCATCGCCGGCGCCCGATGCTGTGTTAGAGTCCCGAAACATGCGATTTCCCATCAAAAAATGTGATTCATTGTAAAAGCCGATTTTCATGCAATCATCAATTAAAATTCTACTACATACTGATTTGCTTTTGAATTGCTTCAGCTGCGGCATAAATACTTTTAAATTCTCCCAAACAACCCGCTGGCATCGGCTCGTAATTATCGTATTTAATAATTTTAATCTCTTGATTAATCTTTGGCCTATTCTTAAATCGCATTGGCAAGTATCTCATCACTGAACAAAACCAGCTAACAGACACAACTGCTGCATCGCGCAAAGTCCTACGTGTAATCGGTCGATCTGATAAAACCTTAGTTAACTGCTTGGAATGTGCTTGGGGCCTAAGATACGCGGGGAATTCATTTTGCAACCCATTGCGAAAGAGCACCTTTAAATGTCCATCAATACCAATATTATCAAAACACGCTACCTTTTTATTAGGGACATGCTCAATGTGAACTAATTCATGCTCGTGTTTAAATCGGTTACTAATTCCATCAGTTTCTCTAACATGCCCTGAACCGATAATTCCGAGTGGGAGATCAAGGTGAAGAAACTCATCTGTGTTTGCCAAAGCTCCGACATAACCGATATCGCCGAAAGACTTAATAAATAATTCTTTCTGCTTAAATCGAGTTTTTTCAATCAAACTATGTTTTATGAAAATAAGTGAAGAATGACTCTGTGGAGGCAAAAGGTATTTTCTTTTCACTCCGATACCCCAAGAATTAAGGCATCCGTAACACACCGCTCTTGCCGGATATGATATAAGGAAACCACTGAAATTTCTTGGAATCGTTAGCTTGGATTCGATATAATTAAATATTCCAAATCCAGCCGTAAAATATTCAATGCCTTCATTTTTTTTGGCTAAATTATTTATCAAAAGTAGTGTATTAGGAAGAATTACATCGTCGTCTGCTAAAAATAAAAATAGATCGCTCTTAACTTGATCGATTACTTTTTCAGCATCATCATTAATATTATTAATTTGGCTTGAACTAAAATATTTAAATCGATTGTTATTAAAACTGTTAACTATATTTTCAACGGGAGGATCTGATCCGCGATCTACAATATACACTTCATAATCTTCATGATTTTGAGAATCCAGACTACGAAGTGTTTGAAGTAATGAACTATGACGATTGTAAGTAGGGAGAAAAATCAAAAATTTCATGACATTTTCATACGCAAAAGTTATCAGGAATAAATGAAGACTTTACTTGTTAGTGATTGATTGTCTATCCATTATTAAATATATGGAAAAACTGAAAACTAGCACTAAGAAAAAGCAAAACTAGGTGAATTTATTGAGATGATTTGAATGGCGGATTTACGCAAGGGCGACATATTTTAAGCATTATATGTGAGCCGATTTTGGATGAAGACCGCCAATCATTTCGCTCTCTAGTAAATCACGCGGAAGGAGCGGTGAAAGGTCTTCAAGAGGAGGCGAAACAAGCGTGCCGTCCTTTTGTGTAGCTAGAGACAGCTTCGGATAAAACCATTGCTCAGGGTGCATGAATACCTCAATAACGCAGGGTCCATCGAAAGCTAGGATTTCTGGGATAACACGATTATAATCTTCCCAAGTGCGGATCGTCCATGCCGAAATTCCAAATGCGTAAGCAAGTTTTGAAAAGTCCGGACAGCTCACACCGGAGGCGAGATCCGTACCGGCGTAGCGTCCTTGGAGCATGGCTTTTTGGGTATGCTTGATCATTAGGTAGCCATCATTGTTGAAGACGAAAAGTTTGATGGGAAGCTTGTGATGCACCATGGTTTGGAGTTCCTGGAGGTTCATCATCATGCCGCCATCACAGTTCAGGCAGATGACTTCTCCGCGATCCCGGCCGAAGGATGCGCCGATGGCCGCAGGCAGTCCGAATCCCATTTCACCGAGGCCTTGGGAGGTGATTAATCTCTGGGGAGGAGTAATGGAGAGTGCCTGATGGCCGCAAAGAAGTGCGGTGCCCATATCGGTTACCAAAATTTGATCTTCCTTGAAATGGGCCTGCATTTTATCCATGAAACGGTAGATATTGATGTAGCCGTCGCGATCCGCATGTTCCTCACCTATCCACGGAAAGCGAGCCCGGGTTTCTCCGCTACGCTTTGCCCAGGCGAGGTGGTCTTGAGTGGGTGGTTGAGCAAGATCAAGGGCGGCCCGGATGAAATCCCCGGCATCCGCATGGAGAGGATGGTTGAAGCGCTCCGGATATTTCGCCAATTCCGTTGCATCGATGTCCACGACGGTGATGCGTTTTGCTGAGCGTGCGAGCTCGGAAACCTCGTAACCTATCTGCGGGATGGCCATGCGAGTGCCAATGGCAAGCAGGTAGTCACAATTCTGGAGGATCAAGTTTGCTGCACGCTGTCCGTAGGTTCCGGCCCGCCCGACAATCAGTGGGTGACAGGAATCGAGCATGTCTATCGCGGACCAGGTGACGAGAGCGGGTATCCCAAGTTTTTCGACGAATGTTTTGATTTCCTCTACCGAATCAGCCATGCGGATGCCAACTCCGAGCCAAAGAATCGGGCGTTCCGCCTCGTGAAGGGAATCCATGGCGCTTTTCACTTCAGCGAGCAGAGCCTCTCCAGTGAGTGGGGTAGCGGTATCACACTCTGGTTCGGGGACGAAATGAGAAAGTGAGTCTTCTTCGACCATCGTTCCTTGGACACTCATGGGAAAGTCGATCCAACACGGACCGGGTCTGCCGGTGGTGGCGAGGTGCCAGGCTTTTTCCAGTTCATAAAGTGTGAGCAGTGGATCCATTACACGGGTGGCATACTTGGTCATTTTACTGACGGCGTAAGGGCTATCGTAGCCTTGAATTCCGTAGAGTCTGCGGTCGTGATCCGGTGTGATATACCGGGCGTTTTCCTGTCCGGAAATGATTAGGCAGGGGATGGAATCCGCCCACGCGGAGAGAACCCCGGTGATTGCATTGCTGGAACCGGCTCCCGCAGTTACTAGTGCGAAGGTAGGCTGCCCGGTGACTTTCCAGTAGGACTGGACGGCCATGGTGCAGGCCTGTTCATGGTGGTTGCAGATGAGCTCGATCTCAGAGCCGTAGCAGATCGAATCGAAAATGTGCGCGTTTGCAGAGCCGATGATACCGAAGCAATGTCGGACTCCCTTTTCCTCGAAAAAACGGACGATGATATCGCTGACTTTTGTTTTTGTTTTCATTATATTTGGGAAAGTCGATGCCACTCAACAGAGCGGCGGATGGCTTCACCGATGGGTACAGTGACTTTCACTCCGAGATCCTTCATGGCGAGTGAAACGTCTGGAACAAGTTTGTTGCGGTCATGCCCAATCTGGCCGATTCCAGTATGGATTGACGGAGCTGGATTAAAATGGCCGGTGATGGATTCGGCAAGGGAGATGAGGCTGATGGGCTCGGGGCTGCCGATGTTATAGGTTTCCCGCGGCTTCCCGGCGGCCGTGGCGGCGAGAACCCAGTGCGCGAAATCGGATGCATACATGATGCTGCGAACCGTAGTACCATCCCCCATGATACGGATAGGTCCTCCTGCGAGGGAGTCGCGAATGAAATCAGTTACCGCCCAAGGCAGCTGGAGTGATTGGTAGGGGCCGACAAAAGCAAACGGACGCAAGGTCACGACGGGAAGCTTCGTCTCACTAACTGCGCATTGGGCAATGGTTTCCGCAAAGCGTTTGGACTCTGCGTAAACGGAGTTCACATCGTTTGATCGAACCGGTCCGGCGAATTTCTCATCGATTTGAGCCGTTTCCCATGGTTGGGCACCATAGACGAGACCGGAGCTAAGAAGGACGAACTTCCGGATATCTTCCAATAGATTTGCCGCGCGGAGGAGTCTGAGAGTTCCGAACGCATTCACATCCGCCACGTTTCCAGGTTGGGAGGCGAACAGGCGGCGGTCGGTCAGAGCTGCCGCGTGAATAATGTGACTGACATCATGCGGTAGCGCTGAAAGATGGCGGATATCTCCCTCAATAAGTTTAAGCCATGGCATAGCTCCTAGGCGGGGATGCAGTGTGATAAAGGAGCGGGGATTTCGGCTGAGAACTGTGACGCGGATGCCGTAGTCATTGTCCTCATTCAGTAAATTGATGAGTTCCAATAGCCATTTTCCGAGAATGCCAGTTCCGCCAGTGATGAAGATGTGCCGCGACTTTAGATCGCTCAGATCCTTTGATCCGCTCGCCAAAACTTGCACCGCATTATTGCGAATCAATTGTTCTGTCGGTTTCATTATTTGATACCTCCCATTTTTGCGAGTTCGGCGGCAACGGCGAGTATCAAGTCTTCCTGGCCTCCCACGACTTTGCGTTTACCGAGCTCGAAAAACACATCGCGAGGATCGACGCCAAGCTGCTCGGCAGCGCTGCGGACGGGTTTCGCAAAACCCGAAAAGACCCCTGCTAACCCACTCACAATGGTGATACCATTGGACTCGGGCATAGAACCCGCGAAGAGTTCTGCTGCTATTTCACCGGCATCAAGCGCCTTATAAAGATCGATGCGGGTGGAAAATTTCCGCTTTCCAAGGACCGCAGCGAGAAGCTCTAGCGGAGCGTTTCCCGCACCGGCACCGAACCCTTTGGCCGTTCCGTCGATAATACGCGCACCCGCATCGAGTGCGGCGAGAGAGTTGGCGATGCTTAATCCGAGATTGTCATGGGCGTGGAAGCCAACCGGAATCTCGAGTCTATCCTCAAGAAGGCCGATTTTCGCAGTAACGTCCACGGGGAAATAGGCACCTGCAGAATCCATTAGAACTACTCCCTGAGCACCGTAGGACTGCATTTTTTTCGCTTCCTCGAGTAGTACTTCGGGCTCTGCCATATGACTCATCATCAATACTCCCCACGCCTCCAGTCCGGCGGCCCGGACGTGACTGATGTGACGCTGGGTAATATCTGCCTCGGTGCAGTGGCATCCGATTCGGAAGAGCTCTACTCCACAGGCGATTGCGCCATCTATCTCACGGTGGATCGTGGCGAAGCCGGGAATGACATGGACGCTAAGGCGGGTGTTTGAAAGGCACTCCTTGGCGGTGCGGAGCATTTCATCATCAGGAACGAGGCTCTCGCCGACTTGCAGGGAGGATGCGCCTAAGCCGTTGCCGTGGCCAACTTCCAGATAATCGAAACCTGCGGCCTCGGAAGCGGCTGCGTATGCCCGCACCTGATCTAGGGTGATGCGGTGGCTGTAAGAATGGGAGCCATCCCTGAGGGTGGCATCGCAAACTGTGATTTGTTGAGTGGTGTCCGGCATGGTCTTATTCGAGTCTATTGGCGTAGGCTTCGGCGTAGGCGATGGCTGCGCAGTTGATGATATCGAGATTTCCGGCGAACTTTGGTAGATGATCGCCCAGGCCATCTACGCCGACCATAGTAACAAGTCGTCCGCTTTCCGCAATTGGCTCGATGATTAGTCGGTATCCGGGGACGTAGTGCCGGATCCGTTCCACCATTTCCAAGACCCGCTCGCGCGTAGCCCTGATGTCCGGGTCTTCAACCTTTGCCATCACCGTGGTCTGCATATGAACGCAAGGTTGTGCGGGATTGAGATTCAGGATGGCTTTTGTCCGTTCACAATGGGAGAAGACGCTTAGTCCATTTTCGGTGGTCAGGAGGTATTCGTCGAGGTTGATGCGGGTGGCAGGCCCGGCGCTGCGGGATGCGATTGTGGAAATCGTTTCGATATATTGCACCTGGGGGTTGGCTGCGGCGATTGCACAAGCCAAGGGAATTGATGCCTGGCCTCCGCACGTGATCATATTAACGTTGGGCAGGTCGAGACACTCGTCGAGATTGACCGCGGGAACACACATGCGGCCTACCTTGGCGGGTGTAAGGTCGACCGCGCGAATCCCCAGTTTTTCGAAGACCGCGGCGTGCTCCATATGGTCTGCAGCGCTGGTGGCATCGAATACGAGCGAGATTTCATGCGCCATGTCGATGATTCCCCCGAGACCTTTGGCTGAGACCGGCACACCGAGAAGGCTGGCCTTAGTCATGCCAGGAGAGGAGAGGTTGCGACCCGCGAACAAGACGCACTCCAAGGTTTCGGAGCGCATCACTTTGATGAGCAGATCTGTCCCGATGTTTCCCGTTCCGAGAATTGCCACCGGTAGTTTACGGATTTTCATCAATTCTCTGAGAGGGGGCGTTTTGTTCTGGCGTTGTCTGGGTTGAATCAGATTCGCCGAGGCCGCATTTGGAATGGCGATGCCAAAAAGCGGTGCGTTTGATTGCATTTTCCAAGGAAATCATAGGGGCGAGTCCTAATTCATTCCTTGCACGTAATGTGGAGGGTGCATAGCGTAAAACCGAATTGGTTGTATTAGCTGGACGGGCAATCTCGATGGGAGAGTCGGTGCCAAGGGATTGGTTCACGATGGCGGCGAACTGAGAGATCGAGTGATTCTCTTCCGAACCTACATTGTAGGGTCGGAGGGATTCGCCTTTGAAAAGGATCGTCCAAAGCCAGATGGCGAGGTCTGCTGCGTAGAGGTATGAGCGATGGGGGGTTCCATCCCCTTTTATGCTGATGTCGTCACCGGCCATGGCATCACGCAGGAAATTGCCTATAGCAAATTCCCCGTCCAGAGGTAGGTGTGGGCCAACGAAGGCAAAACAGCGGGCGATTTTCACCTCGGTTCCATGGAGTCCAGAATGGATGGCAGCCATGAGCTCGGCAACCCGTTTTCCCTCGCCATAGGCAGAGGAAGGGCTCAGACAATCGGGCGAGCCATAGTGATCCTCAGGAACGTGGGTTAGATCTGACGGTTGTTGGCCATAAACCGCTCCGGAGCTGGTGAAGAGGAACTTGTTCACCTTGGCGGATTTGGAAAAATCGAGCACACGTCTCATTCCCGCGATGATGGAGTCGAGCATTTCATACGGTGCCTCGCGATTGAGCTTTGCGCTGGCTTCGGTAGCGGCATGCAGGAGGTAGTCGTATTTCTGCTTGGGAAATTGAAAGTCGCGGATGTCCCCTTTGATAAATGTGAGATCGCTCCGGCGGGCGAGGTGTGGGGCTTTCTCCGAGAAAGCGGAAGGATCCCGCGAAAGGACGGTGGCCGTGGCACCGAGGTTCAGGGAGTCGTTGCAATGGATGAAGCTTTCTAAAAGCCACATTCCGAAGAAGCCGGTGCCACCGGTTATGAAGAAGGATTTGCCACGCGCTTCTTCCCACAGGGTAATGGTGTGGCGAAGGATATGCTCGAGGTCTTCGATCGGGAGTGGTGGAACCGATTTCAAATTGATTTTGATTCTGTGAATTCCCGAATGACAGACACCATGTAATTGATCATTCCGGCAGTGAGTCCAGGATAAGTCCCCAAGAAAAATGTTTGGTTCATGATGCGGTCTGCTGCGGGGAGCTGACCGGAAACACGCATGGCGCTGGGATCGTCGGCGCGGAGGCGCACGAAAGCCGGTTGGCGCACGAGGTTGCCGCCGAAGAGCATGCGATTACCGATCTTATGTTTTTCGAGGTGCTTGACGAGTTCTGTTCGGCTGAATGGGGCGCTTTCCTTGACCGTGATTTTAAAGCCGAACCAGGAGCAATCGGTGCGGCAGCCAGAATCATCCCAAGTAAATGCTTCGGCGAAGTTGTTTCGATCCTCCGGCGGAACCCATGAGGTCGCGTGGGTTGGCAGGGCAAATTCGAGGTGTTGCTCCAAGCTGTGAAGTCCGCTTCGCAGAGCTTCCCAGTTGTCTTTGCGAGCTTGGATGAATTCTGGCAGGCGGCGGATCTGGACGCGCCCGATGGCCGCCTGGATGTCGAGCGGCTTCACGTTGTAACCGAGATGGCTGTAGATGTATTTGTGGTCGTAGCCTTCTGGAAGCTCTCCAAGCTGCCATTGAAATCGCTTGCCGCAGGTATCATCCACGCCGGATGCACACCAACAATCTCGGCCCCAGTCGCGGAAGGATTCGGCGTAGGCTTTCAAGGGCGCGCGGCGGATGATGTTCACAGAGCCGCCTTCACCCATGGTGAGGTGGTGAGGAGGATAAAACGATTGAGTAGAAACATCGCCAAACGATCCCGTAGGCGCCGTAAGAGTGCAATCTTCGATTCGAATGATCGGATGATCGCCTTTTTCAGCGATTTTAATCAAGTGGTCGAGCCCCAGAGATTTTGCCAATGCCAATGGCAAGCTGTAGGTGCAGCCCAGAGCATCGCAGTTGTCCTCCACGAGCCACAGGTCGTTGCGTTGGCAAAATTCAAGAACGGTGGCGAGTTCGAAGGGATTTCCCAAGGCGTGTGCCATCATGACAGCTTTGGTTTTTCTAGGTGAATATGCGGCTTCAAGCAGCGAACAATCGGCATTACCAGTCTGGACTTTCGCATCGATGAACACGGGCACCGCGCCACACTGGATAATCGGAGCGACAGTGGTCGGGAAGCCAGCGGCGACAGTGATGACCTCATCGCCTTTGCGAATGCGTTTGTGATCGGGGAGTTTGTGGCTTGTCAGCGCGGAGAATGCCACGAGGTTGGCGGAAGACCCTGAATTCACGAGCAGGCAGTGTTTTACTCCCATGAAATCGGCAAGCTCCTTCTCCATGGCAGCGCCTTCAGGGCCGAGGGTGAGCCAGAAATCCAAGGTAGAAGACACCGCCGCCTCTACCTCGTCTTCGGTAAATACCCGCCCTGCATAGGGGATGGTTTCACCTTCGGTATAGGGTTTGCGGCAGGGATCGTTTCCAGGGCGGTTTGCAGCATGCGTGAGCCTGGAATATTCGCGTGTCAGGCGAAGGATTTCTGCTTTGAGTTTGTCGGGGTCGGCCATGGAAATGAGGATGGAATAAAGGATCAATGATCTGCGGAGATGGCCCACGGAAGGGACTTTTGAGCAGCCGCCTTTTGGTAGGCAATGATTTGAGAGTGAGTGAGGTCTGCGGCACTCTGTCCTGAGTTTGCACCCAGATACCAAGCCGCGGTATATTCGAGGGTTTGCGCGAAATCCCATACCGGCTGCCAATTCAGGAGATGAAATGCTTTGTCGATGGCAAGATTGAGCTTGGAGGCCTCATGAAGAGCCATGGGATCGGAGGCATCAATCCACTCGCCGCCCGTGTGGGAGATGAGCTGTGCAGCGAGCTGCGCGACGGTGCGATTGCTGCTCAGTTCCGGGCCGAAGTTGAAGGCGTTTTGAAAATGCGCTTCTGCGGAGGATACGAGTTGAGCCCCGAGCCAAAGGTATCCTGATAGAGGCTCAAGAACGTGCTGCCACGGGCGAGTCGCGATCTTATTGCGAACAGGAATGGGCCTGCCGTCTCGGATGGCGCGGATGCAGTCGGGGACAATGCGGTCTTTCGCCCAGTCTCCGCCGCCGATTACGTTTCCAGCACGGGCGGAGGCAATACGAATCGCACCACTGGGAGGAAAGTATGAGTTTCGATAAGAGGAAATGACCAACTCTGCTGCGCCTTTGCTGGCAGAATAGGGATCGTGGCCTCCCATCGGATCTTCTTCACGGTAGGCATGCAGCCATTCGCGGTTTTCGTAGCACTTATCGGTGGTGACGCAGACAACGGCACAGGGTTTCCCAGCCAGGCGGACAGCATCGAGTAGGTGCGCGGTGCCAAGGACGTTTGTGGTAAATGTCTCAACCGGAATCTCGTAGGAAAGCCGGACCAGAGGCTGCGCGGCGAGATGTAAAATGATCTCCGGGGCGAAATGAGCGACGATTTTATTGAGCGCTACACGGTCGGAAAGATCCGCTCTGCGATCCATGGCAAGGCGGCCAGAGAGATCGAGTTGATCGAAAAGCGTCTCGTGCGGCTGGGGATCAAGGGCATAGCCTGCCACTTCTGCCCCCATATCAAGCAGCCATTGAGTCACCCACGCACCTTTAAAACCGGTGTGGCCTGTCACAAGAACGCGTCTTTCTTGATATGCTGATTGCAGTGAAGACATACCAACTTACCAGATTTTCCACGGCGCGTTTTGTGAATCCCAGAGGTTTTCGAGCTCCACCTTGTCGCGTAGGGTGTCCATGGGGCGCCAAAATCCTTGGTGACGAAAGATGCCTAGTTCGCCTTGTTTCGCAAGGCTCTCCAGAGGTTGCTTTTCCCAAACAGTCGAGTCACCGGGGATAAGATCGAAAACGGCAGGATCTAGGACGAAGAAGCCGCCATTGATCCATGAGCCATCGCCTTGGGGTTTTTCCTGAAAGGAAAGCACTTTATCTTCATCAAGATCGATCGCGCCAAAGCGACCAGGAGGCTGGACACCGGTTAGTGTAGCGAGCCGTCCGGAACGCTGATGAAAATCAATCAGTGCTGTGATGTCGATGTCGCCTACTCCATCGCCGTAGGTGCAACAAAATGGCCCATCGATGTAGCGAGCGACGCGCTTGATTCGGCCTCCCGTCATGGTTTGATCGCCCGTATCGACAACCGTGATTTTCCATGGTTCTGCATTCTTCTGATGCACTTCCATGGAGTTATTGCACATGTTAAAGGTAACATCTGACATGTGCAGGAAGTAGTTCGCGAAGTATTCTTTGATCAGATAGCCCCTGTATCCGCAGCAGATGATGAAGTCGTTGACGCCATGGGAAGAGTAGATTTTCATGATATGCCATAGGATCGGCATACCACCGATCTCGATCATGGGCTTGGGTTTTAGGTGCGTTTCCTCAGAAATTCTGGTTCCGAGGCCACCGGCTAGTATTACGGCTTTCATGGGCAACAATTCAAGGGTGTCGGATGACAGTAGAATAGTCCGAGCACGGTATGCGAGAAAAAAGGGTTAGTGCCCCCTTACGCAGTGGGCAGCAGTTTAATTCGGGAGGGCAAGAGTGAATTTTCATAGCGGCGATCCATTGCGAATGATGATTATTCGCTCAAATCCAGGATGCATGGCGCGGGCAGCGCCCTGTAGTCTAGGCGTTTGTTACATTTGAGACAAAGGATGTTCATTGGTTTGGTCATTGTCGGGTTTGAAGATTTTGACGGAGAATTGAGTTTCTCCGCCAAACAGAAGTAACACTAGCCGGCCTCACATGGGTAGGATTTTTTCCCCCCCAGCTACTTCTCTCCCTCCGCCGCATCCGAGGATTTCAGAAACTTGAACAGGTCGGAGTCTGTGGAGAGCACTAGGGTGGATTGCTTGCCGATGGTGTTGCGATACATTTCCATGGTCTTGATGAATTCGTAGAGCTCGGCGGCCTTGGGGTTCTGGCCGTAGGCGCGGGCGTAGATTTTCGATGCTTCGGCGTCAGCTTGGCCGCGTATGGTTTGGACTTTCTTGTATGCTTCGGAGGAGATGCCGTTGAGATCTCGTTCCTTGTTGCCCAGGATGCGGGCGGCCTCGCCTTCGCCTTCGGAGCGGAATTTCGAGGCGATCTGCTGTCGCTCGGAAGTCATGCGTCCGTAGATTTTCTCGACGACCGAGGGGTTGTAGTTGATGCGCTTGAAGCGGACATCGAGCAGCTCGATGCCGAGCTGCTTGAGCTTGGGCGCGGCGTCGGCCATGATCTCGTCCTCAAGCACGTTGCGGCCTTTGCGGATTTTCGGCAGGACTCCGATGTTGCCGGCTTGGCCATCGGTCATTTCCTCAAGTGCTTCATCCTTCACCGGGGTGCGGTCTTTGTCTGTGCGGACGATTTCGATGAGGTCGTGTTTGCCTACGATGCTGCGGGTGGCTGAGCCGATGATGTCTTCAATGCGCGAGGCGGCGGAGCGCTCGTTGCGGAGGCGGCGGAAGTATTCGAGCGGATCGGTAATCCGCCAGCGTCCGAAGCAATCGACGGCGATGTAGAGTTTGTCCTTGGTGGGCATCTCGGTGCGGTTGCCGTCCCACGGGAGGATGTTTTTCGGGATGCGGTTGACCACCTGGATGAAGGGCTTCTTGAAATGGAGGCCGGGCTCGGTGACCGGTTCGCCCTGCGGCTCCCCGAACTGGGTGATGATCACCTGTTCGATGGGTGAGACCGTGTAGGAGCAGATGTAGAAAATGAAAACGATGGCGGCGAAGGCCAGCGTGGCAAGGGTGAGGCTGATACGTTTCATGGAAAGATCGGGAGTTATTTGCCGTTGATGTTGAGCAGGGGGAGCAGACCTTTCGCCTCCTCGTCGAGGATGATGGTCTTGCCTAGGTTGGGTAGGATCTCGGACATGGTTTCGAGGTAAAGGCGGCGGCGGGTGACTTCCGGAGCGGCGGTATATTCAACCAGCAGCGCCTCGAAGGAGGCGACATCGCCTTCGGCCTCGTTGACGCGTTTCTTGGCGTAGCCGTCGGCGGCGGAGATCATGCGGTCGGCCTCGCCCCGGGCGCGCGGGATTTCCTTATTGTATTCGCCGTTCGCGATGTTGATCGCGGTTTCCTTGTCCTGCTGGGCTTGGTTGACGGCGTTGAAGGAGGATTGCACGGCGCGTGGTGGATTCACGTCCTTGAGCTGCACCTGCTCGATGCGCAGACCCATCTCGTAGGCGGCGGTGGCGGCTTGGAGCTTGGCGGACGCGACGGCCTCGATTTCCTGC
Organism: Verrucomicrobiota bacterium; assembly: GCA_046051965.1. Taxonomy (GTDB): domain Bacteria; phylum Verrucomicrobiota; class Verrucomicrobiia; order Verrucomicrobiales; family Akkermansiaceae; genus Luteolibacter. The sequence continues at coordinate 93,212 of JBJONG010000002.1, forward strand.
CGCCCGACGGTGATGACCTCATCGACTGTGCGGTCGCCGACAATCTCGCGCATCACGCTTTCGGAAAGGTGACGCAGAGTGGCGTCCGGCTCCCGGACGGCAAAGAGGTATTGCTCGGGATTGTCGATACGATATTGTACGACCCACTCGACCAGTGCGGCGTTGAGATCGCCGGTGACCATGGATTTCTCCAGTTCCTGCTCGCCGGGATCAGAGTATTGCCACTCGTTCGTAGCTCCTTCGGTTCCGTAACCGAACTCCTGCTTAAGCTGCCGCTCGACCTCCACGTTGAGTGCGCTATCGATGCCGAAGGGGAGCTTGAAATGAAGGCCGGGCCCTTTGGCTCCGATTGGTTTTCCGAAACGCATCACCACTGCTTGGGAATCGGCCGATACGGTGTAGAAACTTGTGAAAACCCCGACCACAATGATGAATCCGACCACGGCGAGGCGGACGACTGTAAAATTGACGTTGCGAAGCTGTGTCATGGGGAAGTGGATAAACCAAGCCACGCGGATGACAAAGCGCAATCGTTCCTTAGCTTGGTGGTTGACTGGGAAATCACGCGGCGTATGGCTCTGTGTATGAAATACCTGATCTTGCTTCTGGCGCTCACGGCGTTGCTTCCTGCGGAGAATCTCTCCGAGGAGACGGTCACGGAAGTCCCCCCGCCTGAGATCATTTCATCCGCGGTCAAGGCTGTGGCGGATCTTGGCAAAGAGGTGGTGATGGGGCGATATCAGGTGGCGGGTGAGCGCATGTATCCGATGTGGAAAGAACGGGCGGCAAGGCGCATGGGCGGCATGGACAAGCTCCAGGCGCAGATCGACGGCGTGGCGAAACAGATGCTCCAGCAGGGCATCTCCATCACCGATTTTTCGCCGCAGGGGCAACCGCGCGCGTTCGAGGTTTATCCGGGAAAGGTGGTGGAGGTTGTTGACGGGAAAAGCATCGAGAGGCTGCGTTATACGAAGTGGCTGGTGCTGGTGCCAACAGTTACGAAATTCCGCACCCACCTCAAAGGCGATCCCATCGCCGTGATCATCGAGAGCACGGGCTTTCAGGTGGCTGTCACCGACAAGGGCAGGGAAGACTGGACTTTCATCGACGGCGCCGGAGTTACGGTCAACGACCTTCGCAGCCTTTTTGTGAATTTGCCCATGAATCTCGAACTTCCTCCTTTGGAAAAAAGGCAGATCAAGTAAGGATCGCGCGCATGGCAAAGGGTAACAAAGGCATCAGCGATACGGAATTGCACAGGAAACTGCTGGCACTCTGGAAGCGCGGGCAAAGCGATCTCTGCGAGGTGCGTGGTTCCTCCATTCACGGCAGTGGTGTTTACGCTACCCGCGACATCAAGGCGGACGAGCGCATCATTGAATACCTCGGTGAGCTGATCGACAAGGAGGAGAGCGGCAGGCGCGGCACGAAACAGCAGGAGCATGCCGAGAAGAGCGGCGACGCGGCGGTTTATATTTTCAACCTCACCGATAAATGGGATCTCGATGGCAACGTCCCTTGGAACACCGCCCGCCTTATCAACCATTCCTGCGCCCCGAACTGCGAGGCTCAATCCCAGGGGAAAAGGATTTTCATCCACGCCCTGCACGATATCAAGGAAGGTGAGGAGCTGACCTTCGATTACGGTTTCGATGTGGAGTGCTATGAGGATCATCCCTGTCTCTGCGGGCGGGAGGGGTGCATCGGTTACATCGTCAGCCGCGAGCAGTGGCATATTCTGGATGAGAAGCTCGGACGCGGGAAACCTTCCGAGAAAGTGAGCTGAGCCGTGGGACTGATTTCAAAGGAAACCATTGAGCGGGTGTTGGCCTCCACCGACATCGTCGATCTCATCGGCTCCTATATTCCACTGAAACGCGCGGGCACCGGCTACAAGGCGAACTGCCCTTTTCACCACGATAAAACGCCGTCTTTCAACGTCAGCCCGCACAAGCAGTTCTTCCACTGCTTCGGCTGCGGCAAGAGCGGCAACGCGATCGGCTTCATCATGGAGCACGAGGGGCTGCTTTTCATGGATGCGCTGAAAAGGCTCGCCACAAAGGCGGGCGTGCATCTTGAGGAGGAGCCGGACGATCCCAATGCGCGCGCCGCGAAACGCTCGCGCGGAAAGCTGATGGATCTCCACCGCGAGGCTTCGGCGTTTTTCCACGGACTACTGAAGACCGATCCGCAGTGCCAGCACGCGCGGGATTACCTGAAAAGCCGCGGCTTCGGGCGCGAGATGGCGGAGCGCTGGGAGATCGGCTGGATGCCGGAAAACCCGAAGGTGTTCCTCGACTGGGCGCGGTCGAAAAATTTCACCGGCAAGGATCTCGTTGGCTCCGGCCTCGCCTCGCTGAAGGACGAGGACAGGCCCGCCAACGGCATCTACGTCCGCTTCCGCGACCGGCTGATGTTTCCCATCCGCAACGAGGTCGGCGACGTGATCGCCTTCAGCGGGCGGCAGCTCAAGGAAGACCCGCGTTCCGGGAAATACATCAACTCGCCGGAGACCGACATTTTCAAGAAATCGAACGTCCTCTTCGCCCTCGACCGCGCGAAGAAGGCGATCCTCAAGGAAAAGGCCGTGATCCTTTGCGAAGGCCAGATCGACGCCATCGCCTGCCACGAGGGCGGAGTGGAGAACGCGATCGCCCCGCTCGGAACCGCATTCACGTCTCAGCACGCGCGCATCCTGAAACGCTACGCCCAGACGGCGGTGCTTTGTTTCGACGCCGACAACGCGGGCGTGAAAGCCTGCGAGCGCGCCTTCCGCGAACTCGCGCCCGAGGGGCTTTCCGTGAAAGTCGTCGAGCTTCCGGCGGGCGATGATCCCGATAGCTACCTGAAGGCGCACGGCGTCGAGGGCTTCCGGAAACAGGTGGCGGACGCGCGGGACTTCTTCGATTTCAAGATCGCATCCGCCCGGAAGAACGGCCGCCTCGAAACGGCGGAAGGCCGCACCGAACTCACCCGCGAATGCACCGACCTCCTCGCCGTGATGGGGGATCACGAAGCCCGCGACCAACAACTCAATATGGTCTCCATTCTTCTCGGTCAAGGTAAGGAACCTTTGCGTGAAGGGATTTTGAACGCCGTCCGCAAGGCGAAGCTGCAGGCACAGCGCCCTGTACGTGGATTAAAGGAAGAGCAAACGATGGTCGTGGAACCCATTCCCTTGGATACTACTGTCGGCTACCTCTGCCACCTCGCGCTCACTTCCGCGTCCGCCCAGCATTTCCTTCGCGAGCAGTTTGAGACCCTCCACGAGGCGAAGTCATGGATGGAGGGAATTGCCCTGTTAGAAAAGATCCTTGCCGCCACCCCTGACACCGGATCGTCCGCCGCTGTGAACGCCTTTGTTGCAGGTCTTCGCAAGAGCGAGCAGCTAGCCCTCCATAAGGCAATGGGAGCTGTGCCTGCTAACGCCGAAGATGGCCTCCAGACGGCAGAAGAGACGCTCGGCATGTTGTCTTCCATCGTCCTCCAGAAACGCGACGCCGCCGTGAAAGCCGCCCTCCAGGATCCAGGGCTTTCTCCCGAACGCATGTGGGAACTCCTGGAGGAAGCCAAGGAAATCGCCGGCCTCCTCCGCTGGACTGTTCGCTCCGCTTACAACGACGAATTGCCAGCAGCAACAGCCGATCCAGAGAAAAGGGCACGGGATAAGAAATGGAAGAAATGATCACGCCGCCTCTCAGCCAACGCTCCCTCCGTCAGCCTGCTACGCGTACTCGTTACGGCTAAAATCCTTGATCTACCAACGATTTCTCCCTTTCTACGGGGAAGCTTCCGTTCCGGATATCACCGAGATGGTGGATACGAATCAATTCTGTAGGGCATAACCATGAATACTATAATCGCTGCGTGGCTCCCTGATGTAGTGAACGATGATGTAGTTGTTTCACCAGCGGACGTCTGCTCCGAAGCCAGAAAGAATCAGTGGAGCTTTGCTGTCACCTCTGAGGAAGCGGAAGCTCTAACGACCAATGACATCGAGGCTTTCATTTCAACCGTTGTTGTCGCCCGATGTGATGCACTCAAACAACGCGACGTGCTGCACGGCACCATGACGTTCTATTGCTGGTATGACGAGATAGCGTCACAACTTCGTTTTAGCATCGTTTCAGTAAAGCGAGATGCGCTACCGTTTGATTGCGACCTCGTCGATACGTCGCTACCAAGCATAGCATCAGCATTTCTGGGATCCAGGTTTCATGACGGCATTCCTTGGGTTGAATTTCGCCCTATCAAGTCACTATGTGTTGATCGAGAGCAGGAAAAGTTGCCGGTCTGGAGCGTTTCGATCCCATAAACGATAAGCTTGGAGATAAGCCGGCTCATCCTACGGCGGGTAACGTCCTTCTTTGAATTCGGGCTCTTTCCCGCTGTGGATCGCCTATTCGTTGCTATGAGCGGTTGTAATTTGCGGATTGAAAAAACCCTCTTTCCCCCGCAGGCTGGCGCGGATGGTTTGGAACGCGATCAAAGCCCTATTTTCCGGTTCGGAGGATGCCGGGGCGGTTTTCAAGGAGGAGTGGGTGGAGCTGCTGGAGCGGGATGTTCCCTTGTATGTTGTCTTGCCGGAGGAACTGAAGGTTTCGCTCCACGGGCGGATCGCGCGGTTCATCGAATCGACCCGTTTCGAGGGATGCAACGGGCTGGAATTGACGGAAGACATGGTTCTCTCCGTCGCGGCGCAGGCTTGCATGCTGGTGCTGAACCGGGAAGGGGAGCCTTATCCCGAACTCAGGACGGTCTATCTCTACCCTACGACTTTCAGTTCCGTCCGGAAAACCCGGGATGCCCTCGGGATCGTGACGGAAAGCAGGGTGAGCCGGCTCGGCGAATCCTGGGAGACGGGGACGGTGATCCTTGCGTGGGATTCCGTGAAGCGGGGCGCGCGGAACATCCACGATGCCCGCAATGTGGCCTTCCATGAGTTCGCCCACCAGCTCGACCACGAGGACGGCCAGACGGACGGCGCGCCCGGGCTGTCCTGCCGCGAGTCCTATCGTTCCTGGGCACGGGTTTTCAGCGAGAACTACGCGGATTTCCACAACATGCTGGAAGCGGGCAAGCGGACGCTGATCGCCCCCTACGGCGCGACGAATCCCGCCGAGTTTTTCGCCGTCGCCACGGAAACGTTTTTCGAGAAACCGATGCAGTTGAAACGGAAGCGTCCCGAACTCTACGCGGAGTTGAGCCGGTTCTACGGCTTGGATCCGGCGGCGTGGATGAGGTGAGACGGCTGATGGCGGAAGGGTTGTGCGATAACGGGATGTGTGGCGGTGATTCTTTCGTCCCCGGGGGACTGCTTGGCTTTTGGGTGTTGGTAACCCAATGCTGAAGCATTGGGCTATTTTCGAAGACGGGCTAGCCCAGCAACGTCGTCCGTGTGAACAGCGGGATCACGTGGATGCCCCTTGCCTCGATGGCCTGGCGGCCGCCTTCCTCGCGATCCACCAATACGATGCAGAATTTCACGTGGCCGCCCTCGCGCTCGATGGCGTCGATGGCTTTCAGGGTGGAGCCGCCGGTGGTGATGACGTCATCGACGACGATCACATTGTGGCCGGGGGCGAAGTTGCCCTCGATCTGTTTCCCCGCGCCGTGGCCTTTCGGTTCCTTGCGGACGGTGAAAACCTGGAGCGCTTCGTCCGGATGCTGGCGGGCGGAGGCCATGCCGATGGCGAGGGAGATGGGGTCGGCCCCGAGGGTCATTCCGCCGATGGACTGGATGGAGAGTTTTTCCGAATGAATCTTGGAACGGACGGCATGCCAGCCGAGATCGCCGATCAGGGCTGCACCGAAGGGATCGAGGGCGGTGACGCGGCAGTCGATGTAGAGGTCGGACTGCTTGCCGGAGGCGAGGGTGAAGGTTCCGGTGCGGACGGATTTTTTGAGGAGTAGGGCTTTGAGGTCGGCGGTGGTCTGGAGCATGGCCCGACATTGAATGCCAAAAAACGAATATCCAACATCGAACTTCGAGGGAGTAAGATTTCTCCATCTGTCGCTTGCCACGGGAAACCGGAAGCCTAGGATTTGCGCATCGAACACATGAAAATCTGGTTAGAAGGCAAGTTGGTGGATGAAAATGAGGCGAAAATTTCGGTTTTCGACCATGGGTTGTTGTATGGGGACGGGATCTTTGAGGGGATCCGTTTCTACAACGGGCGGGTGTTCCGTTTGGAGGAGCACATCCACCGCTTGTTTGATTCCGCGAAGGCGATCCTGTTGAACATGCCGTGGACGCAGGAGGAGGTTTGCAAATACACCTGCGAGACGGTGGCGGCGAACGGGCTTCGCGACGGTTACATCCGGTTGGTGGTGACGCGCGGGGCGGGGGAGCTTGGCCTGAATCCCTATCTTTGCCCGAAGCCCTCGATGTTCATCATCGCCTCGACGATCAAGCTTTACCCTGAAGAGCATTACCAGAACGGTCTTGCGATCATCACCTGCGCCACCCGCCGCCCGGCGCCCGGTGCTCTGATGCCGCAGGTGAAGAGCCTGAACTATCTGAACAACATCATGGCCAAGGTGGAGGCGATCCAGGGCGGGGCGCTGGAAGCGGTGATGCTCAACGAGCAGGGCTACGTGGCGGAATGCACCGGAGACAACCTCTTCCTTTTTAAGAACGGCGAGCTTCTGACTCCGCTGATTTCCGACGGCGCGCTGGATGGGATTACCCGCGCGGTGATCCTCGAGATCGCTGCGAAACTGGGCGTGAAAGTGATCGAGCGGTCTCTGACGCGGTATGATATTTTCATCGCGGACGAGTGTTTCCTGACAGGCACGGCGGCGGAGGTGATCCCCGTGGTGTCGCTCGATAGGCGGGTCATCGGAACAGGCAAACCCGGAGAACTCACCAAGCAATTCCTCAAGGAGTTCCATGAGCTTGCGATGAACACCGGGACACCTTTTGCGTGATGTGCTAATTTTTTCCAGCGATGAAGTGCGACTACTGCGACAGCAAAGCGACCGTGTTCCTCACGCAGCTTGCGGAAGGCCAGATGAAAAAGGTCTGCCTGTGTGATCGCTGTGCCAAGGAGCGAGGCGTGACCGATCCGACAGGGTTCTCTCTGGCGGACATGCTGCTCGGGAAATTCGAGAAAGCCGTGCAAGGAACGCCCTCGCCACGCCGTGAAAGGCCGATCGGCGGTGCGAAGATCTGCCCGGATTGCGGGTTCTCCATTGATGACCTGCGGAAGGTTCGGAGGTTCGGCTGCGGGAATTGCTACGCCGTGTTTTCCGAGGAGCTCGCGCCCATGCTGCGGGGCATGCACAAGGGGTCCATCCACATTGGCAAGGTGCCGGAAGGGTTGATGGAAAGTCATACCCGCAACCAGCGCCTTGAGGAACTGCGGACGAAACTGGAGCAGGCCATCGCTTCCGAAAGCTACGAGATCGCGGCGGGCTTGCGCGATGAAATCCGAACCCTCGATGAAGTGAACAAATGATGCGGTTCTCGACATTGATCCGCCACCCTGCGGACTGGATGACAGGCGGACAAACCGAGCATGGTGCCGTCCTGACCTCACGCATCCGCCTCGCGAGAAATTTGCGCGGGCACTCTTTTCCGGGTTGGGCGAGACGCGAGGAAAGGGCGGAGACCCTCGCGGTGCTGCGCCCGGCCGTGGAAGAGCTTTCCGCGATGAAGGATGCCTTTTCGCGCGAACTGGGCGATCTCACCCCGGTGCAGAAGCAGGTTCTGGTGGAGCGCCATCTCATTTCCCGCGAACACGCGGCGCGCGGCGAGGGCTCGGCGGCGGTGATCGAGCGGAGGCAGAGTTTCTCCATCATGATCAACGAGGAGGATCACCTCCGAATGCAGGCGATCCGCCCCGGCCTGCGGCTAAGTGAGGCTTTCGAATCGCTGTCCGCGCTGGATAGCGAGCTGGAGAAGAAATTGGAGTATGCCTTCGACCCCACTCTCGGTTACCTTACCACCTGCCCGACGAACCTCGGCACCGGCCTCAGGGCCTCGGCGATGCTGCACCTGCCCGGCCTCGTCCTCAGCGACCAGATTGGCCCGGTGCTGCAGGCAGTCGCGAAGATCGGCCTAGCGGTGCGAGGGTTGTACGGCGAAGGCACGGAATCGCTGGGAAATCTCTACCAGATGTCGAACCAATCCACACTCGGCGAGAGCGAGGAAACGATCATCACGCGGCTGGAGCGGGTCATCGCGCAGGTCGCCGGTCACGAGCAGAACGCCCGCGAGAAACTGATGCAGGACGATCCACACATGGTCGCCGACAAGATCGGTCGCGCTTACGGGGTGCTTCGGCACGCGCATCTCATCGATTCCAAGGAAGCGCTCAACCACCTATCGTTGCTTCGCCTCGGCGGCAACCTAGGCTTTTTCCCTGCTGATACGGTAAATCTCTGCGATACCTTGTTGATGGACATACAGCAGGCACACCTCCAGCTACATGCTGGGATGAAACTCTCGCCCGATCACCGCGATTCGATCCGCGCGGAAATCATGCGCTCCCGTTTGCAATCCCTCGATATCCCTGATAAACGTATTTCCAACGATACCGAACCAGACCGCTTCCCCGAAGGCGGCAACCCCGAAAACGAATGAACAATTTCACACCAAGAGCGCAACAGGTGCTGGCTCTCGCCCGCAAGGAGGCCGATCGTTTCAACCATGCCTACGTCGGCACTGAGCACTTGCTGCTCGGCCTCATCAAGCTCGGACAAGGCGTTGCCGTGAACGTTCTGGAGCGCATGGGTCTTGAACTCGAGGCCGTCCGCATGGAGGTCGAGAAAGAGGTTGGTTCCGGTCCGCCGCAAAAAACTCCCGGGAATATTCCCTACACGCCGCGCGTGAAAAAAGTCCTCGCCCTCGCCAACAAGGAGGCGAAGGCGCTCAACCATTCCTACGTCGGCACCGAGCACCTGCTGCTCGGACTGCTGCGCGAGGGCGAAGGTGTCGCCGCCCGGGTGCTCAAGCGCCTCGATGTGGATATCCAACGCACCCGCAACGAGATCCTCGCCGAGATTGATCCGAATTTCTCACCTGACGACATGGATGAGGATGACGACGATGAGGATGACGACATGGCGGGCTTCGAGGATGAAAGCCCACAGGCCGCCGACAATGGCGAGGGGGAAGGCAAGACCAAGACCCCGGCGCTCAAAGCGTTCGGCAGGGATCTTACCAAACTCGCCAAGGAAGGCGGACTCGACCCAGTCATCGGACGCGAGAGCGAAATCGAGCGTGTGATCCAGATCCTCTGCCGACGCACGAAAAACAACCCGGTTCTCATCGGTGAGGCTGGGGTTGGTAAAACGGCCATCGTTGAAGGCTTGGCTCAGGAAATCGTCACCGGCAACGTCCCCGAGCTGCTCCGCGACAAGCGTGTGATCACCCTCGATCTCGCGCTGATGGTGGCCGGCACGAAATACCGCGGCCAGTTTGAGGAGCGCATCAAGGCGGTGATGGACGAGATCCGCAAGGTGAAGAACGTGATCCTTTTCATCGACGAGCTGCACACCATCGTCGGTGCGGGGTCTGCGGAAGGTGCGATGGATGCCTCGAACATCATCAAACCCGCCCTCAGCCGGTCCGAGCTGCAATGCGTCGGTGCCACCACGCTCAACGAATACCGCAAATACATCGAGAAGGACTCCGCCCTCGAGCGCCGTTTCCAACAGGTGAAAGTGGACGAGCCCTCCGTGGAAGACGCCATCCTCATCCTCCAGGGACTGCGCGACAAATACGAGGCGCACCACAAGGCCCAATACACGCCCGAAGCCATCGATGCCTCGGTGAAGCTCACCTCGCGCTATCTCACCGCGCGCTACCTCCCGGACAAAGCGATCGACGTCCTCGACGAGGCAGGAGCCCGCGCCCGGATCGGCACGCTGACCCGTCCGCCATCAATCAAGGAAGCGGAACTCAAAATCGAGGAAATCAATCGCGAGAAAGTCGCCGCCATCTCTGCGCAGGATTTCGAGAAAGCCGCCGCGCTCCGCGATGATGAGAAACAGGCCAAGAAGCACCTGGAGGAAACCCTAAAGGCATGGCGTGCCTCTTCCGAAGAGAAGGTCGTGGTCGTGGACGATCAGGATATCATGGCGGTCGTCTCGAAATGGACGGGCGTGCCGCTCCAGCGTATGGAGCAGAAGGAGACGGAAAAACTCCTGAAAATGGAGGACGAGCTGAAAGGCCGCGTGATCGGCCAGAACGAGGCGGTCATCGCGATTTCCAAGGCGCTCCGCCGCTCCCGCGCCGACCTCAAGGATCCGAAGCGCCCCATTGGCTCGTTCCTTTTCCTCGGTCCAACGGGTGTCGGGAAAACCTACCTCGCCCGCAACCTCGCCGAGTTCATGTTCGGCGATGCCGAGGCGCTGATCCAGATCGACATGTCCGAATACATGGAGAAATTCACCGCCAGCCGCCTCATCGGCTCGCCTCCCGGTTACGTAGGCTACGAGGAGGGCGGCCAGCTTTCCGAGGCCGTCCGCCGTCGCCCGTATTCGGTCGTGCTTTTCGATGAAATCGAAAAAGCCCACCCGGATGTGATGAACCTGCTGCTCCAGATTCTCGAAGACGGCACGGTGACCGATTCCCTGGGCCGGAAAATCGATTTCCGCAACACGATCATCATCATGACCTCGAACGTAGGTGCCTCCACGATCAAGCGCCAGACCTCTCTCGGTTTCGGCGCGATGAACGCGGACGAATCCGACTTCGAGGGCATGAAGGAGAAGATCCTTGAGGAATCGAAGCGTTATTTCAAACCGGAGTTCCTCAACCGCCTCGACGACGTCGTCGTCTTCCACATGCTGGAGAAGGTGGATCTGAACCAGATCGTCGATCTGGAAGTTTCCAAGCTCGTCAAGCGCCTCAAGGAAAAGGAGATCGTCATGACCCTTGCCCCGGAAGCCCGCGACCTGCTCTCCGAGAAAGGCTTCGATCCTGCCTATGGTGCGCGTCCGATGCGCCGCGCGGTGGAACGTTTCCTGGAAGATCCGCTGGCCGAGGCCTTGTTGCGCGGCACGGTCAAAACGGGGGATGTCGTCAAGGTTGCCCGGAAAGAGGGTGCCGAGGAACTCGTCTTCGAAAGCACCCGTCCCGACGGCGAAGCGGAGCGTGACATCGAAACGGTGGCAGCCGAGTGATTTTTCCCATGGAAACGCAAACCAACCAGTTCATTGCGAACGCCGATTACGAGGAGCGCGATACCCACGCACTGCATCTAACTTCGGGTCAGGAAGTCACCAGCGGCCCCGCCGACCGCGCATGGCCCGGCTGGATCTGGGTCGGTGACTCCAGCGGGCGAAACGGCTACGTCCCTGCCGACATCCTGGAGCCACTGGGCGAAGACCGCTGGGCGGCATTGGAGGATTTCGATCCCACCGTGCTCAAGGTAAAACGTGGCGACGCGATCACCTCCATCAAGGAAATCCACGGCTGGCATTGGTGCCGAAATAACGGGGGAGAGGAAGGCTGGGTCGCCGGATACCTGCTCAAATCCAAGGTCCCAGCGATCTGAGTTTGATCATAAGTCCGTCGATGGATCGGGTCATTCACTTGATCCATCTCACCCGCGACTTTCGGCTTGCAAGCCCGTGCAGGCTCCGCTATTGAATCGGCAACGAACAAGCTCTGTGAAACGGAGAGTGGGTCAAAAGCCCACTCTTTTGCGTCTATGGAAGTCTCGTAAACAGACATCCTCCAACGCCCAGCGCGAAATCCAAGAACACTGCCTGCCATCATGACCAACGACATCGTCGCACTCATCGAATACTACGAAAAAGAGAAAGGCATCGATCGCGACAAGATCGTCGCCGCGCTTGAATTTTCCTTTGTTTCCGCTTACCGGAAAATGGTTCCCGGCGCCGATGCGATTGAGATCCTGCGTGCCGAAGTGGATACGAAAAAGGGAACTACCAAAATTTTCGCCTCACTGACCGTGGTGGCGGACGACGACCATCAGGACAAGTTCAACGAGGTGCCCCTTACCGTCGCCCAGAAGAAAGATCCGAGCATCGGGCTTGAAGGCAAATTGGAGTTCAATGTCACGCCCAAGGACTTCGGACGCATTGCCGTGCAGACCGCGAAGCAGACCATGATGCAGCGTTTGCGCCAGGCGGAGAAGGAGATGATTTATGAGGAGTTCAAGGACAGGGCGGGGGATATCGTTTCAGGAACAGTCCGTCGTTTTGAGCGCAACGATGTGATGATCGACCTCGGTAAATTCGAGGGCATCATGCCGAACAAGGAGCGGGTTCAAGGCGAGGATTACAACATCGGCGACCGCATCCGCTGCTACGTGTTGGCCGTGGAAAACGAGGGTCGTGGGCCGGAAATCATTCTTTCGCGCAGCCACCCGAATTTCGTCCGCCGCTTGTTCGAGGCCGAGGTCAACGAGATCTCCGACCATACCGTCGAGATTCGCGCCATCGCCCGCGAATCCGGTTTCCGCACGAAGGTAGCTGTCTGGAGCAACGATCCGAAGGTCGATCCTGTCGGAGCCTGCGTCGGCATGCGAGGTGCCCGCGTCAAAAACATCGTCCGCGAACTCAACAACGAGAAGGTTGATATCATCCGCTGGAGCGAGGATCCGGTCGAACTCGTGCGCGAGGCGCTCAAACCCGCCGAATTGATCACCATTTCCGTGAACAAAGCCGAAAAAATCGTCAACGTGACGGTCAGTGAAGAAGATCTCAGCAAGGCCATCGGTCGCAAAGGTCAGAACGCCCGTCTTTCCTCCCGCCTCATGGGCTGGGATGTGCAGGTTCGCCGGGACGAGACCAAGGAAGAACAGTTCCGCGACAAGATCGGCGGCGTGGCCCACTCACTCGGCGAGCAACTCGGAATCACCGATGAACTGGCCGCGAAACTCACTCTTATCGGCGGAGTCAGCGCTGAAATGATCATTGATATGCCCGCCGATTTCCTGGCGGGCGCCTTGGAAATCACCGAAGTGGAAGCGGATGCGATCCTTGCCCGCGCCAACTCCATCGTCGCAGGAGACGCTACCACTGTCTAATCAACCTTTGCCCTCTTTACTTATTACACCGCCCGCCACAAACACTCCAGATAGCCGGATGCCCAAAAAAAGCGACAATCCCTCGAAAGAACCCAGTAAAGTCCTCGATTTGATCGATGACTCGAAGAAACCGTCACGGAGGCAACGCCAGAAAATCGTAACGGAAATCGTGGTTGAACCCAGCAAGCTCGACCAGGCGAAGGCCAACGCGCTAGACCTTTTCTCGGATGAGGGGAAGCCTAAGATTCGCAAGCAGCAGCCAGCGGCGAAAAAGATCATTGGCGGTATCTCCAAGATCCTCGATCAACCTGTTGAAGATCCGAATTTTATCAAAGGCACGGATATCGCTCCGGTGGCGGCACCTGCTCCAATTGAAGCAGCTAGCGAAGAAGTTGAATCCGACGATCCGAAACTGATCGTCATCAAGCCGCCTATCCTTGTTCCCGATCTCGCCGCCCGTCTTGGTCTGAAGCCGTTCAATGTGATGGCCGATCTCATCAAGCTCGGCGTATTCCCTGCACCGAATCAGCCGCTCGAGCCCGATGTCGCTGCGAAAGTTTGCGAAATCCACGGTTTCACTTTCGAGCGCGAAAAGCGCGACAAAGACAAGGGTTTCCACAAGGTTGAAGAGGTCATCGTCGAGCCGGAAGCTCCGAAATCCGAACCAGAGGATCTTCTCAAGGTGCGCCCGCCGATCGTCACGATCATGGGGCACGTCGATCATGGAAAAACTTCGATTCTCGATTACTACCGCAAGAGCAAGGTGGTGAGCGGCGAGGCCGGCGGGATCACCCAGCACATCGGCGCTTATCAGGTCAACCACAACGACCAGCTCATCACCTTCCTCGATACCCCGGGTCACGCCATTTTCTCCGACATGCGCGAGCGCGGGGCGAACATCACCGACATCGCCATCATTGTCGTGGCTGCCAACGACGGGATCATGCCACAGACAACTGAGGCCATCAAGCATGCCCAGAAGGCGGGTAAAACAATCATCGTCGCGATCAACAAGTGCGACCTTCCCTCTGCAAACATCGAGAGGGTGAAAAGCCAGCTTGCGGAAGCAGGACTGCAAACTACGGATTACGGCGGCGACACGGAATTCGCCACGATCTCCGCGCTGAAGGGCGAGGGGATGGATGATCTTCTCGAACTGATCGTCCTCCAGGCCGAAGTTCTTGAACTCCGCGCCAATCCCAAGGCCACCGCCCGCGCGGGCGTCATCGAGGCACGGGTGGTGCCCGGCCGCGGCACCACCGCTACGGTCATCGTAGAATCCGGAACACTGAAAATCGGCACTCCTTTCATCTGCGGCCCCTTCGCAGGAAAAGTCCGCTCTTTGATCAACGATCTTGGTGAACAGGTGAAATTCGCGCTTCCCGGCATGCCCGTTGAGGTGATCGGTTTTGAGGAACTTCCCCATGTGGGCGATCACCTCACCGAAATGAAAACCGAGCGTGAGGCGAAAGCCCTCGCCAGCGACCGTCAGGAGGAACTCCGTCTGAAGCGCCTGAAACCGCAACACCGCAACCGCATGGAGGACTTGTTCTCGATGGTGAACGACGGCGGCGGCAAAAATCAGCTCAAGATCATCCTCAAGTGCGACGTGCAGGGATCCGTTGAAGCCATCAAGAAAGCGATTCTCGCCATCGAGTCCGCAAAGGTGGACTGCCAGTTCATCACCGCTGCCGCCGGGCCTGTTACCGAATCCGACATTGCCTATGCCGCCTCTTCGGACGCGATCATCATGGGCTTCAACGTCAAGGTCGAGGCGAAGGCAGTGAAGGCTGCGAAGGCCGCCGCGGTTGATATCAAGCTCTACTCCATCGTTTACGAACTCATCGACCAGGTGCGCGAGGCGATGCTCGGTTTGCTGGAGCCACTGACCCGCGAGACGGTGATCGGCCACGCGGAGTGCCGCCAGGTCTTCAAGGTCAACAAGGGCAAGGCCGCCGGTTCCTTTGTCACCGATGGCAAAATCCACCGCAAGGCGCACGCCCGCGTCATCCGTGGCGGGATCCCGGTATTCGATGGCAAGATGTCAACGCTCCGTCGCTTCCACGAGGAAGTCGAGGAAGTCCGCACCAACTTCGAATGCGGCATCCGCCTCGGCGAGTTCAACGAATATCAGGAAGGCGACATCATCGAGTGCTACAAACTCGAAAAGGTTGCGCAAACGCTTTGATGACACAAGACATCAAGACACAAGTCAGAAGGCTTTTGCCAACGCGAATGATTAAATCTTCTCTTGTGTCTTGTGTCTCCAAGTCTTGAGTCTTTTTTATGTCCCGCCGCATCGACCGAGTCAACGAACTGCTTCGCCGTGAAATTTCCACGGTGATTCAACATGATTATGAATGGGACGGGAAACTTGTCACCGTTAGCGCTGTAGAGGTGACGCAAGATCTGAAGGAAGGCAGGGTTTGGATCGGCGTCATTGGCGGATCAGCCGAGCCTGTGATCGACAAGTTGAACAAAGCCCATGGAGCGATCCAGAAAGAGGTGATGAAACGTGTTGTCCTGAAATCCACCCCCGTGCTGCGCTTCAAGCACGATGCCTCCGCCGTCCGTGGTGTCGAGATCGTGAACCTCCTCGAAGAGGTGGATAAACTCCCGAAAGCTCCCCTAGAGGAGGAAGAAGGGATTTAGGTCAATACCTGGGGCGAAATTTAGTCCGTTAGAGCCTTGCAATGTCTGCGGGCTGCCGATACCTGCTGCGCCGTCATGGCGAGTGTAGGTAAGATAGATTTTCCGAAAGAGGGTTTTGATGCGGTCATTTTCGACTGCGACGGGACATTGGTGGACTCCATGCCGGCGCACTTCGACGCTTGGTGCGAGGCGCTTGCGTCCCATGGCGCGGCGGGGATTTTCAAGGAGGATGTGTTTTTTGCGATGGGTGGTCGCCCGACCCGTGACATCGTGGTGGACATCAATAGCGAATATGGCCTGAAGCTTGATCCGGAAGCGATCGCCCTGGCGAAACGCGAGGCATTTCTCCGTAAGCTCCATCTTGTCGAGCTTATCGATGAGGTCGCTGATTTTGCAAAAAGCCTGAGTGGAAAAATGCCGCTGGCAGTAGCTTCTGGCGGCTCTCGTTATGTGGTGGAGAAGACCTTGAAGCTCCTGAATTGTTCGGATTGGTTCGACGAGGTGGTGACCGCCGATGACGTGAAAAACGGAAAGCCTAATCCGGATATCTTTCTGAAGGCGGCGCAGCTTCTCGGTGTGGTACCGGAAAGATGTCTCGTGATCGAAGACGCGCCTCCGGGTGTGATGGCGGCGCAAGCGGCAGGGATGCAAGTGATCACCGTGCCGATGCCGCTGCTGGTTCGCTCACGCTAGGGTTTGGTCCTCCATCAGCCGGTTTCCCGGCAGGGGGTTCGGATTTCAGCTCAGGCGCTGGCTCGGTTTCTGTTTCTTTTTGTTCGGGTGGCTTCGCGATGGTGTAAACCCCGTCGCCAATCTCAAGCGTGCCCGTGCGGATGTCCGCCGCAGCGTATTGTCCGAGTTTTTCTCCGGTGGCGAGAAGGTTCGCGGTGCGGCCTTCCGGGCCTTGGGTGGTGAGGATCGAGCCTGTCGCCACGTTCCATGTTCCGTAGGATTGGATTAATACGAAATTGCGATCCGCAGGTATCGATGCGATCCGCCCCACAAGCCGCGGTTTGGAGTCGGGATCGTCTTTTCCGACGGGCGTTTCCTCCGGGTTTTTCGCGCAACCCACGATAAACATGAAGAAGGATAGGATCGTGAAATGGAGATGTTTCATATCAGGGTGCGAGCCGATCTATGGACCAGGAGCCGTCAGCTTGGCGGGTATAAAGAAAGCGGTCGTGAATACGGGCGGGGCCGCCTTGCCAGAACTCGATGGTCTTGGGTGCCACCCGGAACCCTCCCCAGAAAGAGGGCAGGGGGATCTCGCCGTCTTTGAAGCGGTTTTTGATCTCCTCGAGCTTCATCAAAAGGATTTTTCGCGAGGTGATGACTTCGGATTGATTGGAGACCCACGCGCCAATCTGCGAATCGCGGGGCCGTGTGGTGAAATAGTTGAGCGATTCCGTGGCAGAGATTTTTTCGGCATGTCCTTGGATGATGACCTGACGTTCCAGCGTCACCCACGGGAAAAGCAGGCAGACGGCGGGGTTGGCGGCGATATGAGTCGCTTTGCGCGAGTGATAGTTGGTGAAAAAAGTGAAGCCTTTGCGGTCGAAGGCTTTCAGTAGCACCGTGCGCTGGGAGGGGAATCCGTCGGGAGAAACGGTCGCTAGCGTCATGGCGTTCGGCTCGTGGACTTGGAGTTCGGTCGCTTGCTGGAACCATTTTTCGAAGACTTCCGTCGGGTCATCGCTGAGATCTTCGCGGCGCAGGCCGCGGGCGGAGTATTCTTTTCGGAAGTCGGAGAGATCCATGCCCTTTCCATAGGCCGTGATTTCCAAAGGTCAAACCACAACCCGGCGGACAAGGGCGGCATTTTAAGGAAGTATATTGTAAATTCTTTGTATCGTTTTTTTTGGGGCTTGATCGTTTATGACAGGAGTTCTTACTGGCTGCGTGAAAATGAAATATAAAATTTGGTGTTTAGGATCGGCATTTGTTCTCAGTTCGGTTTCGTGCAAAGAAAAGCCCAAGGAGGCTGCAAACACCGCAGGGGAGGCAACTTCCGCAGTCGAGGCCGTGGTCGAAAAGGCGAAGGAAGTGGTAGCCCCGACACCTACGCCGAGCCTCAGTGTCGAGGAGCGCGCGGCGAAGCTGGGCTTTGCGAAGCATTTGCCAGCGGACACCGAGCTGGTGATGTCCGTTTACAATGTCGAGCAAGCGGCGGAGCAATTCAAGGCGCTCAAGCTCTACGGATTTTTCGAGGAAATGCAAGGTGCCGCCATGATGGATGTTCAGGAGGAAATGCTCGAGGAAGATGTCCTCGAAGAGGAAGTCGTGCCGGAGGCCGAGCAGGGCGAGGATGACTTGGCGGTTGAGGAAGCACCGATGGAAGAAGGGATGGTTGAGGCTCCGAGCCCTTGGATGTTGCTCGGGCAGGAAATCACCATCGCCATGGGAAAATCAACCGGTGAGCAAACCGCAAACCTTCTCACTATGAACCGCCGCATGGGCTACTTCCAGGCGAAGGCTTTCGGCAAAGCCGCGCAGGTTTACGCCAAATCCGGCGATATGGAGGAGTTTTCCGCGATCATGACGGAGGAGACGGAACTAGGTTTGTTAAAGAACATGCTCGAGGATTCCGAGTCGGGCATCGCCCTATTGGAGAAGGCCGAGATGCCACCTCTTTACATCGCCCTCCGCGCTAAGGAGGGTGAGCTTGAGCAAGCCGCGCAACTCGTAAATGGCAGTATGGGCATGTTTGCGATGGCAGGGGAAATGGCCGCACCTGTGGAGTTCGAGGCGGGCGGTGCGAAGTTCGCCGGATACAAGCTCCTGGGCGCGAAAATGGCCGAAATGATGGAAGCGGAAAGAGAATCCTTGGATGAAGAGATTGGCGCGAAGAGCGTGGACGGCATAATCGCGGCTCTGGGCAAAAAGAACCTGATCGTAGCCACCGGAACTGTCGGCGAATACGTCGTCATGATGATCGGCGGCTCCGAGGAATCCCTCAAACTCGCTGCTGACGCAAAAGACTCGCTCGTCGGCACCGACTCACTGAATTTTGCAGACTCCTATGCAGGCAAGAAGCTCCTGACCCTCATCTACGGCGAGAAGGAAATGTGGGACACCATGGTAGAGGCCGCTGGCGGTATTTCCTCCTATGCCCTTGGCATGAGAGACGGCATCTCCGGTGGCGGCGGACTTGGCGAGACGCGCGATCTGGAAGGTATGCTTCAGATCGTGGCAGATCGCGAAAAGGATCTCCTCGCCCTCGGCGGAGCAAACGACCTCGGCATGCTCGCCTACACCGAGCAAGGTCTGAAAATCGAGAGCTTCGGCGGATACGATAAAGGTGCCGTCGATTGGGACGCGAAAACGACCCTTTCCCATCTCGGCGATGGCAGCGACAACATGGTTTTCCTCAATATCCCAAGCAACGCCGCCTACGACGAGAAAATGGGCGAATACCTAGAGGCCATCGTCGAGACAATGTATGCCGCCACGGTCAAGTTCGCCGAGCTTGAGATCGAAGCCCCCGAGATGGAGGAGATGAGGCAATACACCAAAATGTTCGACACCCAGTTCCGCGAGGATCTCGTCGGCCTCTACGGAGCGCTCAGCGGCAGCATGTCCGAGGGGCTCGGCAACGAGATGGCCTTCGTCATGGATCTGAAAGGCAACATGCCTGCCATCCCCGGCATTCCGCAAACAGTGGTGGACGAGGCAAAAGCCCCGCGCATGACCCTGCTCGCCCCGGTGAAAGATCGCGCGAAGCTCAAGGAATCCTGGCAAAAGGTGAACAGCCACACCACCGCGCTGCTTGCGAAGGTCAGCGAGATGTCCGGCGAGAAAATGCCCATGCAGAAGCCGATCAGCTCTGAAAAGGACGGCATGACCACATGGTTCTTCTCCTTCCCGTTCTTTCAGGACGATTTCCTTCCCTCCGTCACTGTCAGCGACAAATGGGTCGCTGCCTCCACCTCCAAGACGCAGGCCACCGATCTCATGTCCAAGGCGGCCGCTGGCGGCGAAGCGGGTGATGGCGTGGAATTCCGCGTGAACTTCAACGCTCTCACCACCTACGCTGGCGAAATGCTCGACATGGTGGATAAGAACGCCGCCGAGATCTTCCCGGAGGAAAGCGCCCTTGAAGATTTCAATTCAAACAAGGAACAGATGCGCAAACTCATCACCGCCTGCGGCGATTTCGATTCCATGAAATGGACCGCTCGCAAGGAAAACGGCATCATGCGCAGCAGTATCCACTTCAAGACCAAGTAATTCTCACCCGATCATCCCTCCGCTCCTTCCGGGGCGGGGGGATTTTTCGTTTCAACCACAGGCATGGAGATCGAACCCATCGGATTCCTGAGCACGTGTTTCGGGGAGAAATTCGCCGTGCCCCGGCAGCCGGGGCTTTGCCCTTCCGCGTGGGGTGTTCTGGAGTTCGCACCCGGATACCGTTCCCCCGAGGCCGTGCGCGGACTTGAGGGGTTTTCCCATGTCTGGCTCATCTTTGGTTTCCATAAAACGGAGGACAGCGGCTGGCACCCCACCGTCCGCCCGCCACGTCTCGGCGGGAATGAGAGGGTGGGCGTCTTTGCCAGCCGCTCCACTTTCCGTCCGAACGGACTCGGGCTTTCGCTGGTGAAGCTGGATCGCATCTCATGGGAAACGGAAGGCGGCATAGCCCCCCCCGCCCTTCACTTTTCCGGCGTCGATCTCGTCGATGGCACGCCGATCTATGACATAAAACCCTATTTGCCCTTTGTTGAGGCCGTGCCAGACGCAGCCACAGGCTATGCCGCCGATCCCATCGAGAGGCTGCCTGTCATCGTTGAGGGCACCGCGCGAGAGGATTTCGGGAAACTGCCGGTGCGTGCCCAACGCGTGATCTGCGAGGCGCTCTCGCTCGATCCCCGTCCTGCCGCCTCGCCTAAAGAGGATGCCCGCATACATGGTGCCTCCCTATGCGGAAAAAACATCACCTTCCGCTTTGCCGACGGTGCCTGCCTGATTACCGGGGTGTCTGGATAAAGAACCGGAACATTCTGTTCCAAATCAAGCGCCACTCCGAGACCTGATAAGAACCACACGGATTCCCGCTTGCGTGCCGGGAGGGGGTTCGATACGGGGGGCGTGTCCGGGACGGTCTCCGTCGCCGGGTTTCACCCAAAACACATCATGGCTATCACAAGAGCATTGCTTTCCGTTTCCGATAAAACAGGTCTGGTCGAATTCGCGCAGGGACTCGCGGAGATGGGAGTGGAACTCCTCTCCACCGGCGGCACGGCGAAGGCGCTGCGCGATGCCGGTCTGAAGGTGACCGACGTTTCCGACTACACAGGAGCACCGGAGCTTTTCGAAGGTCGGCTCAAAACCCTCCACCCCATGGTGCACGGCGGCCTTCTCCATCGCCGCGACGATCCCGATCATGTGGCCGATGCGAAGAAGCACGGCATCCCGCCCATCGATCTCGTGGTGGTGAATCTTTATCCCTTTGAGGAAACCGTCGCCAAGCCGGGCGTGACGCTGGAAGAGGCGATCGAGAACATCGACATCGGCGGCCCATCAATGCTGCGCAGCGCGGCGAAAAACCACTCGCATGTGACCGTGATCGTGTCCCCGTCCGATTATCCGGTGGTATTGGAGGAAATGCGCGAAAACGGCGGCGACACCACGAAGGGTCTGCGCGAGCAGCTTGCGGTGAAAGTTTTCCTCCGCACCTCCCAATACGACGGCGCGATTACGAACTACCTCGGCCAATGCCGCCAAGGAACCGGCTGCTCCTTTTCCCTGAGCCTGCCGTTGGAGCAAGAGCTGCGCTACGGCGACAACCCGCACCAGAAATGCTCGCTCTACGGAAATTTCGCCTCCTGCTTCACCCAGCTCCAGGGCAAGGAACTCAGCTATACGAACATCATCGATATCGAGGCCGCCGCCGACCTGATTCTCGATTTTGTGCGTCCCACCGTGGCGATCCTCAAGCACACGAACCCGTGCGGTGTCGGCCAGGACGATGAAAATCTCCGCGTCGCGTGGCAGAAGGCGTTCGAGACCGACCGTCAGGCTCCCTTCGGCGGCGTGATCGTCATCAACCGCCCGCTCACGCTGGAACTCGCCCGCGTGATTTCGGAAATTTTCACCGATGTCATCATCGCCCCTGACTTCGAACCCGATGCGCGCGCACTTCTACAAAAGAAGAAAAACCTGCGCTTGATGAAAATGAACGATGCCTACCTGAGCGCGAAAAAAGCGCCGGTGATCCGTTCCAGCCCTGGCGGCCTGATGGTGATGGATCGCGACCACACCGCGCTGGGTCTCGATGATTTGGAAAGCAAGGTTGTCACCAAACGGCCGCCCACACAGGAGGAAATCCGCGCGATGCGTTTTGCGTGGCGCATCGTGAAAAACGTGAAATCCAACGCCATCGTCTATGCCCTCGCGGATAGGACGCTCGGCATTGGGGCTGGGCAAATGAGCCGGGTGGATTCCTCACGCATCGCGATCTGGAAAGCCAAGGAAGCCGGTCTCGACCTCAAGGGTTGCGTTGTCGCTTCCGATGCGATGTTCCCTTTTGCCGACGGCCTGCAGTCCGCCATCGACGCGGGCGCCACCGCTTGCATCCAGCCGGGTGGATCGGTGCGCGATGAGGAAGTGATCGCGGCCGCCGATGCAGCAGGTATGGCGATGGTCTTCACGGGTCACCGCCACTTCAGGCATTGAGTTGTCTTTCTTAGGGCGTCACAGATACATCTCTCCAGGCAGACCCACACCTTGGCCTGTGAGGTGAAGCCCAGAATGGCAATTCCCGGAGCAAAGTTTTGAGAAGGCCGATCTGGCTTTCCGAACCGATCCTGACGAACGCTCCGCCGGTGAACACCACTTCAAGGGGTGGGGTGTGAGTGCTGCGGGCATTGGATTTGGCTGGCATGCGCAACCTCCTCCGCTTCTGCATCCACGAGGCGAAGGTTTGCACCTTGATGCCATGACGGATGGCGAAGGCCTGTCCGCTCATCGCGCCGTCTTCGAACGCGTCGAGCATCCTCTCACGATGTTCCGGCCTGACCCTCACGCGCCCGAGCACGTCGGCATTTAGAAATTCGTCGCTTTTGCTAGATTCAGGTTCCGTCATAAGCGTCGCGGGTAATACAGCTACGACGCTTACGACTAGAGGCGCTTGATAGGACGCTTACAGGGAATCTCGTTTCGTGAATGAAATCCTTGCGGTGCGGGGCTCTACAAAATGCCAGGCTTTGTTCGACAAAAACTCCGATTGCTGTTTCCAATCGCTCCCCCGACCCCAGGGACTGTCGGCGCTAGGGGAAAATTGTTGCGATGAAGCACCCAACCCGAATGGCAGTCAAGTTGGCGAATCATGGGATCAAGCCGAAGGGCGAGGACGATAGGGGCACCAAGCTACTCAGGGGCACCAAAGCCACATCCTTGAAATTTGAATTTTCAATTTCAAACGATGAGCATGCAGTCGCCGTAGGAGTAGAAGCGGTATTTTTCCGCGACGGCCTGGCGGTAGGCTTCAAGGGTGAGTTCGCGACCGGCGAAGGCCGAGACGAGCATGATGAGGGTGGATTGGGGGAGGTGGAAGTTGGTCAGAAGGGCATCGACCGCCTTGAACTGGTGCGGTGGATGGAGAAAGATGTCGGTTTCGCCCGCGAGCCTTGCGTTTGGGGAAATACGTTTTTCGTCACCGGCGAGTGATTCCAGCACGCGGGTGACGGTGGTGCCAACGGCGATGACACGGCCAGCGGAGTCGATGCGTTCCACTGTCTGTGCGCTAACGGAATACTTTTCCGAGTGCATGACATGCTCGCCGATATGTTCCACCGAGACGGGGCGGAAGGTGCCCACGCCGACATGCAGGGTGATGAAATCGTGATCGATGCGGGAGAGGATTTCCGGGGTGAAATGCAGTCCGGCGGTGGGAGCGGCGATGGCTCCCTCCTCTTTGGCGAAGACGGTTTGGTACCGTTCCTTGTCGAGTTCCTCGTCATCGCGTCCCATGTAATGAGGCAGGGCGAGGTGGCCGAGGGTGTCGAGATCGGGTGCGGATTCCCATGCGATCATGCGGTCGCCGTTTTCCAATACATCCACAACGGTTCCGGTGATTCCGCCGACGACGATGGTGCGCCCGGCTTTCATGCGTTTTCCCGGTTTGGCAAGGCAGCGCCAGAGGGTGGGGGAGGGGCGGTCGAGGCAGAGGAGTTCGGTGCGGCTGTCGTCGGAAAATAGGCGGGCGGGGATGACGCGGGTGTTGTTTAGAACGAGTAGATCGGCGTCTTTCATTTGCGCGGCGAAATCGGCGAACATCGAGTGGGTGATCGTGCCGTTTTTGCGGTCGATGATCAGCATTCGCGATGCGGCGCGGTCGGCCAGCGGGCGTGAGGCGATCAACTCGGGCGGGAGGTGGTAGTCGTAGTCTTTGGTGAGGAGGGACATGGGAAAGAGAAGAATTCAACCGCAGATGGACGCAGATACACGCAGATGGAAGAGAAGAAATATGCCCATTGAGTCTTCTTGATTAAAGTTCATCGGCGTCTATCTGCGGTTCGATCATCTTCGTGATACGCAGCTCGCGTGCGAGGGCTTGCGCCGCTTCGGGACTGCCCCAGATGCGGAAGAGGTTGTTTGTGAGGTTGGGGCCGGTTCTTTCCGTGGCGATCAGGATGCGGGTGCCGCCTTTTTCCAAATCCCATGGATCGGTATCGCCCGCAGCTTGCCAGCCTTTCGCCAAGAGGGTGCGGAGATGGTGGTCGCGGTGGGTTGAGTCGTCGCCGGGGACGCCGAATTCGAGGGTGGGTTCGGGTTGTGGGGTCAGGGGTTTGGGAAACGGCAGCTTGATCCGCCGGTTCCGCGCCCATCGGCGGGCCATAGGTTGGAGGAGATTGAGCAGATGGAGCAGGAATTCCGTGCGGGCGTCACGGAACGCGGGGTCGATGGGGCGCAGCGGCAGCATGCGGTTGACGATGGATTGGTAACCGGCCTGTCCCATCGCGCCGTGGTAGATGATGGAGTCTTCGCCGACGTTCACCGCCCCGCCGCCATAGACGAAGCCTGTCCAGCGCGCGTCGCCGTTTTTCCCGAAGCGGACGGGATGTTTGGCGAGCAGGAGTTTTTCCGCTTTGCCGTAGCCGGTTTGTTGTTTGAGAAAGGCGCGGATCGAAGGTCTGCGCCAGTGCCACACGAAGGCTCCGGGGACGAAGCCCAGCCGATACCCCGCGTCGCTGAGACGCCAGCAGAAATCGACGTCGTCGCCAGCGGTGCGGAAGACGGGATCGAAGCCGCCGACCGATTGGAACACTTCGCGGCGCACGGCGATGTTGCAGCCGGGAAGATGCTCGGCACGGGTGTCGTCCAACAGGACATGGCTCGGAGCGCCGGAGGCGGAGCGGATCACCGCTTCGATGGGTGTCCGGGCTGGCGGTGGCAGGTTCGGGCCGCCGGCGGCGGAGATTTCGGGATTGAGAAAGGCTTTGCCGAGGCGGACGAGCCATTCGCGGTCGGGTTCGCAGTCGTCATCGGTGTAAGCGAGGATCGCGCCGGTGGCGGCATCCGCGCCGATGTTCCGCGCCGCGCTGAGTCCGGAGGGTGGGATGGAAATGAGACGCACCGAAGGGAAGTTTTCCGCCACGATCTGTGCGGTATCGTCATCCGAGCCATCATCCACGACGATCGTCTCGAAGGGGCCGCCGTCCATATCCGCGATGGCGCGGAGGCAACCCGCGATACGCCCGCCGCCATTGTGGGTGCAGATGATCACGGAAAAGCGGATGTTCGTTGCAGGCGGTTTCGGGGAGAAATCCTGGCAAGCCTGGAGCGCGGGCTTTGCATTTCCATGGCGATCCGTGATCCCGAAATTCCAATCCAGAATCTCCTGCCCGGCGTTTTTCCAGAGATCGCTCCAGGCATACACCGTGAATCCGGCGGTCTCCTCGCGATGGGAAATTTCCAAAGCCCATCTGAGGGTTTCGGCGTGTTTCGCGGCGGAGTTGCGGACGGTGTCCATGCCGAATTCGGAGACGAGCAAAGGCCGGTCGCCCGCGATGTTCTGCAGGCGGCGGAGGTATGCGGCGAAGGGTTCCTTGTGCTCGAGGTAGATGTTGAAGGCGGAGAAATCGGCGTTGCCGGGTTCCAGGTATTCGGTGGAGGGATAGTTCGCGTAGGCGAAAAGGAGGTGGGGGGCGGAGCGCTTGCCGAGTTCGATAAGTGCTTCGATGGCCTCGCGGACGGCGCTCGGCCCCATCCAGCGGACGAGGTCGCAGGGTATCTCGTTTCCGACATAAACGCCAGCCAGCGCATGATGGGCGGCGCCATTTTTCAACCAAGCCGCCAGCCGGATGCTCGCAGAGGAAAGGATGCCGGGCCGCGAGAGGAAGTTTTCGTGGTAGTTCCAATCCAGCCCCGCGAAAACCATCAGCCCCGCCTGCCCCGCCTGATCGAGAAACACGGCATCGGGCAGCGTGAAAAGACGGATCGAGTCAAAACCGGCGTCCCTGATTTTCGCGAGTTCGGTGGCTAGGGGTGGTTCCTTGTCAGGCGGAAACGGGCCGTAAGTGACGCATTTTAGCCAAATCCGACGACCGTTCCGACGGAAAAATTTCCCGTCAGCTTCCAGTCTCGATGTCGGAGGCGTCGCCACGCGCGGAGCTTAGACGGATGCGTCGGAGCGATGAAACGGAAATCGTCAGCGGAAAAGCATCCCCTTTTTTGAATCTGGCGGTGATGGCGGGTTTAAAATGATTCGGTTGCTAAGTCTCATCGGCAATTTTGACAGACCCGTTGACCGCGTTCCGTAGGAAAGTCACTTTTCCCAATATCAAACAGAACCATGTCCGGTCGAATCCCATTCCTTCTTCCTTTGCTCGCATTCGCTTCGCCTTTGCAGGCTGCGGTGGATTTCGCCCACGAGGTGGTGCCGATCCTTGAGAAAAACTGCGTGGAGTGCCACGGCGGAAACGAATCGAAGGGCGGGCTATCCATCAATACCCGTGCCCTGCTGCTGGATGCGGATGTGCTGGAAGTGGGCAAGCCCGAGGAGTCGTTGTTCATCGAGGTGCTCACCGAAGAGGATCCCGAATACAAGATGCCGCCACCGGGGAAGAAAAAGGAAGCGCTCAAGCCCGCCGAGATCGCGGTGCTGGAAAAATGGATCGCCGAGGGCTTGCCGTGGACGGAGGGTTTCACCTTCGCGGAGGATCGTTATGAGCCGCCGTTGAAACCGAGGGCGGTGAAACTGCCAGCCGGTGCGCCGGGCACCAACCCCATCGATCTCATCGTCGCCGCCCATCTCAAGGCGAAGTCCACGGAGCCGCCGCAAACCATCGATGACCGCACGTTTCTGCGTCGCGTGACCATGGATCTCACCGGCCTGCCGCCTACGCAGGAAGCCCTTTCCCAACTGCCTTCCGAAGGCAGGCTCGACCGCGCCGCCGCCGTGGACAAGCTCCTCGCCAACAACCAGGCCTACGCGGAGCATTGGATGACGTTTTGGAACGACCTGCTGCGCAACGAATACATCGGCACCGGCTACATCGAGGGCGGTCGCCAGCAGGTCACGGGTTGGCTCTACCGCTCGCTTCTGGAAAACAAGCCCTTCGACGCGTTCATCCGGGAGATCATCGCGCCGGGGCCGGAATCGGGCGGTTTCATCAAAGGCATCAAATGGCGCGGCGTGGTGAATGCCAGCCAGACGACGGAAATCCAGTTCTCGCAGAACGTCTCGCAGGTTTTCCTCGGCATCAACATGAAGTGCGCCTCCTGCCACGACAGCTTCACCGACCGCTGGACGCTGAAGGAGGCTTACGGCCTGGCGCAGATCTACTCCGAGGCACCCCTTGAACTCGTCCGCTGCGACAAGCCCACCGGCGAGAAAGCGGTGGCGTCCTGGATTTTCCCCGAACTGGGAAATGTCGATCCCGCCAAGCCCCGCGACGAGCGCCTCAAGCAGCTTGCGGAACTTATCACCCACCCTGAAAACGGACGCACCCAGCGCACCATTGTGAACCGCCTGTGGAACCAGATGATGGGCCGCGGCATCGTCCATCCGGTGGATGCGATGAACACCGAGCCATGGAACGAGGACTTGCTCGATCTGCTCGCGAACCATCTCGTCGAATCGAAGTATGATCTCAAAGCGGTGATGCGCCTGATCGTGACCTCACGCACTTACCAATCCCGCACCGAGGTGCGCGGCGAGGACGAGGGCGCTTATGTTTTCAAAGGCCCGGTGCGGAAACGGATGACCGCCGAGCAGTTCATCGACTCGATCCGCAGCGTCACCGGCGTGTGGCCGGCTCCCGATCAGAACGCATTCGGTAAAGCCCTGACCGGCGGCCAGCTCACGGCGGTGATGGAAGCCCACGGCCTAAAAGAATGGGACAACAGGCCGGTGCGCGCCGTCTTCGCGAAACGCGACGAACTTCAGGCCGCCCTGGGTCGCCCGAACCGCGAGCAGGTCGTTTCCGCCCGTCCCGACATCGTCACCACTCTGGAGGCGATCAACCTCGCCAACGGCCCGGAACTCGCCGCGCTTCTCAAGGCGGGCGCGGCGAACCTGCATGGCAAAGTTCCGCCCCGTGATCTGATTGAGAACACCTATCTCGCCGCGCTTTCCCGCAAGCCGACCGACTCGGAGGTCAATGTGGCCACGGAAATCCTCGGCGATGCGCCCACTGCGGAAGCGACGGAGGATTTCCTCTGGTCCGTCTTCATGCTCCCCGAATTCATCTACATCAACTGAAGCCATGACACAGGAAAACTGGTATAACGAATCACAGCCGGAAATCACCCGCCGCCGCTTTCTCAGCGCGCTCGGAGCCACCACCGCCGCCACTTTTCTCGGCGGTGCGCCGCGCGCGATGGCCGATGGGAAACGCATCAAGCAACCGACGGCCACCGCCGATTCCTGCATCCTGATCTGGATGGCGGGCGGGATGGCCACGGCGGAAACATTCGATCCGAAACGCTACAAGCCCTTCGAGATCGGCACGCCGGTCGATCAGATCATCAGCACCTTCCCCGCCATCGATACGGCGGTGGACAACATCAAGATCTGCCAAGGTCTTGAAAACATCGCGGGCATCATGGATCGCGCCACGCTGATCCGCTCCCATGTCCAGCCGGATCTCGGCAGCATCCTGCATTCCCGCCACCAATACCACTGGCACACGGGATACGTCCCGCCGCAGACCGTCGCCGCGCCGCACATCGGCGCGTGGATGGCGAAGGTGCTCGGCGGGCGCAACGAGGTCATGCCGCCTTTCATCAACATCGGCCAGCAGCTCGAAGGTCACGGTGAGAGCGAGGAACTGAAAGCTTTCACCACCGGCGGCTTCTTCGGCAGCGAATACGGCCCGATGAACCTGCCTTTCCCCGATCTCGCCTCGCAGGCCGTGAAACCGCCCGGCGGCATGTCGCCCGACCGTTTCGCGAAGCGCTACAAAGCCCTGGAAAACCTCCTGAAACACTCGCCGAAATCCGAGGAACTGAGCGATTACCACCAGGAGTCCATGCTGCGCTCCATCGACAACGCCCACCGTCTGCTCGGCTCGAAGGAGCGTGAGGCTTTCGACCTCTCGTTGGAGAAGAAGGAAGTTTTCGACGAATACAACACCGGCCGTTTCGGCCAGGGCTGCCTGCTGGCGCGGCGGCTTGTCGAGAACGGCGCGCGCTTCGTCGAGGTTACCACCGAGTATGTTCCTTTCCTCCATTGGGACACGCACGAGAACGGCCACACCACCGCCGCGCGGATGAAGGCGGAGATTGACCGTCCCATCGCCCGCCTGATCAAGGATCTGGAGGAGCGCGGATTGCTCGACCGGACGCTCGTCGTCATCGCCACCGAGTTCAGCCGCGACATGATGATCGAGGGCGTTCCCGGTTCCACCGCGAAGGATCAGTCCCGCGCGGCAACGGATGTCATCAAGGAAATGAAGCACTACGGCCTGCACCGCCATTTCACCGGAGGCTCCTCCGTGGTCATGTTCGGTGGCGGCATGAAAAAGGGCTTCCTCTACGGCGCCACCGCCGACGAGCGCCCCTGCCTTGCGGTCGGAAACCCCGTCAGCATCGAGGATCTCCACGCCACCATCTTCACCGCCATGGGCATCAGCCCGAAGACGGAATACTCCATCGAGGGACGTCCGTTTTACGCCACCAAGGACGGGGTCGGCAAAGCGGTGCGGGATGTCTTCGCGTGATTCGGTCTCGAGCGAATCATTTTTCCGACCGGGTGAGGAGACCGACGGGCGCGTCCGTGACATGGCTGCCTGATAGACGGCCATGGCTTTCAGGCTTGCTAGCTTGGCCTCAATTTCGAGGGCTTTGGCGTCGAAGGTGGCCTGCTCTCGAATTTGAAGAGCTCCGGGGGGAGCTTGCAGGGCGGCGTAGCCGTCGCTGGCATCGGCAAGGATGCGTTCGCGGATGAACTTTTTTTTCCTCATCGAGTCGTTTCATTTCACCGTCGATGGCAGTGATGCGGCGTTTCCACGGGCGTTGATGAAGTTTATGGAGTCGGGCATGGGTGGGTGCGGGGGAATCGGAAGGAAGCCGAATGCGTGGAGGTGTGATGGGATCCCCGGTGGCCGTGTCGCGATAGAATAAGGATAGCTCGATGGATGAGGCTTCGAAGGCGCGCTGGTTCGAACGTGCCTCACATCATTGAACCCGAGAGTTGCCGGAGGGTCTGTCCAGTTTCTGGCTAAAGCCCGATCTCCATACACGTATGGAGATCATGATCGAGCGCTCCGACGCGTTCGTGATAGTCCCTGGAGGCGTGGGAACGGTTCAGGAAATGCCAGCGCTGATGATTTTCAACCGGAAGGATGTGAGCGGTATTAGATTCTGGGCGCCGCTGATCTAGCTTCTCGGTGAATGGTGCTATGACAGGGAGTTCTTGGTTGTGGATGATCTTGAAGATGTCATCCCGACCGTGAAGCATTTGCCGGGCACCTGATCATCGGGGTTTCATGTCCCGTGAATCACTCGCTCCTCTTGTAGTTCTGATTTCCCGAGCCGTCCCAGATTTCGGCGAAGCCGTTGCGTTCAGCCTCCCAAGCGAGGGTGTCGCGGTGGATGGACATGAGGGGATTGATGTCGGCGCCGCAGGCTTCCAGCATCTGGCCTGTCCATACATTGCAGATGCGGGGGAAATAGTAGGATTGCGGGGAGGCGAGGAGGACGCCACCACCCCAGCTTGAGGGGCCGACGGAGGTGGGTTTGCCCTTTTCGTCGGGAATGGTGCAGTGGTTGAGAAATGCGGCGACGAAGGGGCCGCGTTCTCGGGGTATGGATTTCATCCAGATTTGCTGGTTCGGTGAGACCTCGGTCACATTCCAGTGGATGGGAATGCATTCCATGACGGAGGGGGATGGGAGAAAGATCGCGTACACGATCTCATCCACGGTGAGCCAACGCTTGTTTACGTATGCCTGACGGTCTCCCCAGGAGAAGGTGACAAACTCGCAGGGTGGGAAGTTTTCGGGAAAAACGAATCCGGATTCCTTGAGCCAACCGTAGGGGTAAACCATTCCGGTGTGGAGTTTGTCGGCGATGAGCCAGACCTGGACTTCCGGCGTGCGCTGCGGGGTGTAGGTGGCAACGGTATTGCGCCGAACCAGGACGGGGGAAGGCTCCGGAGCGGGCGGCAGCGTGACGAAATTGCACGATGCCGCGAGGAGCGCGGGGACGATGGCTGACAGGATGCGGAGACAGGACATCGTAAAAACGGTGCTACCCGATCAGGCGGGCAGGAATGAGCAGATATATTGGCAGATGCCGGAGTTCACCGAGATGGTGAAGGCGCTGTTGCCAGGAACCTCGAAGGAATCGTCGGTCGGGATGAACTTCGTGGAGCTTGTACCGTCGATGGATACCTCGCAGGAGCCGTCGATGATTTCCATGAGTTCTGGTGCACCGGTGGTGAAGCGGTAGGTGCCGGGAAAAATGATGCCGAGTGTCTTCTTCGTGCCGTCGGGGAAATGAACGGAGTGGGAGACAACGCGGCCATCGAAGTAGATGTTTGCGAGGGAATCGACGGTTACGTTGGTGAATGTTTTCATGATGGAATAGGTATGGTTGTGGAAGTTTCAGGGTGCCGCGACTTTCCATGCCTCGTATCCGCCCTGCAGAACGGATACATCACAGCCGCGCTCTGCGAGCTTTGTGGCGACAGTTACGGCGTCAGGGCAAGCAAGATCCGTGCAATAAATCACAACGGGCGTGTTTTGTGCGTTGGCGGCGCGGATACGGGGTTCGTGCAGCGCGAGATCTCTGTCAAAGGATGCCTTCGGCCAACTGATGGAGCCGGGGACGTTACCCATTTTATGGAAAATGGCGGGGCGCACGTCGTAAATCAACGCGGCGTTGCCCTGGACGAGTTGATACAGATCGCCGAGCGGCATACGTGAAACTTGCCCCGGTCCCTTGGGTTTCGTGGGGATTTCTCCGGTAGGCTTATCTTTCTCGGTGGCTTTCGAGAGGTCGAGCGGCGGGATCGGCTTTTTTGGCGGCTCCGGGCAAGAGCAAAGCAGCGCGGAAAGGGTCAACAGGCCTAGGCGTTGAAAAACGCTCGCCATGCCTTTCGCCGATTTCGCCCGAGTCTTATTCATCGACCGATCTTGATGAGTTCCACGTCGAAAACCAGCGTGCCAGCGGGATAGCCAGCGGGCGGGTTTTCGCCATAGGCCATTTTCGCGGGGATCCAGAAGCGGCGTTTCTCGCCGACTGCCATCAGTTGGAGTCCTTCTGTCCAGCCTGCGATGACGCCATTGAGAGGAAAGGAGGCGGGTTCACCGCGTTTTACAGAGGAGTCGAACATTTTACCATCTGTGGTCCAACCAGAGTAATGCACAGTGACAAGGTCGGTGGCTTTCGGTTTGGTTTCGCCGGTGCCTTTGGCAAGTATTTTAGAGGCAAGGCCGGTAGCCGAGATCTCGGCATCTGCGGGAGCGGCGGCAACGTCTTTCGGTGTTTCGGGCATGTTTGTGATGTTTTCTGAGGTTTTCACGGAGGCTGGATCTCCCTGTGTCTTGCGCGTGTAAGGTTCTGTGTCTTGGCAAGCGGGAATGGCAAGGGCGAAGAGTAATGCCGTGATGGATTTTTTCATGAGGACAAGGTCTTGAGCCGAAATGAAAGGTTCTCATGTGGTTTCCTCGTGCTCCTCGTGTCCCATTTCCATCGCCGTCCGGCGCTCCACGGTGATGGTGCCGAGCAGGTGATCCTGGCGGACGACGAACTGATTGAGCTTCATCAATTCCAGCACGGCGAGGAATGTCACAATGACCTCGGCCTTGGTGGTGGCTGTTCGGAACAGGGAGTCGAAGGCGAGTGCCTCGCCGGGTGTGAAGCGGGATAGCAGGAACTCGATCTTGTCGGAGACGGTATAGCGGTCATCCACGATGTCGCCGAAGTCGTGGGACTCCTCGAAGCGCTTGAGGACGTTCTGGAAGGCGCGGATGAGGTCGAAGATGGAGACCTCGGCCAGCGCGGCGGGTTCCTCCGGCGGTTTGCTGCCGGGATCCGGCTGGTGGGCGAAGCGACCCTGCTGCTCCAGTTCCCTAAGGGACAGGAATCCGGCCGCGTCCTTGAATTTCTTATACTCAATGAGCTGGCGGATCAGCTCCCAGCGTGGATCGTCCTCCTCGGCGTCCTCCTCGGGCGGTTGATCGGTGCGCGGCAGGAGGGTGCGGGACTTCAGATACATCAGGTTCGCGGCCATCACGATGAACTCGGAGGCGAGGTCGATGTTCAGCAGCTTGAAGGTGTTGATGTAGTCCAGGTATTGCTTGGTGATTCGCTCGATGGAGATCGCGTGGATGTCGAGCTCATCCTTCTTGATCAGATAGAGCAGGAGATCGAGCGGACCCTCGAAGATCTCGAGGTGGACTTTGTATTCGGAGGTTTCCAAGGGGCGGGAGTGGGCGAAGTTTCTTCTAGCAAGGCGGAAGCAGATGGGGCTTTATGTGCGCGAAGCATGAACGCACAGCCAGAGTCAGAGCAATTGCAAAACTTTCACCAGCGCCTGAGCCATTGGGTTTCCGGCCAAGGTTTCTGGTTCCAGCTCCGGTATTCGCTGGCCGGAGGCGGCGGCAAAGGGGCGCTTACATTCCATTTGCTGCGGCTTTCGATGCGCGTGGGTCTGTTTTTACTCCTGATTGCGGGAGGTTTTTTCATATTCCTTATCAAACAGACCGAGTCAGATTCATACCGGATGGGAGTGAAAGCCTCATTCATGGAAAATCTCGGTGGTGACGAATTCGAAATGAGAGGGCTGGTAAGCGCAAGGGGCGTGTTTTCGATCAGTCGTCTCGCCATGACAGGTAAGGAAGGCACTTTCTTCACTGAGCTTGAAATACGCAACTTGAAGTGTAGGCGCGGCATTTTCAGTAGTTATAACAAAGAATGGGATCCGGGTGCGGTCTCGATCTCTCGTGTGGATCTGGGTCTCCGTGCTGGATCGGACTCGGTCGAAGCGGCGGAATCGATGGCAAACGTCTATTTCCAAGATACTGGAAAACTGAAGTTGCAAAAGATTGTGGTGAACGAAATGTCCATGCGATGGGGGTATTCCGAACGCACGCGTGGCTCCATTATTGGCAGCCACATGACGGCGGATCGCCTGCCTGAGGGCTGGAAGCTCAGATTCAAAGGTGGCACCTTTTCACAAAACTGGCTAAAACGCCTCATGATCGAGGAACTAGTCGTGCAATTCGGTAGAAAAGGACTTGTGATCGAGAAGGCGACTTTCAAGAAAAACGAGGGATACGTAACGCTTCTGGACGTGAAGGTGAAGGCGGGTGAGAGGCCGGAAGTCAGCGGTAAAATGAGGATGCGCAAAATGGATCTGGCCTCCCTGGTGCCCGCAGCTGTCCGCAATTATGTAGAGGGAGCCATCTCGGCGGAGTTCAATGTCTTCGGATCCACAAACTCTACCGAAGGAGTTGGCTTCGAAGGGGATCTGGTTTTGGAGGGGGAGGATTCCATCACGATCCGTGATCGGATTCACGTCCTGCGTGCAATCAGTGTCGTTGATGCGTTCAATAACTACCGACGCATTGACTTCCGTGAAGGCGGCTTCCATTTGAAAACCCATGCGGGCAGGCTTGAAGTTACCGGCGCGAATCTTGTGGCAGGCGATTTATTGCGGTTGAAAGGCAGCCTGACTGCACGTCCGGCAACGGCGGATGAGGCCATGTCCTACTCTCCTTCGAATAGCACGGTTGACGATGATCTGGTGATTCTCAGCGATGATGAGATGGACACCAAGATGGAGATCACTTTGGAGGGAGCCGCCAAGCAGTCCGAAGATACGAAGCGGCAAGGCTTCACGAAGGATGGCGAAGAATCCCTATTCGAGAAGCTGGGAATCAGTCTTGAGAACCGCAGGATCGATGAAATCGGAGCCGAGCGGCTCTCACGATCGATGCGTTATGAGGGTGAGTTGGAGATCAGCCTGCCCAAGGAAGCTTTCGATAAAACGCCCAAACTTGCAGAAATGTATCCCCTGAGAGATGCTGCGGGCCGTGTCTTGATGAGGGTGCCGCTCGAGGGGGTGATTTACGACCTTACGCTCAAGCAGGCGGAGGGCATTTATGAAGGTGGCTCACGCTGAGGCGCTCGCCAGTCTGGAGCGGCTGTCGAATCATTTCGTAGCGGCTGCGAAAGAATGGGCGGCATCCGAGAAGATCCGCCCGATGATCCACGCCTTCACCACACGCCTCATGGCATGACGCGCATAAATCGCCGAACCGTCAGCTGTCTGCCCGCAAAGGGCAATGCCCGGTCAGACAGGCCATGCGGGAAAATCAACGGACTCATCCTCAACCCGAATACAGGGAAATGTCCCTGTTCGTTCAGGACTCATCGGAATACCACCTCACGAGCTATTTCCCGACACGTTTCGCGAAATCCTGCACTTCGGAAAAAATGAGTCCGTTTCCTACTTCGAAAAGGTCGTTGTGCCCTGCGTAGGGGATGCCTTGGAATTTCTTATCTGAGGACGTGCACGCCCCCACGAGTTGCCGCCCATGACTGACGGGGATCACCTCGTCGTCCTCTCCGTGGATCACAAGCAAGGGACGGTCGAAGTGGCGGATGCGATCGAGGTTCGGGAAACGGTCGCGGGGAAAGAGCGGGAAGGGGAGGTCGAAGGCGGTCGTGAAGGCGGATTTGAACGGCGAGATCAGGAAGAGTCCCGCCGGTTCGGTCTGTGAGGCGAGCCAAACGGACGGGCCGCTGCCGACGGAGCGACCGGCGATGACGATGGAGGACGGTGGAATCCCTTTTGCCGTCAGATGTTTCCAGCAAGCCATGATCGCCCGCTGCGTGGACTCTTCGCCGGGAGTGCCTGTGGAAACGCCGTAGCCGGGATAGTCGTAAGCGAATACGCCCAGCCCGCTGGCGTGGAATTCATCATAGAGTGGCTGTGAATCCTTCAAATCCTCTTCGTTGCCATGGGAATACAGGATGGTAGGCATTCCCTCTGCGGCGGGCAGGTGGATGCAGGCGATGGACTCGCCCTCGCTTGTTTTCAGAAATTGGAGTCCCGGATCATCGGACGAATACGAAGCGGGAGGCGGGATGAAAATCACCCGATCCGCGAAAAACACGGCGACGATAAAAAGCAGGAAATAGATGGAAGCGAGCGATATAAACGGGCGTTTCCAGCTCCATTTCCCGATGAGTATCCGCTTCCAGTTCATTTGAAATTTGAGTTTTGAAATTTGAAATTTAAGGCCACGGGTGCCTCGGGTATCTTCCGGCGAGTTCCTTTTTCATCTGCGGGTAGCCGTTCGCCCAGAAATTCGGGATGTCCTTGGTCATCTGCCACGGGCGTTGGTTCGGGGCGAGGATGTGGACGAGAAGGGGAATCCTTCCGCCCGCGATGGTCGGGGTGGTGTTGGTGCCGACGAGTTGCGTGAGCTTCGCGGAGAAGAACGGATCGTGTTCCGCATCGTAGGTGACCTTGGGCGTGTGGCCGGAGGCGAGGCGGATGCGTTCCGGGCAGTGGGTGTCCAACAGATGGCGCTGGTGGGAGGAGAGCCAGTCGTTGAGCGTTGGCCAGACGGGGGCTTCCTTGATTTCCTTGTAGCTGACTGCGCCGTGACAGATCTGGGAAACGGCGGCGATGCGGTCTTCCTCCGTCCATGTCGGCAAGCCCAGTTCCGGCATCCATTTTGAAATGCACGACAAGCGGTGGGTGAATTGCTCGACCTGCGCGTCCCAGTTTTTCAGGACGAGCTCGCCGGAAAGGACTCGTTTCGCGAGCATCTCCGCCGCCGCGTCGGGCGGGACGTTGTGGTCGCTTTCCTTGGATTCGAGCGTGAGGTCGCGGAATATCCGCTGCTGGAGCCGCACGACCCTCCTACGGGATTCATCGTAGGATGCGCCGTCAGTGGACTCGATCTCGTCGGGAAACACCTGCGCGATCCACGGCAACTCGATGGCGGTGGCGAGGCGGAGGTGGGTGACGGTCTCCCGCGCCTCGACCTCGGTGATCTCGCAGGCGACGAAGGCATCCGCCTTCCGAACGCAGGATTGGTCGTCGAGTTTGCCGCGGCGGTTGCCGACGAGGCGGCAGGCGA
The DNA here is from genome assembly GCA_046051965.1 of Verrucomicrobiota bacterium. GTDB lineage: Bacteria > Verrucomicrobiota > Verrucomicrobiia > Verrucomicrobiales > Akkermansiaceae > Luteolibacter. The sequence continues at coordinate 130,416 of JBJONG010000002.1, forward strand.
GGTTGCCCTGGCTGAGGCGGATGGCGAGTTGGTCGGAGAACGCGGCGAGAATGGATTTCGCGACGGCCTCGCGGTGGGTGTGGAAATCGATCTTCCGTCCTCCCTCGCGCGGGAAAAGTTTCAGCAGGCGGGAAAGGATCTGGGCGGTGTCCCGTGCGCCGCGGGCATGGATGCCGAGCGGAGCGGTGCGGCGGGGATCGAAGCCCATCGCCTCGGCGGATTCGAAGGCGCGGTATTCGCCCGCGAAGTCGGAAGGATCGTCGGGGAAAATGAAATCCTTGCGGGAGTTTCCGGCGTTGCCTTTCGGGAAAATACCCTCGCCCTGGACGACGGCGGCGATGAAAGCGGTTTCCGGCAGGCAGCCGTTATGAACCCCGGCGATGAGCAGGCGGGAGAAACGCGGCTCCAGCGGCAGCGCGGCCATTTCCCGGCCTGTGTCCGTCAGGTTTCCGGTGGCATCGAGCGCGTGGAGGTCGCGGAGCAGGTGCTCGGCTTTTTCCAAGGCGGCGTCGGTGGGGGCATCGAGCCAGCGGAAATGGCGTGGGTCGGATACGCCGGCGGCCTTGAGGAGGAGGATGGCTTCGGAGAGGTCGATGCGGTGCACCTCCGGTGTCTCGAATTCCTCGCGCTTCGCGTGATCCGCGTGGCTCCAGAGGCGCAGGCAACGGCCGGGGGCGGTGCGGCCGGCGCGACCCGCCCGCTGGTCGGCGGCGGCGCGGGAAATTTTGCGGATCAGCAGGGTGTTGATGCCGCGTCGGGGATCGAAGGCGGAGGCGCGGGCGAGGCCGGTATCGATGACCGTGCGGATGCCGGGGATCGTGAGCGAGGTTTCCGCGACGTTCGTGGAGACGATGATCCTCGGTTTTTCCGAAGGGTTGATCGCGCGTTCTTGGTCGGAGGGAGGGAGGGCGGAGTAGAGCGGGAAAATGTCGTGACCCCGGCAGGCGGCGGAGTTTTCCAGCAATTCGATGGTACGGCGGATCTCGTGGGTGCCGGGGAGAAAGACGAGGATGTTGCCGGGATCCGGCATCGCAAGGGCATCGCGGGTGAGCGCGGCGGCTTGTTCCCAGATGGGTGCCTCGCGTTGCGGGCCGGCTTGGCGGTGGTTCGTGGCGGCTTTGTGCGGGCGGTGCAGGATCTCCACAGGAAAGGTTCGGCCTCCGGCGCTGAGTTGCGTGACGGGAGCCATGTAATCCGCGAGGGTGCCTGTCTCCAGCGTGGCCGACATCACGATCACCCGCAGGTCGGGTCGTTTTCCTTCCTGAAGATCCAGGCAACGCGCCAGCGCGATGTCCACCGCGAGGCGGCGCTCGTGGAACTCATCGAAGATCACCGCCGAAACCCCGGCGAGTCCGGGGTCATCGTGCAACATGCGCTGGAAGACGCCATCGGTGACGTAGAGGATTTTCGTCTGAGCGGATTGCTTGGAATCGAAACGCACCGCGTAGCCGACCTCCTGCCCGAGCGCCGTCCGCCGGTTCTTCGCCACGAATCCCGCGAGCAAGCGCGCCGCCATCCGCCTCGGCTCGATCACCACCACACGCCCCGCGATCTCCGGCAGATCCGCCAGCATCCCCGGGACTTCCGTCGATTTCCCGGAGCCGGTCGGCGCGGTCAGCAGCACGCGCGACCGCACCGCCGCCGAGGCGGCGTCACGGATCTCCCCGGCGATTTCATGGATGGGCAACAGCACACGGCGAAGTTGGGGGAAAGGCGGGGAAGATGCAATCGTGAGGGAGAGGGGGCGGTTCATCCGGTAGGGTTCTCATCATTCCCGTCGCAGACTACTGGCTGCTTGAAGATTAAGGCGCTGTTCATATCACCTACTCAACTGCAAGCGCCTGAACCGAGATGCCGGATATTGGTCAAGTTGCGCAGCCTTTGTAATTTTGCGCTTGCGATGTTACATAGGTAACATAGAAATGCGCATGGCTAGAGGGAAATCAGGACGGATAGTGATTGAGGTGGAACCTGAAACAAAGAATCGCCTTTATTCTAATCTGGCGTTATCGGGCAGCACTTTGAAAGAGTGGTTTTCGAATGTGGCGGAAGAATACTGCGCCAGACCGACTTCCGCACCTCTCTTTGTAAAGGAGTCACTGATCCCGCCACCAACATTGGCGGTAAAAACCAGCTACCGTGAACAGAGGAAACATTCCGTCGTTTCAATGTTCTCCGGCTGCGGAGGGATGGATCTGGGTTTTCGGGGTGGCTTTGAAATCTTCGGCAGGCGTTATCCGAAGCTGCCCTTTGAAGTGATCTGGGCGAATGACCTTAACGAAGCGGCATGCAGGACGTATCGCAGGAATCTCGACCACGCCATCCATTGCGGGGACGTCTGGTCTTTGGTTGAAAAACTTCCGAAAAAGGCGGATGTCCTGATTGGCGGTTTTCCTTGTCAGGATATTTCCATTAATGGCAAGGGCGTCGGGGTAAGCGGTGCCCGAAGTGGGCTTTATCGGGCTATGGTTGAGGCGGTCAAGCGACTTAAACCCAAAGTTTTTGTCGCTGAAAATGTCCGTGCTCTGCTAATGAAAAGTCGCAGGGATTCCCTTGATCAAGTTATGCGTGATTTCTCCGCACTTGGGTATGAACTATCGGTAGAACTCTACAAAGCTGTGAATTACGGGGTTCCGCAGATTAGGGAGAGGGTCTTCATCGTAGGAGTTGCGGAGGGCAGACCGCAGTTTGAGCCGCCATTACCCGAGCGAAACAGGGACACTTGGATGACCTCGTATGAGGCGATTGGTGATTTGGCGAATCTGGACGAAGACACGGCATTAAACCATGTTTGGAGTAGGGCGAAAGTCAGCCCCGAGCAGGGTAACAGGAGGATCCAGGCGGACAAACCTGCACACACAATCCGAGCGGAGTGTCATGGAAATATCCAGTTCCATTACGAGTTACCCCGTCGCCTTTCCATGAGAGAGGCCGCTCGTATCCAGACATTTCCCGACAATTTCATTTTCGATTCCAAGCTGCGCGAAACAGAACGGCAAGTTGGCAACGCGGTTCCTCCAGTGCTCGCTTGGCATATAGCAAATGCCGTGAATAAGAATCTGCACATGGAAAATTACGCTGTTCCTCTTTCAAAGAAGAAACAGACTCTCTGAGGGTTTCCATCCCGCAGCGTATTTGTCTGCCTCCCTTAGCCACCACGCGATTCTTTCTTGCTCGGGGACGTCCTCACCCCAGAAGTCCAAGAACAAAGCATCCGGCAGGTAGCTTGCGGCTTGCCTCATTTCGGTCTGAATATCCGTAAGCGACCGCTGGATGTATGTGCCTCCTCTCGTTGAGTCTGTGCGAAGCGCCACGCTTCCCGCACTGAAAAGATCCCTAACCTGCGGGGCAAGTACCCCGTGGTAGGTCAGGAGATACAGGCTCACGTCATCATATTTCCGCTTGCTCCTGCTTGGTTTGACGATTTGTGGACAGAGCAGTGCTGCTTCCGCTCTCAATGCTCTCTTTTCGTGGTGTTCGAGACTTGTGTAGAGACGTGCTTGAATTGGGAGAGTGTGTTCTGCGTCCTCCCTGTCTTCCAGCCACCACAGCCGTTCTCCGGCTTTTAGCCTTGAGCGGGCATATCCGCGAATGTGTTCCATCTTCTCATTCTCAGGTAAAGCCGAGAAAGTTTCGTAATTGATGCCAAGCGTTCCGAAGAGCGAACGTCCGGGGCGGATTTCGACCTCAAAGCGAGGAACGTGTGAAGTTCTCACATGGACAACGCTTTCTCCGTAGCGACTCCATTCGATGCCAGGCTCTCCTCCCATTTTCCCGAAAAGTAGGTAGATGTGTTCAACGTCAGCCGCGCGTGTGGATTCGAATACGCTATTGGCCACGCTCCTCCAGGTGTCCTTGAGGGTGAATTTCACCTCGATCCCATACGGTGGAAGCACGATGTCAGGAAAAACGTGGGGGTGCGGGGCGAAATTGACTGCGAAGTCCGATTCTTCCAAAAGAGACTCCAATTCTGTTCGAACATGGCTCTCAAAAGTGGATGAAGACGCAAATGTTCCTTCTGCGGAAATGAGATTCCTAAGGCGTTCACACAAGCGATTGAGTATGTTTTCGAATTCCTCGGGTGTCATTTTGTCGTGTGAATATCGTTAATTCGGGTCAGGCGGAGACCAAATCAGTTGGCTATTCGCGGGTAACTACACCGAGTGTGCACCAGCGGAAAGACTTGTTGCACGCCCTTTATCACTATGCGAGAGCCCCCGCGTCAACCAAGCATGGCGGCGAGTGGGGATGGCAGAGGATGCGGTAGTCGCCCACCCGGTAGCGCCACAAGCCCGCGAGATCGGCTTTGAGTCCTTTTCCGAAACGGCGGGGATCACCGTCACCGGCGATCCTTTCGTCGAGGTAGGCAATGATGTTGCGCTGCGCGGGCTTGCCGAGCTTACGGAGTTCCTTCATTCCGGTGCATGTTGATCGCACGGTGAGATCTATCCCATACCGGTAGGGCTGATCCGGCTCGGTCGGCCCTGATCAAAAAACGGACGGGCCGTAAGCACGGAATGGTAGTGAAACCGAGGTGAGGCGGACTTTTTATTCCGGGATTTCACTCCCGCGAGAGTGAGCGGTGCGTCTGATTTTGGAAATGGGCCGACCGAGCCGGATCAGCCCTACCGGGAAAACACATCCTCCTGATCACGAATCGCCCGGCACCGTTGTGCCGGGTGGGCCGACGGCTTCTTCGGCGGGCGGGGGGGTGATGATTTCGACGGGGGCTTTGTCTGGGGCGGAGGGGAGGCGGGAGGTGGCGAGCCAGTCGCCGGGGGTGAGGCCGTTTTTCACGATGACGACCTCGGCGTTCGACCAGACGGGGGTGATGTCGGTTTTGGCGATTTTCGGATCATCCTTCTCGATGAGGAAGATGCGGTTGATGTCGCGCATGGCGGTGCGGGGGATGACGAAAACGTCATCGAGGGTGACGCCCTCGATCTTGGCGCGGAGGGGCTGGCCGATGCGGAGCTGGGGCAGGTCGGAGCGGAGGCTGAAGGGATCCTCGATGCGGGCGATGGCGAAGAGCTCGCGGGAGGTGGGGTCGAGGGTGCCTTCCGTGCGGACGATGCGGGCTTTCCACTGGTGGCTGGCGGGCTGGGTGGGATCGGCGAGGGCATCGGTGAGCACGACCTCGACCGGGGCGTCGCCTTCCTCCTCGGGGAGTTTCACGAAAGGAAGCTGGGAAGGAGAAAGCGGCAGCCGGATCTCAGCGGTGGCGCTGCCGAAAATCTCGCCGAGAGGGGTTTGCGCGCCGACCGCCTGGCCGACGCCGACCATGCGGGCTTTCACGCGGCCATCGAAGGGGGCACGGACTTTCGCGCGGTCGAGGTTGCGCCGGGATTGCTCAAGGTCGGCCTGCGCGGCGCTGACGTTCGCTTCCGCTTCGCGGAGCTGCGGGACGCGGAGCACGAGCGGGGAAGGCTCCTCTTCGTAGCCGATGTCCTGCCAATTGAGCCGTGCCTGTTTCGCGCGCGCCTGCTCCTGGATCAGCGCGGCCTCGGCGCGGGCGAGGCGGGACTCGGAGGCGAAGACGGCCGTCTTGAGGTCGGCGGGATCAAGTTCCAGCAGCACGTCGCCCTTTTTGAAAAAGGCACCATCCTCGAAGGTGGGCTGGATCACCATGACCGTGCCCGAGACGAGCGGGGTGATGGTGGTTTCCTGCTGGGCGCGGACGGCTCCCTGGGAGTCGATGACGATGCCGTAGGAGGTGGGGTTGAGGACGACTTTCTCCGTCTTGAGCCGCTGCGGCGGGCTTTGCCGTGGTTTTGGCGGTTCGATCGGTGTTCCCAGCCATTTCCACGCGACAAGACCCGCAATGAGGATCACGGCGGGGATCAGGGCACGGACAAAAAGCTTCATGTGGGCTGCCGATAGTCGTCTGGAAATTCGGAATTACCAACTACGAATACGCGGCGGGGGAAATTGCAGTGGTGTTTGACACGAGAGGAGACGCTCTTTGAACCAGAGTTGGTAGGGCTTCACACAGCAGGATTCGTCAAATCACGGCAGTTCTTCAAGATCCTGAAGATTTTTCGGACGACCACTAGCAAGCTTGTTGATTTTCAGATCCTCAAGAGAAATGAAAGGCACCATCATGCGCCCGATCTTTACGAGCTCACGCCGTTCATAACAGCCGCTGAATGCGATGCCGGGGATGCGGGTGAACAGCTCCAGCCTCATGGGTTCGAAGCCCATCCGGATGATCTTCTTTCTATCGGTGATCATATCCGCCGAAACCGCATCCGGGGGGAAGCCGAACTCCTGCAGGACGGTGACTATGCGAGCGGCGTTATCGGGAGACGCGTCGATCCAAAGATCCAGATCGCCGGTGTAACGCGGGCGGGAATGATGGATCACCGCATAGCCGCCGATGACCATGAAGCGGACTTCATTCCGCAGGCACAACTTCAAGAAATCGCTGAAGTCTGCCGCCAATTTGATCTTTGCCATAAAAGGGTTCGCGGAGTTTTTCGAGAGCGTTCAAGCGTTCGGCGGGAGTTGCGGCGCGCCAGTAGGCGCGGGTCTCGGCTTCCGCCTCGGCGAAGCTGTCCGCGACTACGATCTTCCAGCCAGCCCGACGTCGTTCTGCGCGGGCTTCGGCTGTGGTGGTCGCAGGCTTTGTCTTTGCTTGTGGCACTTCGGGAGGTTCCCATATTTGTCGGTTTGGGTCAACGGAGTCTTGGCCACCACGAAAATGGTATCGCGACTACTTAAATCGGCGCGATGCATTCCAAATGCAAAACCGGAGTCCTCGCCTCGTTCGATTTCACGGGATCGAGCGTTAGCTGGATCTGCCAGTCATTGAGGTCATCGGGATCGATGAGGGTTTGGCGGATGGAGAGGCCGTCCTCGGAAATGTGGGTGTGGCGGGCGTTGCGGGCTTCGGGGTCGAGGCGGATCTGGTGGCGGGCGGCGTGGTAGGTGTTGAGCTGCTGGAGGAGGCGCTCGTTCGACCAGGGTTTGCCATCGCTGTCCTCGCGGGCGATGAGGCTGAGGGCGGCTTCCGTGTCGTAGCGGGAGAGGGCGGTGACGAGGGTGAGGATGTGGTTGCGGAGGTGGCGGGTGAAAGCGGACTTGTTTTTGGTGTAGGGGATTTTTGATTGAAGATTGTTGATTGCGGATTGTTGATTTGAAGATTTCTCCGGGCTCGGGGCTTCGGGGTTTTTCATGGCTTGCCACTCGTCCAGCAGGCTGGAGTCGGTGTGGCGGACGATGAGTTCCAGGAAGGACTCGGCTTCGTGGAGGTGTTCGGTTTTCGCGTGGTCGGGGACGGTTTGGGCGAGGACTTTGTAAACCTCGCCGAGGTGGCGGAGCAGGACGGCTTCGGCGCGCTCGAGCTTGTAGGTTTTCACGTAGTCCTCGAAGGACTGGTAGTTCTCGATCATCTCGCGGGCGATGGTCTTGGGGCGGACATTTTCGCTGCCGAGGTAGGGGTGGCGGAGTTTGAAGGCGTTGTAGGTGGTGTAGATGAATTCGGCGCCGGGCTTGGGATGCTCGACCTGTTCTAACAATTCGATGCGGGCGTCGAACTCCATGCCCTCGTCCTTGAGGCGGGCCATGAGTTCGGATTTCAGGAGATCGACCTGCTTGCGGAGGACGATGTCGGGGTTTTCCAAAATCGACTCGATGAGGGAGATGACGTTGAGGGCGTAGTCCTCGGCTGCCGGGTCGAGCTGCGGGATGGCGTCGAGCAGGTAGAGGCTGAGGGCGTGGTTGATGGAGAAATCCTCCGGCAGGGAAACATCGACGGCGATTTTCTGCGGCCCGGTGCGGTGGGCGGGTGGGATGATGTGGAGGATTTTCGCGCCGATGAGGCCGCGGAAGAGCTTGAAGGCGTGCTTCTTGAGGGCTTTCTTTTTCGCGGGCGGTTCGTGGCTTTCTTCGATGATTTTTTTCAAAGCCGCGCAGCCGTCTTCGTTGGTGCGGGAAAGGACGTTGAGGAGCGTGTGGTGAAAAACGGAGAAGCTGGAGACAAGCGGTTCGGGCGGGGCGGTCTGGAGTTTGGCGAAGGTTTGGTCGTCCCAGTGGACGAAACCTTTTTCCGGCGGTTTGCGCTTTTCGAAGGACTTCTTTTTGTTGGCGGATGCTTTGGCGGCGAGGCGGAGGTTTTCGATGATGTGTTCGGGAGCCTGCGCGACAACGTAGCCGGTGGTGTCGAAGCCGCGTCGCCCGGCTCGCCCGACGATCTGGCGGAAGTCGCGGACGGCGAGGATTTTGGTACCGCGACCATCGTACTTGCAGAGCGAGGTCAGCATCACGGTGCGGATCGGGACGTTCACGCCGACGCCGAGGGTGTCGGTGCCGCAGACGACTTTTAGCAGGCCCCGGGCGGTGAGTTTCTCCACAAGCAGGCGGTATTTCGGCAGCAGGCCGGCGTGGTGGATGCCGACGCCGTGGCGGAGGATTTTCGAGAGTTCGCGGCCGTAGGGGGAGCGGAAATCGGCGTCGTCGAGGGCGCGGGCGATGGCTTGCTTTTCCTCCTTGGTGCAGAAGTTCGTGGAGAGCAGGTCGCGGGCGGTGTCGGCGCAGGCGTTCTGGGTGAAGTGGACGAGGTAAACGGGCGAGCGGCCTTGCTCGTTGAGTTCGGCCACTTTTTCCTGGAGCTGGGTGGTGGAGTATTCGAACTCGAGCGGGACGGGGCGTTGGTCGGACTGGACGAGGGTGGTGGGCGCGCCAGTTAGAGCGGTGAGTTGTTTCGAGAAAAACGAGGAGTCGCCGAGGGTGGCGGACATCAGGAGGAAGCGGGCGCGGGGCAATGTCAGGAGGGGGATTTGCCAGGCGGCACCGCGCGAGTGGTCGGAGTAGTAGTGGAACTCGTCCATGATGACGTCGTCCACCGGGGCGTTCGCGCCGTCGCGGAGGGCGATGTTGGCGAGGATCTCGGCGGTGCAGCAGATGACGGGCGCGTCGTGGTTGACGGTGGCGTCACCGGTGATCATGCCGACGTTTTCCGGCCCGAGGACGTGGCAGAGGGAGAGGAATTTCTCGTTGGCGAGCGCCTTGATCGGGACGGTGTAGTAGGAGCGGCGGCCTTGGCAGAGGGACTTGAACTGCAGGGCGAGCGCGACGAGGGATTTCCCTGAGCCGGTCGGGGTGTTGAGGATGACGTTGTTGCCTGCGAAGAGTTCGAGGATGGCTTCCTCCTGGTGGTCGTAGGGGGCGGTGTGGGTGGAGGAGAGGTATTCGAGGAAAACGTTGAGGATGTCGTCCGGGGTGGGGTTGGCGCGGAGGTTTTCGCGGTTGAGAGGGGCGGACATGGCGATGGGAGCATTGAACATCGAACATGAATCGTTGAACAACCAAATCACAGCGATGATGCATGGATGGATGCGAAATCCGGTTTCCGAGAAGGCGCAAGATCGGTTGATTCACGATGGCAACCATGCTTAAGCTCACGTCATGGAAGAAAAGAACGTTCGGCGCGGCGATTTGAAGAAGGGGTTTCCGTGGTTCGGCGTCGGATTCCTGATTCTCGTCGCTGCCGTGGTGGCTTCCTTTTTCACGGATATCCCCGCAAAAGTGGCGCGGAACCTGAAGGAGATTGTCGCTCCGAAACCGCAGCCGGGCACGGATGAGGAGACGCTGGCTTTGCAGATTGAGCAGCGTTTGCGCGAGGAGTTCGAGGAAAAGCTGAATAAGGAACTCGCCGCGCTGAAGCCTGAAAAACCCAAACAGGAAACCCCACCCGAGGTACTGCCCCCGCCGGACATGCCCTCAGGAACCGTGACGGATGTCCGCCAGCTCCGCAGCGGGATTCCTTTCAAGACCAAGGTCACCTTCGAGGAGGGAAAATCGGCCGTGGCGGAGCGGATCACCGACGACAGCTACACCGCGAGCTACGAACTCAAGCTGCGCCTGCCCAAGGCCTCCACCACGACGGCCGAGTTGGAAAAGGCTAGCCCCAAGCTTTCCGCTATCCTGCCTGCACTGCCCACGCTGCTGGAAAAGGCCAAGGTTTCCCCATGGTATGCCACGCTCTACAAGAACAAGGCCGACCGCGTGCGCCGCGACGCCCACTCGCTCAGTGAACTGCTCACGAAGCACAACATCTACGACTGCGAAACGATCCTGCACATGACGGCGGAAAACGGGCGCAAGGTGTTTTTCATGCAGGCGGAGATGGATGTGGTCTCCGACGGTTCCGACGGGGACAGGCTCGCGAAGATGCCGGATGAGATCGTCAACTCCACCCATTACCAACCCTTCACCAGCTACGGCTGGCCGAAAAAAACGCAGACTCCGAACCCCATGATCGCGGGCTGGGAAAAGCGCATCGAGGCCGGCACCAGGGAAATGAAAGAGCCGGGCACGACGGCGGACCGCAAGAAATGGCTGGAGGAAAGGATTGCGATGCTGAAACGCGGCATCGCCGATCTGAAAGCGCGCAGCTACCTCATTGCCGAGTATGATCCTTTCATCGTGATCCCTGTGAACCTGCTGACAGCCAGCTCCGATCCTTTCGCACCGAAAGTGGGGGATTATGCGGTGGTGATTTTCGGGGAGAAGATCTACCCGTGCATTGTCGGAGACGGCGGCCCGACTTTCAAGGTGGGCGAGGCCTCGCTGCGTATGGCGAAGGAACTCAACAAGAACGCCAGCCCTTACAGCCGTCCGGTGTCCGATCTCACGGTGAGCTACGTGGTTTTTCCAGGTAGCCGCGAGAAGAAGGCCGGGCCGCCGGATTACGAAGCATGGAGGCAGAAATGCCACGAGCTTTTGCTGGAGATCGGCGGATTGGGAAACGGCTTCCAGCTCCACCAATGGACGGATCTCCTGCCGAAAACCGAGCCGCAGCTCGTCACTCCTCAGGTTCCCAATCCGTAAGCGTGTTTCGCGTTGCCTTCGAGGATCGCGTTCCGGTCGTTTTCCGATAGATCGTAGGTGAGTTGGCGGACGGTGTTCGCCCAATCTTGGTAGCTTGTCCGCAGCAGGCAGACCGGCCAGTCGGTGCCGAACATGACCTTGTCCGCTCCGAAGATTTCCAGGCTTTCATTGAAGTAGGCGGCGACGGTTTCCGCATCGCCTTCGCCTGCGGAAAATTCGGTGAGTAGGCCGGAAAATTTCACGCCGATCAGGTTGTCCCGTTTCGCGAGTTCCTTCATGGCGCTGCGCCATGCGGGTTCGATTCGACCGTTGCGGGCTTCCGGCTTCGCGATGTGGTTGAGGACGATCGGGAGATCGGGTTGCCGATCGACGAGCTGGATCGCGACGGGAAGCTGGCGCTGGAAAATCAGGAGGTCGTAACGCAGGCCGAAGGAGGGGAGCTGTGCTAGGCCTCGGTGGAAATCCTCGCGGAGAAAGTATTCATCCGGCTCTTCCTGGAGGACGTGGCGGACGGCTTTGAATTTCGGGAACACGGAAAGGCGTTCGAGATCGCTGCCGACGTTTTCATCGATGAGCGGCACCCAGCCGACAACGGCCTGGATGCGGTCGGTCTGGTTGGCGAGGGCGAGGAGGAAATCGGATTCCTCGATGGCTTGACGGGCCTGCACGACGACAGTTCCGGTGACTCCGGCCTCGGAGGTGACTGCCTCCAGTTCGTCGGCAAGCTGGTCTTGGGCAAGCGGCGAGCCTAAGGGAATCCATGGATATTCCTCTTTCGAGTAGCGCCAGAGATGGTGGTGGGAATCGATCATAGAAACAGCGGCTTCATGTGGCGGTCGAGGAGGTTCTCGGTGACGCAGCGGGAAACGGTGGCGCGGTTGTCGTGGAGGGCTTGGATGTAGGTTTCGCCCATCATCGCGGCGATCTTGAAGCCGACGTGGAGGAGTTGGCGGACGTTGGCATCGTAGAGAGGATTGCTTTGGTCGTGGCGGAGTGCGCCGGTGAATTGTTCGCTGGTCCAGCCGTTCACGGTTTCGGCGGAGGGGAGTTTCGCAAAGTCGATGTCGATGACGGTGGCGTAGGGTTGGCAGAGGGCTTCCTTTTTCGCGAGGGCTTGGGCGTAGATTTCCTTGGCGAGCGCGAGGCCGGTGCCGCCGGATTCGGCGAGGCCGATGACTTCCTCCAGCCAGTTGGTGCCGGCGGTCTTGATGTGGAGGCCGGCACCGGTGCGGGCGATGGCGCGCTTGATGGCGGGGTAGATCGAAAACTTGTCGGAGCCGGAATGGACGGAGAGTTTCAGTGTTTCGGGCAGGCCGTAAGCGGCGACCGCGTGGGCGATGACGGCGAGGTCGTCGTTGAATTCCTTTTCGAACTGCGCGACATCACCGACGTAATCGACGCCTTTGTTGAAACGTCCGGTGAACTTCGGGGCGATGGTTTGGATCGGGATTCCCTGGTCGGCGATGGCGGCGAGGATCACCAGCAATTCCGGCGGTGTCTGCGGGCTGTCGGTTTCGTCCATGGACACTTCGGTCACGAAATCCGTGCCTTTCGCAGCGACGATGTGGTCGTAGATCGCTTTGGCTTTCTGGGTGGCTTTGAGGAACTGGTTCGCGGTCTTTTCCACATCCGCGCGGGTGATTTCGAAGGGCTGGGCTATGCCCGCGATGGAGACGGTGCCGATCAGTTCCGGATGGCGGGCGATGAAGGCGGCGACATCCGTGGGATCGGCGGCCTCGCCGATGTCATCGGCCACATCGAGGGTGAAGAAGTCGCATGGCGCGATGAAGCGATCGACGGTCTTGAGGTTGATGTGGTCGGCATCCAACAGGTATTCGCCGGTCCAGCCTAGGTCGGCCACTGCCTTGTCGGCGGCGTCGCGGGTGGATTGGGGTTGGGAGCCGATGATGTCGTGCTCGCGGTTCGATTTGTTCCAGACCGGGGTGATGTCGATGCCGAGTTCCTTGGCGGCGATGAAGGCCTTTAGCTGGGCGTGCGCGCCGTTGGCGAAGCGGTCGCCGACTCCGAAGGTGTATTTGGGGCAGGTTTTCATATGTTTTGAAAATTGAAGAGGAACCACGGATGAACGTGGATAAGATTCTTATTTCTTCTTGAGAGTTGAATTTTGAGTTTTGAATTTTAGCGGACTTCGATGATCGCTTTGATCGCCCCGAGGTTGGGGTCGGTGAATTGGTCGAATTTTTCCGGGACTTCGTCGAAGGAGATACGGTGGGTGATCCAGATGTCGGTGTTGATTTTACCTTGGCGGATGAGGTTGATGATTTCCGGGAAATCGGAGGGGAGGGCGTTGCGGGAGGCGAGGAGGGTGAGTTCGCGGCGGTGGAAGACGGGGGCGTGCGGGAACTGGAGATCCGAGGTGGTGATGCCTACGTAAACGACGCGGCCGGTGAAGGCGGCGAACTCGAAGCAGGTGGACATCGAGCGGGGGGAGCCGGTGGCGTCGATGATCACGTCGCACAGATTTCCGTCGGTCATTTTTTCGAGATCGGCGAGGTGGGAGCCGTCGCTTTTGGCTAGGACTCCGTTCTTGATGCCGAGGTTTTTGGCGCAGAAATCGAGTCGTCCTTGCACCATGTCCATGACGATCACGTTCACGCCCTCCATGAGTTTCAGGAACTCCAGGCAGGCGAGGCCGATGGGGCCGGCGCCGATGACGAGGACGGTTTCGCCGGGTTTCGGGTTGCCGCGCTGGACGGCGTGGTAGCCGATGGCGAGGGTTTCGACGAGGGCGAGCTGGTCGTAGGAGAGGTCGTTGCCGGGATGGAGCTTGCGGGCTGGGACGATGAATGTGCCTTTGCGGAGGCCGCCGTTGTTGTGAACGCCGATCACTTGCACGCCGGGACAGCAGTTGGAGCTGCCTTTTTTGGAAGTCGGGGATTCGGGATCGTTCACGTAGGGTTCGAGCGAGCATTTGTCGCCGGGTTTCACGTTCGTCACGCCCTCGCCGACGGCGACGACCTCCAGCCCGAGCTCATGGCCGGGGGTGCGGGGGTAGGCGAAGAACGGGAACTTCCCTAGGTAGCAGGAGAGGTCGGTGCCGCAGATGCCCATGCGGTGGGTGCGGACTAGGGCTTCGCCGGAGGCGGGGTTGGTCTCGTCCGGACGGTCGATGACCGTGATTTGCTTGGGCTCGGTGAATTCGATGGCGGATGGCATGGTGGTGGAAGATCAGTTGTTCTCCAAAAGCCCTTCTTTATGGCCGATGTCTTTGACGGGTTCGAAGATGGCGAGGACTTGTGCGAGTAGGTCGCGGTCGATGGGGGCGGCGAGCCATTCGGCCCATTTGGCGATGTTTTTGGGATTGGCGGAGCCGGCGATAGTGGTGGCGATGCCGGGGTGTTCGCAGGAAAACTGGAGGGCGAGTTGGGCGATATCGACGCCGTTGTCGGCGCAGAGTTTGGCGGCGTCGCGGGCGGCTTGTTTGACGTTTTCGGGTTCCTTCAACCAGCCGGGGAGCTCGGCGTTGGTGAGGAGGCGGGCGGAGAAGGGGCCGGCGTTCATGGCTCCGATGTTTTTCGCTTCGAGGCGGGGGAGGAGTTCGGTGGCGAAGGAGGTGTTCTGGAGGGTGTAGCGGTTGTAGCTGAGCACGCAGTCGATCTCATCCTCGATGTGGTCGAGGACGGTGTGGAAGGTTTTCAGCGGGTAGCAGGAGAAACCGATGGCGCGCACTTTTCCCTGTTCCTTGAGTTTGATCAGGGCGGGGAGGGTTTCCGTCCAGATCTGTTCGAGCGGGACGAACTCGACATCGTGGAGGAGCATGATGTCGAGGTGGTTGGTTTTCATGCGCTGGAGCGAGATGTGACAGGATTCCTCGACGCGCTTCGCAGAGAAATCGAAGTGGACATCGGAGTAACGACCGAGCTTGGAGCCGAGGAGGTAGGAATCGCGCGGGATGCCGTTGAGTCCGAGGCCTAGCATGATTTCCGACATGCCGCGTCCGTAGAAGGGCGAGGTGTCGATGAAGTTCATGCCGAGATCGAGGGCGGTCTTGGTGGAGAGCATGGCTTCCTCCAAGGTGATTGAGCGGAACTCCGCGCCTAGGGACGATGCTCCGAAGGAGAGGATGGGGAGGTCGATGCCGGTTTTGCCTAAAGTTCTTGTTGGGATCATATTCTTGAATGATTGGGAAGAGGTTCACCGCAGAGGCGCGGAGGTCGCGGAGGGTCGCAGAGAAGAATTTTTAACCACGGAGGGCACGGAGTTCACAGAGGGAAGAGTTGGGTTTTGGATTTTCTTTGAGAGGCTCTGCGTCCGTTTGCGACCTCTGCGTCTCTGCGGTGAAAAATCATAGAACGCTGCGGATGGATTGGATGGTTTGTTGGGCGGCGGATTTGGGGTCGGGGAGGGGGAGGATTTCGGCGGAGAGGTGGCCGGTGTAGTGGATTTCCTTTAGGGCGGCGATGATGGGTTTGGGGTCGGTGTGGCCGAAGCCCATGGCGCGGCGGTTGGAATCGGCGTAGTGGACGTGGCCTACGTGTTTGCCTGCGGCGCGGATGGAGTCGGCGAGGTCGGTTTCCTCGATGTTCATGTGGAACAGGTCGGCCAGGAGGACGATGTTTTCGAGCGAGTTCGCTTCGATGAAATCCGCTCCGTCCGCGAGGCGGTTGATGAGGTTGGTTTCGTAGCGGTTCAGCGGCTCGTAAATGAAAGGGACATTGTATTTCGCGGCGGTTTTTCCGGCGATGCGGAGGGCGTCGGCGAGCCATTCGAGGGCTTGGTCTTTGGAGACCTCGCCGCCGTGTTTTCCCTGCATGGAGCCGAGGATGGCGGGTGCACCGAGCTGGCCGCCGAAGGCGATCATCCGTTCGAGGAAATCTAGTGCGGCGACGCGCTTTTCGAGCGAGGGATCGGTGAGGGAGAGGCCGTGCTTCACCATGCCTGCTCCTGTGCCGACGGCGGCGATGCCGAGGCCGTGGGTTTGGGAGAGGCTTTTGATTTCATCGATGGAAAAGGCATCGGGGCCGGGGAGGAAAAGCTCGACGTCATCGAAGCCGGTTTCCTTCGCCAGAGAGAAACCTTCGGCGAGAGGCTGGTGAAAAACGAAAGGCCCGGCGGCGGCTTCTGGTAATTGGCAGAGGGTGACGGCGGTGCGCATGAAGCTTTAAATTTTAAACTCTAAATCCTAAGGAAGACTGGGGTTGTGAAGTCGGCTGGAAGCACGGCTCTCCTAAACTGACTCCAGGATGACGTTGCCGTAGGCGGTGGGGTCGCCGGTGCGGATGAGGCCGATGGCGTTGGGGACGAGTTTCTTGAAATCGTTGTGGGGGAGGCGGGTGACTTCGACGGACGGGTAGAGGCCTTTGAAACCGTTAAAGGAGGTTTCGTATTTCCCGATGACTTCGGTCGGGTTGGTGGTGAGGAATTCCTCGGCTTGCCAGATGCGGCCGACCTTGAAGTTGTCGTGGAGGAGATCGAGAAGGTCGGTGATGGTGGGAATGCCGCGGCAGAGGGTGATGTCCACGGTTTCGATCTCGTCCCAAAAAGGAAACGCCCAGTCGGCGATGACGAGGGTGTTGGTGTGGCGGATGCGGGCAAGGAGGTGGAGGATGTCGGGATTCAGGATTCCTTTTTGTATCATGTGTTGAAGGGTGCTTGCTGAAAGATGTCATACAGATCATCTGGGTATTGTCACCCGGATTTTTCATTATTTCAGGAAAACGGCTGGAGAAGGTTGTGTCAAAAGCTCAGTTTCTTGCCGTGTCGCAGCGTATCCGTGAGATCATCGATGAGATAGAGTCGGAAATCCTTTTGGCGAAAATCTTGCCGGGATCCCGCCTGCCATCCGAGGAGAAATTGTGCGCGCGGTTCGGAGTGAGCCGGACTGTGATACGGGAAGCGATCCAACAGATGCGCGGCCGCGGTTTCGTGCGAACCACGAAAGGCAGCGGCACCTACATCGCTGATCCGAGCTTGGATCCCTTGGCCAATGCCATGGAGGCATACGCCACTCTGGTGGTGGAAGCGGATTTCGAGGAATTGATCGATTTCCGGATACTGATCGAGACGGAGTGCGCGAGACTGGCGGCGGCGAACGCGGGGGAGAGCGTGTTGAAAGAGCTTCGTGCGGTTCTCGAACGGATGGAGAAAGTGAAAGGCAGCCGTCCGAAATTCAGCAAGGAGGACATCGCCTTCCATCTCCTGATCGCGAAAGGATCAGGAAACCGCATCTACGCCGGCGTGCTGGGTGCGATGGAGAAAAGGATCATCGACTACGCGCAGAAAAACCGCGGAGACAGCGACTGGTATTCCGCGGTGATCGACGGCCACAGGGGGATCGTGGATGCGATCGCACTTGGCCTCGGCGACAAGGCGGCGGATGCGATGCGAAGGCATCTCGTTTCCTCCAAAAGGCACTTCATGGATCTGAAGGGGTGAGGGAAGACCATCGGGTGTCGGCAAGTTCGAGAGTTCTGGCGGTTTTTTCCAGGGAGTTGGGGTGGCGGATACGGGCGAGGAGGTGGAGGATGTAGGGGGTCAGGATTGCTTGTTTTTCCCATGGCTGATGAGCCACCCATTCAAAGATATGAAAGGAAAAAGATGCTTTTTCAATCCGAGCGCGGATCATTACCCGTCCCGGGGCGCGGTTTCCAACCCGTCGAATCAATCTGCTCGCCGTGTGCTCGGCACAGGTTCATAAAAAAAACGGCCTCCTTGATGATCAAGAAGGCCGTTGATGGGGCGATGTGGTCGATTCCGCTTATTCGATACCGAAGCGGAAGAATTGCTTGCCGCTGGTGTCGATCGTCACGCGATAGGCGTAGAACATCGCATCGTTCGTGATTCCAGCGTTCGAGCGTCCGTCACCGTAACTGACGAGATTTCCCGTGGCATCGATCATTTTGACATTGGACGATTGGAAGTCGTTGTCGTTTGCGATGAACAGAAAGAAGTCGTTGCGTTGCGGAGTGGATAGATCAGGCACAAGAGCCATACCTTCCATTTTCTCGTTGATGGTGTTCGAGTTCGATGGATTGGTATTGGCGTTCAGGCCGAATTTCGCAAGGTCTGTCGGCTCGATCATGTTGATGATTTCCGCGGAGGCGGCTGCATGCACACCGTCTGCGAGAATACCGGATGGACTGACAGCATCGCCCTCAGCGTCGTAAGTGCCGAGTATGTTGGTGGCGGAGGCAAAGTCCACGAGCTGGACGGATTTGAACACGATCGGGCTTGTCGATCCGGTTCCGAGACCGTTGCCATCGCGTGGCAGCATGAGGAAGGATGTCCCGCTGAGAGCGACGATTTCCGACTGCGCCGCCGTACGATTCACCGCTGCTCCGCTGCCCGTGGAGTGGAACTGCGGGAGTTTGACGACGTATTCACCGATGAGCACAGGATTCTCGCGATTCGCGCCAGCCACGTTGTAAACAAAGAGTCGGGTGTTGTTGCGGGTTTGCTGGTTGGTGCCGTCGGTGTCCTGAACCAGCGCGCTTTGCATGAGGGCAAAGAGGCGGGTGCCGTTGGGGCTGACGGACATGCCTTCAAGTCCTTGGTTCTGACGGCGACCGTTGGCCGGTGTGGCTGTGGAACTGAAGTTCGACGTGCCTGTCGGATTGTGCGGGCGAGCGGACACCGGAAGCTGGGTGATGCCGGTGATTCTTTTCGCGGCGTTGAAGCGAGCGATGTAGGTGCCGTATTCGTCCGAGACATAACCCGAGCCATCATCGAACAGATGGACGGCCTCCGCATCGAAACTGAGCAGGCTTTCCTGTGTGCCGCCGGGGCCGTTGGCCGCCGTGGCGACTCCCACGGACTGGCCGAAGAGCGAGCCGGTGCCGGTCACATCCAGACCGGTGGTGAACTTGACGGTCGCTCCATCCTGGTAAGTGAACTTGGTGGAGCTTTCGTAGGTCGGGTCGATCTGACCCTGGGCCACCGGAGCCGAGCCGTAGTATGGAGTGAAGTTGAATGTCACGCGATGGAGGCGTGCGGCATAGTTCGAGAAGATCGCACCAGAATTGAAGCCGCGGTCCGGAAGCACATTGAACGTTCCATTGAACTTGTCGCCGTCCCATGCCCAGTCGGTGATGAAGAGGCCGGATGCGGCGCCTTGTGTCTCACCGAATTGGTCGAGGCTATCTCCACTTAGGCGCCCGACTCCGACGAGTCCTTCATTTACCACGCGAACACCGCCAAGCGAGGCGCCGACAGGATCGGCTGTGTTCCGAGTAGGATAAGTGGCCGATGTGCCGGCTGCAGAAGGGCCGCTGCCGGGCAGGGCGTAAGTGAAGGCTGTTTCGTCGCCGTTCACAACAGAGTCGGCAACGGTGTAGTCGATTCCGGGCAATCCTCTGAACCAGTTGGTCAGGTCTCTGGACACTTCCAGATAGCCGCTGATCGTGGAGGAGTTATTGATTGTGAAATGAAGTTCCTTCGCTCCGCCGTTATCGACGATTTCAGGCGAATTGCCGATGTCCGTGCCGCTATTGGTGCTCTGGTTGAAGAAGTATTCAATCAGATCGATATCACCATCCGAGTCGGTGTCGGTATTGAGACCGTTGGAGGTGTAACCGTTGAGTGCGAGCCAAGCTTCGAAGGTAGCCGAGCCAGCGAGCACGTTGTCAGTGCGAACCGCCGAACTCTGGATGCGAGTGTCAAGGGCAGGGGTGGTCTCGGCTGTATCGTAAGCCGTGGCCGGTGTTGCGTGACGGTCGAGCAGATAGTTTGCGAGCGTGAGTTGTTCGCCGAGGATGTTCGCGGGGACTACGCCAGCGTCGGTGAAGTTCAGGGTTTCGTCGATCGCGGGGGAAAGCGTTCCGTCGTTTAGCAGGAAGCGGAAATTGTCCGCATTCGCCTTGAACGGATAACTGTCTCCGCCGTTGGCGAGGAAGTTCAAAGTAACGAGGGTTATCGTAGCAGGAGCGTCCGGACGGACAACCCCGCCGGAAACCACGCGACCGGTGATGTTGTCATCTTCGTCGGTGAGGACGATGCTCTGGATGCGTGAGCCTGCGGCAAGCGCCGGGTCATAGGAGAAGCGGATTCCGCCGATCTGCGGGAAACGTCCCTGGTTTCCGAGCGAGGCAACGCCGTGCTCAAGGATGGCCTTGAGGCCGGCTGGTGTGGTATCGCAAAGCATCAGGCCGTTGTTGAAACGCATGGAGTTTTCGATATCGAGCAGCGAGATCGCGCCGGCGGGTTTGCTTGCACTTGGATTGGCCAGAGGGGGCAGCTTGGCACCGCTCAATACATCGACCGCGCCAATGGCCGCACGGATTCCACCGCCATTCTTCATCGACGCGACGTGAGTCGCGAACGGAAGTGCTGTCCGGCCGACGTAGATCATCGAGTCCGCACTGATATTGCCCAGATTGGTTTCCTGGTTGCGAACGAAGTTGCGCTCGCCTTCCAGGTAAACGTCCGTATAGCCGCGAACCGCTCCGTCCTTGACCGTGATGACTCCTTGCACGGCATCGGTGATCTGCTTGACGCGTGCGCCTTTCGTTCCCGCATTGAAGGCGGTTGTGGGAAGGTCCGCTTCCGCGACTCCCCATGCAGCGGCGACGTTGGCAGCGGTGGCGGCGTAGGCACCGTTTTCGGCGGTTTTTGCGGTGAGGTTCGGTGTGATCAGGACGCCGTCGGCATCAAAGTCCGCGACCAAGCGTCCGAGATAGGTGAACTCGTTGTCGGTGTTGACGATGACCGTGGGCAGGCCGTCCGCACCTGCGGTGTAAATCGGGTAGTTTGCCGCGAAGTCAGCGGCGTGACCCGTAAAAGGAACCGGCACGTCATCGGAGTCGCCGAGGCGGGTGTTGGAACCGGCGGCGAGGATGATGTCCACACCGGAAAGCAGCGGGGCGAGGGATTGCTCAAGAGCGATCTGCTGGAGGTGGGCCATAAGAACGATTTTGTCCACGCCTTGAGCCTTGAGGTCATCAATGACCGGCTGGACTTGGCTGGCAAGCAACGCCATGTCATTGGATTCGGTGCCCTCTGTGGGGAAGCCCTTGACTTCCACGTTGCCAGTGGAGGAGATGCCTTCGACGATTTGGGTGGTGACACCGACGAGGCCGATTTTTTCACCGCCTTTGGTTACCACCGCGCTCGGGACGATTTTTTTGGCAAGCGTGGATGCTTCTTCCAGTCCGCCCGTTCCGACGGTTTCCTGATAGCGTGCGGATATTCCGGTATCGGCGGAGAAATCCAGATTGCTGGTCAAGTAGGGGAATGCGGCATCATTGATGGCATCCGAAAACGCATTCGTGCCGAAGTCGAACTCGTGGTTTCCAACGGTTGAGGCCTCCACACCGATGCGGTTGTGGATTTCAATGTCGGCTGCGAAGGGGTTGTTTCCCTTGTCGTGGGTTGCGGCCACGGCGGCATCGGTGCCGGCGGCGGCGAAAGGACCGGGGATGTAGTTGTCACCACCGGCGAGGATCAGTGTGTTCGGGTAGGTGCCGTCAAAGGCATCGACCAGCGCGGCGAGGTTCGGTGCGGTGCTCGATGCGAGCAAGCCGGCCTCGGCATCGGCTAGGTGGAGGAGCTGGAGTGTGAAATCGGTGGGCTGGCCGATCTCAAAGACGGTCAGCGTGTTCGACACTTCGCTGGTCACGAGGAGCAGAGGCTTGCCGGTGGGGCTGTCTGCGGCCTCCACCACGACCATGCCCTCGGGATTGGTGTCGCCCGTCCGCTGGAAGGCGGCGGCGTAGGTCGGGGCGAGTGGATTTGTCACATCAAATGCGAGAGTCATGTGCGAGCGCTCCAGCCCGACGAAGGCGAAGGTGCGGGCTCCGATCTTTGCCACCGTGATGCCTTCCGGCTCGGGGCCTTTGTTGTCACTGCGTGTGTCATCGAACAGCGAAGGGAATTGGGTTGCGATGATCACTTCGATCATGTCGCCGCTGTCGAAGACCTGTACGCCGTTCGAATCCAGGATTGAGAAGGATCGGGCACCATAGGTCAGGATGCGGTCTATATCTCCGTCGCCGTCATTGTTACCACGCAGGCCGGGAGAATTTGAAACATTGAGCCTTCCTATGCGGGCATTGGATTTTAAAGTCGCCTCGTCGGGGAATGTTGTGTCGTCGAGATCATACGAGCTGCCGTTGACACGGATCACCTCGGGAGTTGCGAGAAAGTCGTCTCGGTCATCGCCTTCGTTGGCTGTCACATAATAGGTTTGTCCGCCGACCTGAAAGGAGGCGATGGCGTCCGGCATGTAGAGACCGAAGACGGGATTGCCGGTCGTCAGGTTTTGGAGGGTTGTGTTGCTTGGTCCGTCCCGGTCGGAGAAGTCCGCATAGAGGGAGGAGAAATCCTTTTCGCCAAGTGGCACGACGGAAGTGAAGGTGGCGCTGGCGATGTCGAGAATGGCCACGGCGTTTGCCTCTTGCAGGGTGACCATGGCCTTGGTGCCATCTGGCGAGATGGCGAGGTATTCGGGCTCGAAATCAAACTCAGGTGTGCCGCCATCGAAAATCCGGACACCGGCGGCCTTGAGTGTGGCGGCGGAGGAATTGAAGCTGGCGAATCCGGCGGTGGCGACGACCGGCGAAGCGATGTTGGTGACATCTACGATGCTGACCGATCCCGGAACCATTTCATCGGCGACAATCGCGTTTTTATCACCGGCAATCTCGCCTTCGTTGCAAACCAGCAACTTGCTGCCGTCCGGGGTGAAGGTGATGTGATCTGGAACCGCACCAACGACGGCGTAGCCGAGCAGCGCGCCCGTGGCGGCGTTGAGGAAAACGACATGGCCGTTGGATGTTTTTGGAGAGTTGATGATGCCAGCGGCGAGCACGCTTGGATTTCCATTTTTTCCTTTGCGGACGGCGATGGAGGCGATGTCATCGCTCGTCAGACCCGGGATTCCCAAAGCGGAGGTGAGAATGGTGGCGAGCTGGACTGGTGCGGCGGGATCGTTGAGATCGACAACCTGGATGCCGACTCCCGAAGATGCGAAGGCACGCTTGGATGCCGGATCAAAGGCGGGGATTTCAGCGCCACCGAGGGTGATGCTGCCCTCAACGGTTGGAATGAGAGATCCCGTTGCTGGATACGACGGGAGTTGGGCAGAGGCGGTTTGCGCGCATATTAGCGCAACGAATAGTGTTTGGATATGACGTGGTTTCATGGCAACGAGGCGTGAAACCTATTTCCCTCCCGTCACCCGATGCTCTAGTTATTGTGTGACCATATCGTCAGGCCAACATGGCAAGGCGAATTCGCAGTGATTCGGGAGCCGCTTCGTCTGCGATTACCCAAAGCGATGACACAAATCGCCGTAGGGAAACCCGGTGTTTTCCGATCTTTGCGGGCAGCGGCAACCTGCTCCTGCCGCCGCTTCACAATCCGTGCTTGGCTTTCACCTGCTCGATTTCTTCGGTGAGGGAAGACCAGCGGGTGTAGGCGAGTTCGAGAGTTTTGGCGATTTTTTCAACGGCGTTGGTGGTCTGGCGGAGCTTTTCGGGATTGCCTGTGATGTCATCGCTAGCAAGGGCCGCGGTCAGGGTGGCTTGGGCGGCTTCCTGCTCGGCGATCTTGGTTTCGAGCGTTTCCAGTTCTTTTTCCAGAGGTTGTAGGATTTTGGTTTTCGCTTCGCGGGCGAGCGCTTCCAGGCGGCGCTGATCCTTGCGGTTCACGCCGGGGACGGATTCGCGTTTCGGCTCGTCTTTTTTTACCTCGGCGTCTGCCGTAGTGGCGGGGGGCGCATTCGACGGACGTTTCGGCGAAACGTCCCTGCCGGATTTTTCCTCGGCCTTTTTGTCGAGGTAGTAGGCGATGTTGCCGTGGAAAAGGCGGGGTTCCTCACCGGGGCGGAATTCGAGGGTCTTGGTGACGAGGGGGTCGAGGAAATCTCGGTTGTGTGAGACGATCATCACCGAGCCGGGGTAGTTGAGCAGGGCGCGCTGGAGAACGCCCTGGGACTGCATGTCGAGGTGGTTCGTCGGCTCGTCGAGGATGAGGAAGTTGGCGGGCTTGAGAAGCATGCAGGTCAGGGCGACGCGGGAGCGTTCTCCGCCGGAGAGGACGCCGATTTTTTTGAAGACATCATCGCCGGTAAAAAGGAAGCAGCCGAGGATGTTGCGCACCTGCGGGGCGGCATCGCGGGACGCGACGGCTTGCACCGTTTCCAGGATCGTAAGGTCGGGATCGAGTTCGTCGGCGTGGTTCTGCGAGAAGAAGGAGGGCTTCACGTTGTGTCCAAGTACTACGTTTCCCGTATCCGGGGCTTCCTGCGCGGTGACGAGGCGGCAGAAGGTGGATTTACCCGCGCCGTTGGGCCCCACGATGGCGAATTTCTCGCCCTTGTTGATCTCGAAATCGAAGCCCTTGAAAATCTGGAGCGGGCCGTAGGCTTTCGAGACGGTCTCGAGTTTCGCGACGGTGTGGCCGGAGTTCGGCGGGGGCGGGAATTTGAAATTCATCACCGCGTCGTCGCGCTCGGGCTCGGGGATGCGGACGACTTTCGCCAGCAGCTTGATGCGGGATTGGACAAGGGTGGCCTTGTTGGCGGAGGCGCGGAAGCGGTCGATGAAGCGCTGGGTTTCCGCAATCTCGCGCTGCTGGGCGGTGTATTGCTTGAGTTGGATTTCCTTCCGCAGGACGGACTCGCGCTCGAAGTAGGAGAAGTTCCCCGCGTATTCCTCGGCGCGGCCGTGGGCGAAGGCGATGGTGCGGGTGCAAAGGGTATCCAACAGCGCGCGGTCGTGGGAAATGAGAAGGATCGCGCCGGGGTAATTGACGAGGTATTGCTCGACCCAAAGCTGGGTCTCGATGTCGAGGTGGTTGGTCGGCTCGTCGAGGAGTAGGACTTCGGGTTGCTGGAGGAAAAGCTTGGCCATCGCGATGCGCATCTGCCAGCCGCCGGAGAACTCGGAGCAATCGCGCTTGAAATCCTTTTCCTGGAATCCGAGGCCTTTGAGAACCGATTCGATCTTCGGCTTCATCAGGTCGGGATCGTTCGCGTAGAGTTTCAGCTCCAGCTCGCCGATTTCCTCCAACAGATCGCCGTAGGGTGAGGAGCGGGGATCCATTTTCACGAGTTCATCGGAAAGGCGGTCCACCTTTTCCTTGAGCGCCATGACCTCTCCGAAAGCGGACTGCGTCTCGTTCCAGAGCGTGCGGCCTTTCACATGGATGCCTTCCTGCGGGAGGTAGCCGATCTTGGTGCCTTTCGGCGCGGAGATCTGTCCGCCGCTGGCGGGGATGATTCCGGCGATGCATTTCATCAGCGTGGATTTCCCGGCTCCGTTATGGCCGGCGAAGGCGATGCGCTCGCGGGGTTGGACGGAGAAGGAGAGGTTGTTGAAGAGGACGCGCGCGCCGTATTGGACGCGTAGTGTTTGAACGGAAATCATGTGCCGGGGCAGGGTGCATACCACCGCGCTTTGGTCAATGGCGGAACCGGAATGGCAGCGGGGATGGGTTTCGGGCCTAGGCCGGATGAAGGAGATCGCGGCCTGCGGGGCGGTTTTACGAAATGAAATCCGTTGCACAGCGGAGTGGGGCGGGCCAATCTGCCTCTGCCCATGTCCGAAAGCCTCCCTGCCGTCGAGATCCGTCACCTGGTGAAGGATTTCAAAACCTCCTTCAAACGCCAGCATCTGCGCGCCGTCGATGACGTATCGATCCGCATCATGCCAGGCGAGGTTTATGGCTTGATCGGCCCGAACGGCTCCGGGAAATCGACCACCATGAAAGCCCTGCTGGGTCTGGTGGCTCCGACCTCCGGTGACTGTGCGATTTTCGGGAAGGATTCGCTCAAGGTCGATTCGCGCAACGAGGTCGGGTTCCTTCCGGAAAATCCCTACTTTTACAAACACCTGAGCGGCAAGGAGACCCTTGAGTTTTACGGCAAGCTCTGTGGCATACGCGGCGCGGCATTGAAAGATCGAGTGGCGGAGTTGTTGGAACTCGTGGATCTCAAAGCTGCCAGCGATCGGCGGATCGGCGGGTATTCGAAAGGCATGCTGCAGCGCATCGGGCTCGCACAGGCAATGATCCAGCAACCGCGACTCGTGATTCTCGATGAGCCGACGGCGGGTGTGGATCCCATTGGCTCGCGTGAGATCCGTGATTTGATTTTCAAACTCCGGGAGCAGGGGATCACGGTTTTCCTGTGCTCCCATTTGTTAGAGCAGGTGCAGGAGGTCTGCGATCATGTCGGGATCATTTTCCGGGGGAAAATGGTCAAAGAGGGGAGACTTGACGATTTGATCGCGATTGAAGACCAGACCGAACTGATCTTGAAAGACGCCGATCCGGTGCTGATCGCAGAGATCGAGGCGCTGGTTGCCCGCTCTGCGAATGCCAAGCTCATCCGCAGTGGCAAGCCGAGGACGACGCTGGAGCGCCTGTTTTTGCGCGAGACCAAAAATCAGAATTCCAAGGACACCCTCTCGAAATGAACCCGCTTCCCGTCGTTGCTGCCATTCCCGATCACATCGCCCGCATCGCGGTGATCGCGTTCCATGCGTTCACCCAGCTTGTCAGGATGAAGGTTTTCTATTTCCTGGCGTTTTTCGCTTTGATTTTGATTGCGAGCAATTTTTTCAACCTGCCCCAGCATGAAGGGCCGGAGGCTGCGGGTATTGATGTCCTGCGCGCGATCAAAAGCTGGTCGTTGGGCGCGATGACATTGTTCTCTGTGGTGCTTTCGATTGTTTCGACGGCGTTGTTGCTGCCCAAGGATGTCGAAGACAGAACGCTCTACACGATTCTGGCGAAGCCGGTGCCGAGGCTCGACTACCTTGCGGGGAAGTTGCTTGGCGTGCTGCTGTTGGTTTTTATTTCGCTGGCGATCATGGACGCGCTGATGACAGGGATCTTGCACATCCGGACGAACATGGTTCTGGCCGATCAGATGGACTTCGCGAAAGCGAACAATTGGCCGGCGGATCAGGTGGCTTTGTTGAAAAACGATATTCTCGCGCAGGGACCTACCGCCTCGCTGCAGGGAGCGGTGATTTCGGTTTTCCTGAAGGCAGCCATCATCGCCTCTCTCGCGCTGCTGATCTCCACGTTTTCCACCAGCACTCTTTTCACTACAATCATTGCCTTCCTGGTTTATTTCATCGGTCATTTCCAAGCCGATGCGCGGACCGCTTTCCTGAGCCAGGATCCGGGTATGAGCGATAGTGTCCTCGCCAAAATCGTCACTTTGCTTGTGGCACTCGTATTGCCCGATTTCGAGATGTTCAACGTGATCGATGCGGTAATGCAAGGGCAGTTGCTGCCTTGGCTGATCGTCGGAAAGCTAACGTTGGTAGGGCTTTTCTATACGGTGTTCTACATCGTCGCGTCTTGGTTGATTTTCGCGAAAAAGGAATTCTGATCGGATGACACAAGGCAAACGACACGCTGTCCTGGCTTTCGCGATTCTCGCGGCGGGAGCTCTGCGCATGCCCTTTGAGCGCCAGATCACGGACGATCTCACAAAGGCGGGACTGCTGCCACCGAAGTTGGAGCAGCGTACCGGTGAGAAAATCGGGCAGACTTTTTCGGCGGTTTCTCTGGGCGGGCTTCGGACGCTGGTGGCCACTTTTATGAATCTCCGGGCGTTCACTTTCTTCACAGAGCAGCGCTGGGGGGAAGTGGGTGACACCTACGAGCTGATTGTGGATCTCGCGCCGCGGACCCGCTATTATTGGGATACCGGAAGCTGGCACCAAGCCTACAACGCCGCTTCCTACTATCTTTACAGCTCGGATCTGCCACCGCTGCGGCGCAAGGCAAACTGGCGTGCCAGTATTCTGCGAGGCCGCGATTTCCTAGAAGGAGGCATACGCAACAATCCCTCAGACCCGATTCTGAAACACCGTCTGGGGACATTGCTTTCCGATCCCAACAAAATCGCGGCGTTTGGCAATCCGGGCGAGGCTTACGAACAGGCTTACGAGGCTTACATGTCGGCCGCGAACACACCGAACGCTTTGGTTTTTTCGAAGCGGTTCGCGCTCTATGCCCTGGCTCGCGTGCCGGGCAGGGAAAAGGAAGCGCTGGAAATGCTCAGGAAAATCGAAGCCGAGGGTAGTGCATCCACACCTACATTATACGGCCTTTCCTTCGCCTTGAGGTATCACGAAAATCCCTCACAGCCGGTCATGGCCTTGATTGATTCCGTATTTCCATCCCGCAAAATGGCGTACGAAATATTGACTGGCCAGTGGCTCCGTACGCGCGACCGCTTCCCGATGTTTGGCGTGGCGGAAGGAATCGCCCAGCTTGAGCCCCTTCTCCTTATTCCCCCTGAGAACAGTGTTCTCAAGCAGAATACGCAGCCTGCGATGGAGCCTGAAGATTTCTTCGCTCCGCAGAAATGATCGCCCGTGGAGGGGTGGCTCATTTTGACATGTCTGGGGAAATCGCTTGTGGCGTTGGCAAAAGCTTACCAATCTATCCAAAGTTTTTTGACTAATCCTGTCATGTCCACTGACCATCCTTTCCAGCAACTATTCGAAAACTTCGGCAGACTTCCCGATTCCCACTCCGATTCGGTAAACCGGATACCGCGGGAGAAACTCAAAGGTTGGCTCGATGCCCCGATCGGGAAACCCGGGCACTGCTTCCTTCTCAAAGCACCGCGTGCCGGCCATGGCAAGACGCATCTGCTAACGAGGCTTCTCCACGATTTGGGCGGCAGCCATGAGTTCGTTCCCCTCCACGCGGTCGGCGGCAGTCGTATCGATGCGGCTACGGTTCTTGATGACACATTGCGGCGTCTCGTGCGCGGATTGCCCGCCGCAGGCGGCCTGACTGTGCTCGATCTCGTGGCGAGGCGGCTTTTTTCCATGGCTCTTCAACCGCTCGTCAACTCCGGCGAGGTGCCGTGCCAGGATCGAGAAGCGGCTCTTGTCGCCCTGCGGGATCGTCCTGTAGAGACCTTCGATTTCCATCATCCCGGAGCGGTCACCGCCCATTGGGCAAAGGAGAATTTCGAACTTCTCGGGCCGCGCCTGGCTCTTGAAATTTCCCAGCGAAACGGTCTCTCGCTTCGTGAGGTTTCGTTCTGGGTGGATGCAATGTTCCGTTTTTCCGCCACACAGATCGATAATCCGAGCCGTGTTCGCACCCTTGCCGCTCAGGTTTTTGACAGTCCGTCTGCCGAGGCTGTTGCCAACGAACGTCTTGTTGCCCTCCTGGGCATGCTGACCACACTGCTGCGTGTGGTGCTCGTCGCGGACGAACTTGAAGGCTTTTCCCTCGATGAAAGCGGCGCGCTGCGCTTCGCCTCATTTGTTTGCGCGCTCAGGCAATCGGTCGAACGCGTGGACGTGATCATTTCGGTCAATCAGGACATATGGGACAACGCCTTCGTGCCACGCCTCAGCGCCGGCCTGGCTGACAGGCTTTCCGAATTGAGCGTGGAGATCGAGCCGCTGGATCGAAAAGGAGTGATCGCGGTCATCGAATCCCGTGTGCCTGGGGAAGGGGAGAGGATCGCGGCGGGAATTTCGGCCACGCATGCTCGCGGAGTGATACGCGAGGCTGCCGAGTTATGGGGACGGAAGGATAGCCTGGAACCGATCATCCCTGCCTTTGGCGAACCCGAAGCGCCAAACATGGATGAGGTGTCGGCCAGAGCGGAAATCCCCGTCGAACCACCCGTTGTGGTAACTCCGGAAGTCGAAGCTGTTGGCTGCGAGCCGCCCGTCCACGCCTCCGCAGCGCTCTCGGAGCCGCCACCGCATTCTCCGGCGCCGAATGCAGAGGCCTTCGCATGGCCTGCTCCGAATCTTGATATTCCCCCCGCATTTCCGGGTCACGATGGTTCCGCGCCCATCGCCCCGTCGATTGCCGCCAGCGCATCGAGTCCCGTCAGCTTTGACGGAAATCCTTCATCCCATGCGGAAGTGCGACCCGTTCAAACCCCGCCACCCTTTGCCCCCGAACCGGCAGCGGGCTTTGCCGAAAGTTCACCGCCGTTTGCCCCGGAGCCGTTGATGCCGACTTTCGATACATCATCGCCGCCTTTTGCCCCGGAGCCAATCGCACCCTCTTTCCAGCCCGCTCCGCCGCCCGTGTTTCCGGAGCCGGTCGCGCCCGCTTTCCAGCCGTCACCGCCATCCTTCGTGCCAGAGCCTTTGTCGCCGCCTTTCCAGGCTGCGCCGCAACCGGCTCCTGAAGCTTCGACGGACCGAGTGGATGATCTGCTCCGCCAGTTCCGAGAACGCTACGGGAAATCCTGAGCTGCAAAAAACCGATAATGCCCTTGCGATGGGAGGCATTTCGGGTGCTTATTACCCGCGACGAGACGTATGAGCATTTCCACAGAATATGAGTCCCCGGATACAATGGGACGCGCCGCCAAGGCGGTAGAATCCTACAAACAAGAGGCAGACGATCTCGTTGGCGAGCGCATGACCTTAAACATGGGGCCTTCCCATCCTGCCACCCACGGTGTGCTGCGCCTGATTCTGGAACTCGACGGCGAGGTGATTCATTCCGCAGATCCCGATGTCGGATTCTTGCACCGTGGTGACGAGAAAATCGCCGAGAACATGCACTACAATCAGTTCGTCCCCTATACGGATCGGCTCGATTACCTGGCGCCGCTCGCCAACAACGTCGCCTATGCCTGTGCCGTCGAGAAACTGATGGGCTGGGAGCTGCCGCCGCGTGGACAGGCTCTCCGTGTGCTTTGCTGCGAACTCGCGCGCATCTCCGCGCACATGCTCGGAGTCGGAGTCTGCGCGATGGACGTCGGCGCGATGACCGTTTTCCTCTATACTTTCACGGAACGTGAAAAAATCTACAACCTCTGCGAGCAGCTCACCGGAGCGAGGTTCACGACTTCCTATACCCGCGTCGGCGGGCAGCTCCGCGACATGCCGCCGGGCTTCGACGCCGCCGTCCGCACCTTCCTGGAGGAATGTGATGTCGCCATCGGCGAAATCTCCAAGCTCCTCGACAACAACAAGATTTTCCGCGACCGCATGATGGACATTGGCGTGATCACTCGTGAATCCGCCATTTCCTTCGGTATGACCGGCCCGAACCTCCGCGCCTCCGGGGTTGACCGTGACCTGCGGAAAAACAGCCCTTACCTCGGATACGAGAAATACCAATTCGACGTGCCGATCGCCGACGAGGGTGATTGCTACGCGCGCTACCAGGTTCGTATGGAAGAGATGCGCCAGTCGATCCTGATCTGCCGCCAAGTGCTCGATACGATGCCTTCCGGCGCCGTAAACCTTGCCGATCCGAAAGGCATCCTGCCCGCCAAGGAGCGTGTGATGATGTCCATGGAGGAACTCATCCACCATTTCATCGTCGCCACCCAAGGGATTGATGCGCCGGAGGGCGAGGTCTATTTCGCCGCGGAGAACCCCAAGGGCGAACTCGGTTTTTACATCCACTCAAAGGGCGGCGGTGTCCCAAATCGCCTGAAA
Organism: Verrucomicrobiota bacterium; assembly: GCA_046051965.1. Taxonomy (GTDB): domain Bacteria; phylum Verrucomicrobiota; class Verrucomicrobiia; order Verrucomicrobiales; family Akkermansiaceae; genus Luteolibacter. The sequence continues at coordinate 161,603 of JBJONG010000002.1, forward strand.
ATCCGCAGCCCCTCGTTCTGTAATCTCTCCATTGTCTCCAAACTCCTGCCCGGTCACATGGTCTCCGATATCCCAGCTATCCTGGGATCTCTCGACTTCGTGATGGGTGAATGCGACCGTTGATCCCAACCGTATGAAAATGAATACCACCTTACCCGTCGCCATCGCGATCTCACTCGTCATGCCGCTCTCGGCCGCTTATGAGAACTGGACGAACAAGGAAGGCAAAACCGCCCAGCTCGAACTTGTGGAAGTGATCGGTGATGAAGGCGCCCAAGAGGGTGTTTTCAAAATGCGCAACGGTCGCAAAGTCAACATCAAGGCAGCCGACCTCGCCGAGGCGGATGCGAAGCGCCTTGCCGAGTGGAAACCTGCCGCCCCCGAGGCTCCTGTCGGCGAACCGAGCGTTTTCGACGAGGTTCTCGATGGTAATCTCCTCATCTTGGACGGGAAGAGGCTCAAAAAGCACGAACTCGCCTCCAAGCCTGCGAAATATTATGTTTTCTACTACACCGCCTCTTGGTGCGGCCCTTGCCAAGCGTTCACGCCCAGCCTCGTGGACTTCTACGAGAAGAATAAGAACGAAAACTTCGAACTTGTTCTGATCACCAGTGACGACAGCGAGGACGCGATGGAGGATTACGCCGCCAAGAAAAAAATGCCTTGGCCCCAGCTCAAGCAATCCAAGGTCGCTTCCTTCGAGAAAAGTTTCGATCACGGAGTTCGCGGCATTCCCGCGGTCATCGTATGCGATCTTGAAGGCAAGATCGTCAGCGCGAACGGACGCAACCTCGACGAACTCGAAAAAATTGTAAAATAACCGATGTCATCCGCCTCACTAGCCGATCTGGTCGCCCCGCAGGAATCTGCCGGTGCGCGATTCTTCCCCGCCTTCGCCGTCAGTCCGGAACTCGTTTCCGAGGCCGATGAGCGCATCTCCCATTACCCGGAAAGCAAGCGCTCCGCCGTTCTACCCCTGCTTCACATCGTGCAGCATAAATTCGGATTCATTTCCGCCGAAGCGATCGATTGGGTCGCCTCAAAGCTGGATCTGGAACCCATCAAAGTGCTGGAGGTCGTGACTTTTTATCCGGGTTTCCGCCAATATGCGCCGGGTAAATACCACATTCGGGTCTGCCGCACGCTCTCCTGCGCGCTTGGTGGTAGCGCCGAACTCATGGAAGGTCTCTGCAAGGAATTCGGTATCGACCGCAGTGCCTCCGACCCGCACCACCACCCCATCAGCGTCTCCCCCTGTGGGAAATATTCGGTCGAGTTCGCCGAATGCCTGGCATCCTGCGGCACCGCGCCTGTCTGCCTCGTCAACGATGACTTCTACGAAGCGGTTGATGTGGAGATGATGAAAAAAGCGTGCGCCGGGTGAGAAGCCTGTGCGCAGTGAGAAGCAGGCGCTCTTCACTGCGATGAGGAACTTGAGTGGATTCACTTCCGGCGGATGCGCCAGACCTCGCAGATCTGGTTGCGTTCCGGAACGCGGCTGCTGAAACGATCCGTCTGTCCGAGGTAAACCGCCTGTACGAGCTGACCCGGGCGTTTCACTTTGGCGAAATGCTCCGCAGCGGTGGTGGCGCGGCGGGAGGAAAGCTCTTGGTTCGCGTCGAGGTTGCCGGTTTCGGAGGCGTAACCGATGATCAGGGTGAGATCGCCGTCAGGCACATCGGAGGCGGCAATCGCGGCGAGTCTCTCCATGTCCGCGGCGCTGAGTTCGCTTTTGCCGGTCTCGAAGGTCAGTGCGTGAAGAACATTCGCGCCGAGATCGACGCCGACCTTGCTGTATTCCGTGGTGAGATCCGAGTCCTTGTGTCCTTCCAGCTTCCGCAGGCGGCGGAAGAGTTCAACGGCTGCGGGCAACAGCTCCGCCTCGGAATCCGCGAAAAGATCCGCCTTCGCAGCCTTCTCTTCAAGATCCTTGACGCGGGCCTCGTAAAACTCCTTGGCGCGCAGCGTCTCTTCGTAGCGGCGCTGGAGTTCGGCGAACTCGTCCTCGCTCACACCCGCTCCCAGCACGGCCATTTCCTGCTTCAACGCGGCGAGTTCGTTGCTGATGGCGTCCCTCTGCGCCTGTGAGTCTGCCAGCATCATTTTCAGACGGTCGACTTCTGCGGAGGCGATGAGGGCGCGCTGGAGTTCACCCTGGAGACGGGCGTTCTCCTGGGAGATATCTTGACGCAGCTTTTCGAGGCGGAGTGTCTCCCCGTTGCGTGCGGACAGCTCCGCGTCCTTGTCGGCCAGCATCTGCTGGAATTTCCCGGAAATCCCCGCCAGGGTATCGGCGTCCTTTTTGAGGCGTTTTGCGATATCCTCGACCGGTTCCGTGCCGTTTTCCAACGGAGCGAGTCCCATGGCGATGCGCTGCCTGTTCAGTTCCGAGCGCCTAGCCTCCAGATCCGCCTTGATCAAGGCCACGGTGGGATCTTCGGAACTGCCTTCTCCCGTAGCCTTGCCTTGGCGCAGCACGGTCACCGCCAGCACGATGAGCATGGCGAGAATCATGAATAGCAGGATCAGAACAGGGTTCACCGAAGCGGCAAGCTTGGTATTCACCGCTTCCGGCTGTGTGGGTTCCGTATGGTCGTGCGCTTCCGCGTTTTTTTCCTCCTGCTTATCATCTGACATGCCCGGAACTTGTCGGATCAGACCACTGGCTGTCAATGCGGCAACGATCCGAACGGTACGGAGATGAACAATCGGGCGGTCGTGGCGACGTGCCTGCTCCAGCAGGATTCAGGCGATGGTGCGCAAGAATTCCTCGGGGTGGTCGATGAGGTAGGTGGGTTTGGCGGCGGCAAGGGACTCGCGGGAGTTGAAGCCCCAGCTCACGGCGGCGTGCGGGATGCGCGCTTTCTGGGCGGCTTTCACATCGCGCAGTTCGTCGCCGATGTAGAGCATCTCGGTGTTGGAGAGGGAGAAGGTCTTGCGGATGGCGCGGAGGTGACGGGCTTTGCCGGTGAGCTTGGAGGTGGAGGAGACAAACTCGAAGAGATCCCGGATGCCGTGGTTGCGGAGGAAGACATCGACGTTGGCGGTGGTGTTCGAGGTAAGGATGCCGAAACTGTCGGTGTTGTTCCGCAGCTCGGTGAGGGCGTCCTTCATGCCTTCGATGAGCTGGAGACGGTCGATGTTCGCACGCATCATTCCGGTGCCGCGGGCGATGATGGAGGGGACGCGGCGCTTGGGGATTTTCAGCTCGGCGAGGATCTGTTTGAGCGAAAGGTGGCGAAGGCCGGCGATCTCATGCTCCTCGACCTGGCGTATGCCGTAGTCGGGAGCGAGTTCGTTGAAAATCCTACGGGACTCGCCGAGTGTGTCGGCGATGGTTCCGTCGAAATCGAAGATAAGCGCTCGGTATTTCATGCTTCGCCAAACTGCGCAGCAAGGGTGGGCGTTTGCCAGCCAAAACCGGCGAAACCTTCGCCTAATCCCTCCGGCGCTTGTTGAGCCAATGCCCGATATCGCGGAAGATTCTTTCACGTTCCTCATCGTACATCAGCAGATGGTAGGCATCGGGGTAGTTTTTGTAGGTCTTTGAAATGCCGGGCGGGATGCGGGCGATGAAGCCGCGCATGTCGGAATCGTCATTGAAATAATCCTTCCCGCCGTGAAGGACGAGGACGGGGACTTGCATGCCGGCGGCGCAGTTGTTCATGCCGTCGATGAGCCGACCGAGAGTGGCGAGCAAGCGGAGCGTGTGTTTCTCGATGTTGTATGAGTTCGTCTGCGACTGTTGGTGGTGCTTGGACTCCTGGGTCATCTGGACGTCCTGGTCCGGTGCGATGGCATCGAGTGAAACGCGGGCGAGCGGCAGGGTGGTGGCGGCGACCTGGACGAGCGCGATTTTCCATGGCTCGATGTCGTTTTTGAAACGGACGATGGGCGAGGAAAGGACGAGTCCGTCGCAAGGCTCCTTTCCGGCGGGGGCGGCGTGGAGGGCGTGGGTGGCGATGAGCGCGCCCATGCTTTCGCCATACCAGATGATCTTGGCGTCCGGGTGGCGCTCTTCGACGAGCTGGGTGAAAGCCTCCAGATCGTCATACCACTGGCTGGGATCACCGATGTCTCCGCGCCGGGCGTGGATGGGATCGCTGCCTTGGCCACGCACTTCGTAAGCGTATAGGGCGGTCTTTGGCTGCTTTTGGACGAGGTAGTTGCCCAGGTTCGCGTAGTCCATGGCCGCACCGCAGAAGCCATGGATGCCAATCACCACGACATCCGGCTCCACGCCTTTCCTTTTCCAAGTGCGGTAGCCGAACGTGTCGGACTCGCCGCCACCCTCCTTGGCGTAGTTGACGAGGATGGCGTCAGGGGCACAGCCCGTGGCAAACGCGCCGACCAGGAGCGTCAGGAGAAGCCGGAATTTGCGGTTCAACACGCGGGCAATATGGCGCAGGGCGGGTGGGGGTGCAACTCCTCATGGCATGCGATCACGAGAACGCAACCACTTCATAAACTCATCGCCGCAGTAGTTCCTCCTGCAGTTCAGTCAGCGGGATCGCCTCGACCTCAGGCTTCAGGCGGTAACGCTCATCACCGCCATAAACCACAAATGCCTTATCCGGTTTGATATCCTCCAGAGCTAGGAAAAATCCCGGAGCCAAGACGGGGGAGAGCCCCCGCTTGATCTCCACCGCCCATGTTTTTCCATCGCGGAAAGTTAGCACCAAATCCACTTCATTGCCGGTGGCCGTGCGGTAAAAAGAGGCTTCCGTGCGCGTTGGAGCGCAAGCCAGCAGGTTCTCGATGACAAACCCTTCCCAGCTCGCTCCCACCACCGGATGTCCCGCCAGTGTCTCCTCGCTACCGATGCCGAGTAACTCATGTACCAATCCGGAATCGCGGATGTAGAGCCGCGGTGACTTCACCATTCTCTTTCCCGTATTCCGATGCCATGGCTTCAGGCGGCGCAGGAAAAAAAGATTTTCCAGCAGATCAAGCTGTGCATTCACTGTACGCACATCCAGTTCCAGATTGCGCGAGAGTGCGGCGGAGTTGGCCAAGCCTCCCTGCGAGTGAGCCAGCATCGTCCAGAGATTCCGCAGTTTTCCCGCCGCCAGCCGGATCCCGTGCTGCGGCATGTCCCTTTCCAGATAGGATCGGATCAGGAAATCCCGGTATTCAGCGCTCGCCTCATCGCTTTCCGCCAGAAAACTGTCCGGGTAGCCACCGCGCCACCACAAGCGCCGCACCGCAGCCGCCCCCACTTCCAACGCATCCAGCGGCTGCATCTCCAGATATGCAATCCTGCCCGCGAGGGTCTCACTGCTCTGTTGGATCAGCTCCAACGACGCGGAACCAAGCAAAAGAAAACGACCGTCACGCCTCCCCCTCAACCGCCCCTCGTCAATCAGTCCGCGCAATGCCGGAAACAAGGTCGGCACCTGTTGGATCTCATCCAGGATGATCAAGCGATCCTCCCTTTGAGATAGGTAATCCTCAGGGTCGGAAAGCTTGCTGAGATCTCGCTGACTTTCCAAATCCAGATAAATTCCATCGCGTAACTCCGCGCACTTCCTCGCCATCGTCGTCTTCCCCACCTGACGTGCTCCCAGCAGCACCACAGCAGGAAAGCTTCCTAGTAAATCGTTCAGTTTGGAAAAAATGCGTCGCTCGATCACTCTGCAAAAATAACATCGTAATGCATGATTTGCAAGGATGGAGTTGATTGGTGCTTTTCCTCCGCTGGTAAATCGAGCGTCAGAACCTTGGGGCGTTCACTGCGGCTTATTTACGAAAATTTTACCCGCCTGATCCGGTTTTTGGATTTGCTTGTTTCAGAAACACTATATCAAAGGAATTGTAAGTTTAAGGAAGGTATAAATCATGAAAATAGCGCCGTTTTTGCCCATTGTTTTGCTTCTCACTGTCGGGTTCTCGCAAGCGGCTCCCCGGCTGGTCGTTTCCACCCCTTCGCTGGCACCGGACTCGAAGATCGATGTGATTTTCGAGCAGCCGGTCGTCTCGCAGGAATCGCTGGGGAAGGAAACGGAAAACAAGCTCATCACCACGAAACCGCCGCTGCCGGGCAAGCTGTTCTGGAAAGCGCCGACCATCGCGGAATACCGTCCGGATGCGATCCCCGCGCTGGGCACGGACTACGAGTTTTCGATGGTGAAGGGCGCAAAGCATCTGGATGGCAGTGCGATTGGTGAGGGGGCTTTCGCCACGGCACGGACGGAGGCATTCCGCATCCATACTTCGCAGATTCCGAACCGCTGGTCGGAGGAATACTCCCACTCCACGGCGGGCTGGCTGATTGTTTTCAACGACGATGTCGATCCCGCCGCAGTCGCGGGATTCTTCGCTTTCTCCTCGGCGGGCGGACAACGCGTCGCGCCGAAGGTGGAGTGGGCTACGGCACAGGGCGCGGGCTACTACCGCACGGGATACCTCACATGGGCGAACCGCGCCGATCCCGCGAGGCAGCAGGCGGAAGTGCCCTTGGAAACACCCGTCAAAAACATCCTTCTGGTTACTCCGGATTCGCCGCTGCCGGTTGGGAAATCATGGGAACTGCGCCTGCTCAAAGGCCTGCCGAACGCCGCGAAAAGCACGAAGCTGGGCGAGGATTTGTCCTACGCCATCGGCGATGTGGAGCCGTTCCGGATCAGCAGTGTCACACCGCAGGTTTCCTCGGAGTCGCCGCGCTGGATTGAGCTTGGTTTCAATGAGAAGCTGCCGGAAAGCATCGACGCCTCCCTCGTTTCGGTGACACCTCCTGTCGAGGGGATGGCGCTGAGGGTCCAGGGCAAATCTCTCCATATCACAGGCGATTTCTCGCAACAGGACAGCTACGTGGTCACCTTGGGGAATGAACTGCTCTCCGCGGCCAGTCGGATGCTATCCAATGCCGGCGGCACGGATGTGAAATTCGAGCGGCTCGCCCCGGAACTCGCGCTGCCCTCGGAGTCGGAAGGGCAGCTCGCGAAGGGACTGCGCAAATACGCGATCAGCACGGTGAACATCTCGGATCTCTCCATCCGCGTGAAGCGTCTCAGCGGAAAAGGCTCTGTCCGTGCGTTCCAAGGTTACCGCAGTTACACCGGTCGCGGGCCGAACTACACGAATATCGAGCCGACTTCGGCTCTGCCTTTCGCGCTGGTTCCGGGTGAGACGATTCTTGATGAGGAAATCGCGCTCGGCACGGCGGTGGACACCGGCAAGAACTTCGAACTAGCGTGGGACGAGCTTTTGCCGGAGGGCACGGACTTCGCTTCCCTCTTCATCGAAGTGATCGGCACGCCGCATCCCGAGGCGAAGGCCGAAGGTCGTAGGATCGCGCAGGCCATCGTGCAGCTCACCGATATCGGGCTCGCGTGGAAATTCACGGACAGCGAGGCGCTGGTCTTCGCGTTTTCCTGCGAAACGGGCAAACCCCTGCCCGGCGTGGCGCTCGGCAGCTATGGCGAGGATGCGGAGAAACTTTCGGAGGTGGTCACCGACAAGAACGGCATCGCCAAGGTCGCGCGCAACAAGGACGTCCGCCACATCCACGCCACGCTCGGCAAGGACACCTACACGGCGCCCTTCGACGATACGCTCGACCAGGTGAGCATGTGGCATTTCCCCGTCCGCTACTCGTGGATGAAATCGCTGCCGGAAGTGCGCCGCGCGTTCCTCTTCACCGAGCGCTCGCTCTACCGCCCCGGTGAAAGGGTGCGCATCAAGGGCATCGTCCGCGACCAGCTCGGCAACGCGATCGCGCTTTCCAAGCAGAAACCCGCCCGCGTGGTGGTCATCGATCCCGAGGAGAAGGAAATTTTCACCCAGCCCGTCACGATCTCCGCGCTGGGTTCTTTCGACCTCACCTACACGTTGCCCGCTGAAAAAGTCGGCGAGCACATGATCAGGCTGGAGTTCCCAGAGGATCTGGAGCGGGCGGAGAAAACGGAGGATTGGGAGGAGCAGACCGCCATCTCGGAAAACGCGTCTTTCAGCCTGCCGCTGCGGGTCGAGGAGTTCCGGAGAAACACCTTTGAGATCGCTCAGAAAATCGACACGCCGGAGATCGGTGCGAAGGAGATTTCCGCGAAACTCACCGCCACCTACTACCAAGGCCAGCCCGTCGCGGCCGGAGCGGCGAAAACTTTCAGCGAGATTTCGGACACGAATCCCTATCCCGAGCGCTACCGCGATTTCCTTTTCGGCAACCACAAGGCCGATGACTGGCGCTACTGGTATCACTACTTCGGATACCGCGACCGCGAGGCGGACAACGAGGTGACCTCCACGAATTTCGATTCCGAGCAGACGCTCTCGAAGGAGGGCTTCGCGGAGATCAAGCTGAACATGCCCGAGGGTGATTTCCCGCAGACACGCGAGGTCAGCGTCGCCACCGAGGTGACGGATGCGAACAACCAGACGCTCACGGCTCGTTCCACCACGACCGTGCATCCGGCCTCGCTGTATGCCGGGATTTCGCGCATGGATCGGCTGGTCAGGGTGGGGGATGAAGCCCCGTTCCGGCTCGTCGTGACCGATGCCGAAGGCGAGCCCGCCAAGGCGGATGTCACTCTCACCGCGACACTCACCCGCCAGGTGCACACGAACACCAAGACCTCCAACGAGGACGGCGAAACCGTCACCGAGAGCGAGCCGAACGACGAGACGGTCTTCACCCGCGAGTTCATCGTGCCCGCCGCCGCTTCGGCGAAAGAGGGTGCGGTGTTCCCCGTCTCGCCAACCAACACCGGCCTCCATTTCCTGACCGTGAAAGGCAAGGACGCCGAGGGCAGGGAGTTCGCGACCGTCACCCGTTTCCACGTTTACGGAGCCGACGAATACCCTTGGGCATACGAGGGCGGCATCCGCATCAAGCTGGTTTCCGAGAAAAAATCCTACAAGCCCGGCGACACCGCCCGTGTGCTCGTGCTGTCGCCCATCGAAGGCACGGCGCTCGTCACCGTGGAGCGCGAGAAAGTCATCAGCTCTTACATGACCGAGATCAAGGCCGATAATCCGGTGATCGAAATCCCTCTCACCGACGACCACGCGCCGAACGCCTACGTTTCCATCCTCATCGTGAAAGGCTCCGCCGAATCCGGACGCGAAATCAAGGAACCGCAGCTCCGCCTGGGTTACTGCGAGCTGCTCGTGGAGAACCAGCGCGAGCGTCTTGCCGTAGAGATCGAAAAGCCCGCCGAAAGCTACCGCCCCGGCACCGAGGTCTCCCTGACAGGCGCAGTGAAAACCGCCGATGGCAAGCCCGCCGCCGGTGCCGAGGTCACGCTCTACGCGGTGGATGAAGGCACGCTCGCCGTGATGGGTTACGACACGCCCGATCCGATGGCCTTCTTCTACGATCCCCGCCAGCTCTCCGTGGAGGCGGGCACTTCCTTCCATAGTTTCATTTCCGAAAACGAGGAATACCGCTCCTTCCACAACAAGGGCTTCTTCATCGGCGGCGGCGGCGATCTCAGCAAGCTCGCCGACCTGTTCCGGAAAAACTTCGACCCCTGCGCGGCATGGGCTCCGACCCTTCTAACAGGTGCCGATGGGAAATTCTCCCACACCTTCACCTTGCCCGACACGCTCACCCGCTACCGAGTGATCGCCATCGCCCACCACGGCGGCGCGCACTTCGGCCACACCGAATCCGCCGTGCTCGTGAAAAAGCCGCTGATGCTGGAACCGAAGCTGCCCCGCTTCGCCCACCAAGGCGATCTGCTCAACACGCAGGTCATGGTGCAGAACGCATCCGGCCGGAAAGCGACATGGGAGGTCACCTGCGCCATCGAAGGCGGGGAGGGGACTCCCATCGCCAGCTTCGTCGGCTCTCACCAGCAGAGCCTCACACTCGCCGCCGATGAATCCGCCGCGCTCGTTTTCCCGATCCGCATCGAGAACACCGGCGAGGTCGCGGTTTCCTACAGTGCGAAACCGCTTTCCCTCCCGGATGGCGAACTCACGCCCGAGCTTTCCGCCTCGCTCTCCGATGGCGTCCGCGAAACCTTCGTTTCCCATTTCCCCATGCCGCTCCTGCGCCAGGTGAAAGCGGTGCGCCTAACGGCAGGCTCTAACACGGATCTGCGCGGCCTGCTTTCCAAGGAACTCGCCACCGCCAACGGCAGCGTCGAACTGGAGTTCGCGACCTCGCCGCTCGTCGAGATCGCGTCCTCGGTCGATTACCTGCTTCAGTATCCCTACGGTTGCGCGGAGCAGACGAGTTCCTCGCTGATGCCATGGCTTGCGGTGAACAACCTCCGGCCCTACGTCCCGGCTTTCGCGAAAAAGTCCGAGAAGGAAGTCGCGGCCGCGATCAACGCCGGTGTCGCCCGCCTGCTCAGCATGCAGCGCCCGAACGGCTCATTCGCATACTGGCCGGGCGCGGAGGAAACGAACGAATGGGTCACGCCCTACGCCGGATTGGTGCTCACGCTCGCCTCGCAAAACGGCGGCAACGTGCCTCCCTCCGCGTTGGAAACCCTTTCCCAATACCTCATCGAATCCCTGCGCGGAGCCGGTGAGGCGAAGTCCTCCGCCGAGTTGGAAAACCACGCCCGCTCTCTCTACACGCTCGCCCTGCTCGGCAAAGCCCAGCCGCCTTACCACGCGCTGATGACCGAGAAACTGCCCGCCATGAGCAACAGCGCCCGCGCCCTTCTCGCCGCCGCCATGGCCGTCGGTTCCGAAGGCCGTCCCAAGGTGCTCGCCGCCGCGAACGACGTCCTGAAATCCAAGGTCTCCTACAAGCCGCTCGAAGGCGAATACTGGTCGCCCGGAAACGATGGCATCGCCGCGGAGCTGATCGCACGGATCGCCATCGACCCGAACTCGAAGGAAGTCCACGCGACCCTCGACAAGCTCCTCAAGGATCGCAACCCCTATGGTCACTGGCGCAACACCTGGGGCAACGGCTGGAGCATGCTGGCCGTTTCCCAATACGCCGGGCAACAGTCGCTGTCCGACGAACCCGTGAAGCTCGTCCTCGAAACGAAAGCCGGTTCCGAAACCATCACGCTCACCAAGGATCAGCCCACCGCCGCGTTTTCCCTGCCGCTCGATCCGGCGGGCGGGATGAAACTTTCCTCCACCGCCGCCGCGTTCGTGCGGATGAAGGTTGCCGGGAAACCCGCCATCGCGCCGATGGCCGCCGTCGCCAACAACGGCCTCTCCATCGACCGCCTCTACGAGAAAGTCCTCCCCAGCGGCCAGACCGAAGTCCTCAACCAGCCCGCCCTCGGCGACCTGATCCGAGTCACCCTCCGCGTTACCTTGCCGGACGATGACACCCGCTACCTCGTCGTCGATGACCCGCTGCCCTCCACCTTCGAGGCGGTGAACTCCGATTTCTCCTCGCAGGCAAGCGGCCAAACCATCCGCACCAGCGAGAACGATTGGAACATCTCCCACTCCGAGCTCCGCTCCGACCGCGCCGTGTTCTTCATGGATCACATTTACCGCAAGGGCACCTACAAGCTCACCTACCTCGCCCGCTGCACCGTCGGCGGCGATGTCAACGTCCCGCCCGCCAAGGTCGAATCCATGTACGACCCGGAAAACTTCGCCCTCTCCGCCACGCAGAAATTCTCCACGAAGTGATTCGCGGAATCCCACCACGTTTACGCTTGGGACTGCAACCCTCTTGAAGGCAAACTGGCCAGCCGTGCACCTCGTGAATTAACTTTTTTCATTTTTTTGTTGCCAAGCTGATTTTTGGATTTTTAGAAATATTCGGTAAATATTTTCAGAGAAATATATATATCGCACAGTATACAAAAACCCAAGGTATGAAACAAAACCTATCATTCATATTTGCGTCAGCCATTGCGCTGGCGGCACACAACGCCTCCGCCGCCAGCATTGTCCTTTGGGCTGACAACTTTAATGTGGCCGATACGCCTAACTTTGACGGCGCAAGCACGGCAGGTCGTTTGTCCGGTACCGAGGCGGCCAATACTGCCCTAGCCTCATACGGACAGCAGCAGGGCATCAGCAGCAACCAGCTTCTATTGCTGCCAAATGGCAATGCTGGCGTGCGTTTCGGTGGCCAAACGACTCGCTACGACTGGGCAGCCGGCAGCTCCGGGACCCAAATCATCGCAGGCGGTGGCTTCACGGTCGCTTTTGACTGGACCCCGGCAAATAACACGGTCATTGACTGGGTATCATTCCAAGTGGGCACCATCAATAACGACAGCGGAAACCTTACGAATGACGACTACGGCATCCTCTTCCGTAACAACGGCGGCACCGAGCGCTTTGATAACTCTGCCAATCTCGGAGCTGGCGGAAGCTTCGTCGCCAATCCTGGTGGAATATCCCGCAGCGTAGTGATTTCCTATTCCTTCACCTCCTTCGCTGACGGCTCTTCCGTGAACGTGGTATCCACCGTTGATGGAACAGAGGTCGCCAATGACAACTTCACGTGGGACGGCAACGGTGGCCAGATGCACATGGAGATGGGCAATCTCGCATCCGGCACCCTGATTGATAACTTGGTAATCTCCACCGTACCGGAACCGTCCGGTCTGGTGCTGCTAGGCTCCAGCCTGGGTGTCCTCATCCTGCTGCGCAAACGCCGTGCGTAGGCGTGCTGGTTTTTTGTTTCTCCCGAACACGAGCATCTCCGCTCCGCCCGCCAAGGTCGAGTCCAAGTAAGACTCGGAAAACTTCGCCCTCTCCGCCACGCAGAAATTGTCCACGAAGTGAGGGGTCAACCGCGGATCGACGGGCGCGGATGATGACAAAGGCCGGAGCCGAATGACTTTCCTGCCTCCCCAGGGCGATCAAGTTAGGGAAAAACCGTACAAATTGAAGAAATGAACCGCAGATGAACAGGGTAGACGCAGATAAGAAGGAGAAAAAGGACTGGAATTCTGCATGATGCATCCCCTTTGGGGTAAGGAGGCACGGTTGCAGTCTCAATCTCACCTAAGTCCATCTGCGTTCATCCCGTTCATCTGCGGTTAAACCTCTTTCTTCTCCCTAGCTTGATCGCCGTGCCTGCCTCCCCCCAAATTCCCACTTGGAACGGGATCCGTCCCGTGCCTGCCTTCCCGTCGGCTGGGAAAAAAATGGCCGCCGACCCTTGCGGGCCGACGGCGGTTCTACCTGTCACTTCAAACGTCGCTTGATCAGCTTACCAGGGCTTTGGATCAGGCGGCGTTTTCCTTTGCAGGCGCGGGCTCGGCGCTGCGGCGCGCCCGTTTCCTCTCGCTCTTCGGCACGAAGCCCAGCGAGCGGTAGAGCGGGCAATCCTCGCCGAAGTCCTTGTCCGCACGGATCGCATGGGCGATCAGGATCAGGTCTTCGTTGAGGCTGTCGTCCGCCTTGTCCCGTTTCAGGATCAGGCCGCTGACCTTCGTCCGCGCGTCCCCCAGATCCTTGCGGACTTCCAGGGGCTCCTTGGATTTCACCTCGAACTCCGCCAGGGTCATCCCCGCGAAGCTCTTGTTTTGCGCATATTCCGCCCACGAGGAGAGGAACTGCGCCCGTTTCCGCGTGATCGCGGCTGTACTTTGCTTTGGCATATATGGCTAATTGGTTTGTGGCAGGAGCCGCAGTAGGGATCTTATACACCCTCATGCTCTCCCGAACACTTCCCTCAGGGTATCGGTTTTCCCGACTTCAAACAAGAATTGAATCGACGCTTTTTCAATATCTTTGCGGCATCACCACAAGATATGGTGGTTATATGTGAATATGTCGCAATATACGGTTTTAGTGTTACAAGATAATGCGCACGTTCCTTGGCATTCCATCCACTTATCAAGGCATTTCATCGCCTTTCCAAGGCTTGGAAGCGTCGTTCCAGCTCTTGGTATCGGCCTTCCAAGGCTTGGAAGCGACGTTCCAGCTCTTGTCATCGATGTTCCAGGCTTTGGTATCGACGTTCCAGGCTTTGGTATCGACTTTCCAGCTCTTGTCATCGACGTACCACCTCTTGGTAACGGCGTGACAGCTCTTGTCATGCCCATGACAAGGGATGGCAGGCCGATGTTTTTCGGTGACGGCTTGCGTGTGAAAGGCATTTTAACCTTCCCCCTCAACCCGTGGCGGTTAGAAATCATTCCGATAACCGCAGTCCTGCTCACTACTTTCCGATGGATCACGCCACCCACAACAAAATCGTCTCCTTCATCTGGTCCATCGCGGACGATTGCCTCCGCGATGTCTTCGTCCGGGGGAAATACCGTGATGTCATTCTCCCGATGTTCGTCCTCCGGCGCATCGACTGCCTGCTGGAGGATACCAAGGAAGCCGTGCTGGCGGAGGTGAAATTCCAGAAGGACGAGGCGGGCATGGCCGTGCTGGATCCCGATGGGCTCCGCGACGCTTCCGGCCAGGTCTTTTACAACACCTCCCGGTTCACCCTGAAGAGCCTGCTGGGAAACCCCACCCAGCTTGAGGCGAACTTCAATTACTACCTCGACGGCTACTCGGACAATGTCCGCGAGATCATCCAGAAGTTCGACCTCCGCAACCAAATCCGGAAAATGGCGGAGGCGGATGCCCTCCACGGCGTCATCGAGAAATTCACCGCCCCGGACATCAATCTCTCCCACCACGATACCGTCGGCCCCGACGGGCGGAAGTTGCCCGGACTGACGAATCTCGGTATGGGCTACGTCTTCGAGGAGCTGATCCGCAAGTTCAATGAGGAGAACAACGAGGAGGCCGGAGAGCACTTCACCCCGCGCGAGGTCATCCAGCTCATGGTTCACCTGCTGTTCGAGCCGGTGAAAGCGACGCTCCCGCCCGTCATCACCATCTACGATCCCGCCTGCGGCTCCGGCGGCATGCTCACCGAGGCGCAGGATTTCATCCTCGATCCCGAGGGCGCGATCCGCTCGCAGGCCGCCGTTTATCTCTACGGAAAGGAGGTGAACCCGGAGACCTACGCGATCTGCAAGTCAGACATGATGATCAAAGGCAACAACCCCGAGAACATCCGCTACGGCTCCACCCTCGCCACCGATGAGTTTTCCGGCACCCGCTTCGATTTCATGCTTTCCAACCCGCCCTACGGCAAGAGCTGGAAGACCGACCAAGGCCAGATCCTTGAGAAAAACGGCGCGAACACCGTCATCATCGATCCCCGATTCGAGGTCAGCCTCCACGACGCCACCGGCGAAATGCAGACCGTCTCCGCCGCGCCCGCCGTGGACGACGGCCAGCTCCTCTTCCTCATGGAAATGGTGAGCAAGATGAAGCGCCTCCAGGATTCTCCGGCGGGCTCGCGCATCGCCACCGTCCACAACGGCTCCGCCCTCTTCACCGGGAATGCCGGCGGCGGAGCCAGCAACATCCGCCAATACCTTATCGAGAACGACCTGCTCGAAGCCATCATCCAGCTTCCGAACAACATCTTCTACAACACCGGCATCACCACTTACATCTGGCTGCTCTCCAACCGGAAAGCCAAGGGCCGCGAGGGCAAGGTGCAGCTCATTGATGCCTCTCAGCTTTACGAAAAGCTCCGCAAGAACCTCGGTGCGAAAAACTGCGCCTTCACCCAGTCCCACATCGGGCAAATCACCCGCGCCTACCTCGACCTGCTCGATACCGGGAAGCAGTCCGTCGATGGCCTCAAGTCCCAGGTCTTCGATAACAAGGAATTCGGCTACTGGAAAGTCACCGTCGAGCGCCCGCTGCGGAAGTCCGCGCAATTCACCGCCGAGCGCATCGCCCCGCTGCGCTTTGACAAATCGCTCGCCGCCGAGATGGAGTGGATCTTTTCCCAATGGGGCGAGGACGTTTACCACAAGGGTTTCCTCGCCGGGAAAAAGGAAGCCATCCAACGCTGGCTCGACCACGAACAGATCGAGCTGAAAGGCACCTCCCTGAAAAAACTCCTCGATCCCAAGCTCTGGGCTGCCCGCCGCGAGCTGTGGGAAATCGCCGGAAAACTCCACCAGCAGCTCGGCGCGGAAACGTGGAACGACTTCACCGCCTGCACCGAAGACGTGAAAGCCGCGCTCAGGAAACTCAAACTCAAGCCCGGCGCTCCCCAGCTCAAGCAGATCCTCGACGCCGTCTCCTGGCGCGATCCCGAGGCCGCGCCCATCGTCGCCAAGGAACTCGATCTGGAGATCGGCACCGGGGAACAACGCCTCGCCGCCCGCACCTGGTATCCCGTCATCGAGGACGGCAGCGCCACCCTCTACGAGCCGGACAGCGAACTCCGCGATACCGAAAACATCCCGCTGCTCTACCCCGGCGGTATTGCTGCCTATTTCCACAAGGAAGTCCTGCCCCACGTCCCGGACGCTTGGATCGACGACAGCAAAACCGTCATCGGCTACGAAATCTCCTTCAACAAATACTTCTACGTCCACCAGCCGCTCCGCGACCTCGCCGAGGTCGTGCAGGAAATCCGCGACCTCGAAAAGGAAACCGATGGCCTACTGGAAAAAATCCTCAGCTTTTCCGCCTGAATTCTATTATAGAAACCCACTATTTAAATTTCGCCCCGATTATTTAATTAGCAGCCCGCCCGGACATGCCCGAATCCCCTCACAACGCAAATCTTCAGATTCGCTACGCACTGCGTAGCATATCGGTCGACTGCGGCAGGCGCTCCCATTCCTTCCGTTCTGACGGCATCCTTCCCGGATGCGTTCTTTTCTTGGAACCTCCACCCGGTGGTGTCGCTCCGCTCAACCACCGGCTAATGGATTTCATCCCTCCTGGATGTTTCCCCGTTCTTGATGCCGGAGGCATCCTATCCTGTAGCCGGTGGTTGAGCGCCAAAGGCGCGACACCACCGGAACCCGTGCACCCCGAAATCCGCACCCCGGCAGGGGTGCCAGCCATCGCGCGTCATGCCCTCGACCCACACTTCCCTTCATTACCACCTCATCTTCGCCACCAAGAACCGGGAGCCGATGATCGCCTCCCCCTGGCGTGCCGAACTCCACTCCTACCTCGGCGGAATCGTCAAAGGCCTCGACGCATTACCACAGGGCGTCGGAGGTGTTGCGGATCACGTCCACCTTCTCGTTTCCCTGAAACCCACCCATTGCCTCTCCGATTTTATGCGGGAATTGAAAAAATCCTCTTCCTCATGGAGCCGCGATTCCCATCTGCCCTCCTTCCAATGGCAAGAAGGTTACGCCGCATTCACCGTCAGCGCGTCGGCGCGGGAATCGGTCAAACAATACATCGCCAACCAAGAGGAACATCACCGGGTGAAATCATTTCGAGAGGAACTCATCGGATTCCTCAAAAAATCCGGCGTGGAATACGAGGAGCGCTATCTCGATTGATCTTTAGCAATGCCGGAGGCATCTCATCCGCTAGCCTGCGGACGACACCACCGGTATCCCGTCGTAACGAAATCCGCACCCCGGCAGGGGTGCCATCGGATACGCTCCACCCCGCCATGCTGCCATCCCTCCGGGATGCGGAAATATCTTCCCTCCATCGTCCGGTGGTGTCGCTCGTGCCTCGCTCAACCACCGGCTACAGGCTGGAATCCCTCCGGGATGAAAATAGCCACGCCGCCATCGAACTCTCCCGCGCCCGCTTCGAACAGAAAGGCGGTGGCGAATGACACTCTCAAAAACCAACATCCCAAATCCAAAAACCTCCCTCCCGCGCTACGAACGCTACAAGGACTCCGGCATCGAATGGGTTGGGCAAATCCCTTCGCATTGGGATGTGAAGCCAGGTCGTGTCACGCTCTCGTTGAACAAGGAGAAAAACGCCGGAAACATCGAGGAAACGGTGCTTTCTCTCAGCTACGGGCGGCTTGTCATCAAACCACCTGAGAAGATGACAGGTCTTGTGCCGGAATCGCTTGAAGGCTACCAGATCATCAATCCCGGCGATATTATCATCCGCCCCACCGATCTACAGAATGATTGGACGAGTCTTCGCGTCGGCCTCGCGAAAGACCGGGGAATCATTACCTCGGCATATTTGGGACTGAAGCATGATGAGAAAGTCTCGTCCGAGTATCTTTACTATCTCCTCCACAGCTACGATCTTCTCAAGGTTTACTACGGCATGGGAACCGGACTCCGGCAGAATCTTTCCTGGGATGATTTCAAATACCTACCGCTCACTCTTCCACCCAAACCCGAACAAGACCGCATCGTCGCCTTCCTCGATCAGAAAACGGCGGAGATCGACGCCCTGATCGCCAAAAAGCAGCGCCAGATCGAACTCCTCGACGAACAAAAAGCCATCCTCATCAACCGCGCCGTCACCCGAGGCCTCAACCCCAACGCCAAACTCAAACCTTCCGGCATCGAATGGATCGGCGAGATTCCGGAGCATTGGGAGCTGAAGCGAATCGGGCATTTAGGCAAAGTGGGCAACGGCTCCACACCGTTCAGGAGCAATCCAAGCTACTGGAACAGCGCTGATTATGCGTGGCTCAATAGCGGATCGGTCAATCAGGGAATCATAACCGAAGCTGATCAGTTTGTTTCGAAACTCGCTTTGAAGGAATGTCACCTGCCATTGGTTAAGGACGGCAGCATTGTCATTGCTATCACCGGCCAAGGTAAAACACGGGGAACAGCAGCACTATTGGCCATTCCGGCCACCATCAATCAACATCTCGCCTACATCGAAATTCCAAATTCTGTCGCATCGTCGGAATTTATCTATCTCGCGTTGAAGTCTCACTACCATCGCTTGCGCGCCATCAGCGATAGCGGAAGCACAAAAGGGGCTCTCACCTGTCAGGACGTTAAGGAGTTCAAGATCGCTCTGCCACCACACAGCGAACAAGAAGCTCTTGTTTTGAAATCGAAAGAATTGGAAAGGCTTTTCGTAGGATTGGTGTCGAAAGTGGAAAGCCAGATCCAATCCCTCAAAACCCTCCGCAGCACCCTCATCGCCCACGCCGTCACCGGCAGAATCAAAGTTTAGCCCATGCCTACTGTCACACCTACTTACAAAACCATCCAAGGACTGCTCAAAGGCGAGAAGTTCTCCATTGATGACTACCAACGGGAATACAAATGGGAGAAGAAGCAGATTGACGAGTTGGTGAATGATTTGACGTCGAAGTTTTTTTCCGAATACAAGCCGGAACACGAAACGAAAGACGTCAGCAGCTATGACAACTACTTTCTCGGTTCGATCATAGTAAGTCGAAGAGGCGGTGTGAATTACCTGATCGATGGGCAGCAACGGACAACATCACTTACGCTGTTGCTGATTTACCTGTATCATCGCCTTAAGGCTAGGAACTCAAACGCTAAGAGCACGCTGGAGAGCCTTATCTTCTCGGATGACTACGGTTCTTACTCGTTCAACCTGAAAATCCCCGACCGTGAACCGGTGCTCAAAGCTCTTTACGAAGGCACGGTTTTCAATACCGATCACCAAGAGGAGTCGCTTGTAAATATGGTGGCGCGATACAGCGACATCGCAGCGGAACTGGATGCCGACCCGCAAGAGCCTGATCCGATGGACACGGCCATCGAACACTTCACCTATTGGCTGATGAGCAAGGTGGGACTTATCGAAATTGCCACAGACGATGACGCCTACGCGTACACGATTTTCGAGACGATGAATGATCGGGGCAAGCCGCTAAGCCCGACTGACATGCTAAAGGCATACCTTCTTGGACGAATCAAGGATCCAGAAGTCCGCTCGACGGCCAATGACAAATGGAAAGCGGAAATCCAAACTTTGATGCACTACGGCAAGGGTAAGGACGATGATATCGAGTCCAATTTCCTGAAGACGTGGCTTCGCGCCCAGTATGGCCGGGATACTCGCCAGCGGAAGGCGAATGCAAAGGAGGAGGACTGGGAAAAGATCGGTGGACCATTCCACCGTTGGGTGAATGACCAAAAGGGCTTGCTAGGTCTGAACAAGGAAGCGGATTTCGTGGAACTCATCCAGAAGGACATACCGTTTTTTGCTCGGGTTTATCGCATGATTCTTGATGCGACGCAGAACTACACTCCGGGACTGGAAGGCATCTACTATAATTCCAGCAACGATTTTACGCTTCAAACCACCGTGCTGATGGCAGCGGTGAAGCGTGACGATTCGGAAGAAGTCATCCGTCGCAAGTTGCAGATCGTGGCGACTTATTTGGATCATTTCCTCGTGAGACGCGTGGTGAATTACATCCGTGTTGGTTACTCTGCCGTACAATACACGATGGTTCAGCTCATTAAGGAGGTGAGGCACAAGACACCGGAGGAATTGATCGATATTCTATCCCAGCGCTTGGAAAAAGACGATGCGACATTAGAATCCGCCAAAGGTGGCTGGCGGAAAGGGGTGTCGGATTTCCGGCTCAACATGTTCAGCAAACGCTACATCCATTACTTGTTGGCGCGGATGACGGCTTACGTGGAGGTATCCTGCGACAAGGGGGATCGATTCGCGGCCTATACGAACTGGCTGCCCGACAGCAAAAAGAATCCGTTCGAAGTGGAGCACCTCTGGCCGTATCACTTCGAGGATTTCGAAACGGAATTCCAGACCGAAGACGAGTTCAACCAATGGCGCAACCACCTCGGTGGGCTGGTTCTCCTACCCAAAAGCAAGAATGCCAGCCTGAATGACAAGCCTTACACGGACAAGCGGCCGCATTATCAGGACGAGAACTTGCTGGCGGCATCGTTGACCGATCTGCCTTATTCACATCTGCCCCGGTTCAAGACCTTCCGCGAGGCGAACGGCTACGATTTCAAAGCCTGCCCTGCATTCGGTAAGGAGGAGCAGATGCAGCGGCGGGCGCTCTACACATCGCTTATAAAGCACATTTGGAGCATTGACCGACTGAGAGAACTGTAGGCATCGCACGATTTGCCATGTCCTACGGCCATGCCGCCAACCTCCATTATGAGATCGTCAACCTCCCGAAAACCGACTGACTCCATGTCAATTTTCCTCCCATCAACTGGCAAAACCACCTTGCCTACCCGGCGTTTGAAGAGTTCCTGCAAAGCGTCATCATGGAACGCCGGAGCTACATCACGGTGGGCAGGGAAGCGCTCGATTTTGCGAGCGGCTTCCAGGAGATCAAGGCGCAGTTCGTGGAAGCCTTCGATGCGTCCGACGCGACCTTCGATGAGAAGGCGGATCAGCAGTTCAAGGATGCCAGTCCCAACACGAGACGTTTGTTCGCGAATCTGGAATACCTCTATGCAATGCCCGCAGGCAACATCTCCGGCGCGAAGAAGCGATCCTACGCGCTGTCTCCTAATGACGCACTGAAACCAGCCGTGACAATCCCACAGAATTACCTACTCTCCTGAAGCCGATGCTTACGCCTGAACAACTGAAGGAAGTCCTCACCTCGACCGAAGCCGACCGGATCGAGCGGACGCGCTCCGTGACGAACACGGACAAGTTTCGCGAGGCGATCTGCTCTTTTTCCAATGACATGCCGGGTCATGGGAAGCCGGGCTATCTGCTGGTGGGGGCTGAGGATGATGGCACGCTGTCACCCGGGTTTGTGGTGACGGAGGAGCTTCAGAAGCAATTCGCCTCGTATCGGGACGACGGGCAGATCCTGCCGCAGCCGATGCTTTCCGTGTTCAAGCAGCCGCATCCGGATGGCGGTGAGTTCCTGGTGGTGGAGGTGCAACCGAGTGATCTGACTCCGGTGCGCTACCGGGGACGTGTGCACATCCGAGTGGGGCCGCGCAAGGCCACGGCGAGCGAATCCGAGGAGCGGCGCCTGCTGGAGCGCCGCAGTTCGCGGTTCCGCACCTTCGACATCACCCCGTGTCCTGATGCCACCATGGATGATCTGGATCTGGGCTTGTTTCAGAATACCTATCGGGGCAAAGCCATCGATCCGGAGGTGATCAGGGAAAACGGCCGGGAACTGGTGTTGCAACTCGCGTCGCTGCATTTTTTCAACCTCAACCGCAACTGTCCGACCAACGCAGGCTGCATCGTCTTTGGCCGGGATCCGCTCGCCTGTTTTCCCGGAGCCTTTGTGCAATATGTGAGTTTCGACGGTGAGACACTCGCTTCCGAAGTGCTGGAGAGCAAGGTTCTGAATGGCAATCTCCTGGACATGATGTGGACATTGGACCGCTTCATTGGCAGCCGCTTTACCATGAAACCGGTGAAGGAGAGCGCTCTTCGTGAACGCTATATCTGGGACTATCCGGAGGACGCCATTCGCGAGCTGGTGGTGAACGCGGTGCTGCACCGTGATTACCAGTCAAACTCGCCGGTGCGATTTTATCAGTATTCAGATCGGATCGAGATCCAGAACGTCGGAGGTCTGTATGGCGAAGCCAGTCCCGAGAATTTTCCCAAGGTGAACGACTACCGCAATCCCGTGTTGGCGGAGGTGATGATGGTGATGCGCTATGCCAACCGCTTTGGCCGCGGCATCGCCCGCGCTCAGGCTCTATTGGAGGCAAACGGAAATCCACCAGCGCGTTTCGAATATGGCACCGGCTATTTCAATGTTACGGTTTTCAAACACCCCGAGCGCTGAGCCATGCCAAGCAGAACCAACGAAGCCGCCCTCGAAGCCTGCATCGAACGCTACCTGACCGGTGGCGTGAGTATCGGTGATCAGTCCGACGGGGTGCTGGAGTCGCCGCCAGCCGATTATGGGAGCAAGGGCTACGCGAGGGGCAAGTCATCGGATTTCAACACGGAGTTCGCCGTGGATGAGGCGAAATTCTGGCAGTTTCTCGAAGCCACCCAGCCCGCGGAGCTGGCGAAGCTCCACTACAAGGCGGACTGGAAACGGCAGGTGCTGGAGCGCCTGCACCGCAAGCTGAAAAAGGACGGCATCCTTGCCGTGCTGAAGAAGGGGCTGGATGTGGACAACGCGCATTTCGAGTTGCTCTACCGGCTGCCCTACAATGATCTGAACCCGGACGTCACCGCCAAGTTTGAGTCGAACGTTTTCTCGGTCACCCGGCAGGTGTATTTCTCCAGCGTCGATCAGAAGTCGGTGGACATGGTGTTGTTCCTCAACGGCCTGCCGCTCGCGACGCTGGAACTCAAGAACCCGTGGACCGGCCAGAACGTCAATCAGGCGAAGAAGCAATACCGAGACGACCGCGATCCGAAGGAGACGCTGTTTCAGTTCAAGCGTTGTCTCGTCCACTTCGCTGTCGATCCGGACGAGGTTTGGATGACGACCAAGCTGGATGGGAAGTCGACGTATTTCCTCCCGTTCAACAAAGGCCTGCCGGACGGGCAGGGCAAAGGCAACCCGGTCAATCCACACGGCCACAAGAGCGCCTATCTCTGGCAGGAAATCCTCACCCGCCACAGCCTGAGCAATATCATCGAGCACTACGCCAAGCTCACAGTGGAGAAAGACAGGGCGGGCAGAAGCAAGGAGACCCTGTATTTTCCGCGCTATCACCAGCTCCAGGTGGTAAGGTCGCTGCTGTCCGATGTGCGGGCGGGCGGCCTCGGGAAACGTTACCTGATCCAGCACTCCGCCGGTTCGGGGAAATCCCACTCCATCACATGGCTCGGCTACCAGCTCGTGGAACTCTACGACAACACGGGGCAGGAGAATCTTTTCGACTCCGTGATCGTGGTCACCGACCGCCGGGTGCTCGACCGCCAGATCGACAGGAACATCCGGCAATTCGCGGAGGTGAAGAACATCCTCGCCCATGCCAACAGCGCCGCCGAACTCCGGAGCCATCTGGAAGCGGGAAAGAAGCTGATCACCACCACGATCCAGAAGTTCCCCTTCATCGTGGATGGCATCGCCGACATGAGCGGCAAGAAGTTCGGAGTGATCATCGACGAAGCGCATTCCTCGCAAAGCGGCAGCGCCGCCGATTCGGCGACCGCCGTGCTGGGTGCGACCGAGGATGAGGAGCCGGAGGACTATCAGGAAAAGATCCTGCAAGCGATGGAGCGCCGCAAGATGGGCGACAATGCATCCTACTTCGCCTTCACCGCCACACCGAAGAAAGCGACGCTCGAAAAATTCGGCACCCGCAATGCCAAAGGTGGATTCGATCCCTTCCACCTCTATTCGATGAAGCAGGCCATCGAGGAAGGCTTCATCCTCGACGTGCTGGCCAACTACACGACCTACAAGAGTTACTACGAGGTTCAGAAATCCATTGAGGAGAATCCGGAGTTCGACACGGTCAAGGCGCAGAAGAAGCTCCGCGCCTACGTCGAGAGCCACGCGCAGACCATCGGGACAAAGGCCGCGCTGATGGCGGATCATTTCCTCGGCCAGGTTGTCGCCACGAAGAAGCTGCGCGGGCAGGCGCGCGGCATGGTCATCACCCGCAACATCGAAAGCGCCATACGTTACTTTTTCGCCATCCGCGACGAACTCAAAAAAGCGAACGCGCCGTTCCAAGCCATCGTTGCGTTTTCCGGCAAGAAGATGGTGGACGGCATCGAGCACACGGAGGAATCGCTCAACGGTTTCCCTTCGAAGGACATCCCGGACAAACTCGCCGGTAACGTCAGAGCCGGAGAAACCAACTACTGGTTGCTCGTCGTCGCCAATAAATACCTGACCGGCTTCGACGAGCCGCTGCTGCACACGATGTATGTGGACAAGCGCCTCCAGGGCGTGCTCGCCGTGCAAGCCCTGTCCCGCCTGAACCGATGCAACGAGAAGATGCAGAAGCAGGACACCTTCATCCTCGATTTCTACAACACCGCCGCCGAAATCAAGGCGGCGTTCGATGACTTCTACACGGCTACCTCGCTGACCGAGCCGACCGACATCAATGTCCTCCATGATCTCAAGGACGCCCTCGACGATGCGGAACTCTACAGCGAGGAAGACATTGAGAAATTCAACGAGCTCTTCTTCAACGGCGAGGATGCGGAGAAACTCCATCCGATCATCGATGAGACGGTCGCGCGTTTCGACATGATCGAGGAAGAAGAGGACAAGATCGACTTCAAGATCAAGGCCAAGCAGTTCGTGAAGCTCTATGGCCAGCTCGCGTGCATCATCCCTTTCTCCAAGCCCGAATGGGAAAAGCTCCATTGGTTCCTGAAATTCCTCATCCCCAAGCTCAAGGTGATGACCAAGGAGCAGGATCAGCTCGATGAACTCCTGGAAAGCGTGGATCTGTCCACCTACGGCCTCGAACGTGTCAGACTGAACCAACACATCGAACTCGATAGCGCCGCGACGGAACTCGAGCCTGAGAATCCGAACGTCCGTGGCCATCACGGTGGCGAGGAAGACGAATCACCGTTGGACGATATCATCCGTCATTTCAACGAACGCTGGTTTTCGGCATGGGACGCTACGCCGGAAGAGCAGCGAGTGAAGCTGATCGCGATGGCGGAATCCGTCCGCGAAAGCCCGATCTACAAAACACAGGTGGAGGGTAATTCCGACGCGCAGAATAGGAAGCTTGCGCAGGAATCCATCATCGGGGATGTCGTGCGGAAGCAGAGGCGCAAGGACATGTCGCTCTACAAGAACTACGCGGAAGATCCGGATTTCCGCAAATCGGTTGAAGAAAGCATCATCCGCATCCTGGAGCTTTTTGAAAAGAGTCCGCCCGCGTAGGATTTTTCCGTTGGATGCGAATCCTAGAAGCTTTGATTGGGTTTAGTAATCTGAGACTACAGAAACGAATGTGGCTGTCTCAGTTCCCGCTAAATCACAATTCCCACAGCATCATCCCCCGCGCCTCGCATTTCCTGTCCTGCATCTCCTTCCGCTTGTGCCGTGCTCAGGGCTGGGAACGCGGGTCTGTGACTCGCAGGCGCCTGATGGGAGATGGCGGTGCATTTCCCGCTTGCCGTAAGACACGGGCTTTGGTTGCTTGTCCCCCGGCAGACGCCGCTGTAGCTCAGGGGTAGAGCAGCTCATTCGTAATGAGCAGGTCGTCGGTTCGAATCCGACCAGCGGCTCCATTTTTGGAATGATGCCTGACGGTGCCGCGGCGGCAGGTAGGCGAGTCCGGAACGCCCGGAGCTGGGAGGTTCCGCTTTTTACCCGGCTTCTTATTTTTTGTTCGGAGGATACTTCGCCCAAAAGTCGTTGAGTATGTGTCGCTGGGCGATATCCAGCGCTTGAAAGCAATATTCGGTCATCCAACCTGGGATCTCTCCGTAGAAGGCGTGAGCGATAGCTCCGGTCATGGATGCGATGGTGTCACTGTCCCCGCCGATTGAAATCGCTTTACGGATAGAGTTTTCGAAGGTCGAGGATTCGAGAAAGGCGGTGATTGCCGGCGGGACAGACCCGTCACAGCTTACATCGAACATGTAACCCGGCCTGATTTCGGCGAGAGTGCGGCTCAGGTTGTAGCCGAAATTTTCTTCGACATGTTGGCGGATGCTTTCCTTGGCTGCGCCCTTTCGCGCCAGAAACACGCAAGCAGCGATAGCCTGTGCACCTTTCATTCCGCTGGGATGATTGTGTGTCACTTCGGCGCTGGCCTTGGCTTCGTTCAGCACCCAGTCGAGTTCTTCGCCAACCCATGCGATGGGGCTGACCCGCATGGCAGATCCGTTGCCCCAGCTATTGTAGGGCTCGGGCGTTTCGGATTTCAGCCAGTTCCTGAAACTCGCGCCATATCCGGCGTTCGGGTAGTTCCGTCCATACTTCCTGTAAACGGTCGAGTAAGGCTCCCCGTAGATGAAATGATCCGCTGTGGCTATGGTGAGAACCGTATCGTCGGTGAACTGCGAACCCTCTTCGAAGATGTGGCAGCACTCGAACTTGAAATTGTGCCGTTCGAATGTGGAACCCGCGATGTCGCCGACGATTGCTCCAAACATATTCTTTTTTCTATGAAAGCTGCGTTTCCGCCAGGAAACGGTAGGTGCCGTTGGCGGCGAGGAGTTCCTCGTGGGTGCCTTGTTCGACGATTTTTCCTTTGGAGAGGACGAGGATGCTGTCGGCGTGGCGGACGGTGGAGAGGCGGTGGGCGATGACGAGGGAGGTGCGGCCTTGCATGAGGCGTTCGAGGGCTTCGTTGACGAGGCGCTCGGATTCGCTGTCGAGGGCGGAGGTGGCCTCGTCGAGGAGGAGGATCTTGGGATCGGCGAGGACGGCGCGGGCGATGGCGATGCGCTGGCGCTGGCCGCCGGAGAGCTTGGTGCCGCGTGGGCCGACGAGGGTGGCGTAGCCTTCGGGGAGTTCGGAGATGAAGGCGTGGGCGTTGGCCATGGCGGCGGCGGACTCGATCTCGGCCTGGGTGGCGCCCTCTTTGCCGTAGGCGATGTTTTCGGCGATGCTGCCGCCGAACAGCATGACCTCCTGCGGCACGATGGCGATCTGCGAGCGCAGGCAGGCGAGGGAGATTTCCTGGGCGTCGGTGCCGTCGAAGCTGAGCTTTCCGGAGTTTGGGGCGTTGAAACCGAGGAGGATTGAAAAGAAAGTGGATTTCCCGGAGCCGGATGGGCCGACGATGGCGGTGCGCTGCCCGGCGGGGAGGGCAAGGGTGATGTTTTCCAGGACGGCGATCTCAGGGCGGGAGGCGTATTGGAAGGAGAGGTTCTCGCAGGCGATCGCGCCGGTGAGGGTGAGGTCGGAGCGACCGGTTTCGCGCTCACCGGGGAGGTTCAGGATTTCGCGGAGGCGTTCGGTGGCTCCGGCGGTTTGTTGGAACTGGGAGATGATTTCCGGGAATGAACCGAGGGAGGCGCCGACGAAGATCGAGAAGATGATGAAGGAGAAGAAATTTTCCCACGAGATGCCGCCGGTGGAATACATGCGCGCGCCATACCAGACGACGAAGGCGATGGTGCCGAAGAGGACGAAGATGATGAAGGACAGGAACATGCCCCGCGCCTTGGCTCCACGAAGTGCGACGGCGAAAAAGGAGGTGAGGGAGTTTTCGTAGCGGGCACGCTCGAAGCCTTCGTTGGTGAAGGCTTTCACGTCGGCGATGTTCTGGACGGATTCCTCGATGACGGTGGAGGCGTCGGCGAGGGACTGTTGGGCGGCTTTGGAGTGGCTGCGGACTTTTCTGCCGAAAAACGCGATGAGCAGCACGACAACGGGGATGCAGCCGAGCATGACGAGCGAGAGCTTCCACGAGGAGATGAAGATGAAAACCAGCCCGCCGATGAGGATGACCGTCTGCCGCACGGCCTGCGGGACGGTGGAGAGGAGGGTGTCGCGGACGAGAGCGAGATCGGCGGAGACGCGGTTGCTGAGGGAGCCCGCGCGCTGGTCCTGGAAGTAGGGGACGGGCAGGGCGAGCAGGTGCTTGAAGAGGTCTTTGCGCAGGCGGTTCAGAGCGGACTCGCCGGAGCGGATGAAGCCCTGCACGCGGAAGTATCCGATGGTGGCTTGGAGAAAGAGGACGGCGACCAGCTTGAGAATGATCTCATTCGTGCGGGCGAGGATCTCGGCGGGCGGGACGGCGGCGCGCAGGGAATCCACCGGACTGCCAACGAGTTCCTTGAGAAAATAAGGGAATGCCAGCGCAAGACCCGCCGTCAGAAACAGGGCGACGAGCGAGGGGATGAAGATTTTTTTCTCCTGCAGTAGGTAGGAGAGGATCCAGCGATTCGAGGAGATGGGAGATTTCTTATCCGCAACGGGCATGGCGGATGGGAAACGATGGAGAGCGCCGCGTCAATGGCGGGTCTCACATCTCCGGCGGCGCAGAAGCAGGAGCAGTGCGGGGGAGGTGAGCAGGAGGGAAGAGGGTTCGGGGATGGAGCCGTGGGTGGCCATGAGAGTGTTGATTTGTGACCGGTATGTGGAGAATGTATCGGAAAAATCGGCATACGCAGTAACACTTGACGATGCTGCGACCATGATTCCGCCCAATTTCCATACGCTGCCATCGAGGAAGAAGGCAGCGCCTCCCGAATCGCCGCCTTGAGCCTGTCCTTCCGTGAGGTTGGCGGAATCGTAATCCGTAGAGAATACGATCGTATCATTTGTGCCTGTGGGAGATGCGACACTGATAGTGGATTCCACCGTGTTTGTTCCCCATTTTTTGGTGCCGCCTCCTCTGCCAATCATCGTGATGCTGGTGCCTGGCGAAACGGCACCGAGCGTGACGGCGGCCAGACCGGGCAGATCTGTCGTCAGGCGAAACAAAACCAGATCGGAATTTGTAGTGATCGGCCTATCATTAGGGGCTGTGCCAATCGTGAGGTTGGGGTTTGCTATGTTAAACACGTATCCGGGATCCCTGAAGTAATCAGTCCCGAGGTAGTTCACGCGGGCAGGGTTGAGATCATCATAAACATGACCTGCCGTGAGAACCCAACCACCTCCCAGATAAACGCCCGAAGAGCCGTTGGTGGTGGATAAGCCGTTCGTTTTTAATACGTTGTCCCAAGGAGCTCCATTGGCGGGAGGAGAAGTGGGCAGATTGCCGGGATCAGTAGTGGCTACTATTACGCCCCAGGCGCTGCTGTTAGAAAAAAGAACCAAAAGGGAGCCTGAGATCGTGGTTGCGAATCTTTTCATGGGTTTTGGTGAATGGCGTTGACCAAGATGGCCGGATTCGGTTCCGGGTCAAGTTTCCAGATGACTTAAAGGTTGTGGCTGTGAAGCCCTTTGGTGTAGGAATCGTGTAGATGAAACCCAAATGGCATGCCTTCGTGTTAGTCCCGCTTCTGTTCACCGCATGCGCGCAGATGGCGAGCGGGCCGATGGGTGATATGGATGGCGGGGACGACGGTTCGGTGGGCGGAATTTCCGAGGTTCCGAACCCTACGGAAGCGATGGCGAAAGCGGCGGGCAAGGATTTTTCCCAAATCCAGCGAGGGCATGAGGTTTACATGCTGAAGTGCGGTGAATGCCACGCCTATCAGTTGCCCGAGAAAGTGGATATCATGGATTGGGAGGACGCGATGCCGAAGATGATCGGTCACGCGGGTCTTCCCAGTTCCGATGAGAAGGCCGTGCTGGCATACGTGAAAGCGGTGAAAGTAAGCAAGGGTCAGGAATTTTAAGAGGTTGGTTCGGACGGGGCTTGCCAACCGGGCGGTCGCGTCGAAACTGTCGCAGTCTATCGCGTGAAGAGTTATTTTCTCAGACGTTTTCTGCTGATCCCCCCGACTTTGCTGGGGATCACTTTTCTTGTCTTCGCGATCACGAGATTCGTGCCCGGCGGGCCGATGGATCGGATGTTGCAGCAGGCGGCGGGCACGGCGGAGGGCGGTGGTGCGAAAAAGGCTGCGAGCGACGCGGGAGGTGGTTTGAGCGAGGAACAGGTCGAAGAGCTTGAGGAGCAATTCGGCCTCGATCAGGCGATGCCGGTTGCGTATCTGCAATGGCTGGGTGTTTTGCCAAAGGAGGTGAGGCTTTCCAAAGGTGAATTCGGGGTGGTGGGCGACGGTATGATTGGCGGCGGTGGAGAGGATCCAGATGACACCGCCACATTGGTTTTGCGTGGCGACGGGCGATTGGTGGAGGTGAAAAAGAAAGGCGAAGCCATCGTTTCCGCGAAATGCCGGGTGGACGGGGCGGAGATCACGGCGGATGGTTGGAAAGTCCGCTATGAGAGCGTGAAGATGCGCGAGGAAAGGTTCAGGAGTCGCAGCGCGGAGGGCGCGAAAGTCCCGTCCTATCTGCCTCGTGCGGTGGCTTACAAGACGAATTTCAGCGGACTCCTGCAAGGCGATCTCGGCCGCTCCACGGTCTATAACGATCCTGTGAGCCGGATGATATTGGAGCGCGTGCCGGTGGCGGTTTATTTCGGGCTGCTCACCGCGATCATCACCTACGCGGTCTGCTTGCCGCTCGGCGTGCTCAAGGCGCTGAAGCACCGGACGTTCATCGATAGCGCCAGCTCGGTGCTCATTTTCATCGGCTACTCGATCCCCGGTTTCGCCCTCGGCGCGATCCTCATTGTCCACCTTGGAGCACGGATGAACCTGTTCCCGCTGTTCGGTTTGACGAGTCCTGACTTCGCGGAAATGGCTCCGTGGGATCAGGTGAAGGATCTCGCGCACCACACGGTGCTGCCTTTGCTTTGTTATCTCGTCGGCTCCTTCGCGATGCTGACGATGCTGACGAAAAACAATCTCATGGATCAGCTCTCGGCCGATTACGTCCGCACGGCGGTGGCGAAGGGTGTGGGTTTCCGCAAGGCGGTGTTCGGCCACGCATTCCGGAACTCGATGATCCCCGTCGCCACGAGCATGGGTAGCTTGGTGGAGATATTCATCGGCGGGTCGATCCTGGTGGAGACGGTGTTCGATATCCAGGGTTTCGGGTTGTTGCAGTATCAGGCGGTGATCGCGCGGGACGTGCCGGTCATCATGGGGACGCTGACCATCGCAGCGTTCCTGATGTTGTTGGGGAAAGTGCTGTCCGATGTCATCGTCGCGATGGTGGATCCGAGGATCAAATTCAAATGAGCCGGAGAACGATAGGGATTCTGATGCTGATCTTGGGGCTGCTTGCGGCCTTGGGGGAGCTGCGCGGCATCGACTTCCCGACGGCGCGCTGGTTCTTTGAGGCGAGCCGTGATGTACCTTTGCTGAAATGGAAATTCGAGGGAGGGGAGTTTCTTTGGTTCGGATGGCTGAGCGCAGTGATTCTCTTGATTGCCGGCGGCTGGTTGATCGTCGCTTCATTCACCGGCGGGCCACCGAATCCGGTGACCCTGCGGCGCATGAAACGCTTCCGGGAAATCAAGCGAGGCTACTACTCGCTGATCATCCTGCTCGGTCTTGGAGCACTGGCGGCGCTCGACCAGGTGGTTGTCGGAAAAGAGGCGCTGGCTGTCCGCTACAACGGCAAGTGGTTTTACCCGGCATTCAAGCCGACTCCGTTCAAGGGTTCTGATTTCGGCATCACCGGCGAGGGCGCGGACGCACCTGTGAATTACCGCAAGCTGAAGCTGGATTTCATCAACGGCAAAACCGAGGCGCGCGGGGTGGTGATTATGCCTTTGGTTCCATTCGGTGCCACGGACGACACGCTCCAGCCTCGCTCGAAATCATTGGTGGAGCGCGAGGGGATTTATTTTGAGTCGGGAGCCAGGAGTCCCTACTTCGGGCTCGCTGCGAAATACCACGATATAGAAGAAGGCCGTGTCCACCTTCGCTACACCCTGCGCAACGGCAAGCTCAACGGGCCGGTCGATGGCTGGGACGCGATCGGAGAGAAGGTCTACTCGGGCGAGTTCAGGAACGGCAAAGTGCTTAAGGAAAACTACAGCGGAGCAGGCACGAGCGAGGGTTTTTTGGCGATGGAAAGCAGCGAACTCCGCGCCATGAAATATCATCCCGCCCCCCCTTTGCCGAAGGAGAAGAACTGGCTGGGCACCACCTCGCAGGGTTATGATGTGCTTGCTTATCTCTACGGCGGCTTGCAGGTGAATTTCAAGGCCGCGCTCATTTTCCTGCCCATCGTGTATGCCGTGGGAATCACCCTCGGAATGTTGATGGGATACCTTGGCGGCTGGTTTGACCTCGCGATGGATCGACTCATCGAGGTGTTCTCGAACATGCCCTTTCTGTTTGTCGTCATCATTTTCTCCAGCATGGTGCCGGAGCAGTTCAAGGGGCTGCCGATCATCCTCGCGATCCTGATCCTGTTCGGCTGGATGGGTATCACCGCGCTGATGCGGACGGCGGCCTACCGCGACAAGGAGCGCGACTATATCGCCGCCGCGCGGGTGCTGGGAGCGGGTACGCCTCGCATCATTTTCCGCCACCTCCTGCCAAATACGGTCGCCATCATTGTGACGCTGGTTCCTTTTACGATGTCCGGCCTGATCTCTTCGCTGACCGCCCTGGACTACCTCGGTTTCGGCCTGCCGCCGGAATACGCGACATGGGGCCGCCTGCTCAATGACGGTCTCTCAAATCTCTCCGCGCCCTGGTTGGTTTCCTCCACGTTCTTCGTGCTCGTCTCCCTGCTTGTGCTCATCACATTCATCGGCGAGGCCGTGCGCGAGGCCTTTGATCCGAAAAAACACAGCTACTACCGGTGATGCGAACTTTCCTCCCCATATCCCTTCTGGTCGTTGCGGTGCTCGCCGTGTGCGGCTGCGGCAGCGAGGAGACGCGAAGCGTGCGCACCTCCGGCTACGAGGATTTCATCACCCAATACAACCGCTACATCCGCAACTGGCTCACCGAGCAGCAAGCGGCTACCGGCAAGGCGCTGCGGGAAGCCGAGGCGAAAGTGCAGGCCGCCGAGGGGGAGGAGCGGGCAACGGCGGAGCGCCAGCTCACCGCGCTCAAACGGGAGGAGGAGAAATGGAAGTTCCGGCTCGGGCTCGGGGATTACTTCCGCTTCGGGAAACCGGAGGATATTCCTGCCGGTCTCGTCTGGCAGGATGGCATGGAGCACGAGGAGATCGGCGATCCACGGGCGAAAAAGGGCGGCACTTTCCGCCAGTTCATGATGACTTTCCCGCCCACATTGCGCCCCTTCGGCGACAATTCGAACAACGGTTTCCGCGGCTACCTTTACGACGAAATCGATGTCCAACTGGTGGGTCTGCATCCGAAGACCATGGAGATGATCCCGGGCATCGCAAAACGCTGGGCTGTCTCGCCTGACGGTCGCACGGTTTACTTCGAGATCGACGAAACGGCGCGCTACTCCGACGGCGTGCCGGTGCGGGCGGGGGACTATCTTTTCAATACCTACGTCCGCATTTCCGACGACATCGTGAACCCCTACTCCAAGCAGTTTTATCGGGAGAACGTGGCGGGCTTCACCGCCTATGGCGATCGCCTGCTCTCCATCTCGCTGCCGGAGGCCCAGCTCTACGCCCCGGCGCTTGCGGGAGCGCTGACTCCCTCACCGCCCCACTTCTACTCGGAATACGGCCCGGATTACACCGAGCGCTACCAGTGGAAATTCCCGCCGACCACAGGAGCCTACGAGGTTTTGCCGGAGGATATCGTGAAAGGAGTTTCCGTTACCCAAACCCGCGTCAAAGACTGGTGGGCGAAGGATCGCAAATACTTCAAACACCGTTTCAATCCCGACCGCATCGTTTACACCGTCGTCCGCGATGAGTCGAAGGCCTTCGAGCTTTTCCGCGCCGGGGAGTTGGATTCCTTTTACCTGACGCGCCCGGACTATTGGTATGAAAAGTCAGAGATGGAACCGGTTTATAAAGGCTACATCGAGCGCCAGACCTTCTACAGCCAATACCCCGCACTGCCACGCGGCCTTTACCTGAACGTCAGCAAACCTTTGCTGGATGACAAGCGCATCCGCATCGGTATCCAGCACGCGATGAACTGGCAGAAGGTCATCGATGTGATCCATCGCGGAGATTACACGCGCCTGAATGCATTCAACCAGGGCTACCTGCTGTTCAGCGATCCCACGATCAAAGCGCGGGAATTTTCCGTTTCAAAAGCCCGCGCCGCCTTCCGCGAGGCCGGTTTCACGGAAACGGATCGCGATGGCATCCTGCGCCGCCCGGACGGAACCAAGCTTTCCATTTCCGTATCCTACCGGGCGAATCCCAACTTCGACAAAATGCTGACGATTCTCCGCGAGGAGGCGAAGGCATGCGGGTTCGATCTCCGGCTCGATGCCAACGAGGCAACGGTCGATTACAAAAAGGTCATGCTGAAGCAGCATGAGATGAGCTTCACCGCATGGGTGATCACGCCGCCGGTTCCGGATTTCCACCAATTCCTGCACTCCTCGAACGCCTTCGACGAGCGTGGCAACGTCAAGCCCCAGACCAACAACCTGTTTTCGTGGGGACGGGCGGATACGGACATGCTTTCGGAAAAGGTGCGTTCCGCGCAAACCGTGGAGGAGTTGCGCGAGTCGGCTTTCAAGCTCCAGCGCATCATGCACGACGAGGCGTTTTTCGTGCCCGGCTATACCGTGGATTTCGTCCGTATGGGCAGTTGGCGCTGGCTGCGCTGGCCGGATTCCGAGCAAACCCGCTTCTGCGCACCCATCGTTTACGAACCCACGGAAGTCCATGTCCATTGGATTGATGAGGAGATGAAAAAGGAGACCATCGAGGCGAAACGAGCCGGCAAATCCTTCGGAGAGGTGAACCGCATCTTCGACGATTACCGTTTCCCGAGCACACCGCCCGCCGAAGAACCGGCGGCGCCTGAGGAAATCGCACCGGCACCACAGGAAACGGAGGTCGGGCCATGAGCGAGGGAAATCTGCTTGAGGTGGACAAGCTCATCACCTCCTTCGACACCGAGCGCGGGATGCTGCGTGCGGTGGATCAGGTCTCCTTTTCCATACCGCATGGGAAAACGGTCGGCATCGTCGGTGAGTCCGGCTGTGGAAAAAGCGTGACCGCCATGTCCATCGTGCGGCTCCTTCCGCAGCCTTCGGGGAAAATTCTCGGCGGCGAGATCCGCTTCAAGGGCGAGGATCTCATCCATGCCTCCGACAAGCGCATGCGGCAGATTCGCGGCGGCGAGATCGGTGTGATTTTCCAGGAACCCATGGCTGCGCTCAACCCCGTCCACCGCATCGGACGCCAGGTGGCGGAGGTGTTCCGAATCCACAAGGGCATGTCGAAAAAGGACGCATGGGACGCCGCCACGGAAATGCTCACCCTGCTCCGCATCCCCGCCCCGGAGAAGCGCATGATGGATTACCCGCATCACCTTTCCGGCGGCATGAGGCAGCGCGTCGTCATCGCCCTCGCTCTGGCCTGCCGCCCCTCGCTCGTCATCGCCGATGAGCCGACCACCGCCCTTGATGTAACTGTCCAGGCGCAAATTCTCGATCTTTTGGAAAGCCTTCAGAGCGAGATCGGCATGTCGGTGATGCTGATCACCCACGATCTCGGAGTCATCGCGGAGACCTGCGATGAGGTCGTCGTCATGTACGCCGGGCGGGTAGTGGAGAGCGCGCCGGTGGAGGAGCTTTTCGGGAACCCGCTCCACGCCTACACACAGGCTTTGCTGCGCTCCATCCCCACTCTGGAAACCCCGCCGAAATCCGTCCTGCCCACCATTCCCGGCCTCGTCGCCGGGCTCGGCGAGCACACGCACGGCTGCCGCTTTTGCCAGCGCATGGGCAGGAAATCCTCCCGCACCCGTGAGCGACCCAAGTTCAAGGAAGTGCAGCCGGGACACTGGCTGGAAATCTGCAAGGAATGCTCAAACCTGTGACCGACCAACCTCCATTGCTCACCGCCGAAGACCTCCGCGTCCATTTCCCCGTGCGCACCGGACTGCTCATGAAGCAGACCGGGGCTGTGAAGGCGGTTGATGGCATTTCACTCCAGCTCGGGGCGGGGGAGACCCTCGGCCTTGTCGGCGAATCCGGCTGCGGGAAATCCACCCTTGGCAAAGCCCTCGTCCGCCTCCTCTCGCCCACTTCCGGAAAGATCCTTTTCGAAGGGCGCGACATCACCCATCTCCGACAAGGCCAGCTCCGCCCGCTGCGGCGTGATTTCCAGATGATCTTCCAGGATCCCGCCGAGTCGCTCGACGCGCGGATGAGCGTCCGCTCCCTCGTCGAGGAGCCGTTCCGCATCCACGGCATGGGCAACCGCGCCGAGCGGAAAAAGTGGGTCGATGACCTGCTCGAAACCGTCGGCCTTTCCGCCTCCTCGGCGGAGAAATACTCCTTCGAGTTCTCCGGCGGCCAGCGCCAGCGCATCGGCATCGCCCGCGCCCTCGCCCTGAAGCCCAAGTGGCTCGTCTGCGACGAACCCGTCTCCGCGCTCGATGTTTCCGTCCAGTCCCAGATCCTCAACCTTCTTGTCGATCTCCAGAAAAACTTCGGCCTCTCCTACCTTTTCATCGCCCACGACCTCTCCGTCGTGAAGCACGTCAGCGACCGCGTCGCCGTCATGTATCTCGGGAAAATCGTAGAGCTGGCGGATTCGGAAACGATCTACCGCAATCCCAAGCACGCCTACACCAAAGCCCTTCTCTCCGCCGTCCCCATCGCCGATCCCAAAGTGAAACGCGAAAAAATCCTGTTAGAGGGCGATGTCCCGTCACCCATCGATCCACCCGCCGGCAGCGCCTTCGGCCACCGCATGAACCATCCCCGCTACGGGGAAACCATCGGCATGGATCTCTCCCTCAAGGAAATCGCCCCCGGCCACTGGGTCGCCGCAGACCTTACATGTTTGGAGCCGGAAGATTGGGCGAAGCTGTCGGTGTAATAAGGAATCGAGACATTCCTGTCCTGATGCGTGAAGAAGGCGCAGGATTCCAGCGATACGGTTGGTCTTCATCCGTTCTCCTCACTTTTTATCCTTCGCCTTCTGGAAGCGCGAACGACGCTCCGAAGGCGCTGGCTCCGCTTCGGGATTCGCTTTCGGTTTTTCCTCGATGACGACCGGAGCCTTCACGACGGGTTTCGGCGTGCGGATTTTGATCGGCTTCGGAGTCTTCGCGGGTTTCACTCGGTTTCCGAACTCCGGCAGTTTCCAACCCGTCCTCGTGATCAACGCGTCGAGCAGGATGAGCAGCAGCAGGGAGATGCCGACGGGCAGATTCAGCGAGGTGGCGGCGATGTAGGGCGGGCGCAGCCAAGCTTCCTTGAGGTTGAGCAGCTCACGCCCGTTCGTCTGGTGGGAAACAGCGCGCAGCTCCGCGAGCCGCTCCGGCTCGAAGGACCACTCGACGCTCGCGCCCACGCTCACCGGGCCGAAGCCGATCGCGTTGTCGCCGACGCGGATCGCGCCTTTCACGATGCTGCCCTCGTCGAGATCGCGGCTCAGGGAGAAACGGCCCGGCTCGATGCGCCGCCACGGCAGTTCGTAGATCGCACCGCCCGCGTCGTCCTGAAGTTTCACGGTCGGCGGATCCTTGCTGAGGCGCCCGCCCCATTCCTCGTCGTCGTAAAGCAGGTCGAGGTCGAGACGAGTGCCCTGGATCTTGTGCCGCAGCGCGATGCCGGGTGGCAGCTCCTGTCCCATCAGGAAACGCCCGACCGTCTGCATGAAGTCACCGTAGCCCGCCCACTCGCGCACCTCCTTGGAAAACTCGCCGCCGAGGGGAAACGAAACCGCCATCGTGCGCCCGAGTCCGCGCCGTGCGTGGGCGATGAGCGGCGCGGCGTATTCGTCCTTGGAGATGAGGGAAACCGTCGCGTCCTTCCGCGCGTAGGAAAGATTGTAGCCGCCGACTTTTGCCATCCACTCCAGCGGCTTCGGGGAAATTTCGCTCCAGCGCCCGGAGGCCAGCGTGCCCACCGGCTCTTCGATGAACGCCGAGCGCGCGATCGTCACCGTCTCCTGCGCGAAGATCTGCGGGATGTCCATCGGCTGGTCGGAAAAGAACATCCGCCCCTTGCCGAGTTTCGCGATGTCCTCGCAGAGCGGCGAGTCGATGTCCGCTTTCGTCCCGAGGCCGATCACGGAAACCGTCGCGCCTTCCTTCGTCATCTCCGCGAGAAGCTTTTTGTAATCGCCGGGTTCCTCGGTGTCCTGCGCGTCGGTGAAAAGGATCATGTGCCGCGTGCCCGCCTGCGATTTCCGCAACTCCTCCCAGCCCGCCTTCAGCCCCGTATAAACATAAATCCCGCCGCCGCTGGATGCGATCCGCGCGATCCGTCCTGAAATCTCCTTCTGTTTCCCTCCAATCGCCGTGAGCGGCACCACCGTCGTCGGCTCGCTGTCCACCGCGAAGACCGTGATCTGATCCATCTGCCCGAGCAGGTTCACCGCCGAGATCGCGCCGGAGTTCGCAAGATCCATCTTCGTTTTCCCGCCCGCTACGTTCACCGCCATCGAGCCGGAGCGATCCATCACGATCGCCATCGCCACCGCGAGCTTGCGGTGCTCGGATTTCAGCTCCATGGAAACGGGCAGGAGTTCGTCAATGTCGGATTGGAAATAGCCGCCGCTGCCGAAGGAGCGCTCGCCGCCCGCCATCAGGAAGCCGCCGCCCTGTTCCTTCACGAAGAAATCGAGGGACTTGAGGAAGTCGGTGGGGATCTCGTGCGCCGGGACGTTGTTGAAAACGACCGCTTTGGTCCCGCCGAGCATCCCGGCCTTGAGCTGGGAGAAATCGCTGACGATCTGCACGTCGAAGTCCATATCGGCCATCGCCTTCGCCACCGGATCGTCCACGTATTTCGTGACCAGCAAAAGCCTCGGCCCGCCGGTGATCTCGATCCAGCGTTTCATGCGGTTGTTGCCGGGATGCGCGTCCTTTTCCGGGCGGATCTCCGCGTCGTATTCGTAGGAACCCACCCTCGCGATCCTGTCCGTGAACTCCGCCGTCGCCGTGCCATCCTTCACCTCCACCTCGGTCTCGACGAGCGTCTGGCCGTTGCGGCGCAGGATCAGCGGCACCTTGCCGTCCTCGTTGCCGCGCAGCAGCACGGAGATCAGGAAAGGCTCGCCCACCTGCACGCGCTCGGGAAAGGAAAGCCGCGCCAGGCGGAGATCGCGCGTGGTCTCATCGCGGATCAGGCGGAAGTCGAGCGGCACGCCGCGTTTCCCGAGCTGCGCCGCCGCCTCGGTGAGCGGCTCGGTGGAGTAGCCGTCGGTGAAAAGCAGGACGCGCGTCGGGCGTTTCCCGTCGACCTGCGCCATCACGTTGGAAATGGCGAGGCCTGTTTTCGTGAGTTTGCGGGCGCCGGTGAATGACGAGCCGTCGATCCCCGCATCCGCCACCTCCGCCGCGTAGTTCACGAAACGCAGGGTGTCCTTCCTCCCCGGTTTCGAGCTTTCCAGCAGCCGCGTCCACTCCGGCAAGCCCTTGTCGATCAGATCCTCGGTCGATTCCGACCGATCCAGCAGAACTATCAGATCCAGCGCGTTTTCCTGCATCTGGAGCCGCGGCCCGGCGATCATCGTCACCGCCAGGATCGCGATGATGGCCCGCAGCGGACGGAACAGCCCCAGTCTTGGCCAAAACCAGCCCAGCAGTGCGAGGATCGGCAGCAGCAGGAAACTTTCGGGATAATCAAAACCCATGCGCGCACAGTCCACATGCTTTCAAGCGCGATGGCAAGGAGTGGCTGAAGCCTGTCTGCCACTCCCTTCACCTCCCAGCCCGCTGCCAATCCCGCCACGCCAGCCCAAGATAATCCGCCGTGTCCGATGCCGTCACCGGGCTGCCGTTTTCCGAAAACGAAATCTCCGCCGCCCTTCCGCAGAGCCATGCGCCGAGGGAAGCGGCGTCGAAAGGCTCCATCCCGCCCGCGACCAACGCTCCGATCACACCGGAGAGCAGGTCGCCTTGGCCGCCGTTCGACATCGCGGGGGTGCCGGTGGAGTTGACGCGGAGCGGCTCACCGTCTTTGGCAACGAGGGTGCGCGCGCCTTTCAGAAGCAGCACGCCGCCGTTCCCGGAAACGAAGGTAAGCGCGGCGTTCTCGCGGGAAATTTCTGAAAGGGTAGGAGCCAGCCGCGCGAACTCGCCGGGGTGCGGTGTTAGAACATGTAGCGAGTTCGGTTTGATGCCGCGCTGCGCGAGCAGGTTGAGCGCGTCGGCGTCGATCACGGTGGGAACGCGGGTGTTGGAGATGAGTTCCGCGAGGGGATAGGCATAGCTGGCCTCCATTTCCCCAAGACCGGGGCCGATGACCAAGGCATCGCATTTCTCCGACAGCAAACGTGAGGGATCATCGCAAGGGGAGAGCATCGCCTCCAGCGGCAGGCGGGAGCGGATTGCGTCGCAGGCGGCGGAGGGAGCGTAAAGCGTGACGAGTCCGCCCCCGCCACGGATCGCGCCGAGGGCGGAAATCAAGGCCGCGCCGGTGAAACGCGGCGATCCCGCGACGATGGCCACGCGACCCGCCTTGCCCTTGTGGAAATCGAAAGGGCGGGGCCTTTTCCCGAAGTGCATCGTCTGTGGGGAGATGAGTTCCATTTCTCCCGCACCCTCCGCCTCCAGCCCGGCGACCGTGACGAGGTGCAGTGCGCCCGTCGCGTTGGCTGCGCTGCCAAGCAGCAGCCCGCGCTTCGCGGCACCGATCATGAACGTGGTATCCGCCGTGACGGCACCGGGGAAAACCTCGCCGCTATCGGGATCGACGCCGGACGGGTTATCGACCGCCGCCACCACCGCCCCGCGCGTGCGGCGGAGTTGATCCATTTCCCGGATGAGTTCCGCGATGGCTCCGCGCGGCGCCCCTTTCGCCCCGATGCCGAGCAGTCCATCTAACAGAAGCAACGCCCCCGGCTCCGCGTGCAC
The DNA here is from genome assembly GCA_046051965.1 of Verrucomicrobiota bacterium. Taxonomy (GTDB): domain Bacteria; phylum Verrucomicrobiota; class Verrucomicrobiia; order Verrucomicrobiales; family Akkermansiaceae; genus Luteolibacter. Next base: position 202,523 of record JBJONG010000002.1, read on the forward strand.
GCTTTCCACCAGGGAGAGACCCCGGAGCTGCGCCTTCGTCAGCGCCGCCCACTCCTCCACCGGATAAGCCGCGCGGACGGAAACGCGCCACCCGAACCTTTCCCCGAGGACGCGCAGCGCGATCAGCGCATCGCCCGCGTTGTGGCCTTTCCCGATGAAAGCCACCGCCGTCCCCACCTCCGGAAACGCCCGCCCCAACGCGTTTCCCAAAGCCTCTCCCGCCATCGACATCAGCTCGGCCTCCGTCACCCCGGCGTCCATCGCTTTCCTCTCGATCGCCCTCATCTCCGCCACGGATACCGCTGCCATGGGGAGGACGTTAGCGAAACGAAACGGGCGCATCCAGCGGCGAATGCGGTCGTAAAATCTTAGGGAATGACGAAAGCTCCGGGAATGCCTTTGTCCAAGGTGGCCAGAAGCATGGAAGATTCGGTTGCCAGTTCCAAAAGGTGACCGTCGGTAACCTGTTTGGCTCCAACGACGTAGGCAGGCAAACGATCTGCGCCAAGATTGTCTTGGATGAAAACGAAGGGGATGCGGCTGCTTTCTTTGATCACCGTCAGTGTTTCCACCGCCTCCGGTGCGTTGTTTTCAAATCCGGCCTGTATGCTGACGCGGACGAAGCCGACTTCCGTGATCGGACAAGTTCCCAGCCTCGTGTCCGTGCCGATCAGCGATGCGAACCAGCGGATCACGCGCGAATGATCGGCATGACCCTGATGTGCGAGGGCGATCAAGGCGTTCACATCCAGCAGCAACTTCATGGATAATCCTCAAGAAGAGTTTTGATCATGTCAGAGGTGACCGGCTCCATCCCTACGGCGGCTTTCGTCACACGCAGTCCAGTGAGCGGATCGGTGATGTATTCCCGCACGAATGCTTGGCGTTTCTCGGGTGTTAGCACCACGGAATCACCTTGGATTTCGCATACGAATCTGGTTCCTGGAGCGAGGTGCAGCTTGTTGCGAACCAAGCGAGGCAGCACCACTTGCCCTTTGCTCGATAGGGTTGTTGAAATCATATTCCATCACTAGGTGATAAGGATCGCCCCGTCAAGTAAGATCGTCTTACTTAATGGGAATCACCCTCACCCCTCCTTCCACTCCGGAAGGGTCTCCTCAAGGATCGCGGTGATTTTTTTGCGCTCGGAAGAACGGAGCCAATCCACGTCCGAATCCTCCCCGGCGAGAGCGGCGCGCATTTTCGCGAGGACTCTTTTTTTCACAGGGGAGGGGAGATCGTCGAAGGCATCCGAGTAAACCATGTAGGAACAGCGGTGCTTGAAAATGTGTCCGTAAAGGCGGAAGTCGGCGAGCGATTTGCCATCCTTGGTGGTCGGGTAGCGGGCGGCGAAGGCTTTCTGGAACGCTGGGTCGCCATCGACTCCCTCGTCGAGATCGGCCTCGTTCTTGAAGAAGAGGCATTCGGTGATCGTCTTCGCCCATGAGTCGGCTACCCCTCCCGCGGAGCCTTCGTCCGGGTCGGTGTCGGGATTGATGGTTTCCGAGAAATGGCGGGCGCGGCGGTAGTTCAAGGTGGCGGCGTTGAGCAGGTTGTGAATTTGGCACTGATGTTCCAGAACGAGCAGCGAGACGATGTCGCTGGTGGGGCGGGGATACTTCGCCACATCGAGAACGCTTTTGAGATCATCCTTGTCGGCGGCTTGCGGGGAAAGGTCGCTGTCCTCGGTGAATTGGCGGTTGCCAAGGTGGGGAAGTGCGCTGCGACCGGTGACATGCCATCCGCCCCAGCGCTGTTCCAGCGGGGTGGAGTGGGTGACATCGGTGGTGCCGAGGTGCAGCAGCGGGTGGCCTCCCTCGTCTGCAAAGACCGAGCGGATCATCATGCCGGGCACGCTTTCGGTGCGTGAGGTGGCGTGGCAGGTCATGCATTGGTTCGTGTCGCGCTCGATGCGCAGCTCCCCCTTGGCACCCGCCTCCACCACATAAAAGACCGGCCCGATGACGGGATCCTGCGCGATCACTTCGATCGCTCCGCCGGGGACATATCCAACATAGGCGTTTTCCGAGAAAAACAGCGCACGCGGATTGCCGGGTTCGATGAGCGGGTTCTGCAGGCTGGTTTTCGAAAAAACCAACACCTGTGACTCTGGCGGGACATCGAGGGTTTTCAGCACGAAATCCAACCGGGCCAATGCGCCGGAACCCTCGAAATGGATCGCGCCGGATTCGAGACCGGCGGCCAGCTTGGCGAGGCGATCGGTCGCCACCGTGTCAGAATAACGGATCGGCGCACGATCCCAGAAATCGAGTTGTGCCTGCGCGAGCAAGACCGCCTTTGCGCCGAAGAGCAGATGGAGGGCGATGGTATGTCCGAGGATGATGCGCACGGAGAAACCTTACGTGCTTGATCCGGATTCATACACGCGATTTCTCTGAATCAACCCGCACCAATTGCGCCAAGGGAATCAAAATTTGACTTGGGACTGGCCGCGCATAACTTCAGTCATACCAGAAGGAATTTAGATTTCTCCGTCTTGCTGGTTGTTTCGAATGTTCCACGAAGGAAGGCCGGAGATCATTTCACCAATTCACCAACCAACTAAGAATATGCCAACACTTGCCGAAGACCGTAAAATGAAAGATCTCATCAGTCGCGTGGGAGAAGATGTCTCCCAGCTCCGAAGCGACATCCGCTCGCTTTTCACCCATACCGGACGCCACGCGCTGCCGGACAGCGCGAGAGAACTCCGCGAGCAAGCCCGCGAGCGTTTGATGGCAGGCGGCACATACCTCCGCCAGCACCCCGGCCAATCCTCCATCGGCATCCTCGGTGGTCTGTTCATCCTAGGTGCCGTCGGCGCGGGGATCTACTATCTCTGCAAGAGCGATTGCTGCGGGAATCTCTGCAACCGTGACGAGGATTATACCGAGGAGGATGAACGCGATCTTGGTTGAAATTTGAAATTTGAAATTTGAAATTTCAAAGTAGCCTCGTCGCGTGGTTGAGAAGAGTGACCTGCGCGCCGTGCTCCAGTATATCCCCCAGTTCAGGGGGAAAGTTTTCTGTGTCCTGATCGAAGCGGGGCTGCTGCCCGAGCCGGCGGTCGCCGAAACATTGCTCGATCTCGCCGTCCTCGAAGACCTCGGAGTGAAGCTCGTTCTCGGCGTCCTCGGCGGCGACCTGAAAGATCTTTATGATTGGACCCTGGAGTGCGAGATCATGGCCGCGCGTGTCACCCGCCCGATTTCCGACGAACTCGCCGCACAGGAGGTGAAGGATATTCTCGGGCGCGGCCAATCCGCGATCATCGATGCCTCGGGCATCGGGCCGCTGGATGATGTGGTCGTGGATTTTGCCAAGCTCGTCGGCGTTTCCAAAGTCATCGCGCTCCTTGAGGAAAGCATCCTGGTCAACGGCATGCCCGCCCATGCGATCCGTGCCGCGGATGTCCCGGCTGTTTTGGATAAGGAAAACGTCGAAGGCCGCGATCTCCTGCTCGCCGCCGCCGAGGCCTGCCGCCGTGGTATTCCCCGCGTCCATGTACTCAACGGTCGCCAGCAAGGCGTGCTGGTGGACGAGCTTTTCTCCAACGAAGGCGTCGGCACCATGATCCACGCCGACAGCTACCGCGTGATCCGCGAGCTTCGCGAGGAGGATATCCCCGAGCTTCTTGGCATGATAGGCCGCGTCGTCCGCCGCACGAAACTCGTCGCCCGCAACTACGAAGATATCCAGACGAAGATCGCCGATTACCGCGTGATGGCCATCGACGACAACGTTGTCGGCTGCGTCGCGTTGCACGAATATGAAGGTGAAAATTGCGCCGAGGTCGCGTGCCTCTATGTGAAACAGGCGCACGAGGGGCGCGGCTACGGAGCCGAACTAGTGACCCATGCGGAGGATGTGGCGCGAGGCAGGGGCATCCCTCGCGTCTTCGCCCTCACGAACCGGGCGGCGTATTTCTTCGAACACGCCGGCTACGCGCAGACCGATGTCTCCGCCCTCCCCGCGAAGCGCCGCGCTCAGTTTGAGGCGAGCGGCAGGGACTCACTGGTGTTCGAGAAAACGCTCTGAATCCCCAATACTCAATATTCAATTTTCAATCCCCTACTCCCATGTCCATCGCTTTCAAAGAGTGGCAAGTGATCTGCGACGCGCTCGCCTCCGGCCGACAATCCATCCTGCTCCGCAAAGGCGGTATCCACGAAGGGCGCGAGGGTTTCAGCTTCGCCCACCGCTCGTTCCACCTTTTTCCCACGAAATTCCACGCCCAGGCGGATCACGTCCGCGAGGGGCACTTCACCCCGGAAAAGGAATGGCAGGTCGGCGACCGGTTCACGATCACCCACCATGCGGAGGCTTTGTTTGCCGTGACTCTAACGGATTGGGCGCAGGTCGAGGCGCTCCAGCCCTACCACATTTATACGGAGGAAACCTTGCGTGAGCGTTTCGATTGGGAGGGTAAAGGCATGGCCTCGGGCAGCATCCACCTCGCCCTTGTCCGCGTATCTGCACTCAAGCCGCCGCTTGAACTCACCTACGAGACCCGCCTCGGCGGCTGCCGGTCATGGGTAGAGATCCCGGATGAGGATCCTGAGGCACTTGAAAAATCGGAGAATGTTCTCGGACAGGATGTGTTTTCAACCCTGTTCGAGAGGATTTCCGGAATTGTGGGTCATGATGTTAATTGCTGATTTTCAATGGGTAAGAAAGTATCTTTCGGAAAACCTGATCATCCCGGTCTTTTTTAGGTTGCCGCATCAATTACCGATTCTTAGATAGAAACATCCTTGGAGATAAAAAATCCACCCGAGGACGCTCTTAGCGAAACCCAACGCGTTATCAAAACACGACCAAGCACATGAGATTGCTCCATTTCCTCGCCCTTGCCGCCGCGCTTCCCTTCCTCGCAAGCTGCGGCTCCGACCTCAAAATCGTTTCCGCAAGCGGCATCCACGGCGACTCCAAAGCCCAGGACTTCAAAGTCACCCCTCCCTCCTCCGGACTCATCGCCGCGGCCGCGAGCAAGCCGAAAGACAAGCACTCGATGCCTGTTTACCCATTCAGTGAGCGTCACCGCGTCGTCCGCACCACGGCCTATACCTGCTCGGAGGATGATCATATCGTTTACGGCAGCAAAAACGCCACCGGCACCACTCTCCGTTACTCGAATCGCGTCCGCAGCGCCGCCGCCGATTGGTCGTTCTACCCTGTCGGCACCGTGTTCCGCGTGAAAGGCATGCCGGAACTCTACGTCATCGATGACTACGGCTCCGCTCTCACCGGCACCGGAACGATCGATATGTATCAGCCCTGCAAGGATCTCATGAACAAGTGGGGTCGCCGCAACGTCGAGATCAGCGTGGTGCAATGGGGTTCCTTCAAGCGCAGCGCCGAGATACTCAGCCAGCGCACGAAGTTCGACCACTGCCGCCAGATGCTCGCGAACATCACCCGCCAGCGCCCGGATCTCGCGAACGTGGCTGCGCGCTGAGCCGAATTTTTTCGCCTCACTGCACGGGAGCCGTCAATCTGGCCGCACGGCACACCGCCCGGAACAGGAACGGTTTTTCGGTGAATTCCTCGACTTTCACTTGTGTGGAATTCGCGAAATCCGCTTCCAGCATTTTTCGGATCTCGCTGATGAATTTCTTGTCGGAAACGAAAGCCGTGATCTCGAAATTGAGCCGGAAGGAACGGTTGTCGAGGTTCGCCGTGCCGACCGTCGCCATGCGGCCATCGATGAGCATCACCTTCTGGTGCAGGAACCCGCGTTGGTAGCGGAAAATCTTCACGCCGAAAGGGATGGACTGCTCGTAGTAAGTGAATGCGGACAGCCATACAAGGAGGTGATCCGCCTTATCCGGCAAAAGGACGCGGACATCCACCCCGCGCAGCGCGGCGAGTTGGAGCGCGGTCAGCACCCCTTCGTCGGGGACGAAATACGGGCTTGTGATCCAGAGCCTTTCCCGCGCGGTGTTCGCCGCCTCCGCCACGAGGAGCTGCCAGGAATCGACGGGATCCGCCGGCCCTGTGGGGATGATAGCGGCGATCTGGTTCGCGGGCAGGGCGAATTGCTGCCAGGAAAGCTCCGGCACCCGGTCACATGCCCAGAACCAATCCTCCATGAAAACGAGCTGCACCGCCTCGACGGCGGGGCCTTTCAAAAGCATGTGCGTGTCCCGCCACTCGCCGAACTGCTTGTCCCTGCCCAGATACTCGTCGCCCACATTCAGGCCGCCGATGAAGGCCATTTCCCCATCGATCACCACGATCTTGCGATGGTTCCTGAAATTGAGCTGGAGCCGCGACCACCAATACCGGTTCGCGCCGAATGATTCGCACTCCACGCCCGCGTCCCGCAATTCATCCAGGAAAGTCGAGGAAAGCTTGTGGGAGCCGATCTCATCGAAAAGGAAATGAACCCTCACGCCCTGCCTCGCCTTGTCGATGAGGGCCTGCTGGAATTTCCCGCCGACCTTATCGTTTTTCACGATGAAAAAATTCACGCAGATGTATTCCCTGGCAGCGGCGATTTCCTCAAACAGCCGCCTGAATGTCTGTTGTCCGTCGATGAGTAGCTCCAACTCATTGCCGCTTGTGAAGGGCAAGCCCCCGAGTTCCTCGGCGGCGCGCTCGAACACATCCTCCGCAGGCAGATCCACCGCATAAGCGCGCAGGCGGGCGTGCATGTCCGCCGCAAGCTTCCGCAGCTCCGCATCGTTGCCGCGCCGTGCCCGGACGTATCCGGAAAACTTGGTCCGACCCAAAAGCCAGTAAAGCGGCATCGCGAAAAACGGCACGGAGATCAGCGATACGACCCAGGCGATAGCACCCTGCGATGTCCTCGCGTTCATCAGGGCATGGAGAATGTGCGCGAATCCGAGAACGTAAAACACCGCCAAAGCCGCCAGCCCGAGCTTGGTCGTGGTCTCGATGTCGTATCCAAACATGGCCTGAGCTTATGCGCGCAGCCATGATGGACAATCACGTTTCGTCCCAGTTTTCGAGAGCGAGGCCTTCCACTCGGGAGAAGTCGCGGACATTTCCGGTGACCAGGGTGAGTTCGTGCTCCAGCGCGTGGCCGGCGATCAGGGTATCGAGCGGGCCGATGGGGATGCCTTTCGCGGCGAGGGATTCGCGGACTTCGGCGGAGCGATTGGCGGAGGAGCGGGTGAAAGGAAGAACTGTGACAGCACCGGTGAGGGTTTCGAGGAGTTTGAAATGCCGATCAGGATTTCCGGAGTGGAGCGCTCCGTAGTAAAGCTCGTGGTAAGTGATCGAGGAAATGAAGACTTCCGAGGCGCGAAGCGCAGCCAGCCTGGTCACGAAAGATGGCTGATATCTCATCAACCGGATCGAGGTGTCCGAATCCAGGAGGTGCATCACCAAATGATCTCACGGTATTCGCCCCGGGGATGACGTATGAAATCGTCATCAGCCGCGTTCTCCCTGAGGATCTCAAAAAAGCCCTCGGGCCAGCCGTTGTCTTCAGGAACCGGGGTGAGGATCAGCGATGCTCCGCGCCGTTCGATCTCGACGTTCTTCGCGTCGAAGCGGAATTCCTTGGGGATCCTGACCGCCTGTGAGCCTCCGGATTTGAATACGGTCGTTTTCATTTCAGGAGATACGTATCTCCATTTCAGCGCTTGGTCAAGGTATCAGCTCTAATCCATCATCATATCGTGATTTGATGATTTGAAACTTGATCGCGGGGTCTCAGCCAGTAGGTTTCCGGCATGGCGCAGGAGGATTACACGGCGGAAATGGAGAAGGAACTGGAGCAGCGTATCATGGTGCTGGACGGCGCGATGGGCACGACGATCCGGACATACGGCCTCAATGAGGCGGCGGCGCGGGGCGAGCGATTCGCCAAGAACGAGAAAGACCTCCTGAACAACGGCGACATCCTCTCGATCACTCAGCCCCAGGTGATTGCGGACATTCACAAGCGCTTCTACGAGGCGGGTTCGGACATCTGCGAAACGAACACCTTTTCCGCCACCGGAATCGCGCAGAGCGAGTTTTTCGTGGAAGATCCACGCGAGAAGGGCGGGCGGAAAGACCCGGAGTTTTTCCAGAAAATCCTGGAGAACGATTTCCTCAACGAACTCGCGTGGGAGATGAACGTGAAAGGCTCCCAGCTCGCCCGGAAAATGGCGGATGACATCGGCACGGACACCGGGGTGAAACGCTACGTCGCCGGTGCGATCGGGCCGCTTACGGTTTCCCTGAGCAACTCGCCGGATGCCGAGGACGCGTCGTTCCGGGTGGTCACTTTCGATCAGGTGTTAGAGGCTTACCGGATGCAGGTTCGTGGCCTCATCGAGGGCGGTTGCGACATCCTGATGATCGAGACGATCTTCGATTCCCTGAACGCCAAGGCCGCGGCGGTGGCCGTGCAGGATGTTTTCGATGAACAGCGAATCCATCTGCCTGTCATCATTTCGGCGGCGGTTGGCTTGGGCGGGGAAACGATGATTTCCGCGCAAAAAGTCGAGGCGCTGTGGAATGCGTTCGCGCACGTGAAGCCGCTGGCGATTGGTCTGAACTGCTCGCTCGGCCCCGATCTGATGCGGCCTTTCCTGGAGGAACTCTCCGAGGTGGCGGGGACTTATGTTTCCGCCTACCCGAACGCCGGACTGCCGAATCCTCTGGCACCGACCGGCTTCGATCTCGAGCCTCCGCACATGAAGGAATTCATGAAAGGCTTCGCCGAAAGCGGCCTGATCAACTTCGCGGGCGGCTGCTGCGGAAATACCCCGGAGCATGTCAGAGCCATCGCGGAAGGTGTCAGAGGCGTAGCTCCGAGAAAAGTGCCTACCCATTTCTAACATGAACCAAATCAAATCAGCTCTCAGGCTCTCCGGGACGGAGGCTTACAACCACGACGAGGGAAAAGGTTTCCTGATGATCGGGGAACGGACGAACGTGGCGGGCTCGCCGCAGTTCGCGAAGCTCGTCCGTGCAAATGACCTTGAAGCGGCGATTGAGGTCGCGCGCCAGCAGGTGGCGAACGGCGCGAACGTGATCGACATCTGCTTCGACGACGGCCTGATCGACGGCAAGGCGATGATGGCGAAATACCTCAACCTGCTCCAGGGAGAGCCGGATGTGGCGCGGGTGCCGATCATGGTGGATTCCTCGAAGTGGGAGATCCTTGAGGAAGGTTTGAAGCACCTCCAGGGCAAGGGCATCGTGAACTCGATCTCGCTGAAAGAGGGGGAAGAGGTTTTCAAAAAGAACGCCAAGCACATCATGAAATACGGCGCCGCCGTGGTGGTGATGGCCTTCGATGAGAAAGGCCAGGCAGCGACCTACGACGAGAAAATCCGCATTTGTGAAAGGGCATACCGCATCCTCGTAAATGAGGTCGGTTTCAACCCCAACGACATCATTTTCGATCCGAACATCCTGACGGTTGCGACCGGGATCGAGGAACACAACAACTACGCCCTCGACTTCATCAACGCGACCCGCTGGATCAAGGAGAACCTGCCCGGCGCGAAAGTGTCGGGCGGCGTTTCGAACATCTCGTTCTCTTTCCGGGGCAACAACAAGGTGCGCGAGGCGATGCATTCCGCGTTCCTCTACCACGCGACCCAGGCCGGCATGGACATGGGGATCGTCAACGCCGGGATGCTCGAGGTTTATGACGAGATCCCCAAGGATCTGTTGGAGTGCGTCGAGGACGTTTTGCTGAACCGCCGCGACGACTCGACCGAGCGTCTGTTAGATCTGGCGGAAAGCTACAAAGGTGTCGGCGGGAAAAAGGTCGAGGAAGACCTTTCATGGCGCGAAGACAGCGTGGAGAAACGGCTGGAGCACGCGCTTTTGAAGGGCATCGACCGCTTCATCGACGAGGATACGGAGGAGGCTCGTTTGAAATACGGCAGGCCTCTGAAAGTCATCGAAGGGCCATTGATGGACGGCATGGGCGTGGTCGGTGATCTCTTCGGTGCGGGGAAAATGTTCCTGCCGCAGGTGGTGAAATCCGCCCGTGTGATGAAGAAGGCGGTGGCATGGCTTTTCCCCTACATGGAGAAGGAGAAGGCTGAGAACCTCGCGGGCGACATCGAGGCGATCCAAGCCAAGAACCCCGGCATGTCTTTTGACGATGCCTTGAAAGTCGCGGAGCGCGGCAACTCGGCGGGTCGTTTCCTGATCGCGACAGTGAAGGGCGATGTCCACGACATCGGCAAGAACATCGTCGGCGTCGTGCTTTCCTGCAACGGCTTCGAGGTCACCGACATGGGCGTGATGGTCTCGTGCGACAAGATCCTGGACAAGGCCATCGAGATTGGCGCGGATGTGATCGGGCTTTCCGGCCTCATCACGCCATCGCTGGATGAAATGGTGCATGTCGCCAAGGAAATGGAGCGCCGTGGTTTCACCGTGCCGCTGCTCATCGGCGGGGCGACCACCTCCGCCGCGCACACCGCGATCAAGATCGCCGAGCATTACTCCGGGCCGGTGGTGCACGTTCTCGATGCCTCGCGCTCCGTGCCGGTCACGACCTCGCTGCTATCCAAGGACGGACGCGATGAATTTGTCCGGGAACTCCGCGAGAAACAGCGGCTCGCGCGGGAGAATTTCCTCGGCGGGCCGAAGAAGGAGACCCTCACCCTCGAACAAGCGCGTGCAGCGGGGCCGAAATACGATTGGGATTCCTACACGCCGCCGGTGCCTTCGTTCACCGGAACGAGAACGCTTGAGCCGGAGATCGGCGAGCTTGTGGAATACATCGACTGGACGCCGTTTTTCCATGCCTGGGAACTGCGCGGCGTGTGGGATCGCGAGAAAAAGGAGCTCAAGACCAAGAACGAAGGCGGTGCCGCCGAGGCGAAGAAACTGTATGCGGAAGCTTGTGAGTATCTGGAAAAACTCGTCGCCGAAAAGCGCCTCCAGGCGCGCGGCATCTACGGATTTTTCCCGGCGAATGCGGACGGCGACGACATCATCGTCTGGAACGAGGACGGAACCGAGCGCACCCGATTCCACACCCTGCGTCAGCAGCTCAAGAAGACCTCGGGGAAACCGAATGTCGCGCTTTCGGATTGGGTGGCGGCGGAAAAGAAAGACTTCATCGGCGGATTCGTCGTCGGTATCCACGGAGCGGACGAATATGCCAAGGAACTGGATGCGGCGAACGACCCTTACGGCTCCATCATGGTGAAAGCGATCGCGGATCGTTTGGCCGAGGCTTGTGCGGAAATGCTGCACCACAAGGCGCGGATCGAGTGGGGATATGAGGCGGAAGGCGAGCTGACCAAGGACGCGCTGATCCACGAGAACTATCAGGGTATCCGCCCCGCGCCGGGCTATCCCGCGCAGCCGGATCATACCGAGAAGCCGATCCTTTTCGATCTGTTAGGAGCCACCGAGGCAACGGGTGTTTATCTCACGGAAAGCTGCGCGATGCATCCCGGCGCGGCGGTCAGCGGGATTTATTTTTCCCATCCGGAGAGCCATTATTTCGCGCTCTCCGATCTCCAGAAAGACCAGATCGAGGATTACGCGAAACGGAAGGGCATGACCCTCGCCGAAGCGGAAAAATGGCTTGGGCCGTGGCTCGGATATTAATGGAGAGCCGTGGCGGTGGGCGGCCGCATGGCAAAGCCCCGGAAACCCGCCCAACGCACGGCGCGCCAACA
>JBJONG010000003.1:0-185848 GCA_046051965.1 Verrucomicrobiota bacterium
CCTCCCCACTACGGCAGGTGACGAAGCCATCGCCGCACTAACACCGGCGCGCATCGCCGCCGCCCGCCGACGCAAATCAGACGCAGCGTGATGAGGGCTAGCGGGGTCGCGTTTACTCCGCTTACAGCCAAGGCAAAGCGGGTCGTCATGGTGCGAGGAATTCAGACCACGGAGGAGGACACAGGGAACACGGAGGTCTTGGCTCGAAACCCCAAGATATCGCAGGAGAAGCTCCGTGTTCTCCGAGTCATTTCAATCAACGCCACGCATTGAAAGGCTAACGCGGGCCGATCAGGATCGTGTTCCTTGCGGAAGGAGCCGCAGGGCTTCCGATGTCGCCTTTGGTGAGGATGAAGGAGGTGGGCAGGATTCCCTTGGTTCCCAATTCGAAGTCGATGGAGACGGCCTGTTGGGATTCGCTCGGCGGGAGTTGGCCGACGAGGACAGGCACATCGCTTGTTTCCGTGGCGACCCATAGGAAGTTACCCATGTCCTCCTCGGGTTGCGGCAGACCCGCGACCACGATTGCTCCCTCATCGGTGACAGGATCATAGATGGGGATGGCGGCGGGAATCGCGGTGCCACTAGCGGCGGCGCTTTCATCCGGAGCGAAGGATGCCGAAGGGTCGCCGGTGATCGAGGAAATACCGGCCAAAGCATCGGCGACGCGCGAGGTCAGTGCCGGGGCTTCCTCCTGGGTTTCGTCGTCCTCCTCGGATTCTTGCGGCGGAGCCATCGTCATCATCACCGGCCATGACCGGCCGGGGACGATCTCGAAGCGCCGTTCGTCGCGTTTCGCCACCTTTTCCAACTTCTCGCGAAGCACGGAGATTTCCTGGATCAGCCGCATGGTTTCGACTTTTCTGGGGGTGTTCGCTTCCGTTTCATCGGTGGTTGCGGCGCTTGTTGCGGATGCGGCGAGGGGATTTTCGGACATTGCCGGAATCCTTTCCTTCTGGTTTTGCGCAGGCGCGTCCGTGGCGGACTCGGTGGTGCCGCCCGCACCCGTCGGAGCTTGGGCGGTGTTGCCGCCAGCCTCAAAGCGGGGGCGATGGCTCACCACCAGAAGCAGCGCCAGCGATGCCGCGATCGCCCATCCGGAAATGCCGAGCCAATTCACAGGCCGCTTGTGCCGCAGCCCGAGACGTGTCTGCAGGCGCTCGAAATCACCGGCCCTGGTTTGCAACGGCTTCACTTGTGAAACGGCCACCGCCGCCGTTAGGGCGTTGATTTCCCGGTATGCATCGCGGAGATCGGCGTTTTCCCGCAAGGCATCATCGAAGGCGGCGGACTCTTCGGCATCCAGCATGCCGAAGGCTCTCCAGGCGGCGGATTCGTGTGGATCAGAATTCATGGCGAGACAGGTGTTGGCGGACTTTGGCAAGGGCGCGGCGCAGGCGGTGTTTCACCGTGCCGAGGGGCGTGCCCAATCGGGCGGAAATTTCAGACTGTGTGTATTCCAGGAAAACGGCGAGTTCGAGGCATTTGCGTTCATCCACATCCAGCAGATCCAAGGCGGAACGCACGCGCCGCCAATCGTCCTTGGCCATCACATTCGGATCCTCCGTTTCCTCGGAGGGGGCATGCAGGTGAAGCGGCACGACGCGCGCGGAGTCGCGCTTGCCGCGGTGCCGGTAGCGGAGCCGGTCGATGCAGTAACCGCGAAGCACCGCGAACGCCCACGCGAACGGCGGGGACTGGAGGACGTCATAATCCGCCGAGCGGTGCCAGATCCTCACAAAGGTGTCCTGCACAGCCTCTTCAGCTTCGTGATGGTCTCCCAGGATCCGCAACGCGCTTCCCAACAGCACCGGCGCCCACATTCCGTGGATTTCCGCCAGCGCAGCCGCATCACCCTTGGCCATGCGGCCGATCAGCGCCACGGCATCGCCCGTGCGGTCTTCGCCCACAGCGGCCTCCGGATTCCGGAGCGGAGGGAAATCGGACTCGGTAATGGGGTGGTGGATGGACATGGGGAATCCGGGGCGGCAACCCTGCCACGCATGCATGATCCGTCGTTTCGCGGAAATTGGTCCACGCGAAATGGCTCGGCACGCTTTTTTTACAGTCCGTGGAAACTGCCCTAAATGGAAGTCCTTCCTCAACACGAAATTTCGCCTAGCCGCAGGGCGGAGTCTGCGGATAGTTTCCCCTCATGAACCGCCTGCTGCCCACGGCACTGATCGTCCTGCTCCTCATCGCATTCCGCATCATCGGCAGCGCGTTTCCGGAAACCCTGCCGAATTTCCAACCGCTCGCCGCCCTGTTTTTCTGCGGCGCACTAATGGCGACCGGCTGGCGCGGCTGGGCGATCCCGCTCGCCGCCTGGGCGCTGACCTATCCCGCGCCGACCATTCTGTCCGGAAACTCAGGCTACCTCGTGCCGGCGGAAATCCTCACCACCGGTGTCGCGTTCGCGGCCACGTTTTTCATCGGGAAAAGGTTTTCCGATGCGGGCTTCACCGCGCTGCTTGGCGGCTCCCTCGCCGCAGCTATCACTTTCCACCTGATCACCAACGGAGCCGCATGGATCGGCGATCCCCGCTATGCGAAAACCGCCGAAGGCCTCTGGCAATCCCTCTGGACAGGGCCGGTTGGCAGCCCCATCCCCTCATGGGTTTTCCTGCGCAACATGGCCTGCGCGAACCTGTTTTTCACCGCCGTTTTCCTCTCCGCCCGCTTCGCACTTCCTCGCCTTTCACCTCAAGTCCAGCCCGCCGCTGCCAGATAAAACTTGCCGCCGCCGCTCTGTCCTCCTAACCAAGCCCCGGTTTCACAGTATCCCCGCCTACCATGTCCGACCTAGATTTCGCCTCCTCGCCGATCAACCAGTCGCTCACCGCCGAGCAAAAAATCGGACTCTACGCCCGAATGGTGCGAATCCGCCGTTTCGAACAGGTGGCCCTTGCGAACTACCAGAAGCCCGGTCGCATGGGCGGCTTCCTTCACCTCTACATCGGCCAGGAATCCGTCGCCGTGGGAACCCTTTCGCTCTGCGGCGAGAACGACCACAACATCACCGCCTACCGCTGCCACGCCCACGCCCTCGCCTCCGGCATGACCATGAAAGAATGTATGGCGGAGCTTTTCGGAAAAGCGACCGGCTGCTCCAAAGGAAAAGGCGGCTCCATGCATTTCTTCGCCCCGGACAAAAATTACTGGGGCGGCCACGGTATCGTCGCCGGACAGACACCGCTGGGTCTCGGCCTCGCCTACGGGGTGAAATATCTCGGCAAGGAAGGCTCCTGCCTTTGCTTTCTCGGTGACGGCGCGGTCAACCAGGGCGCGTTCCATGAATCCCTCAACATCGCGTCCCTTTTCGAAATCCCCGTCATCTATGTAATCGAAAACAACGGTTACTCGATGGGCACCTCGCAAAAACGCTCCTCCGCCTACAGCGGTTGCCTCGCCCAGCGCGCCGAGGCCTACGACATCGAGTGGGATGTCATCAACGGCTCCGACATCTACGAAGTCCGTGCGAAAACAAACATCGCCATGGAGCGTGCGCGCAAACAGAACAAGCCCACCGTCCTCGAGATCGAGACCTACCGCTACTACGGCCACTCCGTCGCGGATGCCAATGCCACAAAATACCGCACTCCCGAGGAAATCGAGGATTACAAGAAAAACCACGATCCTCTCTCGGTCTTCCGCCGCAAGCTCACCGAAGAAGGCATTCTCACCGATGCGATCCACGATGAGATCACCAAAGCCGCAAACGCCGAAACAGCCGAGGCCGTGAAGTTCGCCGAGGATTCGCCGCCTCCGAGCATCGCCGATATCGCCAACGATGTGTATTGGGAAACCGACAACAACACGCCCGCATCGAAAATCGGCCATCATTTCTTCGCCTGATTTTCCCTCAATTCCCCATTTCCAATCCCCAATATCCCTTTTCCCATGCGCACACTCACCTACCGTGAAGCCCTCCGCGAAGGCCTCGATGAGGAACTCGCCCGCGACCCCAACGTTGTCATCATGGGCGAGGAGGTCGCCCAATACAACGGAGCCTACAAGGTCACCCAGGGTCTCTGGGAAAAATGGGGCGACAAGCGCATCGTCGATACGCCGATCTCCGAGGCCGGCTTCATCGGCATGGGCATCGGTGCCTCCATGCTCGGCGTCCGCCCCGTGATGGAGCTGATGTTCTGGTCTTTCCACTCCGTCGCCTTCGACCAGCTCGTCAACAACGCCGCCTGCGTCCGTTACATGTCCGGCGGCCTTTGCCATTGCCCCATCGTCGTCCGCGGCCCGGCCAACGGCGGCACCAACGTCGGCGCGACCCACTCCCACATCCCCGAAGGCCTCTTCGCCGCTTTCCCCGGCCTGAAAGTCTGCGCACCCGCCACCCCCGCCGATGCGAAAGGCCTCATCAAGGCCGCCATCCGCGACAACGATCCGGTCTATTTCATGGAGAACACCCTCCTCTACGGAAACAGCGGCGAAGTGCCCGATCCGGCGGATGGTGATTTCGTCATCCCGCTCGGAAAAGCCGACCTGAAACGCGAAGGCAAAGACATCTCCCTGATTGCCCACGGCCGCTCGGTGATCCATTGCCTCGAAGCCGCTGAAACCCTCCAGAAAGAGCACGGCATCAGCGCCGAAGTCCTCGACCTCCGCTCGATCCGCCCGCTCGATGTGGACGCGATCCTCGCCACCGTCGCCAAGACCCACCGCGTCATCCTCGTCGATGAATCGAAACCTTTCGGCGGCGTCTCCGCCATGGTTTCCCACCTCATTCAGGAGCACGCCTTCGACGAACTCGACGCCCCGATCAAGCGCGTCTGCACCATCGACGCCCCCGCGATCTACTCCCCGCACGTCGAGAACGACCAGCTCCCGAATCCGAAACGGATCGTGGAGAAGGTGCTTTCGATGAGGTGATTCCAGCCCAGGGCCATGTCCACCGTACCCACCCATTCGAAGACCATCGGCTATCTCCTTTGGATTTTCGGATTCACCGGCGCACACCGCTTCTACTTCGGCAAGCCCGTCACCGGAGCGATCTGGTTTTTCACCCTCGGCCTGCTTGGCATCGGCTGGATCATCGATCTTTTCCTGATCCCCTCGATGTCGCGCAACGCCGCCTCTCGCTACTCCACCGGCCCCATCGATTATTCGGTCGCGTGGATCCTCCTCACGTTCCTCGGGTATCTCGGAATCCACCGCTTCTACATGGGGAAAATCCTTACCGGCATCCTCTGGCTTCTCACCGGCGGACTCCTGGGCATCGGCTGGCTCTACGATTTCTGCACGCTCAACGGCCAGATCAACGAGCGTAACCAGGCCACCTGAGCAATTTCCGCTCATCGCCCTTTGACAATCCCGGCGCGGCGAACCACTCTCGCCGCGAACCCCAAATTTCACGAAACATCATGTCTTACGATCTCATTGTCATTGGTGGCGGCCCGGCCGGTTATGTTGCAGCCATCCGCGCAGCCCAGCACGGGAAGAAGGTGGCCTGCGTTGAGGCGGATCGCGCCGGCGGCACTTGCCTGAACTGGGGTTGCATCCCGACCAAGGCGCTTCTGAAAAACGCCGAGCTTTACCAGACGCTGATGCACAAGGCGGGCGAGATGGGGATCTCCATCCAAGGCCTTTCCTACGACTGGAGCACGGTCATCGGGCGCTCGCGCAAGGTTTCCGACCGCCTCGCCGGCGGCATCGAGTTCCTTTTCAAGAAGAACAAGGTCGATTACATCCGCGGCGTCGGCTCGATCGAAGCGGAAGGAAAAGTCGGCGTGAAAGCGGCTGACGGCTCTACGCAGACACTTGAGGGCAAGGCGATCATCATCGCCACGGGCTGCAAATCCCGCCCGCTGCCGCCGCTGCCGTTCAACGGCAAATCCGTCATCGGATCAAAAGAGGCCATGGTGCTCCCCGAGCAGCCGAAGGAAATGATCATCATCGGCGCGGGCGCGATCGGCGTCGAGTTCGCCTACATCTACAACGCCTTCGGCACCAAGGTGACGATCGTGGAAATGCTCCCCAACATGCTGCCCGTTGAGGACACCGAGGTCGGCGAGGCGCTTGAAAAATCCCTCACGAAACAAGGCATCCGCTGCCTCGTGAACACCAAGGTCACCGCCACCAAGGATCTCGGCGACCGCGTCGAGATCACCGTCGAGGGACCAAAGGAAAACGGAACGATCTCCGCCGATGTCTGCCTCGTCGCGATCGGCATCCAGCCGGTTCTTCCCGGCGGATTCCAGCCCGAACTCACCGACCGCGGTTACATCAAGATCGGCGACCGTTACGAAACGAACCTCCCCGGCGTTTACGCCATCGGCGACATCAACGGCCCGCCATGGCTCGCACACGTCGCTTCCTTCGAGGCGATGCAGTGTGTCGACGGCCTTTACGTGGACGGCCACAAGCCGCGCAAGGTCACGAATTTCCCCGGCTGCACCTACTGCCACCCGCAGGTTGCTTCGGTCGGAAAAACCGAGCGCGCGCTCAAGGAAGAGGGTGTGGAATATGTTGTCGGGAAAATTCCCTTCCTCGCCATCGGCAAGGCGGTCGCCGCCGGTGAGACGGATGGCTTCGCGAAACTTCTCTACGGCAAGAAACACGGCGAACTGCTCGGCGCTCACATCATCGGCGACAACGCCACCGAACTCATCGCCGAGATGGGACTCGCGCTCGATCAGGAACTCACCATCGACGAGATCCACGCCACCATCCACGCCCACCCGACCATGTCGGAAGTCATCCACGAGGCCACCCTCGCGGCGGAAGGGCATGCGATCCATTTCTAGGAAATAAACCCCGCGACCCGCTCCGCCAGCCAAGCACCGTTTTCCCACGGCACGCGGTGGCCGGAGTCCGGGCCGACGGCGAGCTGGAAATGATCCGTCAGACCGGCGGCTTCCGCCGCGATGTCGCGGAATTTCACATCGTTTTCCCCGGCGATCCATAGCGTGGGGATCTTGATTTCCGGCAGTCTGTCCCACAGCGGCTGCTGGTTTCCCACCGACCAATCGACGAAGCTCCGCGCGATCTCGCGGCGGCGCTGCATGAGCTTCCCGTCCTCGCGGCTGTCTCGCATCGCGCCGCCGAGGACGGGTTGGGCGTTCCATTTTTCGAGAAAATCATGCCACGGCAGGGTAAGCGCCTGCGTGGCCCAAACGGTGTCCGCCACACGCCGCGCCGCCGCTTCGTGGGGATCGCGCAGACCCGGGTTCGCGGAAATGATCACCGCCGCGTCCCACGGACCGCCTTCCAACAGGGCATGCAGCGCGAGCCGCCCGCCCATCGAGTAGCCGATGAGGATGCGCCGCGCGGCACGTTGCACTTCGCCCGCCGCCTCCGCGTTGAGCCGTTTGCCGAAATCCGGGATGCTCACGCTCTCGCATTCCAAAAAACGCCAGAGATCGACGGCGCGGGTGGAAACGCCTTTCGCGGCAAGCGATTGCGCCAGCCCCCGCCAATCCGAAACCGCGCCGACCGCGCCGTGCAGGCACCAACATTCCACCGGCACAAGGCTCTCATCCCGGGCTTTCGCGGCAGCCTGGAGACGTTCGTCGGTTTGCTTGGTGGTGTGGATCACCGCTTCTCCTGTTCCTGCGCTTTCTGGGCATCCTCGATGAACTTCTCGATGGCAACTCGCGTCGGGTCATCTTCTCCAGCTTGTGTCAGAGTGTAGACCGCGAAACCGGACGCGGCGACAACGAGCAGCAGCGCACCCCAATGGATCACCGCGAGCACCCAGCCGAGGGGATCGAGCTTTTTGTGACAGGCGTATCCCGGCGGGCAGGCGAAGAGCCGGTACCAAACCCATAGGTTCAGGAATGGCGCGAACAGGCCGAAGAACCATGCGCGGCTCATCCCGAGGTTTTGGAAACGCTGCAAGGTGGCGACAATGAGAAGGATGAACGGCACCAGGCACAGCACGAGGCCGCCGATGGTGAGCATCCCCGATTCAACCTTGCCCTCCAGAAATTTCATCGCATATCCCACCCCCGCCATCCAGAGGAATGGCAGAATGTAACAAACGAAAAGATAAGTGCCGCGCCCCGCGCCCGTCCACTCGCCCTTGATGAGCTTTTTCTCTTCCTCGCTGATGTCCGGCTTGAATTGAGTGAAACTGGTTTGCTTCGCTTCCTCTGCGGCTTTGGCCTCCTCATTTCGCTTGAAAAGCCCCTCCACCTCTCCGGCCGGGATCCAATCCTCCATGCCGCTTTTCCAAACCATGTCCAGCCGCGGGTTCAGCTCGCCGCGCTCGGCCTCGAACTTGAGATCGTCCATGGACACGGGACCGAACTGCTTGCCGTCATGCGTGACGAACCATTCCTTCACCGGCTCTGTATCCTGCATGGCGTTTGGCTATCAGAGGCTGCTTGAGGTGTCAACAGGACGGCGGGCGATCACTCGGCGGATTCCACTTCCCCTTTAAAGACCTTGGACTTGTCACGGTCGGGCGCACCGTCAAGCTTGGCTAAGACTTTCTCGCAAGCGGCATCGGTTACCACGATGCGAGGCAGCGGGCCATTGGCGGTGACGGCGGAAGGCAGCTTGTCCATGTCTTTGTCGCCTTTCTCGATCTCGATGACCACCACCTCAGAGCGAGGTATCGCTTTCTTGATGGCGCTATTGTTTGCGTCGACCGTCCTAACGCAGGTCGGGCAGTTCGGCAGATAATAGTCCTGATAAAAGACGAAGGCGACTTTCTTCCCTGAAGTGGATGCCTTCTTCATGGCATATTCTAACTTGCGTTCCGTAAATCCCGCGAAAGCGGCGGAGGCGCAGAGAAGAAAAAGGCTGGTGATGGCGAAGGCGGGTCTCATGGCGGCGTCTGTTTTTATATCCCGGCATATGATCATATCCTGCCTCAGGATGGGTGGATTATCACATTGTTGGAGTTAGCTACAAGATCATTTCACGGCCTCACTTTGCGGAAGTCAGGATGAAGTTCTTGATCGTCACCCCGCGGCTGCCTGCCGCGAGCTCGACGGAGATCGTGTTTTTCCCCTGCGCGAGATCGAGCTCCACATCATCGGTCGCCTCCCACATGCCGAAGGTGTAAGGCATGTCCATGGGGCTGGGTTGCGCGCCGCCTTTCTTGGAAACCAACATTTTCTGCCCGGTCTGCACGGTGGCCACGCGGGCGGTGAGAAGATATTTCCCCTTGACCGGAACCGTGACCTCATACTCCGCCGCGAAGCCGCCGAGGGCGTGGAGTTGCATGCCGCTGCCGATGCTCCTCATCGCCGCGCCTTTGCCGGAGGATTTCACTTGGGCAACGGCGGGAATGTAGATCTCGCCCGCATTCACGGTGATTTTCCTGTCCTCCCCGGATACCTTGGCGGATGCCTCTTTCTGTTTCTTTTCGTTCGCTTCGGCAAGTTCCTGACCCAGCGGGTCGAGAGAGGCTGCGGACGAGGCGAGGATCCTGCTCTGGTAGAGGGCGATCCTGCTCCAGAATCCGCCCTCCACTTTGCGGCGCTCGTTGTAGGCGGGCTCGCCGAGGATGCGGCTGATCCATTGGGCGCGCAGCACCTGAATGTATTCCGCAGAGTGGGCACGGGCTTGTGTTTCCATGAGGAACTGGTTGCCGCCAAGGGGCACCTCGTCTTTGTCCCACCAACTCGATCCGAAACCTGCACCCAAATTCACCACCCAACCCTTCGGCGTCCAGTGGCTGAGCGCGGCATGGGCTTTCTGCGTCACGCCCCATGTGGGGATGCCGAAGCTCCGAAGGATGAAACGCCCGAAAAACGCGCGCCGCCCGCAGACTCCGCCGTTCATGATGATGTTCTGGTATTTGTGGAGCTCAGGCTTGTCGAATTGTACGTTTTGCGAACCGTAGGGAACTTCCGTGCGGACGGAGGAAACATAGCGCCAGCCATAATCGGGATTGTGGATGTGGTCGGGGCGGTAGGTGCGCAGCATGGTGCGGCCCCATTGCAAAATTTCATCGGGCGCGTCGCAGTTCACGACGTGGCGGTATTCCCATGTGGTGAAAGTTTTGAAGGCGGGATCGAGCTCGCCGTCGAGGTAGGCTTTTTCGTAATGGAGGTAGCGCTTCACCGGATCGATGTTCTCGATGGGTTTCGAGTGCTCAAGGGCGGTGGCTAGCGCGAGGCGCTTGAAGTGGCTTGTTATCGCCATTGGGCTGGCCTTTTCGATGGCGGCGAGGATTTCCAAGGTGCGACCGTATTGGCCGTGGTTGGCACCGCCCGCTATGAGCATCTCTTTCATGAGGTCGGGGGAGGCGAGGAGATTGTCCAACAACTTCGCCTTGTCGGCTCCTTGCGCGGCGAACTCCCCAAGGGCTTTTGGCGTGGCGGCTGTCAGGACGACGGCCTTGGCCAGTTTCGCGTCCATCGCATCGCTGGTCAGCACGGAGCCGAGTGATGCGAGCAAATCCTTGGAAGCCTTGCTCTCGTTCTCCTTCGCTTTCGCCAAAGCGGCCTGGGCTTCGTGATTCGCCTTGCGTAGCCTCGGTTCATCGCGCAGCGCGGCGTCGAGGGCGGCCTGGCGCTCGGCGAGGGCTTTCTCGCCTTCTTTCCGGTTCGCCTCCCAACTCGCGAGATCCTTCTCCGCCGCCGCGCGCTCTGCGGCGTTGGTTGCTTTGGCGAGAGCGGCATTCGCGGTGGCAATACCTTTCTCCGCGCCGCCGATCCACTTGCCCTTGGCATGGGCTACCAACGCTTTACAGGTGTCGATCCGACCGAACTGTTTGGCAGCCGCATCTGCTAACAGATTCGCTCTCAGGACTTCTTCACGGGCATTTTCGAGAGCTTCGCTTTTGCGCTCGTCTGCAAGCGGCAAGGATCGGGAAACATAGGTTTTCAGCGTTCCAAGCTCGTCGGAATATTGTTCCTCAATGTCTATGGCTGTGGGATTCGCCAGCGCTGTCGGTGTGCCAAATGCGAGTATCAGGCCAAGTCGGGTCGAAAGAATTTTCGGGACACTTGATCTTCGCACATCGTAATTACGGGCAGCATAAGTGTATATTTCATCGTTCCATGGTTTGGTGATCGGCACATGGCCACCGCGCTTTCCACCTTCCCATGACGGGAAAAACATTTAGCCTGTCCATCATGTCGCTGACTTCCGCTATGTCCCGGGTTCGTCTCTTGCAGCGCACCGGGCGCGTGTTCGCTGCGCTGCTAGCGGCCTTGGGCATTGCTGCCCTATTGGCGCTCTCAGCCGGCTTGCTCGACGCTTGGCTTGCTTTCGAATCGCCAGCGCGCGGCATCGTGGTCACCTCGGCATGGGTCGTCCTAGGCATCGCCGCCCTCGTGTTGCTGTTCCTGGCGATAAGGTTTTCTGAAAAACAAGCCGCCCTCGCAGCGGACCGCATCCTCGCCTCGCCCCGCAGTCCCGCCACCGCCGCGCTTTCGTTGCCATCGGAAAACGCAACTCCGCTCGCCGAACTTCTCGCCAGCCGCACCCGCGAAGCCGCCGCCGCCGAGATCGCCGCCCTCCCAACAAGCCGCGTGATCCCATGGCGCACCGCCAAACCCGCAGCCATAGCCCTTGTCGTCGCCTGCCTTCCCATCGCGATCCTCGCCCTCGCTTTCCCCGACGCGACCTCCACCATCGCCCGCCGCCTCGCCTCGCCTTCCGCCGATCTGCCGCCGTGGAGCAAGTTCCGCTTCGCGCTCGATCCCGCTTCCCCCGTCGTGGTCTATGGCGGCGAACTGACCCTCGCAGTGGAAATTTCCGGCGACAAGCCCACCGAAGCGGTCGAGTTCCTGATCCGCCGTCCCGGAAAGCCGGAGATCCAGCGCCTGCCCACCTTCCGCGAATCGGAAACGCGTTTCTCCCGAACCCTCGATTCAGTCACGGAGCCCGTTTCCATCGCCTTCGCCATCGGCAAGGCTCGCTCGGAGTGGCACGCGGTCGAGCTTCTGCTCCAGCCGAAAGTCCTGGCCGGAACCACCTCGGTGAAGCCGCCCGCCTACACCGGTCGCGAGGCCGTTTCCGCCACGCTCGACACGAACGAGATCGCCGCGCTCGAAGGCTCGGAGGTCACGCTTTCCCTCACCAGCAACCGCCCGCTCGCCGCTTCCGCCCTCGTTTTCACCCCTGCCACCGCGCCGGGTACCGAACCTGTCCCTGAGGAAATTACCGGCGAGATCACCTCCTCCGACACGATCACCTTCCGCTGGATCGCCACCCGCCCCGGCACCCTTTCCGCCCTGCTGCGCGATGTCCGCGGCACCCCCGCCGCCGCGCCGCTCGTCCTGGGTTTCAAGGCTGTCCCCGACCAGGCGCCCCTCGTCGATCTCATGTCGCCGCCGCGTTTCCTGCTCGCCACTCCGAGTTCCGTCCTGAAAATCGATGGCCGCGCCGAGGATGATTTCGCGCTCTCGAAAGTCCGCCTCGTCCGCACGCTGGAAGGTTTCCGTGACCGCGCCCGCACCGTCGCGCCCGCCCTCACGGCAAAGGCCTTCGAGGTCGGCGACAAGCTCCCACTCGACCTGCTCGGCGTCAGCCCCGGCCAGGTGATCGAGCTTTTTCTCGAAGCCGCCGACCACAACCCCTCGCTGCTCGGCCAGGGTTCGTCGGAAATTTCCCGCATCCAGATCATCACCGAGGACGAATACGCGGAACGCATCCGCGCCAAGACCACTCTCGAACAATTCAACGCCCGCTACCAGGCCATCGCCGAGGCCTTGAAGGAGTCCAAGGAATCGCTCGAAAAAATGCGCGACGCCAAGGAACCCGCTGAGTCGGAAAAAGCCCTCGAAGCCGCCAAGCAAGCCCACCAAAAAGCCGCCGAACTCCTCGAACAACTCGCCTCGGATTTCCCCGCCTTCGAGATGGAGAAACGCCTCAAGGAAGTCGCCCAAAACGCCGCAGGCGATGCGAAAGCGAACCTCGAGCAGCTCGGAAAAATGGATCCGAAAGCCCCCGCCGCCGAGCAGGAAAAGCAGATCAAGGAAATGCTCGAACGCCTCGGCGCCCGCGAGGACGAGCAAAAACAGCTCCAGCAGGACGCCGCGCTCATGGCGGAGGCCGGCAAAATCCTGGAAATGGCCGCGAAGTTCCAGCAGATCTACCAGACCCAGGAATCCCTTTCGAAACGCATCCGCACCATCGCGGAGGAGATCCACAAGGGCAACGACCAGAACCGCCGCCTGCTCGGATCGCTCGCCGATACGCAGGAGAAAAACCGCGAAGCCCTCGACGAATTCGCCGCCGAACTCAAGAAACGGGCAGAAGAAACCAAGAACCCCGCGCTCCAGGACATGGTCGCCTCCACCGAGGAATTTCTCCAGGCCTTGGCCTTGTCGAACCCGCAATCCGTCATGGATCTCGGCGCGAAATCCGGCCGCCAGGGAGCTTCCGAAGACGCCTACGTCCAAGCCGAAATGGCGCGCGCGATGCTCGAAACCCTGATGTCGAAACCCAACCCCTTCGCCCAAGCCTGCCAAGGCCAGTGCCAGAAATTCCAGGTTCCTTTCCCCGACGTGAACCAAACCATGCAGCAGCTCCTCGAAGGCCTGATGTGCCAGAACCCCGGCTACAATCCCGGCCAAGGCCAGGGCGGCGGCGGCATGGGCGGCGGCGGCACCGGCCCCACCGGCAACGCCGCCCCCGGTTTCTCCACACCCGATGTCCCCGTCCTCGGCCCGCAGCGCATGATGTTCGAGCCCGCATCCCTAGGCGGCAGCACCGACGGCAAAGGCAAAACCGCCGGAGCCAACCCGCTCGCCCAAGCCGCCGAATCCGAATCCCTCAAGCCCACCGAAAAACCCGTCGAAACGAACATCGCTCCCGATCCCGAATCCATCCCCGAACCCTACCGCGAAGCGGTCAAAAAGTATTTCACTCCCTGAAGCATCTGAAACCCTAAATTCTAAACCTTAAACTCCAAGAATTCACAGCACCAGCTCTGCGCCCCTCCGCGACCTCCGCGCCTCTGCGGTGAAAATCCCCAACCCCAGACTCCCATGAAACCATTCCTCATCCTAGCCCTCACCGCCTCCCTCGCCTTCGCGAAAGAGGGAGCCATCGAGTGTGGCAACCTGATCTACGCCGGCACCAAGACCTCGAAGTGCTTCAGCGACGAGTTCCTCTCCACCGTCCAGCAAAAGACCTCCATCGCCACCGAGCGCCGCTTCAAGCCCGTCAAGCTCTCCTCCGAGGAGCTTTTCAAAATCCCCTTCGTGGTGATGACCGGAGAGGGCGATTTCAACCTCCCCACCGCCGAGCGCGACAACCTGAAAAAGTATCTCGAAAACGGCGGTTTCCTGCTCGCCTCCGCCTCCTGCTCGAACGAGGCATGGGACGCCGCCTTCCAGCGCGAGATCAAGCGGCTCTTCGGAAATGATTGCCTAAAAGACATCCCGCTCGACCACGAGATTTTCCGCACAATTCACCCGATCAAGGATCTGAAACTCGCCAAATCCAGCGGTGACGCCCGCCTCCGCGGCGTGTTCATCGATGGCAAGATCGTCGTCGTCTATTCCAACGACGGCCTCAACGACACCTCCCATACCGAAGGCTGCTGCTGCTGCGGCGGCAACGAGATCCAGAACTCCATGGAGATCAACGCGAACATCCTCGCCTACGCCCTCCTCCACTAATGCGAGCCGCCGCAAACAAATCCGTGGCTGGGACTTGCAGTCCCAGTCCGTCGTGGGGACTTGCAGTCCCCACTTCACTCTTCAAGTCACTGCTCTCCGCCCTCCTCCTCTCAACCACCCTCTTGGCGGATGACGACGCGCTGAAATCCCTCAAGGCGCAGCCCACCAAGGAAACCCTCGCCGCCGCCCTCCCGCTTTTGGCCGATCCGGCGGTGCGCGGCAACGCCCGCTCGACGATCCTCGGCCTCAATCCCTTTCCCGCCGCGGATCTCGTCGCCCTGCTTTCCGATCCCCGCCTCGCCGTCCGCCTCGGGGCGTTGGAGACCTTGGAGGAAAAAGCCGGCGGCGATTACGATTACAACCCGTGGGCTCCCACCGCCGCGCCGGAGAACGAAGCGCCGCTCGCCCGTTGGCAGAAATGGCTCGGCGAAAGCGGCGGCAAGGACTCCGCCTCCACTTCCCTCCTCAGCGACGACCAACGCCACGGCTACCTCCGCGATCTCCTCGCCGACGACCGCGACCGCTCCGCCCGCGCCCGCCGCATGCTGGAGGCGGATGGCCTCGCGGCGGTCGGTTTCCTGGAAAATTTCCTGACCAACTCCGCCACCCTTCCCGCCGGTTCCCGCGCGAAAGTACGGGAAGCGCAGTACCAGATCGTCCTCTCGCCCGCCTTCGGCCCGCAAGCTCCCGCCACCGCCCGCCAGCTCGCCTTTGGCAGCCGCGACCAGATCCTCACCGCCCTCGGAAACCTCAAATCCGCCGGCCTCAGCGCGCTGCCCATCATCCGCGATTTCCTCGCCCACCCCGACGCCCTAGTCCGCGAGACGGCGATGGACGCCATGCTCGCCTCCGGCGGCGCACAATCGCTCGATGTGATCGGCCCCGCACTCGCCAAGGAAACCGATCCCAACGTGATCCACGGAGCCCTCCGCCGCCTCAAGGAAATCCCCGGCGACAAATCGCTGGAGATCGCCGCCTCGTTCCTTTCCCGCGAGGAGGAGGATCTCCTCATCTCCGCCATCCAGGCCTGCCAGAAACTCGCGGCGGGAGACGGCAACAACTCGTTTTCCAGAACCATTATAAATGGCAGGGTCATCACCGAAAGCGGCGATTCCGATCCGAAAAAATCGGATTCCGCCAAGGAATCCGCCAACGCCGCCATCATCGCCGCGCTCTCCGATCCGCGCTGGCGCGTCCGCACCGCCGCCCTCGAATACGTCACCGCCGCGAAGGTCGGCGAGGCTTCCGACCAATGCGTCAAAATGCTTCGCGACGAGGACGAGTTCGTCCGTTTCAGCGCGATCAAGGCCGCCATCGCCCTCGGCGCGAAGGGCGCGCTGCCCGTCCTCAAGGACATGTTCATGAAAAGCCCGGAAGCCGTCAGCCCCGTGCTCGAAGGCTACGCCGCGCTCGGTTCCGTCCCCGATGATGCGATGATGGAAAAACTCGACTCTTATCCTCCCGACGCCCGCGTCGCAGCGATCCAAGCCGCCACCACCTCGCCCTCGCTTTCCTTCATCCCCATCCGCTTCGCCAACGATCCCGACCTCGACGTCGCCTGCGCCGCGCTGCGCTTGCTTTCCTCGGATGACGAACGCGTCGAGTCCGGAAAAGTCGCCACCGTCCTCGTCGAGGCGCTGCGCTCCGGCATCCCGGAAAAACGCGCCGCCGTGCTCGACCAGATCACCCTCCCGGCCGATGAAGCCCCGCTCGATCCCGAGCTCGCGGCCGGCCTCGGTGCCTTCGCCAAACCTCCGGAGAAAACCCCGCTCGATCCGCTCTACGACCTCCTGTTGGATGCCGCCGCCGAATCCGCCGGCACCGCCGATGGCGGCGTGAAAGAGATCGCCGGAGCGAAAGGCGCGCTGTTCGAGGAGATCGCGAAAATCGCAGCCAGCGACGATCCGAGTGCCTTCCGCGCCGCCCTTTCACTCGGCGTCACCGGTGATCCCGCCGGCCTGAAAGTGCTTCTGGAAAACCTCCCGAAATACTCCACCGCCCAGCGCGCGGCCATCGCCGGAAAACTCTACAACCCCACCCGCAAGGAAGCCCTCCAGCTCCTCGCCGCGCTCGTCCGCGATCCCGTCGATGAAGTCCGTTCCGATGCGGTCGAGTCCGCCCTCTCCGCCGAAAACACCGCCGCTTTCCTCGCCATGGCGCTGGAGGCCTTGGCCGAGCCGGACTCAAAACTCGGCGCCCACCAGTTCTATTCCTACCGCTTTTCCTACGCCTCCCGCACCGGCAGCGCGAACGAGACCGTCCTGAAAAACTGGGCCGCCGCCACCTACGCCGACGAGACCGCGAAAGACCCGACCCGCATCCTCGCCTTTATCGCCCTCGCCCAGAGCTTCCCCTCGTCCGCCGTGGACAAAACCATTTCCATCGCGAAATCCGCGCCGAACAAATGGCTGCGCCGCGCGGCGTGGTATTCGCTCGGCACCACCACCTCGCCCAAGTTCCGCGAGAACCTCGAACACCTCGCCGCCGATCCCTCGCCCTTCGTCCGCATCGTGCTTGCGGAATCCGTCGGGCGCATGGACTCCGCGTGGCAGCACCGCTTCGATGACGTCCACTCGCAAAGCGACAACTCATGGAGCTCCGACCGCTCCTCGCGCCGCATCCACCGCACCGAGGTCGATGCCCTCACCAAGCTCGCCGCCACCGATCCCGCTCCTGAAGTCCGTTTCGAATCCATGCTCGCCCTGCTTTCCCACGGCCAGGAGATCGATGTGGATGCCTTCGCGATCCTGCTGCGCGCGCGCCCTGCCGACGAGCGCGCGTCCTATCGTGTGGCGGATTGGATGAACGAAAACCAACAGCGCCTCGGCCCCGGTCTCGCTCCCATCGTCTCGGCGCTGAACCCGGAGGAGGTGAATCCGCAATACATGGCCGCCATCGTTTCGAGGGTGTCCGCAGGGAAAAAGAAAGAATCCGGTTTCGCCAGCTTCGCCGCGCTCGCCGCCGGTGCGGAGGAAAAAGGCGACGCCCCCCAGCTCACCGCCGCACCGGAAGAGGAGGAGAAACCCGAAGCCGCCCGCGAGAGCCTGAAGGTCGTGTATTTCTTCAAGCCCGGCTGCGCGGAATGCGACAAGGCCAGCCGCCTGCTGGAAACGATGAAGGTGGATTTCCCGCTTCTCGAAACCGAGCGCCACAACATCGTCGAGACCCGCAGCACCCTCCTCAACCAAGCCCTCTGCGCCCGCTTCAACGCCCCCTCCGCCGACCACAACATCGCTCCTGCCTTTTTCACCCAGGCCGGTTTCCTGATCCGCAACGACATCACCCCGCAGGCCGTCGGGAAACTCCTCGCCTCCACCATGGACACGCCGCAGGACGACGCGTGGGCGGAAGTCGCCGAGCCGGAAATCGCCGCCGCGAAGGAGAAGGTCGAGGAGAAATACAAGTCCCTCACCCTCCCCGTCGTCCTGCTCGCGGGCCTCATCGACGGCGTGAATCCCTGCGCCTTCGCCACGATCATCTTCTTCCTCTCCTACCTCCAGATCGCCCGCCGCTCGCCGCGCGAAATGCTCATGGTCGGCGCGGCCTTCATCTCCGCCGTGTTCCTCGCCTACTTCTCCGCCGGCCTCGTCCTGCACAGCGTGCTTGAGCAGATGACGGATAAAATTTCCGGCATCAAGCCCTACCTAGACTGGGCCTTCGCCGGCCTCGCCCTCGTCGCCGCTCTCATCTCTTTCCGCGACGCCGCGAAAGCCCGCGCCGGGAAGCTCGACGAGATGGCGCTGACCCTGCCCGCCTTCCTGAAAGACCGCATCCGCGGCGTCGTCCGCACCGGCGCGAAGGCGCGGCGTTTCGTCATCGCCGCCTTCGTCGCAGGCATCCTGATCTCCTTCCTCGAGCTCGCCTGCACCGGGCAGGTTTACGCCCCCATCATCTACAGCATCCAGCAGGGCAAGCTCGACGCCGTCGCCTGGCTCATCGCCTACAACCTCGCCTTCATCACACCGCTCATCGTCATTTTCGCCATGGCCTTCACCGGCATGAGCAACAAGGCGCTCATCGACTTCCAGACCCGCCACACCTTCTCCGTGAAAATCGCCCTCGGCCTCGTCTTCCTAGCCCTCGCCGCCGTGATACTCTTCGGCGCACGGATAATGTGACAGCGCCGCGGGCTCTGAACCGCGGGCTACCCATCGTAAGTTTTTGAGGATCGGCTCAGTCGTCCACTTTTTTGATCGGGTTTGTTACGCGGTAACCTTCTTCGTGAGCCACATATCCGACGGCAGCTCCCGCAGCGAGCGGAAGGCAAGATGACAGCCCTGAAAGCGTGAGTCCGGCAATGGTGATGAGTGCGATGCGTTTGTAGTATATTTTCTTTTTCATAATCGTGTTGAGGCAATAGTGGCTGGATCTTTTGTCAATCTGCTAATGCCGATTCGACCGCTTTCTTCAGTTCTTCGCTATCCGGTTTGGTGGCGGATTCGAATCGGGCGACGGGCT
Organism: Verrucomicrobiota bacterium; assembly: GCA_046051965.1. Classification (GTDB taxonomy): domain Bacteria; phylum Verrucomicrobiota; class Verrucomicrobiia; order Verrucomicrobiales; family Akkermansiaceae; genus Luteolibacter. The sequence goes on from JBJONG010000003.1 coordinate 19,002, forward strand.
TGCCGCTTTTGTCGATGAGGATCTTGCCGAAGTTCCATTTCACGTATCCGGGAAATGCGCCGTCCGGACCGGTGAGTGCTTTGTAAAGCTCGTGCTGGGTGTCCCCTTTCACGGAGATCTTGCCCATGATCGGGAAGGTGACATCGTAGTTCGATTTGCAGAACTCCTGGATTTCCTCGATGGTGCCGGGTTCCTGGCCGCCGAAGTCGTTGCAAGGGAAGGCGAGGATCACGAGGCCGTCGGATTTCTTCTCCTCGTAGAGTTTCTGCAAACCCTCGTATTGCTTGGTGAAGCCGCACTTGGAGGCGACATTGACCAGGAGGACGGCCTTGCCCTTGTAGTCGGCCAGGGTGGCGGTTTTGCCTTCGGCCGTGGCGAAGGGGATCTTGGTGATGTCCGCGGCGAAGGCGGTGGAGCAAAGTACGACGGCGGGGATGATGATTCGTTGGAGCATGGTGGGAAGCTAAGCGGCTTTCCCCGCCCCGCAAGCGGTGATTGACAAAGGGGGCGTGGTCGCTTGGCTATTCGTCGTGCGAGTGACGAAAGTGCCTGAAACCGGGGCGAAACGGACGATGCTGGATGCCGCCGAGAGATTGGTGGCCGCCAAAGGCTTTGATTCCGTTTCCATCCGCGATGTGACAGGAGCCGCGAAGGCGAACGTCGCGGCGGTGAACTACCACTTCGGCAGCCGCGAGGGATTGCTGGATCTGGTGATCACGCATGTCCTCGAGCCACTCTGCGCGGAGCGGACCGCGCGGCTGGAGGCGTTAGGAAAACAGGTTTCCGTGGAGCAGGCGGTGGCCGCGTTCGTGAACGCGCTGGAACCCGCCGCCGCGCGGATCGGGATGGACGCGCCGCTTTTTTTCCGCCTCGCCGGTCGCATCCAATGCCTGCCGGATGAAACACTGCCGGACGCGATGCGCGATGCCCGCCGCGAAACCACCCGCCGTTTCCTCGCCGCCCTTTCCAAGGATCTCGCCGCCGATTGGGCGTTCTTCGAGGCCGGACTCGCGCAATCGCTGGTCATCGAGGCGGATTCGAAACATTTCAACGCGCTGGCGGAGCGCTGGATCGCGTTCGGCGTCCGGGGCTTGGGCGAAACCGCAAGCAAGCCGAAGAACGATCCGCAGGGATTGCTGTTCGATTTCTAACGGAAATCACCACTCGATGCCGACGCCTTCCTCGGGGATGAGGATCTTGTCGCTGATGCCGAGGCGGTCGGCTTCGGTGAGGAGGCGCTCGACAGGTTCGTGAAGCGCCTCGTTTCCGAGCGGGAAAGTGCCGTAGTGCATGGGAATGAGGACTTTCGCGCCGAGATCCACGAAGGCGCGGACGGCTTGCTCCGGATTCATGTGGACGTCGCGGCCGCTGGGCGACTCGTAGGCACCGATGGGCATGAGGGCGATATCGATTGCATGGCGTTTGCCGATTTCCGTGAAGCCGTCGAAGTAGGTGCTGTCGCCGCAATGGAAGACGCTTTTCCCGCCGGCCTTGACGATGTAGCCGCCGTAATCGCGGTGGGTATCGTGGACGTAGCGCGCGCCCCAATGGTGGCAGGGCGTGTGGATCACGTTCATGCCGCGGATCTCCAGCTCGTCCCAGATTTTCACCTCATGGACGGCGGGGAAACCGAGCTTTTTCACCAGGGAGGCGCTGCCCTTCGGCACCACGATGCCCTCGCTGGCCTGCAAGACCTTGAGGCTGGGCTTGTGGAGGTGATCGAAGTGGGCGTGGGTCACGAGCACGAGATCAACCTCCGGGACATCGCTCAAGCGCAGGCCGGGGTGGCGCTGGCGTTTCACCGGGCCGTGCCACTTCGCCCAGTTCGGATCGACGACGACCGAGTTTCCCGCGAACTGGAGGAAAAACGAGGCGTGGCCGATCCAGGTGACGCGGACGCGGTCGCCTTCGGGGGCGGTGAGGATGGGTTCGAGGATGCTGCCGCCGAGTTTGCGAAACATGCCGGGCACGATGCGGTGGCGGAGAAACTTCGCGTTTCTGCCGGGCCACCCTTTCTGCGGGGCGAGGCCGGAGTAGCCGTTGCCTGTGAAATCGGTGCTCATGTTTCCGGAACGTGTTTCAAGCGTAGCCGAGCGCGATTTTTGCCGCCCACTCTTGGGCACGAGCACGGAAGCTTTTTTCATCACCGGCATACAGAATGCCGCGCGAGACGTTGATCACATCCGGCGCGCTGCGTTTCGCCCCGGCCAGCGCGGCAAGATCCCCGCCCTGCGCGCCCAGACCCGGCACGAGCAGAGGGGCGTCCGGCATTTTCGAAAGGACGGCCTCGGCGTTCGTCAGGCCGACGACGTATCCGACATCCGTGGCGCGGCTTTCGGACTTCGCCCGCTCGCCGAGGGCGGTGACGAGTTCGAAAACCTGCCGCCCGTCCGCCAGCGTCTGGCGTTGGAAATCGGCGGAACCGGGGTTCGAGGTCACGGCGAGGAGATACACGCCTTTTCCCTCGAAATCCAGGAACGGCTCGATGGAATCGTAGCCGAGGAAGGGGTTGAGTGTGACGGCATCGACGTTCCAGCCGTGGAAATAGCCCTGCGCGTAATATTTCTGCGTCTCGCCGATGTCGCTGCGCTTCGCATCGAGGATGATCGGAACGCCGTCCGGGATCGCGGCGAGAACTTCCTCGAGCACGCGGATGCCCTCGATGCCCATCGCCTCGAAGTAGGCCATGTTCGGCTTGAACGCCGCGGCGTGTTCCGATGTTTCCGCGATCACGCGTAGCAAAAAATCCTTCGCATGTGCCGCGCCGCCATCACCCGGCCTGGGGTCGAGACCCACGCACAATCTTGATCCTGTGAAATCCACCCGCCGCTGCAATTTTTCCGTGAAACGCATGGGTGATCCTTTCCCGAAATTCCGCCACACGCAAAGCAAACTCTACACCACCGCTGCGGGCGTCTTCCGCCACCACACCCATGCGAGGAAACCCAGCACCGCATAATACAGCGCGAACTCCGCCGCCTTCGCCCAGTAGGAAATTTTTTCCGACCCGCCGAGGCAGCCGCAGGAAATGTCCAGCCCGCGCCACCACGCGGAACCGACCGAGACCGTGAAGGCACCAACCAGCCCGAGCATCGCCAGCCACGCGCCTTTTTTCAAAGCACCGAGCATGAAGCAGATCCCCGCCACCACCTCCACCCACGCCACGATGTAAGCCGCCCCGACCGCCATGCCCTCGCTAAGCAGCTTGTAGTTTGCTATATCCACCGCGAACCGGTCCAGTCCGCTGGAGAAAATTTTCAGCCCGCCGGCATACACGAACCATGCGCCCATCAGCACCCGCAGCACCAGCGCCACGATTTCGTCCTTCCGCATTTCCATCGCCACATCACTCGCACATCCGGCGGAAAAGTCACGGAGATTGAAAAAGTCTTGGGCATTGCGCGGCGGCGCGAATGTATCTGCTGCTTTTTACTCGGGATTGCGCGCGATGACTCTCTTCGCGGGGTAATCATACTCATCAATCCTACCAGTTTTGACCATTGCCGCTACGATGGGTGCCGAAATGTTGGCTAAATCCTTGATCGAATAGTCTTTGCCGGGGATTGCTCCCATTTGTCTCAACGCCTCCTCGATATTTTTTGCTATGGCTATGAACTCGTCGGCGAGATGTCCGACACCAAGAGTATCAAACTGCTGAATTAGTGGTGGGGTGGGATTGCTTGTATTTTTCATTTCTTGTTTTTGTCAGTTTACTGCATTAATTGTTTTATTTCCATTAACAGATCGGATTTTTGCCAATGAGATCGTGGAGATTCTTCTACGATCCGACGAAGTGCATGAAGCCCCCGATCATGTGTCACAGGTGCGATTGGAATTCTTGACTGATCGTATAGACGCCCCAACTCCTGTGCATCCATCTCAAGGATTGCGGCCAATGCTGAATTCAGTTCCGGCGTATAGGCCTTGGGCGGATAACCTAACCTGTGGCAAATCCATCCCCACAACAAAACGTGAGATAGTTTGAATCCCCTCTCCGACAATCGCTTGCTAATTTTGCGCGTCGAAAGTCCCAATGATTCCATCTTTTCTGCGATAGTGATTTGCCACGGAGAGTGCGGGCTTACGAATTTTGAATTCGAACGATCTTTGTTTTTAATGACTTGGTTTGGTCCAGGGCGTCGGGACATGAACGGACTGTGGGAGACAATCGCAACACTGTCAATAAAGTTAATTACTGAATAACAATCGGTAAAGTCACTTTACCGGAGGCAGGGTCAGCCGCTCACACTCTAAGCAACCCAGCAACCACACCTTGGGCATTGCGCGGCGGCGCGGCGGCTGCTTTGATCGCGCCGTGAGTTACCTTGAAATCCGCGATCTGGAGAAACATTTCGTGAAAAAGGCGGGCGGCCTGCTCAGTCACCACACCGAGACGATCAAGGCCGTGGACGGCGTAAGCCTGGAGATCCGGCAGGGCGAAATCCTCGGCCTCGTTGGCGAATCGGGCTGCGGGAAATCCACCCTCTCTCGCATGATTATGCAGCTCATCAGGCCCAGCTCCGGTTCGGTGATCCTCAACGGCGTGGATCTCTCCGCCCTGAGCGCGGCGGACGTGCGGAGCAGCCGCATCGAATTCCAGATGATCTTCCAGGATCCCTATGCCTCGCTGAACCCGCGCATGACCGTCTTCTCCACCCTCGCCGAGGCCGTGCGCCAGCGGCATCCGAAAATGAAAGGTGCCGAACTGGAAAAGAAAGTCACCGACCTCATGGCCACCGTCGGACTCGATGCCGGGCAGATGCGGCGCTACCCGCACGAATTTTCCGGCGGCCAGCGCCAGCGCATCGCGATCGCCCGCGCCCTCGCCCCGGAGCCGAAGCTCATCATCGCCGACGAGCCTGTCTCCGCCCTCGATGTTTCCATCCAGTCCCAGATCCTCAATCTCCTCAAGAAACTGCAGGCCGATCTCGGGCTGACCATGGTTTTCATTTCCCACGATCTCGGCGTCGTCCACTACATCGCGGATCGCATCGCGGTGATGTATAAAGGGAAAATCGTCGAGATCGGCGCGGCAGAGGAGGTGTTTCGCTCACCAAAAGATGATTACACAAAACGCCTCCTCGCCTCCATACCTATGCTCAAAGCGGTCTAGTGATACGTCACGCCGCTGCTGCGAGTGATTAAAACTCGGCGCGCATACCAATGTAGTAGTTGGCGCCGTTGGCAGGATCGATGCCGTTGGCGCGGACTCGGCTGAAATAGCTTTCATCCAGGGCATTGTTCACCCCGAAGAGCACCCATAGTTTTGAGTCAACGCCCGAGATGTTGCCATCCCAAACCTTCGCCTCTGCGGTCAGATCGAGCACGGTGTAGGCGGGGATGCTCCAGTCCGCACCTCCCGGGACGACCGTATTCGCATCGTCCGCCCAATGTCCGGAGAGATGGGTGAGCATGGCTGCGAATTTCCACTTGTCTTCCTTTTGGAAAATCAAGCCCGTGCGCAGCATGTGCTCGGGAGCATATTGCGGAGTCCTCCCGGAGAGCGGGCCGGAAGTGAACTCGGCATCCAGATATTGGTAAGCGGTATACCAAAGAAACGAAACGTCCGACTCTCCATGAACGAGATCATAGAAATCAATTTCCCCGCTCAAGCTGACACCCTCATTGATCGAACGCCCCACGTTCTGGATATTCGACCCGACCCTGCCGAAGCGGTTATCATAATCGATATGGAAAATACTCGCATCAAAAGATGACCACGAGGTGGGTTCGCCCCGGAAGCCGATCTCGGCATTGATCACTTGCCCGGCGTCCAAGCTGGCACTGATCGTATCCGCGCCACCGATCGGAAATCCATCGGTGTATGTGGGTGGTTTATAGGCGGAGGAGACGTTGGCATAGATTTCAGTATCCTGGGTCGTCTCAAAGGTCGCGCCAAGTCCACCCAACGGCACCACTTCCGAGCGTTGATCCTGGATCAAGGGATTGGGCGGGATGGCCGTTGCCTTGGCAACATTCACCCTCTCATCCATCTCCTGCTCGTTATACTCCAGACGCACGGCAGGGGTGATCGTGAAGCGGTTGAAACGGAAGAGATTCTCCGCAAAGAGCGCCGCATATTTGGAACTCCGCAACGCGTCGAAGCGAAGAGTCGCTCCGCGATCCGAAGTCAAATCCCCGGGCGCGGTGCGCTCGGTAAAGATGGGTGAGCGGACATCCATCGCCGTGATTCCGGTGGTGAATGTGGAAACCTCTCCTCCAAGATCGTAATCAATACGCAGACGACTATCCAAACCCATGGTATAATACGTATGCTCGTTGATATCGAGTTGGTTCCCTGTCACCGTGCCAAAGCCCTGTCCGGTTTGGCGCTTGCTGTAACGCTCCACATCCGATGCCCAGATTTTGGTGACCCATTTCGTCTCCTCATCTCCCAGCTCATATCCGATCATACCAAAAGTCCGATCCAGCCTCACCCGGTCGTTCGCGAGGAGGTTGGCGTCCGGATTCGTGGAAAAATCACTGACCGTGCGACCTCCCGGCTCGCCGTGGTCGGATTCGTAAAACTCAAATGACGCGGTCAGGCGCTGCGTTTCATCAATGTCATAATACAGGCCCAACTCGGCCCCATTTAGCTCAAAGTCACTGTTTGCGGAACGGAACGAATCACCCGAGCGGTGGTCGAAATTCAACAGATAGCCGAGTTTTTCATCCCCTCCCTCAATCGTGCTGAAACTGGAATACAAGTTGTCGCTTCCCAATACTTGCTGCGTCGATGCCCTGAAGGGTGATGAGCGATCTGGCTCATGGCTGATGTAATTCAACGCTCCCGAGGGCTGCGCTCCGAAAAGAAGCGCCGCCCCACCCGACACAAATTCGAGACGGTCCAGACTTTCAAAAGGAGGCGCAAAATAGACGGTGGGATAGCCAAGCGGATCGAGCACAAACGGAATGCCGTTTTTCAAAACCATCATGTTCTGCGTCTCATGGGGATCGCCGATGCCACGGTAGTTGAGCGATAGCAGTGAGGAATTGCTCAGCTCGCTCGTGAGGAGACCGGGTGTCTTCGCAAAAGCCTGGCGGTAGTTGTCGGTTTGGATCTGAGGCAAGGAATCGAAATCCATCACTGAGGTTTTCTTTCCCGCATAAATGTTCGTGCCCAGAACTTCCGGCAGGAACGCACCCTGGATGATCCGGTCATTCGCCGTTTCCGCCGTTATCACGAGCGGCGCAAGCTCCTGCCCCTCAGACACCGCATCCTCCGACCCGGCTTCCGACGCCGGCTTGGTCGCCGGGCTCTGGGCGAAAAGTATCGTAGGCAAGCAGCTGATAAAACCCGTCATCCAAGTCCTCCTCAGATCCGGCCCCTTCATTTTGTAGTCGTCGTGATGTTTGCGCATGGCGGATTTGTAGTTAATGAGATTCAATCTCAATACAAGAAAGAATTCAAAAAATTTGAAAATGCGATGCATACCGAACGCTCCCAGATGAGTGGAGACCTGGTCGGCGAAATGATCCGGTCGGTGGCGTGAAGGGCTAGCCCTTGGTTACCTCGGTCACTTTCCCGTCCTTCACTTTGAAATTGAGACGCTCCGGATGAAAGTCGCGCGTCACAGGACGACCCACCCCGTCCACCTCGATCACCCGGTGGCGCACCTCCGCCGCGTCGCAGGCCGCCTGCACTTTTTCCAAAGGCTGGCCGATGAGGGTCTCGGTCTTGGTTACGTCGATCTCAAGCTCCGCGGCATGAATTCCCGCCGGAGCGGTGCCATGTCCGTTTGTTTGACAGGAAAGGAGAGTCGTGAGCGTTAGCAGGCACAGCAGGTTTTTCATTCGGCAAACATCGCACGGTGCCGGGCGGATACAAGGCGACATTGAAATCCACCGTTGCGGGCTTGGAAAAACCGACGAATATCAGAACTCATGAAATGGAATGTAACTAGCGTAAGCGCCGCCTGCCTCGCCGTGGGACTCGGCGGATTTGTAGCCGGCAAACTGACCGGCGGCTCGGCAAGCAGCGGCGAGGCGGATGAACTCCTCGAACGCGCTAAAATCGTTTCCAGCGAAAGAACCTCCTCCGCCCGTGACGGCGCTTCCTCGCGTCGCGATTCCGCCTCGCGCACACCGCGTGCCGCCAGCGACCGCAGCTCCGCGAACATGGATGAGCGCCTCGCGAAAATGGAGGAGATCGTCCGTGGAGAAAACGCCCTCGACCGCAGCCGTTCCATGCTTGCGTGGATCGATTCCCTGGCGCCCTCCGAGTTCGCGGACGCCGTTGCCCGTTTCCGCAGCCTCGGCCTCACCGAGGAGCGCATGGGGGAATACGCCATGCTGCTGACCGCCTGGGCGGAGGTCGATCCCATGGCCGCGCTTGCTTACACCACGGAAAACACCCGTGGCGGCATGGCCACCAACACCGTCCTCAGCGCATGGGCCAGCCGCGATCCGGAGGCCGCGATCACATGGGCCGAGGCGAACCACGAGGGCGAGGAAGCAAACCCTTATATGGTCGGCATCATCCGCAGCCTCGCCGCCACCAATCCCACCCGCGCCACCGAACTCCTCCAAGCCCTCCCCTTCAGCGGCGAGCGCGGCGAGGCTCTCAGCGCGATGATTCCCCACCTTTTGAAAAACGGGCCGGAAGCCGCGAAATCATGGATCGCGGGGCTTGCCGACGAGCGCCTGCGCGACGGCGCCACCGCCCGCTTCGCCGAGGAAATGGCGAAGACCGACCCCGCCAACACCGCCTCGTGGCTCCTCAACAACCTCGGCCAAGCCTCCACCCGCAGCGTGGACGAAGTCTTCGCGGAATGGGCGAAAGCCGACAAGACCGCCGCCCTCGCCTCATTCTCCAAACTCCCGGAAGGCGATGCCCGCACCCGCGCCCTGCGCGGTCTCGTAACCGTCGAGGCACAAACCGATCCCGCAGCCGCCGCCAAGATGATGAACTCCCACCCTGCCGATGTGGACGACCGCATGGTCTTCCATTTCATCTGGAACTCCTTCGACAAGGCACCTGCCGTGGCCGCCAACCAGATCGCTCTCATCGAGGATGAGCAAAGCCGCAACCGCATGTATCAGCGCGCCCTCGGATCATGGCTGGATGAAGACCAGGCCGCCGCCCAGCGCTGGATCGACTCCGCCAAGCTCCCCGAACCCGTGCTCAAGTCCCTCGCCAGACGCAATAATCCCTGAGCGATCCGGCCTCCGCCGAAAAAGAACAGCCCAAGACACAACGGCCGATTCGATTCCCCGTCTTCCTTGAAGGTTGAAATTTGAACTTTGAAATTTCAGGCTCCGGCGTGTCCTGGCTCCTCACCAAGCTGATCCGCTTCTACCAGCTCGCCATTTCCCCATGGCTGCGCATGGCCAGCGGCGGCCACGGCGTATGCCGCCACGATCCCACATGCAGCCACTACGGCATCGAGGCCATCAAGGTCCACGGCGCGCTCAAAGGCTCCTGGCTCACCCTCCGCCGCCTCCTCCACTGCCACCCCTGGGGCACGCATGGCTATGATCCCGTGCCGAAAAATCGCGGGTAGAGACAGTCCGCCGATTTCATCGCCAAAGCCCTCGCCGCCCCTTAACACCGACCAACTCCACGCCTTTCGCGACAAGGTCTTCGCCCTCAATCGAGCGTTACTGCTGCCTCGGTGGGATTGTGCGGTTCACACCAAGAAATGTCATCCCTTGGTTCCGCGACCGCGCCTAGTTGCACGAACAACCGAGGTAATCTCGGCTTAACTGCATTTAGTCAGTTCATTTGCACCTCATGAGGAAATTCCAGCCCTCTCTCAAATCCCCACCCGCAAGTCCCGCACGCTCCACAGCCTCCCCGCAGCAGGCGCTCCGCTGCCGCGCCGTAGCCGTCGGGCCAGGCTTTCATGGTGGCGGCTTTGATGGGCGTGCCTTCATGGAATACGAGGCGTGAAAAGATCATGGCGATTTGTATGGTTTCAGAGATGGATGATACCGCGCTGCAGAGCTTTGGTGACGGCCTCGGTGCGGTCGCGGGCGGGGAGCTTGGCAAGGATGTTTTTGACATGCGCCTTCACGGTGTGCTCGGTGATGTTGAGGATGGATGCGATATCCTTGTTGGATCCACCGCAGGCAAGCTCGTGAAGCACCTGAATCTCGCGCTGGCTGAGTTCTTCGCGCAGCGAGCGGTTCGCCAGGCTGCGGGCGATTTCCGGCGGGATCCACTTTCCGCCCCCCATGATCAACCGGATGGCGGGGATGAGTTCTTCGCCGGGTGAGCTTTTCAAGATGTAGCCGGATGCCCCCGCCTGCAACGCGCGATAGACGTCGTCGTCCCCGTCACTGGTGCTGAGCATGAGAATTTTTGCCGAGGGAAACTCGGTGCGGATCCGGGCGAGCGCCTGCGTGCCAGTCATCCGGGGCATAAGCAGATCCATCAGAACGACATCCGGGAGGTGTTCCCGATACTGGAGGACGGCTTCATGGCCGTCCGCAGCGTGTCCTACCACGACGAATCCCGGTTCGGTCGAGATCAGCGCTTCAAGCCCCATGCGCACGACGGAGTGATCGTCGGCCAGGAGAATACGGATGAGTGGGTGTTTGTTCATGAGATAACGGATGGGGATGGGACAAGTGGCAGCTTCGCCTCGATCAAGGTGCCGGCACCCGGCTCGCTGTGAATTTCAAGTGAACCGCCGATCCGTTGCGCACGCTCGGCCATGCCGGATAGGCCGAAGTGTCCTTGCGACGAGCCTTCCACAGAATGCGGCAAGAAACCTTTGCCAAAATCCCGAATTCGCAGAACCAGCAGGTTCGGGGAAAAATCGAGGTGGATTTCCATGCGGTCGGACTGGGAATGTGTGAGCGCGTTGTTGAGCGCTTCCTGCCCGATGCGCAGGAGGTTTTCCTCCTGTAGTTCCGACAAGTTCTGAGGCTCGCCGCTCTGGCTCACCTCGACTTGCACGCCGGTGCCTTCCGTGACGCGGTGGCTTGATTGTCGGAGGGCTTCCAGCAAGCTGAAATCCTCCTGGCTGCGGGATCGGAGATTCCAGACCGAGTTGCGGAGATCCACATGGGTCTGGCGCACGAGGGTGCGGGCGAGTTCCAGGTGATAGTGCGACTGCTCCGGCAATCGCTCGCGCAGGCGGGATGCGGTGTCGAGCTGGAGGGCCATCCCGGTGAGACCTTGTTGCAAACCATCGTGCAACTCCTGTGCGAGGCGGGTGCGCTCACCAATGACAGCCTTGAAGCGAACCTCGGACTCCCTGCGCTCGCTGATCTGGAGCTTGAGTTCCTCCGTCCGTTCATCGACGCGCAGCGAGAGTTGCTGTTTTGCCTGCTGGAGCTCGGTGGTTAGTTTTTTCCGCTCCGTGATTTCGGCACGCAGGCGACGTTTCTTCCGGGACGATGCGAAGATCCAGAAACCGGAAAGAATCATGCCACCGAGCGAGGAAGCGAGAGCCACCTCCAGACGTTTGCGATTGAACCACGGCGGCGGTTGGAGCACCCGGACATCCGATGGCTCGGCAAGCCGCATGCGGAATGAATCGACCCGGCCGCTACGATTTGCCTCGGCAAGGCTGAGGCCGGTCAGGCTCACCCGGCTGCCGGGTTCGAAGGGCAGCGGGGAATTCTCCACCGCAGCGTCGGCGAAATCCGCCTTGAACGTATGGCCGCCGCTCTGAAGAGTCATGACGACTTCCCGGCCCTTGCCACTGCCGTCAGCGGCCGGGCGATCGCCAATTTCCAGCAGATCGGCATCCAGTCCTATCAGGCAGGCATGAAACTTGCCGAGCAGCAGTTCATTCATCGAAGGTCTTTCGATCGCGGGCAGGCCTTGGCGTTCGCCGGTTCTGGTGACGATCGAATCCTGCAGGACGGGCAGGAAATTTTCCAATTCCTCGAAACCCACCACCTCGACCTGATCGCCGGGTGCGAATGCGTCCAACTCGCCGCCTTTGATGATCAGGCCGCCGCTTTTATCTTCGATCGCCAGACTTTCCACGCCTAGCCGTGCGACGACCACACCACGGACGCGGGTGCGCTGCCCGGGTGCGAGATCCCGACGATACTGGCCCACGCCGGAGAGTGGCAGCAGTGCGGACTTGAACGGATCAAACTCCTCGGGTTGCTCGATGAAGACCTCGTCGGTGGAAGCCACAAACAAGCGAACCATGGCCAGCCCGCGGCGGTGGAGCTGATAATCGGCGGCCAGCACCCCGCGCAACCGGACCAGGGAACCGACCCATTCGTGCGGCAGTGGCGCGTCTGGCCTCGGCGGAGAAATTGTTACTTCGAAACGATGACCGCCTGAAGAAACGATGAGCCCCCATTGATTCCTGCTGTTTTCGAAGACCCGCTTTACGCGACCCCGAACCTCCACCCGGAGTCCGTCGTCGATACCGCTGGCAAAGCGCTCGATCGAGATCTCGCGTGCGGCGGGCAGCGGTGACTGCCCAACCACCCTCCAATCCGGTTTTTCGATAAACGGAGCGAATGCCCCCGGATGGCTGATGCCCCTCACTTCGACGACTTGTGCGATCTCAGGCGACGCCTTACCTGAATAACCGACAAACACGCCGCCCGTCCCATCCTGTACGAAGAACTGCCCTGCCCAGGTTTTCTCCGTGTAGGTGACCACACCGCGCACCTCCACCGGAAGTCCGCGTTTCGCCTCGTCTGCGGATAGGTTGAGGACGTCGCGTGCGGTCGTGAGCGGAGTCACGGCATCCGCCCCTAAAGATGAACCGCAGAGACTCACCATGACGGCTGCGGCGCGGCAGAGACGCGCTCCAATGGAAATGGGCTGGGACCGGGGCATCGGTGGGTTAACAAGGGCATCCAATCCAAGCGGACTGACCATGTCCAGATTCGCCTTTCGGCGGCTCGTTACGTGGGAACCGTTCCCGCTTGCCGGGCGCTGCTTTACCACGGCTCCAACGGACGATCTGGAGTTCATCTCACTATGGCCTCACGATGAAAAAAGGGGCGGAGTCCGGGAAAACCGTTCCGAACTCCGCCCTAGGATTGCCCGCCAGGGCAAAACTTCAGAAGGGTGATTTCAACCCACGCGGCGGCGGCGCAGGAGTGCGAGCAGGCCGAGCGATCCGATCAAGGCGACGCTTGGTTCCGGGATCACGGTGAGGATCAGGTTGTTTCCGCTCATGCTCAGTGTACCGTCCCGCCCGAGTACGGAACCGGTGAGATTTCCCGTATCGAGCGTTCCTGAGAATGATGCCGCACCGGTGATGAGGGTGTAAACTCCATCGGCAAAGCCACCGGAATCCGAGAAGGTGAAATCACTCAGGCCGAGGGTTCCGGATCCCAGATTGAGCGTTGCCAGGTTGAGCAGCGAGACGAGGTCGCTTGAGGTGCCAAGCTCAAAGTTAAACTTCGAAGTTCCATCCAAGGCCAGGGTTCCGCCGTCGATCCTGATGGTGCCCACGCTGTTTCCCGCCGAGATCGTGCCCGAGGCGGTGACGGTCTGGCCGGTGGCGAGGATCGTGCCGATGCCGGCCAGTGTCTGGGTGGAGCCCACCGTGAAGCCGGCAGTGGTGACATCGAGCACTGCGGTCGATGAACCGGCATCGCCCACGGTGATCCTGGAACTGGAGCCAATGGTGGTGGAGCTGTTGATCTTGAGTGTGCCTGCCTTGATGGTGGTGTCGCCAGTATAGGTGTTGCTGCCACTCAGCGTGTAGGTGGCGGCACCGGACTTGGTGAAGGACAGGCTGTCGGTAAGGGTGCCGGTGTAAGTTCCGTCTGCGGAGTTGTTCACTACCAGGGTGGCGGCACCCACGCCGGATATTTTGGAATTGGTGGCACCATTATTTGAAACAAGTCCGGCCACTTCCTGGCTGATGCCGGCGATTTCCATGCTGCCGGAAACTCCGACACCTCCGATGTCGATGGTGGTGCCCGTGGGCAGGCGGTTGTCGCCACCGCTCAATCGCAACATGGGGACAGTGGCAGCGTTACCGGCGGTGCCGAAGACTCGGGTCACACCTCCGTAAGTGTTGGCTCTGGTGAGTTCGATGGTCCCGCCCTCGCCGCGGAAAATGACCTGGTTGTTTCCGCTGTTGGTTGAGCTGATTACGCCCGAAATGGAAAGAGTGCCCGCAGCGGCTATCATGCGTGAGTCATTGCCAATCGTCGTGACACTTCCCGTCCACGTATTGTTGCCGGAAACGTTGCGCAAGACGCCGGTCGTATTGCCGCCGCCGTTACCCGCGATTTCCAATGTCTCGCCCGTGATGGTGATGTTGTTCGACAATTGGAGGCTGCCGCCATTTGCCGTGGTTTTGCCGACGGTGGTGCCCAAGCCGCTGTTATTCGTCACCGAAAGCGCTCCTGCACTCACCGCCACATTCCCAGAAAAGTTATTGGGACCCGAAAAAATCACCGTGCCGCCGCCCGTCTTGGTGATGGCTTCGGAGCCTGAAATCTGCCCGCTGAACGTGGTTTGGCCCGTTGATTGACTGAATGAGCCGGAACCGCTCGCCAAGGCAATGTTGAGGCCAATGGTCTGCCAATTTCCGGTAGCGACAGTCACGCCTCCTGATAGCGTGATCGCATTTCCAGTGATGGTGTTATCCCTGACATTGATTCCCCCAAAAGTGGCTGGAATGCTGATGCTGCTGACTGTGAGTCCGGTCAGATCGTTGTCGGAAAACGAATTCGCCGCGGTATTGTTAAACAACAGCGAGATGCTGGTATTGCTGGCCGGGGCATTGGCGCTCCAGTTGCTGCCAACGCTCCAGGAGGCGGGAGTTCCGGAGGTGCCGGTTCCCGTCCAAGTAGCCTGGGCGTGGATTTCGGATTGGCCGATGAATGTGAGGACGGCGATGCCTGCGAGTAATGATTTGGTTTTCATATGCTGATTTTGGGAATTGAGAGGTGGAGTTGCTTAGGGATTGGGAATGATGGGAGAGGTTTCAGACGCGACGGAAAGGGGCTGCTTAAGCACGCCTTTGAGGACGCGGTCGAGCATCGGATTGAGCGCGTAGTAGGTATCGGTATCTAGCGCTTCCCATTTGGCGCGAATGGTTTCAGCGCTGTCTGTTAGGAGGTTGGGAGCGTCCTTTTTAATGGGATTGTAGAGACCCCAACTGTTGGAGCCGGTGCCGTGATTGGCCTTGTAGCTCCAGAAGGTCCAGTGCATGCCGCTGGCGGAGTATTCCTTTAGTGCATGGTTCCAGGCGGACTCCGTGCCCATGGGGTTGAACTCGCCCATGAAGGCGGGCACACCGAGTTTCTTGTGTTTGTTCCACTCGGAAACTTGGAAATGAATGCTGGTGATTTGCTTTTCCTCACTTTTCCAGTCCCACTCGTAATGGTGCATCTGATAGAGCACGTTTTTCCAACCGAAGAGATCTGGAGGCGGCAGGGCTTCCCAACCCCAATGGACGTATTTTCCACCGATTTGGCCGGTGGCACAGCCTTCGACGGTGATGATGTGGTCGGGATCGATCTTGCGAATTTCCCGGTATAGCCGGTCATAAACGGACCAGAGGGCGCCGAGCGACGGGGCATCGGCGGGTTCGTTGATCAGGTCATAGGCTGCGACAGCGGGGTTGCCTTTAAAATGTTCCGCCACTTTACGCCAGATCTCAATAGTCCGTTGCTGGTGGGTTTCATCGTTCCAGAACTCCGCCTCCTCGCGCTTACGGCCGGTGCTGTCGCCCTTGCTCTGGCCGCCGGGGACGCCATGGAAGACGATGATGGAGTAGATGCCGCGTTTCCAGGCCTCGGTGACCGCCCAGTCAAGTTCCTTGAGGCCGTTGGGGATCCACACGCCGTCTTCTGTCTGGACGTTGCGATACCAGAAAGGGATGCGGATGACGTTCATCCCGTGGGCGGCGATCTTGTCGAAGTCCTTTTCGGTGATCCAATTTTTCTGATAGGTTTCGAGCAGGCTGTTCGCAGCATCTCCACCGAAGCGTTTGGCGAGGATCTCGCGCACCGAGTAATCGCACTTGATGGTGCCGGAGGAATCCACCGGGGACATCCAGGGCTCGATGACCAACCAGCCCCCGAGATTCACACCGCGCAGCAGGACTGTGCGGCCCTTGGCATCGTGGATTTCATTGCCGTTTGCGGTGAGGAAGCGCTCGTCCGCCGCCCCGCTATGAAGCAGCGAGGCAGCGAAGAAAAGCGCGAGGACTGATCGTGGGCGAAGCTTTTTTTGCAGCGACCTGAGAAACCGGGCACTGTATGATATTTGCCGCTGGGGTGAAAGCGATTGGAAACACCTGAGGACGGAGGCCGGACTAGGGGGCAGAAAATGGAAATACTTGGCAGGCATGATACTTGTGTTTCAGGGCAAATTACTCTTTCCAGCCTTTTTGAAAGATTGGGCAGTAGCCTTCTACCGAACCTCCCCAGCTCCAGACCTTTTGGGAATCCTTGTAAGACATGGCCGCCACATGGCCGTCTGCGTAACCAATGTTCACCTTGGCTTTGATCCCAGGAAAGTGGGAGCAGGCATTTGCCGGCCAGTCGCCCCAGTGTTTGTCAAAGATCAGAACCGCCTTGCCCCAATCGTAGAGCGGAGTTTTGCCCGGCGCGGTGAAGGAATTGTAGCGATAATGCACACCGTTTTTCATCCACTTCCGTTGGGAGTTTTTTTGCGCCGCATTGCAGGTGTAAACCGTGTTCACCACCGGGACTTTCGACGGCTTGGGGCTGTCGCCATTTAGATAGGGCCAGAGGACATCCTGCATCCAGGGTCCACCGCTCTTCTCCATGTCGGGGAAACGACCGTTCAAGTCCGTGCTTGCAAGAATCGTTGCCGCCACCAGTTGTTTAACGTTGGATAAACACTTGGCGTGATCCGCACTAGCCATCGCATTCCTACCCATCACCGACAAGATCGCCCCAAGAACCACGATAACCGCAATCACTACCAGCAATTCCACCAATGTGAAAGCGGCGCGAGCAGTGGCACGCGGATCGCGGGAAAGCCCGAAACCAGCGTCGGGTCTAGTAGTGGCATGGATATGCATACGTATTTGATAATTAGCGTATCCACCCAACAGGCGTCATCCCGATTTCAGGCAGTGACTTCATTGCTCGAAAGAGTAATCGCTGTAAGTCATTTGCCTTTGGCGACCGTGGAGGCGGCGGGGCTAGATATGAGGGTGACGGCGCATTCTCTCCGGCGTCTGTTTGCAACGCATCTGGGAGGCGTAGATGTTATTTGCGGTCGGGTGCCGCATTGAACATTTTCCCCGGAAGCCACCCCTAGCGTCCGCAGCATTTCTTGGGCTTGCGGCCGCTCCCGCAGGGGCAGGGCGAGCGTAAGAAATCACACGTTCCCGGGAAAATAGAACAGGATGTAGCAATCACGGGGGTTCCAGGGTGGCAAAGGGGACGTTTCGGGGTGAGATCATTCGGAGGGACGACAAAATCATTCACCCCGAACCCGTGCTCAAGTCCCTCGCCAGACGCAATAATCCCTGAGCGATCCGGCCTCCGCCGACAAAGAACAGCCCAAGACACAACGGCCGATTCGATTCCCCCTCTTCCTTGAAGGTTGAAAATTGAACTTTGAAATTTCAGGCTCCGGCGTGTCCTGGCTCCTCACCAAGCTGATCCGCTTCTACCAGCTCGCCATTTCCCCATGGCTGCGCATGGCCAGCGGCGGCCACGGCGTTTGCCGCCACGATCCCACATGCAGCCACTACGGCATCGAGGCCATCAAGGTCCACGGCGCACTCAAAGGCTCCTGGCTCACCCTCCGCCGCCTCCTCCGCTGCCACCCCTGGGGCACCCACGGCTACGATCCCGTGCCGAAGAAACGCTGAGTGGCGAACGATCAAGAGGTGGCAGACGAAGCCTTGCCACCGTCGCCGTGTTCTGCTTGTGTTAGTATTGCTTTGCTGAGCTCGCCAGAGACCTTTTGAGGGTTGCCCACGACAAAATATTGAACTTCCCCTCCCTTTGCGTGAATCGCGAGGCGCGTTCGCCAGGCTCCGCTGAATATCTCAATGATGTGTATGCGCGGCTTGTCTGTACCTGCAGACGCAAAATCCGACAGACGTAGCTCCCAAGTCTCGCCTCCCATGTTTGCGTCGATTCGGTTGGGGGCAAAAGCGAGACGGTAGTTCGTAACGAACAGCTTCCCGCCCACCGCTCGCTTCCCTTGAGTGTGATTTGCAGGATACGATAGCAAGATCTCTTCACAATCTGAGAGCT
This sequence comes from Verrucomicrobiota bacterium, assembly GCA_046051965.1. GTDB lineage: Bacteria > Verrucomicrobiota > Verrucomicrobiia > Verrucomicrobiales > Akkermansiaceae > Luteolibacter. Next base: position 37,137 of record JBJONG010000003.1, read on the forward strand.
GAATTTGGTTGAACCAAGCGTTCTCTGGTTTGATTGCGGTCATTTTTGAGCAGAACGTCATAGGAATGGCGCGGCGGGGTCAACGCCCAATTTGATCAGACGGCTTCCTCGGCGTCGCCATCTCCGAGTTGTTCGCCTTCTTTCTTGCATTGGTCTAGTTTGCGGATTCCCAAGGTCGTTTCAATTGTAGGAATTCACTTTGCGTCATTCCAGCCCTGAAAAAGTAGTCTTTGGCTCCGCGTCTTACTGTTCCATAGAATTGGATATATGGTTCGGTATAAAAAGACCTCTTCTGTAATATATTCCCGTATGCAAAAATGCTGGTTCCTTCTGGCAACCTTTCAATCTTGGAATGAAGGCTGTCGTATCCAATTAGATTAAAACGCCAAAGCCGAATATCTGTTAATGCATCGTCCTTAGATTTGACTCGGTACAAATAAAAATTCTGATTCAAGACGAACTCAGTCGTTTCCTTCTTCCGTGGATCTCCGGAAAATGCACATGAGCCTAAGATAATGAACGCAATAAATGCGAAGTTACGAATGGGTATTCTACTCATATGATTGATCGTCTCTTAACACAGCTGGTTTCCTGATGGGTAACGGCAAAGTCTTTGGCGAACGAGAAGAACATGCACCGGGGGGAAGGCCATGTCGAGCGTAAGCGACACGCTGGGCCGCCACCCGGTTGCGTGTTCGGCTTGTTAGATGTGAGGGCGGGTTCGAGTCGGCAAGCAGGGTCAGGCGACGCCGCCCGACCCGGTTCGTCTTCGCGCCCGAACGGAAAGAAACCGATTTCCGCATCCAGGGACTACAAAGGGGATCGGATGTGCCGCTCTAACAGATATCACGTTTCCGGGTTGCGTGTGATTTGGAACGTGAAGAGATCCTGATTTGCGAAGGATCGCCTGGAACCGGCGGCGGGAAGGGTCGGCATGTTCCATCCCGGAGCATGGGGCTTTCATCAAACCCTGACCACCGCCCAGCCCCGCGACCACGAGAGCTTGAGCCGCATCCCGTAAAGTTCGCTCAGCGAGCGGTCGTTGAGCACCTCGCGCTTCGCGCCGTCGCCGACCACGCGGCCGTCCTTCAGCAAAATCACCCGTGAGATTTCCGGCAGGATCTCGCCGGGGTCGTGGGTGACGAGGGTCAGGGTCGCCCCGCTGCTGGCGATCCCGCGCAGCGTTTCCAAAAGATGCAGCCGCGCCCCGAAATCGAGCGCGGTGGACGGCTCGTCGAGCACCAGCGCCTCCGGGCGGTGGACGAGCGCGCGGGCGATGAGGAAGCGCCGTTTTTCCCCGGAGGAAAGCTGGCCGAACTCCCGCCCCGCCAGCTCCGCAATCCCCACGTCCGCCATCGCCTTCGCGGCCATCGCTTTCTCTGCGGCGGAGAAGCGCATGTCCCGCGTCCGCCCGTAAGCGCCCCGGAACGCGGAGATCACCACATCCGACGCGATCTCCGCCGGATGGAACCGCTCCACCTCCTCCGGCATCACGATCCCGATCCGGTGACGCAACTCCTCCAGGCACCAAAGCTCCTCGCCGAAAAGGCGCACCGAAGTTCCCGGGTTCGCCTCCGCGCGCAGCTCGCCGGTCATCAGCTTCAGCAAGCTGCTTTTCCCCGCGCCGTTCGCGCCGAGGATCGCCACGCTCTCGCCGAGGCGCAGCGTGAGATCCAGCCCGCGCAAGGCCAACACCTCGCCACGCCAGACCTTGGCGTTCGTGGTTTCGAAAAACGGTTCACTCATCCTTTTTTCAAAAGTTTGTCATACTCCGAGTGGTGGCCGATCCAGACCCAGACCAAGCCCTCGGCACGGTCTTTCGCGATCGCACGGTAATGCGCCCCGACCCTCGCCGACCAGAAGATCCCGACTTTCTTCAGCCGCAAATTCGGGTTCTCGGGACGGAGCTTGAGGATCTCGAAATTCTTGTCAGCGAGTTTGCGGACGTGTTCCGGCAGCCGGGCGTAGCAGCTCCAGAAATGAGGCGAAGCGAAGTGCCTCATAACTCCCGGCACCGGCCCGCTTCGAAATCCGCATCCGCCATCTTCGCGAGATCATCCAGCTTTCCCGCCGTGACGTCCGCAGCGAAATCCGCGTCCCACTGATCCGCGACAAGTTCCTCCAACCAGGCGGAGAACTCCGAGAGTTCGCCGGGCGGAAGCGTCTTCACCGCCTTTTTCAATTCCAGAATACCCATGCGCTGAAACTACCAAACCGCGCCGGGACTTCAACTCATTTGGCGATCAGCCCCCTCACCCGCAAATCCGCGCCGAAGCATTCCCTCGTCACCTCCCGCAGCTCCATGGATGGCGAAATACCCGCCAGCGCCGGGACAGTCCCATCCCCGCAGAGGATGGGCGCTTGGTAAATGACGGCCTCGTCCACCAGCCCGGCGGCGAGCATCGCGGCGGAGAGTTTCCCGCCCGCCTCCAGCATCACGGAAAGCACGCCGCGTTCGCTCGCTAGTTCGCGCAGCGTTTCCTCCAAACCGCCGCTGCGGATCAGCGTCCTGTCCTTCCATTCGTCGGTGAAAAGCGGCGCGTCGGCGGGCAGTGTTTCCGGCCTGTCCGTCAGCACCACGCGCCATGGCTGGTCGCGCCCCTCCAGCAGCTCCGGCACGCGGATCGTCAATGCGGGCTTGTCCCGGCGCACCGTCTCGCCACTGGTCAGGATGGCGTCCACCTCCGCGCGCAACCGCTGCACATCGGCGCGGGATTCACTACCGCTCAGCCACTGCCCCTCACCCTCCGGCCTCGTGATCCGCCCGTCCAGCGACATCGCGCACTTCCAGATCACCCATGGCAAGCCCGTGCGCTGCACCTTTGCAAAAGGCCTCAGAATATCGCCACACTCCTTTTCCAAAACGCCCGCCCGCACCGAAATCCCCGCCTTCTCAAGGATCGCATCCGCCGCTCCCGCGTGTGCGGGGTTCGGATCCATACAGCCATAGACCACACGGGAAATACCCGCCCGCTGCAAGCCGCCCGTGCAAGCCGGGGTCTTTCCCGCCGTCGAGCACGGCTCCAGCGTCACGTAAACCGTCGCCCCCGCGAGGCAGCCTTTTCCATGCGCCGCCTCCGCCGCCGCCATCGCCTCCACCTCGGCATGCGGCAGCCCCGCTCTCCTGTGCCAACCCGATCCGAGCAACCCGCCATCCCTGACCACCACCGCCCCCACCGGAGGGTTCGGCCCCGTCCGCCCGACACCTTTCCGCGCCTCATCGAGCGCCAAAGCCATCCAATCCTCATCCGTCATGCTGGGAAAAATGACCGCACGCGTTCCGCAAGTCCAGCATGGTGTCTCAGCCCGATGGACGCGGCTTCCCCATCCTTCCTCCTCTGCGTGAACCGATTCCGCACAGCCGCGAAAGCCTCATTCACGAACCCCTTTTCCCCCGATCACCGCTTCGTCCATGAACCGAAGCGAAGCGGAAATAGGCCGCCTCAAAATACAATCATGCGGCCAAATACCAATGCCGGCACGCAGCATCTTCGCCATCGTAAGCTCCGGGAGGGGCTGACGCCTGTCTTTCCCGGTCTCCAGATACTCCGCATCATTCATATCCGCTGTTTTATCACTCCACTGAATTTTGAGAATTGGACTTTCCTCCCAAGCGCGAGCCCCATCGCCCGCCGGTAAATCTGTGAGACGCACTTCCAGCTTTCCGCTGCAAAAGCAGCCCATCCGTAATCCCGCCGGTTTCACCAACCACCTCGCCTTGTGCATCACGCTTTTGAAACTGAAAATTTAGGTGAACCAATCATATATCTTTCTATCCCCATGTGTGAAAATGTCCCCATAATAATTACTATAAATGCTGACCAAATCGGCAGCAGGCTTTCGCAGTCCAACGTTCCCATCACGAGAAAGCATGAGACTCCCGATCCGAGCCTACGCGACTTTGAATCAATTCACTCGGTGGATTCGGGCGATTTTTCCGAACGGTTCGCCGAGTTCGACGAACCATGGATCAAGGCGACTTCTGCCATGCGCCCGTATCGTTCCCGGATTTCCTCCACACTCAGCACCCTGTCATACACTGCTATCTCCGCCATGCGCCCGATCAGGAAACGATCCGTTATTGCTTTTTTTAAAGTGCCATCACCCAAGGTGTAGGCGAAGCCAAAGGTCGGGAACAAGTCGATTGTTTCCGGTATCGCATCTCCCGTCGCGATTTTCACCGGCATCCCATCGGCGTGAAGTTCCATCCGCCTGTCCTTGATCTGAATGACGACGTGATGCCATGTCAACGGGCCATAAACTGGACCGGAAAAGAGATTCACCCCACCTCTGATATCGGCAGGCCAGCGGGTGAGAAATCGTAGGCTGTTAGGAAACTGCTTACCAGGATAGACTTCTGAGGCATCTTCATTGTTGTGACCCAAGAGGGCGAAGTGCCGAGCATCCGCTCTCTCGGTCGCCAATCCCGCCAGGGAAGTCTGCGGTTTCCCCTCGCTCGCAAACCACATTTCCAGCGCGGCACCGTCCCGATGCAGCCGCCACGGCAACTTGCTTTCCAAACCTCCATCGCCCGTCAAACGCAGACTGCTCCGCCCGCCCGCATCCGCAGAGATGGCAACGTTTCCGACGGGCACCAGGGGATTGCCATTTCCCGTCTCGTCGGGAATCTCCCCGTTTTCCATCCGGTTCAGGCGCCAGTAATGCCTAGGTTTACCTTCGAGGATGCGATCCGCATAGCTCTCTGGAAGTTCCAGAGAAGGTAATACCGTATCCGGCGGCGTGGGTAGATTCAGGGTATCCGCTGACTGGATGCTGCCGTCTGCTACTACCTTTATGGCTTGTCCTCCCGTCATGGAGAACAAGCGGATGCCATCGTTTTCCCGCTGTTGGATGGCGATTTCCACCTGCCCCTCAAACACCGCCACCCGGGTATCGTCATCCGCGCCCACCGCCACCGCAAAATCCGTTCCTTGGTCGGTTACCATGCCAAACGGCACATCCACGCGGAAGCCCGCCGCCCCACTCGCCATCTTCACGCGCAGTGCACCCCGCCTGCAGGAAATCGTATCCTCGTCCACCAGGCTGAAATCCACAGGTGCTTGCAATCGCACGCGGGTACCATCGGAAAACACCAAAGTCTCGCTACCGGAAAGCAGCCGATGCGCTCCCGGCCTCAACCATTTCCCTCCAGCGAGGAACGGCTTGGTTTCCCACACCGCCCCGGCCTCTCCTGACAACACCGCCAGCCTCCGCTCATCCGGCCGTGCCTCGGCGATCCGTTCGGGCTCAGCGTCATTGCCCTTGCCGATAAGCAGGAAAATCATCAGCAACGCAGCCAATCCCACCGACACCATCGCCAGCGTGCGCCACCGCCGAGAGACCTGGAGGCGGTGAGGCTTGCGCCGGATCTCGGCCATGATGGCCTGTTCCGCACCGTTGCTTTCGGCTTTTTCCTCATCGCCAAACAGTCCGAGTTCCTCGGACAAGCCCAGCCAGCGCGGCTCGGGCGCTTGCACCACCCGCACCATCGAGAGCGTCCATAGCGCCTCGGCAAATTCCTTGCGGAACGTCTCATCCGCCCGCAACCGCGCCAGCAACTCCACCCGCCGCGCTGCCTCCACCGGTGCTCCCTGCCATGCCGCAAGGGCGTCCACGATGTCATTCCGTTGCATGAGCCAGCTCCTTTCCAATGCAATCCCGCAGCCAGTCCAGCGACCGGTGTTGGATCTGGTAAATCGCATCCAGGCTCAGGCCCGTTTCCGCTGATAACGCCGCCGCCCTCTCTCCGTCAATCCGCCCTCTCACCACCCTCCGCATCTTTTCCGGCAGCTTGGCGATGCATTGCACCATCGCCATCATTTGCGCCGATCTTGTCCTCTCCGCCAGGCACTCGATTTCCTCCGCCATCTGGTCGATTTCCATCACCTCACAGCGGAACTGCTCCAGCGATGCCGCCTCCCGTGCAAAACGCTCGAAATGCTGCTTCAGCTTGTTCCGCGCGATCCCCCGCAACCACGCCCCGAAATCACGACCCGGCTCGAACTCCGGCAGTTTCTTGTAGGCAATGATAAAAACCTCCTGCGCCAAATCATCCACATCGGACATCTGATGCACACGGGATGCCAGAAACGCCCGTAGCCCCGGTCCCTCGTTGCGCACGATCCATAAAAATGCATCCGACTTGCCGCTAAGGACTTGTCGCACGACCTGATCGATGGGGTTTTCCGCCGGTTCCATGGGTTTCGTAAGCGTGTTCCGGGAAAATGCCCTTTCCTGACAAGCTTCGCAACAAGTGTGTGATTTTTTCCCGACGAAGTCCCTTGGACTGCGTGCAGCCTGCTGCCGCTTTGGGGCAGGCAGCCTGCTGCCGCCCCGACAACCCCAGTCGCAAAGCCCCCGATCTTCCTCCCGCCGGACAGCAGGCTGTCTCGGCGAAAGCGGCAGCAGGCTGCACGCAGTCCAAGGTGAAAAAAATTCAAAAACTCTGTCAGGTTTTCCTCGGGAACCGGAACAAACCTAGAACAGAACCAGAATCAACGGCGCCTCGCCTCGAATCGACTCCGTTCAGAAACAAAATCTCCTCATTCAAACCCTGAAACAAATCCTATGAAACCTCGCCATCATCTCCTCTTCGGCTCTGTCGTCGCATTCGCCATTTCCCACACCGCCCACGCCGCCACCGGCACCTGGAACGTCAATGGCAACGGCCTCTGGAGCGCATCCGGAAACTGGTCCGGCGGCACCATCGCCAACGACTCGTCCTCCACCGCCAACTTCACCAACGACATCACCGCCGACCGCACCGTCAGCCTCGATTCCGCCCGCACCCTCAACAAGCTGGTCTTCAGCGATTCCACCCCCTCCAGCGCCGGTTCGTGGATCCTCGACAACAACGGTAACGCCGCCAATACCCTTACCCTCGGAGGCACCACTCCGACTCTGACCGTCGGCTCGCTAGGCACCGGGAAAACGGCGGAAATCTCGGCGGTCATCGCAAGCGGCACCAACCTCATCAACAAAGACGGCACTGGCACGCTGATCCTCTCCGGAGCCAATACCTACACCAACGGCATGCTCGTCAAAGGCGGCGTGGTCATCATGAACAACGCCAGCGCCAACGTCGGCGGCAGTAATTCCGGCACTTATCTCAACGGTTCCTCGTTTGAGATCAACGGCACCAGCGCCTTCCGCCAAAGCGCCGGAACCATCACGGTGGCCGGAGCGACCTCTGCCGAGATTACAGGTGGCACCAACGGCTTCATCATCGGCGGTGGCAGCAGCTACGGAGCCTACACGCTCTCCGGCGGCACGCTGCAATTGAACGACCCGTGGCGATTGAACCCCCGCCGCGCCCAAATCACCCAAACGGGTGGAGCCTTCAACGTGAACTACACCGGCACGGGAGCGATTTTCGACGGCCGCCAGTTTTTCATCGGTTCGGGAGATGAGCGCGGTGTGATTTACGCCACCGCCGGCACCACCACCATCTCCACGGCATCCACGCTCACCGGCGCGGCTTTGGTCATCAGCGACACCACCACCAGCAGCAATGCCAACGGAGCGGATCTCACCATCGCCGGCACCGCCGACTGGACGGTCAGCGGCGGCGCAGGCTTCGTCCACTTGACCCGCGCGGGTGATGGCCAAACCGAAACCGGCAACCTCAACCTCAACGGCACCGGGCGCCTCACCACCAATGGCATTTCCTTGGGCGACACCTCCGGAATCGGTCGCCTCAACTTCAACGGCGGCACGCTCCGCGCCGGGGATAACAACGCGACCTTCCTCACCGGCCTCACCAGCGCCCGCATCTACAGCGGTGGCGCCACCATCGACACCAACGGCAAAAACATCACCATCGGCCAGAACCTCGACGCCCCCACGGGCAACGGACTAACCTCCATCGCCATCCTCACCGGCGGCAGCGGCTACATCGGCGCGCCCATCGTCACCATTACCGGCGGCGGCGGTACCGGAGCCACCGCCGTGGCGGATTTCGATGCCGCCACCGGCACCGTTACCGGCATCACCATCACCAACGCGGGCAGCGGTTACACCAGCACGCCGACCGTCAGTATTGCCCACGGTTTCCAATCGGGCGGCACCGCTGCCACCCTCGGCACCATAACCACCGGAGCGCTCACCGGCGGCGGCCTCACGAAATCCAATGCCGGCACGCTCACGCTCACCGGCACGAACGGCTACACGGGTGTCACGAACATCACCGGCGGCACCTTGGCCATCGGCACCGGCGGCTCGATTGCCAAATCCTCCCAGATCATCGTGGGGGCGAGCACGACGCTCGACGTCAGCGCCGTTTCCTTCACGCTCGGTGCCTCGAACGCGCAGACATTGAGCGGAACGGGAAATATCAACGGCAACATGACGGTAGGAGCCAACGGCACTCTGGCCATCGGCAACTCGCCCGGAACCATGACCTTCGGTGGAGATCTTACGCTCTCTACGAACAGCATTTCCACCTTCGAAATCAACAGTTTCTCTCTCACAAATTATGATCTGGCCGTCGCGGCTGCGGCAGGCACCCAGACGGTCGGTTTCAATGGTGGCACCTTGAACCTCCTTTTCCAAAGCGGCTTCAACACGCTTGGAACGGTGAAGATCTTCGACTTCGATGCCTACACCGGCGGTGGTTTCTCTTCGGTTGTCTCAACGGGTCTCGCCGACGGCTACACTGCGTCCTTTGACATCACCAACGGCATCGTCACCGTCATCCCCGAGCCGCGCGCCGCCCTCCTTGGCACACTCGGACTTCTCGCCCTCCTTCGCCGTCGCCGCGCGTGAGTGCGGAGCCGGTCTTTCGGTTTAATAGTAAAAGCCCATGGGCGGTGCACTGGTGATGCGTTTCACCGTGCGCCGCCCGTCTCTACAAGCCGTAGATGAAGAATCCACTTCCGCTGCATCCCCGCCGTGACGAAGTCCCTTGGACTGCGTGCAGCCCGCTGCCGCTTTGGGGCAAGCAGCCTGCTGCCACCCCGACAACCCCAGCCGCAGAGCCCCCGATATTCCCTCCGCCGCCGGACAGCAGGCTGTCTCGGCAAAAGCGGCAGCGGGCTGCACGCAGTCCAAGGTGTCACCCGGAATTCCAAGGCGGCTTCGCTTTGATCGTCACCCTCAGCCTGATGGTGCTGCTCTCCATGCTCGCCGTCGGCCTCCTCACGCTTTCTTCGGTCACGCTGCGCAGTGCTTCGCAATCCACAAACAGCGAACAGGCACGCGCCAACGCCCGGCTGGCGCTGATGCTGGCCATAGGCCGCGTGCAATCGCTCGCCGGCCCCGATACGCGGATCACCGCACCGCGCGTGCCGGTGGATGCAGCCGCAGATTTGAACTCCGTGACACCCGCCTACGGTGTCTGGCGGAGCTGGGAGGGAAAGGATCATGATGTTGATGTGACCGGTTCCACCCCAGGCCGACCGCTCAAGCCCGACTATGCCTTGAAAAAATCCGCCACCGCCCCGGACGGGCGCTTTCTCGGCTGGTTGGTTTCATCGGCGGGCGGCGTGGCTCCCGATCCAGTGGTGGTTCCGGATCTGCAAAGCGAAGCGGCCGCAGGATTCGTGCCCCTCGTTGCGAGTGGCAGCGTGACCGATCCCAAGCGCCGGGTTTTCCTCAAGCCCACGCCGGTCAGCGCAACGAACACAACCAGGGGAACCCTCGGCTGGTGGGTTGGCGGCGAGAACAGCAAGGCCAACGTCGCTCCGGACATCAAACCCACGGCAGGTGACACGATGGCCTGGCTGGAGCGGGGTCGTGCGCACGCGGTGCCATCGCCCAAAGCCTTCGGACTCGCCGGGCCTCCGGACACCGCCTTGTCCAGCACCGGCTCGCTCATGCTCACCGCCACCGATGCGAGTGCCGCGAAAGGAAACTTCCATGATGCCACCGTCTGGGCCACCGGACTCCTCACCAATGCCGCCACCGGAGGCTGGAAACGCGACCTCTCGCTGATGACGGAAAAGTATGACGAACTGCCCGCCACCGGTCTGCCTTTCTTCACCCTCAAGCCGGGGCAACAACAAACATTTTCCAAAGCCGCACCGGCGCAGACCACCCCTTTGTCCCACCCGCCCAATCCGCTCTTGTATGCGTGGTGCAAGTATCCGAACAGTCCTTCGAGCGAAACCATGGCTCAATTCCCCGCCATCGTCAGTTGGGACTACCTGCGCAACGCCTGCATCCAGTATCGCTCCCTCATCGGCCTCAACCCGTCCACGGGGCGCACCGGAATCCCATGGGCGATCGCAAGCTGGTGGAACAACAGCGGCGTACAATTCCGATACGAATTCCTCGATCAACAACGGCGCTGGCCAGCCCTGAGCCGCATTTACCTCATGTTTTCCTACACGGCGGTGCCCGATGCGGCCAATCCCGCCAACTTGAAGCCCGCTCTCGTCATGGCTCCCGTAGTCGTGCTCTGGAATCCTTACAGCCACGAAATCACCATTGATGGATCGAAAAAATTCAACATCAACACCGTGAACAATGAAATGACGCCTGCGCGGTTTTCCTTCACCGTGGGGGCCGCCAAGCAGAATCCGATCAGCTTGTTTGGAATCATGGGATCCAATGTGGACTTCCGTCTGAACGGTGGACTCGGAGCCGAAGCCTTGGCGCTCCGCCCCGGCGAGACACGCGTTTTCAGTATAAAGGATGACACGCTGGTCGATGGCGCGAGCGTGTCCGGAGGAGAGAAAGTTCTGAATCTCTATCCGGGATACCGAACGAACGGCGGGTTTTACTTTCTGAAAATTGGCACGGGCAAGACGGAAATTTCCGCACCCAATGACTCGGATTTCAAGGTGGATCTCAGCTTCGATGCGCAGATTCTCACCAGCAGAAAAGGATATGGATCTATGCTCGATATCGGTTACAACGATACGGCAGATCCGAGCAACGGCTTCAACCGTCGCGCCAGCAGACAGTTTTTACTTTTCAGCCAAACGGCTGCCGCCGCACTCTGGCCGCCGATCCCGGCGGATCAACTGCCAGCGTGCAAATTGTCAGAGGTCGAGGGTGCGAAAACCAAGTTGTTCATGACATCCGTGATCGGCTTCCGCACCGCCAACGACTCGATGATTCCCGGCAAGGGCTACCTCCAAACCAACCCGCTCAATTACGTCAGCGACCTCGCTGACGTAAATCTTGTCGGTGTCCCGGCAGCGAACCTTTCCGGCATCCAACACCCGGCGAATTCCTGCTATGACATTCAGTTCATCAACGGAGCTGATCTGAGCGCCCGACCGAACTGCGAGCCAATTACCAACCGCGGCTACGTAGTTAGCGGTTTGGACGCAGCATCTGGCCTGACTTCCTGCGTCAGCGCGGAAATCCCGGCGCGCCCGCTCCAAAGCCTTGGTGAACTGCAAAATCTGGACTTGCGGAACTGCAATCCCTTCCCGCCCTTCCAATACAATATCCTCGGCAATAGCCAGGCGCACCCGATGCTGCCGCCCCATTCGGTCGTTCTCTCGCCGATGCAGCACGATGACGCCTACTGCCTCAACCACTTGTTTTTCGATGACTGGTTCGTCTCCTCCATCGCCCCGGATCTGAGGGATTGGACAAGCCAGAACGAGCGCTCGCTGGATGTGGTGTATAAGGACTTCTTGCGCCATTCCATCGACCCGAAATCCGGCTCACCGCTGCCCAACCGCATGTATCGGCCCACCCCGGAAGCGATGGATACCGATGTGGAAAAAGCCTATGAGCGCGATGTGAAACCTGCGGATTCCTACCGTCACATCGCCTCGAAGCTCAGCGTCGATGGCATGTTCAACGTCAACAGCACCTCGGTGGCCGCATGGCGCTCCCTGCTGGGCCACGCCCTCGGCCAGCGGCAGCCTTATCTCACCGAGAGCGGCGGGAGCTGGAATGTCTCCCTGGCTCCCGAGCGCGACCACGTCGTCAGCCGCATGAGCGTGGCCGGTGGCGGGGCCGCCGGGTTCGATTCCGCACCGGCAGGGAGTTTTGCCGATGCCCTGGAGTTTTCCGGACATCGGGCGCTCACGGACGAGCAGCTCGATGCCCTCGCCGAGGAGATCGTCAGGCAAGTCCGTTTGCGCGGGCCGTTTCTCTCGCTATCGGAATTCATCAACCGCCGGCTCAGCGCCGCAAGCAGTGAGGAGGAACTCGCCCTTGCCGGAGCTGTGGAGGCCGCCCTCTCCACGCTGGCGAAGCGCGGCTCCAGCGATCCTAAAAATCCCTACCGCGAACTCCAAAGAAACTCACGCGAGATCACCGCAGCCACCGTCACGAGCATGCCAGCCCTCGCCGAAGCAAGATACCTTTTCCCCCGCGCTGCCGAGGGCTGGACGGCCAACGCCCTGCCCGGTTGGATCCGCCAGGCAGACATCCTCCGCCCGCTCGCGCCGGTGCTCTCCGTCCGCGATGACACCTTCGTGATCCGCGCTTACGGCGACGCCCGCGACGCGCAGGGAAAGATCACCGCCAGCGCCTGGTGCGAGGCCATCATACGCCGCAATCCCGATTACATCGATCCCAGCGACGCGGCCACCGACACACCCGTCCTCGGAACCGATAGCGGCACCGAGAAATTCCTCCAATCCGCCGCCAATGAGCAATTCGGCCGGAGATTCACCATTGTTTCCTTCCGCTGGCTCAATCCGGATGAGGTCTAGATTTTTTCCAAAAGTAAGATCTTCCCTCTGTGTTCGCCGTGCTCTCTGTGGTCAAAAATTTTCACAACCCATGATCATCCCTCGCGCCTTCCTTTTCCTAACAGCCATCCTCATCGTCCCCACGATGGCGCAGGAGCGCAGTGTCCGCGCCGTGTTTTTCAAACGCCCGCCGGAGATGCCGGAAGCCGCCGTGCTCTACCATCCGGCGACCAGCATCGAGGTGAAATTACCGCCGATGAACTTGTCCGATCCGGTAACGATTCCCGCCGGTGATCAGGTCTTCGCCATCCTTCCACAAGCGCTGCAGGCCGGTGATCCGATCCCGCCGGGCGCACCGCAAATCAAAGTGCCCGCCGCATGGCAACGGGTGATCCTGCTGTTTTTCCCCGATCCGGGTAACAAAGTTTTCCCCGTCCGCGTGCTGCCGGTCGATGCTTCGCTAGACAAGTTCAAGCCCGGTGATCTGCTTTTCTTCAATCTTTCCACCGCAGAAGTGGGAGGCACGCTCGGTGAGGCGAAATTCCGCATCGCCTCCGGAAAATCCGCCATCGTCAAACCCTCGCGCACTCACTCGGGCGATTACCCGGTAGCCATCGACTGCCTGCTTCCCGGCGATCCGCGTCCACGCCCCCTCTGCCGCACCACTTGGCGCCACGATCCCGAGACCCGGCAGTTGCTCTTCATCGTCAATGCCGACGACCGCCCCGCCCCCCGCATCTGGTCTATTCCCGAAACCATCACCCCGCCCGAATGATTGCATTTCCTGTCCTGCGTGCAGGCTGCCGCCCCGGCAACCCTTACCACAAAGCCTCTGATTCCTCTCCATCCGTGGGATAGCTGGCAGTCTCGGACAAAACAACATCCTGCTCCGCTCATTGTACCATATGCCATCAGTTTGTGCGCGAAAATGTGACAACAGAGTAGAGTGCGCCGCAGGCTCTGGACTGCTGTGATTCTTTATTCACAGCTCTCAAAGGCGGCTTTGTTTTACGCGACGATAGGATTATCACCGGGTTGCTTCGTTTTTCCATCCCTAACCCAAAAAGCCGCGGATGAGAACCGCAGCAGTCCAGAGCCTCCGGCGGTGTGGATATGCGCAAGGACTTATGGCAAATGGTATAACTCCCATCCGTTATGCCGCCTGATTCATTGTCGGGTGAAAAACGAAGAAGGCACTAGCTGATCTCATGGGGAAGATAGGAGAGCAAACACGCTTTTAGATCGGGCATGTGATCCACGATTCGATCCGCGCCGAGCAGACGCTCGCGGTCTTGGTAGCCCCAGGTGACGGCGATGGAGGTCATGCCTGCGTTGCGGGCGGTTTCGAGATCCATGGTGGAATCCCCGATGAGGATGCAGTTCTCCGGAGTGGTGCCGAGCGCGACGGCGATCTCAAAGGCACCGGTGGGGTCGGGTTTGTGAGGCAGGTCTTCGCGGTTTCCGAGCACGGCGGCGAAGGTGTGTTCGGGAAAAAGTTTGGCGACGATCTCCGTGGTGAAGGCGTGCGGTTTGTTGGAAAGGACAGCGAGCGGGATGCCGCGGGCGCGGAGATCGGCCAGAAGAGCTGTGATGCCGTCATAGGGCTGTGTGCCTTGGTGCCAGGTGGCTGCATAATCCCCTGCAAAGGAGCGCAGCACACCTTCGAGATGCGGCGCGGTCTCGCCAGGAGACATCGCGCGAGTGACGAGCATCCTCGCGCCATCGCCGATGAAGCCGCGCACCGCCGCATCCGCATGGCCGGGTAAACCATGCAGCGCGAGCGCGCGGTTGAGGGAGGCGGCAATGCCGGGCAGCGATTCCACCAATGTCCCATCCAGATCGAATATGAGCGCCTTTTGCATGGCGCGGAGGGAAACACCGGATCAGCGTGATGGAAGGCAAATCGCAGATTTTTTGTAATCAATGGCGCTCCCCGCAAGAAGTGTGGCAGCCGTAATATCCGCTTCGGGCGGTGGCATGGGGTCTGGCACATGGACGGCTGCGCATGCTTCGTGGGACATCATGACAGCCCATGGTTTTTGGCATCTGCGGTTCAAACCTCCCGCGTGGATGCGCCCTGAAATTCACAAGGCTTCTTTCTCGTTGAGATATTCAACGATTCATCCACCGTCCTTTTTTATGCCAACGCATCTTTCGGAACATTCCCGGCGCGAGTTTCTCTGCGGACTTGGAACTGCCTTCGCCTCACTTGGTTTCCCTGCATCGCTCGCGGCCGCGCAGGCAGCGACGGATGCGGGCGGCAATCCGATCCCGGGAAAGACGATTGCCAACCCCCACGTGTATCGGTTTTCCATCGGTGAGTTCGATGCCTGGTCGATCAGCGACGGATACGGCACTTTCAAACAAGGAGTGACCAACCGGATGTGGCCGCCGGCAGAACGTGCGGAAATGTCCAAGGCTCTTGCCGCCCTTGGCGAGCGCCCGGATGACATGACGCTTTACGTGAACATCCTGCTGCTGCGGAAAGGCAAGGAAGTGATTCTGGTGGATGCCGGCTTCGGCCCGCACCAAAACACGAATTGGGGCTGGCTGGCCGATGCGATGGACACTCTCGGCATCGCTTTCGCGGATGTCACCCACGCCCTGCTCAGCCACTCGCACATCGACCACATCGGCGGCCTTGCAAGCGGCGGGAAAATTCTTTTCCCCAACGCCGCCGTCCATGTGTTGCGCGAGGAACTGGACTTCTGGCGTGGCAAGGAACCGGATTTCTCGAAGTCCCACCGCACCGACGATATTCAGGCCATGATCAAAAATGTGCGCGGCTCCTTCGATACCTTGCAGCCGAATCTCGTCATCCACAAAGACGGCGATCAGATCCTCGACGGAGCAATCACCATCCTCTCCGCCCCGGGTCACACCGATGGACATGCGATTTTCCGGATCAAGTCCGGCAAGGAATCACTCCTCCACATCTCCGACCTCGCCCACAACCATGTGCTGATGTTCGAGAAACCGGATTGGTTCATCGACTTCGACCACAACCCGGAGATCGCCATCGCCACACGGAAAAAAGTCTTTGCCGAGATCGCCTCCACGCGGGAGCGCATCTATGGCTTCCACCTCCCATGGCCCGGGCTGGGTGTCGTGATCCCGAACGGACGGAAGGGCTACCAGTGGGTGGCGGAATCGCATCGCTGGGATTTCTGAAAATGTAGCCGGAGCGGCGATCCCACCAGTGCCTTGCCAAAGGCATGGAATACGCTTTCATCCCCGCATGGAAGACACCTCCCACCAGACAGCCGCGCAGAAATTCGCGGGCATCCCCGCCACCGACGATCTCTCCCGCCTGCTCGCCGGTGTGCAATACCCTTTGAGCCTCAGCTTCAAGCTCCTCGCGCTCGCCAGCCAGGCCACGGTGACCGATGCGACAGGCAAAACGGTGCTCTACACGAAACAGAAGATGTTCAAGTTCCGCGAGCATCTGGAAGTTTTCACCGACAGCACCCGCGCCACCCGTCTCGCGGAGATCAAGGCGGATAAAGTGATCGACTGGTCAGCGCGCTATTCCTCGACGGACGCCTCCGGCCGGCCCATCGGAGCGGTGGGCCGCAAAGGCTGGCGCTCGATCTGGAAGGCGCATTACGAAGCCTTCAACCCCGGCGACAACGTGCCGGATTTCTCCATACGCGAGGAAAACCCGGGCGCGAAAATCATGGACGGCCTGATCGGTGGCCTGCCGGTGGTGGGTCTGTTCAGCGGTTTCTTTTTCCATCCCCGCTACCTCGCCACGCGTGCCAGCGGCCAGCCCACGATGCGGCTGGAGAAGAAAGCGGCGTTTTTCGAAGGGAAATTCGAGATCACCAAGCTCGGCATGCTTACCCCGCGCGAGGAACTCAACCTCATCCTCTCCTTCCTGATGCTCGTGATGCTTGAGCGCCAGCGCGGGTGATTCAGGGCTGCCCCTTCAGCATTGCCAGCACCTTGCGGTGATCCAAGCCAGCCGCCTGTTCCTGAATCTGCGGTAACAGCTTTTGGTGCAGGGGCTCCGCTTCATGCCGCAGGTTTTGGAACGTCGCTTTCGCATCGATCCCGGACCAGCTCCGCCCGTTCGCGTAGTATCGCTGCGCGAGCTGGCCGATCGCCCATGTGCTGGCGAAGGAAAACGCCGAGCTGGTGAGCTGGTTCACGCCCTTTTTGGCGTAGCCACCCGCTGTCTTGCCGAGGAACTGCTTGCCGAATTTCCCCGCAAGGCCGCCTATCATTTTCACGGCGAATCCCTCGACCACCTGCGAGGTCGCGCCGATGCCCGCTGCGCCGAGAAATTCCAACAGTTGCCGTTTGTCGAGCGAGACACCGTGGTGCTTGCCGACGGAATTCACCAGCTTCATCTGCAGCGGGATGATCGCCATGGTCGAGAGTGTCTCGGGCAAGAGTTCCAGCGCGCCGTTTAAAATCGAATACTTGAGGATCAGTGAATCGACCTCGGATTTCTTGTCCGCCACCGCAGGCAGCGCGGGTGGCAGCGCGGGCAGCAAGGCGGGCGAGACTTCCGCGACGTCTGCCGCCGCGACCTCGTCTCCGGTGGCCACGATGCTGACGGCTTCCGATTTATCGATCCCCAGCTCACCGGCCAGGCTCGCGAGAAAATCCTTTTCCGCAGGGCTGGTCTCGCCATCCGCCTCGCAGACTTTCACGGCCATTTCGTAGGCGAGTTGCCGCCACTCCGGCGCGTCGAGCTTGGCGGATTCCTGGGCGACCGTTGTCCGCTTCAGGAGGACTTTCTGGTAGATGCCCGCCGCGTTGAACTCGGGCGGCAGCAGGCTCTCGCCGATTTCTTTCAGCTCCTCGCGCTCGGCGTCCGCTTTCCCGCCATCGGAAAATGCGGCCAACAGGCAGATGGAATAAAGTGCTTCTTCGCGGGCGGTGGTGGATTCGGACATGGTGGTGAGGTTGTCGGGAAAACTTGAAAACGGTGGGCGGTCTTTTCAAACCATGAGTCTCAGGATTTCTTGACCACCAAGCGAACGACAGTGGCGAGGGAGCCGAGCAGCATGAGGGTGATCAGGCTCGCGGCGAAGGCTTTCGGCTCGCCGTCCATGACTTTCTGCCAGCTTGCGAAAGAGCGCCATGAGAAGACGGCGCAGAGAAGCACGGTGGTGACGAGTCCAGCCCATTTCGCGAAGCCAAATCCCTTGCCGAGCAGCAAGCCCCAGACCACGGAGAGCCCGCCGAAGACGGAGCCGGAGATCAGCGCGGTTTTCGCGGCGACGGGGTTGGAGAGATAGCCGGCGAGGCCGCAGAGAAACAGAAACACGCCATAACCGATGAGCCATTTGGAGTTCGTCATGCCGTGATCTAAACCCGCTCTTTTACGGGCGCAAATGATTTGCGAAGTTAAATTCGTAAATCATTCACCGCAACTCCGATCCGACCATCGCCTGGTAGGTGGGGTCGAGATCACGGAGTTGCTCATGGCTGCCGTCGCTTACGATACGCCCATCCTTGAAGACGAGGATGCGGTCGGCGATGCGGATGGTGCTGAAACGGTGTGCGATAATCAGGGTCGTGCGGCCTTTGACGAGCTCGGCCAGGGCTTGCTGGACGGCGGCCTCGCTCTCGGTATCGAGCGCGCTGGTCGCCTCGTCGAGGATGAGGATGGGCGCGTCCTTGAGGAAGGCCCGGGCGATGGCGATGCGCTGGCGCTGTCCTCCGGAAAGCAAGTCCCCCCGCTCGCCGACCTGGGTGTCGTATCCATCGGGGAGACCCATGATGAAGTCATGCGCGAAGGCCTTTTTCGCGGCGGTCTCGATCTCCGCGCGGGTCGCGTCCTGTTTCCCGATGCGGATGTTTTCCTCCAGGGTGCCGAGAAACAGCGAGGGCATTTGTGGAACTACGGCGATGTGCGCGCGGAGGTCATTTTTCAGGAAATCCCGGATCGGGATGCCATCGAGGCAGACCTCGCCTTGCTGCGCTTCGTAGAACCGCGGGACGAGGTGGGCGAAGGTGGTTTTCCCCGCGCCGCTGGGGCCGACGAGGGCGACGACCT
Organism: Verrucomicrobiota bacterium; assembly: GCA_046051965.1. Classification (GTDB taxonomy): domain Bacteria; phylum Verrucomicrobiota; class Verrucomicrobiia; order Verrucomicrobiales; family Akkermansiaceae; genus Luteolibacter. The sequence goes on from JBJONG010000003.1 coordinate 55,746, forward strand.
GTCCGGCGGGGATTTCCAGATCGACCTCATGCAGCACCGGGGTCTCGCCGTAGGCGAAGGTGACGTTACGGAACGAAATCCCTTGGCTCGGGGCGGGGCAGGGCTTGGGGTGGGTGGGGTTCGGAATGGTGTCGTCCGAGTGGAGTATGTATTCGATGCGATCCACGGATGCCCTGCCCTGCTGGAAAAGGGAATGGATCACGCCGAGTTTTTTCATCGGCTCATAGGACATGTAGAGCGCCATGCCGAGCGCGAGGAAACCCTCCAAGGTCATGCCCGCGCGCACACCAAAAAACAGCGCGGCGGCAAATCCGCTGGCGGCGACGACCTCAATGGACGGTGAGATGATCTGCCGGTATTTCACCACCTTCATGCTCAGCCGGAAAATTTCCGTGACGCGTTTCCTGAACCGCGAGATCTGGGTTTCCTGAAGGTTGTAAGCGCGTATCTCCAGCGCGGACTGGAGGCTTTCCGAAAGCGAGGCGGAAAGATCACCCCCGCGCTCCTGCAACACCGTCGCCCGGCGCATGAGTTTTTTCCCCGCCGAGCGGATCAGCATGATGCACAGCGGAACCGTGAGCAGGGCGATGAGCGCGATGAAAAAACTGCGGTCTTTCAATGACAGCCAAACCACCGTGCCTAATGCGAAGAGCAGGGTGGCCGGTTGCTTGATCAGATCGCTGGAAGCCTGGGCGATGACCGCCTGCAACATCTGCGTGTCATTCATCAGGCGCGCGAGGAGATCGCCGGACTTGTTGCGCTTGAAAAACGCCAGCGGCAGCGTCTGGAGCTTCACGAAAAGGTCGGTGCGTATCGTCTCCACCACCTTCATGCCGACATATTGGATGAAATAGGCGTTCGCGTAGCCCGCCGCCGCCCGTAGCAGGAACACCGCCGGAATCCACAGGCAGGTGTAGATCAGCAGGTCATCGCGCGAGACTTCACCGATCTTCGAGGTCAGCCAAGCGACATACCACTTCGATTGCTCGGGATCCTCATTGAAAAGAACGGGGAAAACCACCTTCGTCATCAACGGCAGCCCCGCACCGGTAGCGGCGGCATACACAAGCCCCGCGAGCACCCCGATCAGGAAGTGCCATTTCACCGTTAAGAGGTGGCGGTAGTATGGAAGGAATTTCTTCAAAGGGCGGGTGGGCATCCTTTTCCGCTACCGACTATGGGGCAAGCCAGGAATGAGGGGCGTGCGGGCTATGCTACGGCCAATTCTTCTTGGGAACCGTCAACCCAAACCCAGGCGGCAACCCATGCCCCGTCGTCCCCGATGGAGACCAAAGGCGCTTCCTCGATTTCCAAGTCGTAGTCGCGAGATTTCCGCGCCAGCGAAACGTATTTCTCCGCTTCCGGTGAAAGGTCTTCCTTTTGGATGAACAAGGCCGCGAGATCGGCATTGCCCGAGGATATCAAAGCTTTGTGGATCGCTTCGAGATCGGATTCGGAAAGGCTGGCGTGAATCTGTCTGGAATTCATGGATTAGGGTCACTTTATTTCAAGCCGCTTCAGCAACGCTTTACGTATCGCCTCTTCATAAACTCCCTGTGGCGGGAGGTATTTTGGCGAGGAAAAGGCTAGGGAAAGCTGATCGGTGGTTGTTGTCGTCGTGTGCTCGAGCTTGAGGGATTTCGGAATTGTATCGGAATCCTGATCCACGGAATAAGAGAGGAAAGTCACGGAACCCGACTGTATAGGATAGTCATCGAGTTTGCCGACGCGGGTCATGATCCGTTCGTGGACTGCGGTCGGACAGATGAAGAAAAGACCTTTCGTACAGAGCGGTTCTCTCCTGAGCACATGGCCTTTCGTTATGAGCTGCGGGAGGATGCGCTTGTTTACGTTTTCAAAATTCAGGCTGGAACCCTTTGATTTCGGGAGGACTAACGCCGCCGCCACCGCTGGTTCATGAAGCGCGGCGAGATCATGGAACGGCCGTTTGTAGTTTCCCGTAGTATCGATAGTCTGCACTTCCACCGCGACGAAACCTTCAAGGTTCAGGTTCCCATCTACTTTCGCGAGAATCCAATCGATGGAGAACTTGGAAGCGCCTTTCAGTTCCTTGTAAGCGATGCGGATTTCCTGGCCTTGTTTTTGCCCGAAAGGGATCACGAAACTACCCGAAGTGGGAACCGCACATCCTTGCGGGACGAGGGGAATACCTTCTCCCCAAGCTGAGCTGACAACATCCCTGAGTACGCGGAAACCGTCCCCATAAAGACGCTTCGGGCAGCAGGGGACGGGCACGCCGTTATTGGGATTCATCATGGTGCACGCTCCATTGATGATCCCGTTGGAAAATGTTTTGGTGCATGTCCCGCCTACAAACGGACAATCCTTTGCGCGGAAAGCATCGCCCAGTCCCGGCGAGTCGAGCGGATGGCCGAAGCATTCGTAATAGTTCAAAGGCATTGCGTTTCCGGCGTGGCGGTAGAGAGGTGTTCGGCCAAAGAGAAGGCGATCGCCTTAGCCATCAAGACGGGGACGGCGTTGCCGACCTGTTCGTATTGCGCGGCGCGGGGGCCGAGGAAGCGGTAGGAGTCGGGGAAGCTCTGAATCCTCGCGGTTTCACGGACAGTGAAGGTTCTTTCTTGTTGCGGATGAAAGACCGCGCCCCAATGCGGGTCGCACTTCGTCATCATCGTGCCCGCGAGGGAATCCCAAGAAAGGCGACCGTAACGCATGGTGTGGTCGCTGGTGCGTGCCTTTTGCATTCCGGCGGGCAGCAGCTCGTGGGGGATGCTTGTCCAGGCCGATCCGGGAGGGATGTGCGCCAACCTGTCGAAGTTGATCTTGGAAAGGCGGTTGGCAGTGTGGTTGTGGAGAACTTTGCTGCCCTCGCGCATCACCTTCCCGAATTTCGAATTCACCGAGTGCTTGCCATAGGCCATTTCTTCAAAGCCGCCGCCAGCATCGACGGGGGGCAGATCGGAAATCGCGTCGGCGAGTGTCACTGCCGGTTTGAGGCGGAGCTGGTCGAGGGGAACGAGCCTTGTTGCGATGGTTGCGCCTCCCTTGAAGTTGGGGCGGCAATCGTAGTAGTGGGTGGGTTCCGGATGCTTGGGAGCCTCGTCGAGACGCGAACCAAGGATGATCATCCGCCAGCGGACTTGGGGGACGCCATAGTGCGCGGCGAGAAGGATGCGGGCGCTGACTCGGTATCCGCGCTCCCGCATCTGGCCGATGATCGTATCGAATATCCTGCCGCCGCCCAGGGAGAGCATACCGGGGACGTTCTCGAAAAGGAAGGTCTTCGGGGCGAACTCATCGACGAAGCGGAGGTAATGCTTGAAGAGGGAATTACGGGGATCTTCGAGGAATCGCTCGGGCGCGTTGATCGAAAACCCTTGGCATGGCGGGCCGCCGACGAGGACATCAAGTTCCCCTTTCCGCATGGAGAGGCTTTTCCGGATTGCCCGAGCATCGAGATCTTGGATCGCGCCGCAAACCATTTCCACGCCGGGATGGTTGTGGCGGAAGGTTTCGCAGGCGTGAGGGTTGAAATCGTTGGCGAAAACACAGTTCGCACCCGCTTGCCTGAAACCCTCGGTGATGCCACCGGCTCCTGCGAAAAGATCGATGGTCTTCGGATTTCTCATGCGTTCACAAGAACAGTTGCCGGTTCTCCGGTCAAGCCGGAAGTTTCCTCACATTTCCAGCATCAGGCGATGCGGGGCTTCAAGGGAGTCCTTGATGCGGATGAGGAAGGTGACGGCCTCCTTGCCGTCCACGAGGCGGTGGTCGTAGCTGAGGGCGAGGTACATCATCGGGCGGATGACGACCTGGCCGTTGAGGGCGACGGGGCGCTGCTGGATCGTGTGCATGCCGAGGATTCCGCTCTGGGGCGGATTGAGGATGGGCGTGCTGAGGAGCGAGCCGTAGGTGCCGCCGTTGGAAATGGTGAAGACGCCGCCCTGCAGATCCTCGATGGCGATTTTGCCTTCCTTGCCTTTTTTGGCGTAGTCGAGGATGTCCTGCTCGATCTGGGCGAAGGATTTCCGGTCGCAATCGCGGAGCACGGGGACGATGAGGCCTTTGTCGGTGCCGATGGCGACGCCGATGTCGTAGAAATGGTTCTCGATGATGTCGGTGCCTTCGATGCGGCCGTTGATGGAAGGCACGTCCTTGAGCGCCTGGGTGACGGCTTTCACGAAGAAGGACATGAAGCCGAGCTTCACGCCGTGCTTTTTGACGAAGTCGTCCTGCACGCCTTTGCGGAGCTCCATCACGGCGGTCATATCGACCTCGTTGAAAGTGGTGAGGATCGCGGCGGTTTGCTGGGCGTTGACAAGATGGGTCGCGATCTTGCGGCGCAGCATCGACATCTTTTTGCGCGTGGTGCGGCCTTCGGTGACTGGGGCGGAGGGTTTTTCCGGAGTGGCGGGGGCGGAGGCGGCTGCGAAATCCGGCATCGGACGCGGGGCGGGAGCTGCGACTGGGGCTGCGGCGGGGGCAGAGGCTGCTGCCACAGGTGAGGGAGCTGCGGGGGCGGGCTTGGCGGGGGCTGCTGCACCGGGGGTGATTTTTGCGATGGTCTTGCCGATTTCCACTTCCTCGCCCTCTGCGACGAGGATGCTGATGGTGCCGGAGACGGGGGCTTCGAGGTCGTTGGATACTTTGTCGGTTTCCAGGGAAACGAGGATCTCGCCTTTCTCGACGCGGTCGCCGTCTTTTTTGCGCCATGCGGCGATGTTGGCGGAGGTGATGGATTCGCCAGCGGCGGGAACCTTGATCTCGACGGGTGCGCCGGTCGGAACGGCGGGCGCTAAGGTAGCGGGAGCCGCAGGTGCGGGGGTCGGCGCGGCGGCGGGTTGCGCCCCGCTGGTTTCGAGTTTCCCGATCACGGTGCCGATGGCGACTTCCTCGCCCTCGCCGACGGTAATGGTCAGGATGCCATCAGCCTCCGCTTCGAGTTCGTTGGAAACCTTGTCGGTCTCAAGGCTGACGAGAGGGTCGCCCTTTTTAACGGAGTCGCCGTTGCTCTTGTACCATTTCGCGATGTTCGCGGAGGTGATGGATTCGCCGGCGGCGGGCACTTTGATGTCGATGGCCATGATGGGAAGGAGTGTGAGTGTGAAAAATCAGATTTCGAAGGCTTTGGTGAGCAGGGCTTTTTGCTCGCGATAGTGCATGGCTTTGGAGCCGGCGGCGGGGCTGGATCCTGCTTTGCGGCCTGCGTAGTGCGGGCGGACGCCGAGGGCTTCCTCGATGCGCGGCGCGATGTAAGTCCACGCGCCCATGTTCTGCGGCTCCTCCTGGCACCACACGAAACTGGTGGCTTGCAGGAACTGGGCGGATAGGGCGGCGACCATTTCGCCATGGAAAGGGTAAAGCTGCTCGATGCGGATCAGCGCGGTATCGGTGATTCCGGCGGCGGCGCGGTGGGCGGCGAGGTCGTAATAGACTTTGCCGGAGCAGAAGACGATGCGCTTCACATCCGCCGAGTTTGCGAAAACCATCGGATCGGGCAGGACTTCCTGGAAGCAGGTGCCTTCGAGGAAATCCGCCTCCGAGGAAACCGCTTCCGGCCTGCCGAGCAGGCTTTTCGGGGTCATGAGGATGAGCGGCTTGCGGAAATCACGACGCTTCTGGCGGCGCAGGGCGTGGAAGTATTGGGCGGGCGTGGTGAAGTTTCCGACGATCATGTTGCACTCGGCGCAGAGCTGGAGGAAGCGCTCGAGGCGGGCGCTGGAATGCTCCGGCCCCATGCCTTCGTAGCCGTGCGGCAGCAGCATCACGAGATCCGAGGGGGTCTGCCATTTCGACTCCGCCGAGGAGATGAACTGGTCGATGATGACCTGCGCGCCGTTCGAGAAATCGCCGAACTGGGCTTCCCACAGCGTCAGCATGCTCGGATAGGAAAGGGAGTAGCCGTAATCGAAGCCGAGCACGGCGAACTCCGAGAGCAGGGAGTTGTAGACGCAGAATTTCGCCTGGTCCGGGGAAAGGTTTTGCAGCGGTATGTGGCGCTCGCGGGTTTCGTAATCGTAGAATACCGCGTGGCGCTGGGAGAAGGTGCCGCGGCGGCAGTCCTGGCCGGAAAGGCGGACGGGCGAGCCTTCCAGCAGCAGCGAGCCGAAGGCCAGGGACTCCGCGAAGGCCCAGTCGAAGGGGCCGCCGTTGGCCAAGGCTTCGACGCGGCGGGGGATGAAACGCTTCTCCAGGGTGGGGTTGAGGTTGAAACCTTGCGGCACGGAGGTGAGCACCTTGCCGATGTGCTGGAGCTTCTCGCGGCTGATGCCCGTGGGAACCGGCGCGTGGGAGTAGGCCGGCTGGATGATGGCCGTCGATCCGCTGAACACCGTGCGGTCGCCCGCCGCGCTCATTTCCACCATTTTGTTGTAACCCTCTTCCAAGCGATCCCAGATGGCCTGTTCGAGCGCGTCGGCATCGGCCTGGGAAAGCACGCCGTCGGTGACGAGGTTGCGCTTGTAAACCTGGCCGAAGGTCTCGCGGGCGGCGATCTGTTTGGAGACGAGAGGCTGCGTGAAGGCCGCCTGATCCGCCTCGTTGTGGCCTTGGCGGCGGTAGCAATACATGTCGATCACGATGTCGCGGCCGAATTTCTGGCGGAACTCGAGCGCGAATTTCGCGGCCCAGTAAAGCTCCATGGGTTCCTCGCCGTTCACGTGGAGGATGGGCGCCTCGATCATCTTCGCGACGTCCGTGGCATAGGCCGAGGAGCGGGCGTCGGCCGGCATGGTGGTGAAGCCGATCTGGTTGTTGATGATGAGGTGGATGGTGCCGCCGGTGCGGTAGCCGGGGAGTTGGGAAAGATTCAGAACCTCCGCAACGGAGCCCTGGCCGGCGAAGGCGGCATCGCCGTGGATAAGGATGGGAAGGACACGCTTGCGGTCGGTGGTGGCGCCGTCATCGCCAATCACACGCTGGCGGGCGCGCGCCTTGCCTTCGACGATGGAATTGACCGCCTCAAGGTGACTCGGGTTCGCTGCAAGACTGACACGGACATTCCCCTCGGGAAACTCGCGGACGCTTTCGTAGCCGAGGTGGTATTTCACATCGCCATCGCCCGCCACGAGACCGGGCTCGTAGTCCGGGGTAAACTCGTAAAGCAGGGTGGTGAGGGATTTCCGCACGAAATTCGCCAGCACATTGAGGCGGCCGCGGTGCGCCATGCCCATCTCGATCTCCAGCACGCCCTGCTTCGGGCATGTTTCCATGATCGCGTTCAGGACGACCATCGCTCCCTCGCCGCCCTCCAGGGAAAAGCGTTTCTCACCAAGGAATTTCTTGGCGAGAAAGTTCTCAAAGGTCTCCGCCTCCAGCAACCATCGCAGGGAGTTGATCTGCATATCCATGGATTTCTCCGCACCCTTGGAGCCATGCGCCTCAATCCGCTCGCGCACCCAGTGGCGCACGGTGGTATTGTGAATGTGCATGAACTCGAAGCCGATTTTCCCCGAGTAAGTGGCCTTTAGCGCGGCGACCATGTGGCGGAGCTTCATTTTCTCGCCACGCAGGAAAAACGGGTTTGATGCCTCGCGCTCCATTTCCGCTTGCGTGAAATTGTATTCGCTGAGGCTCAGGCGAGGATTGACCTCTGGATTTTCGTCGAGCGGGTTGATTTGCGCCTGGGTGTGGCCGAGCGTGCGGTAGTTGTAAACGAGCCCGACGACCTTGCCGTTGAACTCAAGATCCGGGACGGAAGCTGCCTCGGTGCTCGCTTCCGCTGTTTGCCCGGTTTTTGCTTTCACCTGTGCGACGCCCAGCTCAAATCCTTCGAAAAACGCCGACCATGTGCCTTCCACCGAGCGCGGATCCTCACACCACTGTGCGTATTTTTCCTCCAATAGATCCGAATTGAGTCGCGCCGAAACCGTAGAGTTCATGGGTATGCTGGTGTTGCGGGCTACGTGGAGAGGAAAAAACGGCCTTTCCGGCAACGCGCGGGCAACTAGTTAAAGGGCGAGAGGGCTTGCGTCAACCTTCGCCGCCTGAAAATATACCCCCGCCCCGGCACTGATGATCGAAGTCAACAATCTCTCCAAACGCTACGGACGCCATCTCGCCGTCCGCGATGTCACCTTTTCCGTCGCGAAAGGGGAAATCATCGGTTTCCTCGGCCCGAACGGCGCGGGAAAGACCACCACACTGCGGATGCTAACCGGATACCTGCCGCCCTCCTCCGGCTCGGCCACCGTTGCCGGGTTCGACATTTTCCGCCAGTCCATCGAGGCGCGGAAACGCATCGGCTACATGCCGGAGAACGTGCCGCTCTACGACGACATGCGCGTCCGCGAATACCTTTCCTTCCGCGCCCGCATCAAGGGACTCTCGAACTCCGACGCCCGCCGCCGCGTCTCCCACGTGATCGATACCTGCGGCCTGGAGGGAGTCCGGCGGAAAATGATCAAGACCCTTTCCAAAGGCTACCGCCAGCGCGTCGGCCTCGCGGACGCGCTTGTCCACCAACCCGATCTGCTCATCCTCGACGAGCCCACGAACGGCCTCGACCCCATCCAGATCCGCCAGATCCGGGAACTCATCAAGCACCTCGCTCTGAACCATACCGTCCTCATTTCCACCCATATTCTGAGCGAGGTGGAAATGATCGCGAGCCGGGTCATCATCATCGACAACGGGAAAATCAAGGCCGCCGATACGCCTCAGAACCTGATTTCCGAGATGCGCGCCGCCGGGCGCTTGCAGGTGGAGATGCAGGCACCCGCCGAAACGGTCGCTCCGATCCTTGCCGACCTGCCACATGTGAAAAAGGTTTCCTCCGAGGAGCAGGATGACGGTTGGGTGCGTTTCATGGTGTGGGTGGATTCCGGTGCCGATACACGCCAGGCGCTCGCCACCATCGCCGCCCACAACAACTGGCCGCTGCGCTCACTCTTCCGCTACGAGGCCACGCTGGAGGATGTGTTTGTGGAGCTTACACGGAAGGATTGAATCCTCGGCCTCCGGCGGTTCGGCTATTTGCTACCGCCACCCTGGACGATGGTTTGGTCGGCGATCATGGATGATTCCTCGATCCGGAACGACGGAACCCATTCGCCGGTGACGGAGGTTTCGAGGCGCAGGTCAAAGGGACCGATGCGGATGCGGTCGCCGGGAGCGAGGACGGCTTTTGTGATGACGTTGCCGTTCACCATGGTTCCGTTGGTGCTACCCACGTCTTCCAGCGTCCACTGCCCACCCTCGGGGCGGATTGTAGCGTGGAACTTGGAGACCATCTTGTCCGGCAATTGTACGGAATTGCCATTGTCCCTTCCTATGGTGACAACAGTTCCGACCAAGGGAATGGCAAGATCGAGCTTCCTGTCCTTGTAAATCGCGAGCCTGGTTTTCGTGATCATGAACAGTCGATAAGCTGGCCGGACAGGGAGTCGGTGGCAAACCTAAAATCGGCGACACCCCTTGTGGCCGGGGCTTAGCACGCGTAAAAATCCCGCGACCCAGCCCGCTCGTCGATCTCCGCAAGGTCTTCATCGACCACCTCAACCCCGACAACCTCCCGAAAGGCTTCTTCACCGGCGACAGCGTCCACCTGAACCCCTCCGGCCACCACCTCGTCGCCGCGGAAATGGGCAAGGCGCTCGGCGTGAAGGTGGAGTGAGCCTTGCTTTTCGGAAAATCTCGCATGAACTCAGTTTCATGCGAGCCACTCTCTTCCTTTCGGCGTTTCCGCTTTTCAGCTTTTCAGCATTTTCCGCCGAATCTTTCCCCGCCGCCAACGGCCTCACCAGCACGCTCGTCGCCGAGCAACCGTTGTTGAAAAACCCGGTTTCCGTATCCGTCGATGTGGACGGCACGATCTACGTCACGGAAACCGCCCGCCGCAAGGACGCCGACCTCGACATCCGCGAGTTCGTGAAATTCGGCTGGGTGCCGCGCGATGTTTCCCACACCTCCATTGAGGACAAGCGGACGTTTTTCCAAAAGCAGCTCGACGGGAAAAACGCCTTCAAGGGCACGTCCCTCAAGGATCAGAACAAGGACGGGAAGATCGATGTGAAGGATCTCACCGCGATTTCCGAAAAGGTCATCCGCCTCACCGACAAAGACGGCGACGGGGTTTACGATACATCGAACGTCTTCGCGGAGGGCTTGAACACCGAGGTCACCGGCATCGCGGCGGGTGTATTGGCATGGCGCGGCGACGTTTACACAACCATAGCCCCGGATGTCTGGAAACTACGCGACACTTCCGGTGACGGCAAGGCCGACAAGCGCGTGTCCCTCGCCCACGGCTTCGGCATCCACATCGCCTACGCCGGCCACGACATGCACGGCCTGATCCTCGGCCCCGACGGAAAGCTCTACTGGTCCATAGGCGACAAAGGCACCAACGTCACCGGAAAGGACGGGAAAAACCACTACGCGCCCCACGAAGGTGCCGTGCTGCGCTGCAACCCCGACGGCTCCGGCTTCGAGATCTTCGCCCGCGGCCTGCGCAACCCCCAGGAGATCGCTTTCGACAAATACGGCAACCTTTTCTCCGTGGACAACGACTCCGACCAGAAAGGCGAGCGCGAGCGCTTCCTCCACATCACCGAAGGCTCCGACACCGGCTGGCGCAACTACTACCAATACCGTGGATCCGCCTACAACCCATGGATGGCGGAAAGCATCTGGGAGCCCTCCGGCGAGCACCAGCCCGCCTACATCACCCCCACCAACGGCAATTACTCCGACGGCCCCTCCGGCTTCGCCTACAACCCCGGCGCCGCCCTCAACGCGAAATACGCCGACGCGTTCTTCGTCACCGAGTTCCCGAAAGGAAAGCTCCGCTCTTTCAAGGTGAAGCCCAAGGGCGCGACCTTCGAGATGACAGATGAACACGTCGTTCTCTCCGGCCCGATGAACGTCGGCATCAATTTCGGCCCCGACGGCGCGCTCTACTCCGCCGACTGGGCGGGCGGCTATCCGCTCAACGAAAAAGGTGCGGTTTGGAAACTCGACGATCCGAAGGAATCCGGTTCCGCAATCCGCAAGGAAGTCGCCTCCATGCTGAAAGCTGGCACCAAAGACATTTCTACGGCGGATCTAGTAAAACTCCTCTCCCATGCCGACATGCGCATCCGCCTCGATGCCCAATGGGCGCTGGCGGAGCGGAAAGCGATCGCCGAACTCCATCAGGTCGTCACCTCCGCGAAATCCGGCCAGCTTGCCCGCATCCACGCCGTCTGGGCGCTCACCCAGGACGGCAGGTTTTTCGAAAAAGCCTTCCACTCGCTCGCCGCATCCGAAGATCCCGAACTCCGCGCCCAGGCCGCCAAGCACGCCGGAGAAACCATGAAAGGCGCGAACCCCATCCTCACGAAAATGCTCGCCGACGAAAGCCCTCGCGTCCGATTCCACGCCGCCACCGCGATCTGGAAAACCGGCGCCGCCACCGCCATCGACGCGGTCATCACGATGCTTGCCCAAAATGACAACAAGGACGCCTACCTCCGCCATGCCGGAGTCCTCGCCCTGACCGCCTCGCCCGCAGAGGAAATCGCCGCCAAAACCCTCACCCACGAAAGCCCCGCCGTCCGCCTCGCCGCCGCCGTCGCCTTCCGCCGACTTTCCTCACCGCTCGCCGCGAAACTGCTCTCCGATGCCGACCCCAAGGTCGTCGCCGAAGCCGCCCACGCGATCTTCGACGATCCGCCGATCACCGCGGCCTACCCCGCCCTCGCCGACCTCATCCGCAAAAATCCCGATGCCGCCATCCCCGCCGCCCGCCGCTCCATCGCCGCGAACCGCTACCTTGCAGACGCGGAATCCGCCACCCGCCTTGCGAATTTCGCCGCCGATGAAACCGTGGAAACCTCCCTCCGCGTCGCCGCCCTTGAAGCCCTCGCCTCATGGACGCAAGCCTCGGAGCCGAACCCCGTCGATGGCCGCCACGATCCGCTGAAACCCGCGGATGCCGCCATCGCAAAAGCCGCTTATCAGCCCCAAGCCGCCGCCCTCTGGAAGCACCGCGACAAGGCCCTTTCCAAAGCCGCCGCCGCCGTTTCGAAAAACCTCGGCATCACCTCCGATCCGGAGGAAATGAAGAAAGACATCCTCAATCCGAAGGGCGATCTCGCCACCCGCCTCCGGGGATTGGATTCCCTCGCCGCGTCCCGCGAAAAAGCGGATCGCGCCGCCCTCGCGAAAATCCTTCCCCAGCTACTCAAGGAAAAATCCGCTCCCCTCCGCACCCGCGCCGCCGCCCTCCTCGCTGAGATGGAGCCCGCCGCTTTCACCGCCTACGCGGAAGCCGCCCTCGCGAGATCCACGGACATTCCCGAGCGCCAACAGGCCGTCCGTCTCCTCTCGAAAATCAAGCCCGATGCGCTCAAGCCTCTTCTGGCAAAACCGGAGCCATCATTGCTCGTCGAGCTGTCCGAGGCATTTCCAGATATGAAGATCGACCCCAAAACCGCCTCTCTAACAGGCGGTGACGCGGAGCTAGGCGAGATCGTTTTCAACGAAAACCTCGCCGCGCAATGCGTCGCCTGCCACCGCGTGGAGAAAGAAGGCAGCGAGGTCGGCCCGCCGCTCACGGAGATCGGGAAAAAAGGCCGCGAGCACATCCTTGAATCGCTCCTCGAGCCCCAGGCGAAAATCGCTCCCGGTTACGGCATGATGAGTGTGAAAATGAAGGACGGCAGCACCTTCGCGGGAGCCTTGAAACAGGAGGACAAGAAATTCCTCTCCCTCATCCTGCCCGACAAGAAAGAGGTCGTCATCAACCTCGCGGAGGTCGAGAGCCGCACCGCCCCCGTCTCCACCATGCCGCCCATGGGAGCCATCCTCACCCCGCGCCAGCTCCGCGACCTCGTCGAATATCTCTCCGGCCTGAAGGGATGAAGCTCCTCGTCACCGCCTTCGGCCCCTTCGGCGGGCGCGAGCTGAACGCCTCCTCGCTGGCTCTGGCAGGTTTGCGGAAATCGTTTCCCGGCCTACGCACCCGCGTCCTGCCGGTGGATGCGGTGATCGCCCCTTCCCGTTTGATCCAAGCCATCCGCCTGATCCAACCGGACGCCCTTCTCATGCTCGGCGAGGCGGGCGGCAGCCGCGAGATCCGCTTGGAAACGACGGCTTGGAACGAACTCGATTTCCGCATCCCGGACATCGCCGGACGCCAATACATCGCGCGCCCCATTCGCCGGGGCGCGCCTGTTTCTCTTTCTTCCACCCTGCCGCTCACGGAAATCCACGAACGCCTCTTTTCCCAAGGCCATCCCGTCACCTTTTCGGAAGACCCCGGCCGCTACCTCTGCAACCAGGTTTTCTTCCGAGCGATGAATCATCTCGCGCAAAACCACATCTCCATTCCCGCCGGTTTCATTCACCTGCCTCTGGAACGGGAGTTGCCCACCCACCGGGCGGTGGAGGCCATTTCCGAAGTGATCATGATGCTGCGCGGAGGCTGAAATCGGCTCGACATATTAAGGCTTCCTGATATTTTGCGCGGGTGAAGCAAGTCCTCCTTCCCGCCCTCGCGCTGCCTCTCCTGCTCGGATCGTGCGACCATATCGACGCCGTCGGCGACAAGGTCAACGAACTCAAGGACATGCGTAAGGAGAGCATGCATGGCGTCGAGGGCATGGATCTGAAAGCCATCACGGGGGGCATCGCGAAGACCGGCCCGACCGTCCAGGATCTCTCGGAAACGGAGTTCGGCACGTTCATCGCCGAGCCGGGGCGGCTGAACATCGTTGATTTCCACGCGGAATGGTGCGGCCCCTGCAAGATGCTCGGCCCCATCCTCACCGAGGTCGTGGAGGCGAACGCGCATGTCGTGCGTCTGGGCAAGATCAACGTCGATCAGGCGCAGGAATTGGCCCGTGAGGAGGGAGTGAGCAGTATTCCGGATGTGCGTTTCTATGTGGATGGAAAAGTCGTCCACAAATTCGTCGGCGCGCCATCCAGGGCGAAGATCGAGGAACTGATCGCCACCCATTCCGCCGGAATCAATCCCGTAGCGGATCTCACGGATGCCTTGGTGAATGACAAAGGAGATGGAACGTCATCCGCACCTCCGACACGCCCGCCAAACGCAAAACCCATCGAGGAAGCCTTGAAGCCGATGGATAAAAACTGGCTGCCTCCCGGCGTGAGCCAGAAGAAATAGGCGCTCGATCCAAGCACGCCGCGCCGAACGGCATGAGCGCGGATGCCGCCACATCACAAAAACCTTATGATAAAAAAACTCCTCATTCTTTGCTCAGGCATATTGGTCGCCGCCCAGGCGTTCGCGGAGGAGCGTGTTGCGCTCTGGCCGCAGGACAAGATCCCGAATCTCCAGGCACACCAGATCGCGGCAAGCGCCGGGGAGGTGAAAGCGAAGGATTTCAAGGCGGCGGAAAACACGATGCCGCATCTCGATTGGTATGAGCCCCCGGCGCAAAAAAACGGCGCGTGCATGTTGCTCATTTCCGGAGGGGCGTATGAGAATCTGTATGACGGCGTGTGGATCGATCGGGTCGCGAAGAAACTGACCGAACTCGGTTTTGTCTGCGTGAACCTGAGCTATCGCACGCCGCGTCCGCGGAATCTTCCGATTTATCAGAGCGCGTGGGAGGATGGCCAGCGCGCGGTGCGGCTTCTCCGCAGCGTGGCGAAGGAACGCGGATACGATCCGGAAAAAATCGGAGCGCTCGGTTTCTCCGCCGGTTCCCACCTGACAGTCCTGCTGGGCACAAGCTCTCTCACCCCGGCCTACGCGCCCGTCGATGAGATCGACAAGCTGCCCTGCCACATCAATTGGGCGGTGCCGATCTACACCGCCTACGCGCTCACCGACGGACTCACCGGCCCGAACACGCGCGATGGCGATGCGCCCGACGCCAAGCTCACCGCCGCCTTCAAGTTCGACGCGAAGACCTGCCCGATGGCGCTTTTCCACGGCGGGAAGGACGCCTACTCGCCGATGGGATCCACGCAGATCTACCGGCAGCTCCGAAGGATGAAAATTCCCGCCGAGATCCACCTTTTCGCGGATCGGCCCCACGGATTCATGGGGAATCCCGATAAGGGCGATGACGGCACCGCATACGATCACTGGCTCGACCGTGTCGCGGAGTTCCTCCGCCAGATGAATTATGACGGGCGCCTCGGTCAGGAAGTCGCCCTCATGCAGCGCTACGCGGACGACGCGGCGCGCGGCGCTCACAGCAAAGCGCCGATCTGGCCGGAGGTGAAAATGCCGGATCAGCAGCCGAATCAGAACCAGCCCTATCTCGAGTGGCACATGCCCAAGGAACTGAAAACAAAAGCGATCCAGGTCATCTTCTCGGGCGGCTCGTACAATGGAAACAATCCGGACGATTTCGAAGTCGCGCCAACGCGGCGTTACCTGAATGAAAAGGGCATGGCGGTCGTGACCATGAAATACCGCACGCCGCGCCCTCAAGGCGGTTTGGCGAAACACACCACCGCATGGCAGGATCTGCAGCGCGCCATCCGCATCGTCCGCAGTGAGGCGGCGGCAAAGGGGCTGGATCCGGAGCGCATCGGGATCATGGGTTCCTCGGCCGGCGGGCACCTCGCACTCATGGGCGCGACCTCTTCGAAACGCAGCTCATACGCGCCCATCGATGCCATCGATAAGCTGCCCTGCCACGCGCAATGGGCTGTCGCCATCTATCCGGCCTACGCGCTCACGGACGGCATCGAGTCTCCGAACGCGAAGGGCGGCAACGAGGACGTCGCGAGGCTGGCGCCTGAATTCTCGTTCGACCTCGCGACATGCCCCGTCCTTTTCATCCATGGCGACGCGGACGGCTGGGCGCCGATGAATTCGGTGAAATGCTGGGAACAGCTCAGCCGGATGGGAATCCAGTCCGATCTCCACACGCTCGCCACGCGCGGCCATTGCTTCCAGCGCAACGCGGCTCCGGGCACGGGCAGTTATTCCTGGATGGATCGCATCTGGGAATTCATGAACCACAAGGGTTACAACAAGTGAGAACCCTGCCTGGAAAGCGCGCGCTTCAGCGGATGAGGCGCTCCGCCGCCCAGCAAAGCCCCGAAGCGGCGATGAGCAGCGAGGCGGGGCGGGCGATCATCCGCCGGTAGTTTTCCCGTTTCCACCAAACCGCCACCAGCGCGTAGGCGATGCCGATCACCACGATCTGCCCGGCCTCGATCCCCATGTTGAATCCGAACAGGGCGGGCAGGAAATCGCCTTTTTCAAATGTCCTGTCGCCGAACGAATGCGCGAATCCCAGACCGTGGACGAGTCCGGAAGCAAAGACGATCCATGGCCGCCACGGGCTGAGCTTTTGCCAGAAAAGGTTTTCCGCCGCCACGAACGTGATGCTCAGCGCGATGGCGACCTCCACGATGAAGCCGGGCGCGTCAACCATTCCGTAGAGCGAAAGCCCCATCGAAAGCGAGTGGGCGAGGGTGAAAAGCGTGAGCTGGATCAGCAGGTCGGAGGGCTTCTGCGTCAGGAAAAACAGCGCGAGCAAAAACAGGATGTGATCCAGTCCGTAGGGCAGGATGTGGGCGAAGCCGATGGCGAAATACTCCGGAGCCACCGCGCTTGCGGAAGCCAGGAGGATCAGGCCGGGAAAGATGCGGGACATGGCGCGGGAGGACTTGTCCTAGCCGCGCAGGGAAAAAGCAAGCATCAGCAGGGCGATCGCCACGATCCATGAGCCGAGAATGCGGATCGCATTCATGGCGATGGGTTTTCCGGCGGCGTTCGACGAAGCCAAGGTGATGTAGCCCGTAAGCAGGTTCAGGCATAGCCAGGTGCCTACCAGCGTCTGCGCGACGGCGAAGGCTTCACCCGTTTCCACCTCGGAATCGAGTCCCAGAATGAACCCGGCCAACGCGCAAAGTGCATGGATCACATGCGGGTGCGGCGCCCGCGCGATGGCCACGAGCGCACCGAGGAGGAGGGCGGCGGACGCGATGACCGGCGGAGGGATTTCAGGAAAAAGTCCGGTGACCGTCAGTGCCAGCGAACCCGCCGCCGCCGTCGCGAAAAACAGCATCGGCATCTTCACTTTCAGCGGCACTTGCTGGCCGAGCAGCAGCGCCAGCCCCGCGATGACGAGCAAGTGGGCGGGGTTCAGCAGGGGATGCACCGCGCCGTTCGCGAAATCCCCCCAACCCTCGATGGGGACGTGCGCGAGGGCTGAGGAAAGTGCGAACATGATGCTTTGCTATCAGAGAACTCCGAAAAGGAACAGCGCGCCGATCACCGCGATGACCGCCCCGCCCGCACGCACGGCGATAACCCCGGCAGGCCATTTCGTAAGCGCGCCGAAGCCGATGCCCGCGAGATGCAGCAGCCCGGTGGAAATCACAAAACCGATCGCATAGGTGAGCGGGCTGGCGGATTCAGGAAGCTCCGTGCCGTGGGCGTGGCCGTGAAAGATCGCAAAAATCCCGACCAACACCCCGGCCACCCAAAGGGGAGGTTTCACCACAAACAGCACCATCAGCCCGAGGACGACGCCGGAAAGCGCGATACCCGCCTCCACAAAGGGAAGCGGCACAGCTAGCACCCCGAGTGCGCCGCCCAGCGCCATCACCATCGGGAAAATGACCGGCAGCGCCCACATCGCGCGCTTGCCGAGGAAAGCACCCCAAAGTCCCACCGCGACCATCGCCACAACGTGGTCGAGGCCGGTGACAGGATGCGTGAGGCCGCTGACGAAGCCGCCCGCCGCGCCGTGCTCGCTGTGGGCATGGGCGGTGTTCGCGAGTAGAAGCAGGGCGAGGCAGGTGATGTATCTTGGTTTGTTCATGGTATCGTTTTTCTGTTAGAAGTGCTTGGTGAGGGAAACGCGGAAGGTGCGCGGCTCGGCGGGGTGGAGGTGGATGTCATCGACCCCGGCCGCCGGTTCGCCGGGCAGGCGGGAGGTGTAGAAATACTCGATGTCGTTGTCCTCGCGACCGAGGATGTTCAGCACGTCGAGCGCGACCTCCCAATCGTTTTTCCGGTATCCGAGACGACCGTTGAGCTGCCATGACATACGCGAATCGACGCTGCCGTCCTCGACCAGCGGGCGGGCGCTGAAGAAGCGCGAGCGCAGCGCGCCGTAAAAGCCCTCGTCCCCGCCGATGGTGAATCCGGCATTCATCGTCACGGGCACCGCGCCGGGGATGTCGTTGCCGGCGGGATCGTTGAGCAGCGTTGCCTCGCTGAGCGTTACTTCGTTATCAAACGTCAGCCATTCGCTCGGCCTCCAATACGTCACCCACTCGATGCCGAAGCGCTCGGTGGCTCCGCCCGGTTCCGCCGTGCCTGCGTCGCCGACGTAGAGCAGTTCCGAATCGCTGTGCAGGTAGAAAAGGGAAACGGTGCTCACGATGTTTTCAAAAGCCTCCGTCCGCACGCCCAGCTCATATCCGAACGTCCGCACCAAAGGATCGGCGGGATCCACCGGCAGGCCGTTTACAGGATCGGTGGTGATGGTGACGCCGCGCGCGTCGTTCGAGTGGAATCCGAGGCCGGCGCTTGCGTAGAATTCCGTTTCATTCCACGGGCCGAAGACCACGTTCAGCTTGGGGCTGATGATCCCGTCCGTTTCCGATCCCGAGTTCGCCGGGTTGTCGCTTTCCACATCGAAGTGGAATCCGTCCGCCCGCAGCGAGGGCTGCACGCGCAGCCAATCGTTCACGCGGTGATCCGCCATCACGTAGATGCCCGCGCTGTTCTGTGTTACATCATCCACCCGCACCGCGCCCGTCCGCACCGTGCCAATCGTGTTGTAGAGGCCGATTCCGCTGAGGAAATCGTGCCGAGTCTGCAAGCCCACGGTGAAGGTGTTCGCCGTTCCATAATCCCACTCGCGCCGCGCCTCGCCGCCGAGGAACCAGCGCCCGTCCTCCTGCTCGAACTGGTCGCCGTTCACGGGATCGTTGAGGAAATAGGTGAAGTTCGAGAACAGATCCATGTCATAGGTCCCGACGAAAGCGTTCACATGCGTTCGCCCGTTCGCCTCGTCGCGGTTCCACTCCGCCATCAGGCTGTAGCGGCTGGACTCGCCGCGCACGGTGTTGTCGATGTTGCCGAGGCGATCGAGTGCACCGCTGTCGATGAGACGTTTCGGAATCTGGTCGGTGGAGTCCCACTCCGCATCGTAGGCCATCGCCGTGACGCTGAAACTGTCCCGCCCGGATTGCTGGAAGTATTTCAGGAAACCGTTGGCGCGCTGCGAATTCCCCTCGCGCTGCCACGGGCCGTCGTAATAGTTGTATTCCAGCCCGTATGTCAGCGCGGAGAAGTCCCCGTTCGAGTCCTTTTCGCTCAGGTAGATCGTATCAGCGAGCAGGCCATGGAAGTAGTTGTGCTGCCCGACTCCGACGCTCGCGATTCCGCTCGGAAGGGTGTCGAAAAAGTTGAACCGCGTCGCGCCCGCCGTGCTGAGATCGCCGAGGTGGCCGTGGAAGGGGCCTTTCCAGTAATCGATGCTTTCCACCATCTCCGGGATCAGCGGGTTGAGATCCGCGTAACCCTGGCCGTGGGCGTGGCTGACGAAGTTCACCGGCTGCCCGTCCATCCAGATCGAGAAATCGGTGCCGTGGTCGAGGTTGAAGCCGCGGACGAAATATTGGTTCGCCTTCCCGTCGCCGGAGTGCTGGGTGATGATCACGCCGGGCACGACCTCAAGCAGCTCGCCGCGCCGCAAGTACGGCCTTTCCCGTAGTTCCTCATAGTTCGCCTGTCCTTTCGAGGCGGTGCCGGCGGTGCCGATCAGGCTCTCGGCCTTGCCGGTGAGGGTGAGTGGATCGAGTTCGCCGCTGGGTGTTTCCTGCGCGGAAACATGGATAATAAGTGATAACGGAATCAGTTTGGAAAATTTCATGGTGTTTGGTTGGTGTGGTGGAAAATGGAAAACGTCGTCCGCGCACAGGCACGGATCATGGATCGGGAAAAATCCCCGTTCCGGTTCACGGAGCCGCGCGAATTGTGCGGCTCCCCATTTCACACCCACCTCGGCGGCGGTCCCGGCGGCGCGTTCGGCCAGGCCGGTGTCCACGTCCGCGCCGTGTCCGCGATTTTTGCGCGTTTCACGGCGTCCGCGAGAAATCGTCTCTCCGCCGCCCACGGTGCCGGTGGTTGTTGGGGCTTTTCCAGCTTCGGTTTCGGATCGCCCTCGCCGTTGTCTCTGGCGGGCGTGTCGCGTTTTGGCAATCCGGCATGAGCGCAGTCGCGGAACTCATCGGATACAACAGCCTCGACAGCTGCCTGGGCGAATCCGACGCGTGGTGCCTCGCGCAAGGTCAGCTTGCAGAACACCGTCACATGCAGCAGCACCAAGGGCCCGCCCACCAACTGCGCGAGCGCGAGCAGGTAGAGATACCGAAGTTTGCCGGATCGGAGAAAGCCCATCTCCGGAAAACTGAACACCCCATCCCCTGGTTGGCAAGCCAGGTTTCGATGCGTAACACTCACCCCAGCAGCTCCCGGATCATCGTGGCGTCGAGTTTCCTAACGATATCCGCATCCGCAAGGAGGCCGTCGGCGAGCTTCGCTTTCTCCTGCTGGAGCTTGTGGATGCGTTCCTCCACCGTTTCCTGGCAGAGGAGTTTGTGGACGAAGACGGGCTTGTCCTGGCCGATGCGGTAGGCGCGGTCGGTGGCCTGGGCTTCGGCGGCGGGGTTCCACCAGGGGTCGTAGTGGATCACGGTGTCGGCGGCGGTGAGGTTCAGGCCGGTGCCGCCGGCTTTCAGGGAAATGAGGAACACGGGGAATTTCCCGGACTGGAATTGCTCGACGAGCGCGCCCCGATCCTTCGAGCCGCCGGTGAGCTTGAGGAAGGGCACTTTCGTTTTTACGAGATGCTCTTCGATCAGCGCGAGCATGGTGGTGAACTGCGAGAAAATGAGGATGCGGCGGCCTTCCTCGATCAGCGTTGCAAGCAGTTCGGTCAGGTAATCGAGTTTCGCGGAGCGCCGGACTCCATCGGCGAAATCGGGTGGCAACAGGCGCGGATCGCAGCAGATCTGGCGGAGCTTGAGGAGGGCGTCGAGGAACACGATCTGGGATTGCTCGATGCCGCGCGCGGCGATGGCCTCGCGGACGCGCTTGTCCATGGTGGCGCGGACGGTTTCGTAGAGATCCTTCTGGTCGGAGTGCAGCTCGACGAGGTGCACCATGATCGTTTTCGGCGGCAGTTCCTTCGCCACCTGGTCTTTCGTGCGGCGCAGCACAAGCGGCGCGATGCGTTTTTTCAGCAGGGCGTTTTTCTCCGAGTCGCCTTCCTCCTCGATGGGTTTGCGGAAAGTTTTCTGGAACGTGTCCTCGGTGCCGAGGTAGCCGGGGATGAGGAAATGCATGAGGCTCCAGAGCTCGCCGAGGTGGTTCTCGATGGGCGTGCCGGATAGGCAGATGCGGTGCCTTGCGATCACCCGGCACGCGGCCTGCGCGACCTTGGCGCGGGGGTTCTTGATATACTGCGCCTCGTCGAGCACCATGATGTGATACTGGAAGCCTAGTAGTTTCTCGATGTCCCGCTGCAGCAGGGCAAAGGAGGTGATGACGAGATCCGCGTGCGGGATGGAGCGGTAGTATTTCCGGCGGTCGGCTCCGTTCAGGACGAGCACGCGCAGGCCGGGCGCGAACTTGACCGCCTCCGCCCGCCAGTTCGGCACCACGGAGGTCGGCGCGATGACGAGCGATGGCCTGCCGCCGCTGCGGCCGCTGGCTTTCTCCGCCATTAGGTGGGCGAGGGTCTGGAGGGTTTTGCCGAGACCCATGTCATCGGCGAGGATGCCGTGGAGTCCGTGGCGGGCGAGGAACTGCATCCAACGGAAGCCGTCCTTCTGGTAATCGCGCAGCGTGGCGCGGAGCTCCGGCGGCTCGTCCAGTTCCTCGACCTTGGAGAAATTCTCCAGCCGCTTCTTGAGTTTCTCCAAGCCTTTCGGCGTATCGATTCCCAAGCCCTCCAGCCCGGCCAGCGCGGCGGCATCGAGGGCGTGGACGCGGGCTTTGCCAAAAAACTTCGGATCCACCAATGCGGAGAGATGCCGCAGGATGCGCCGCACGCGGCCTATGGGGAGCTTCAGGGCATCGCCGTTTTTCAGCGGCGCATAGACGTAGCCGCCGTCGGGGCGGTCGAGCGTTTCCTCCAGAAAATCATCCTTCAGCAAGCCCGCCAGAATGGGCATGAGATCGTGGCGCACGCCGTCCACATCGAAGCCCACCGAGAGGCTGAACCAGCCGCCGTCGGAAAAATCACCCTCGTATTCGTCTGCGGAAAGTTTCGTCTCCCACTTCGCCGGATCCGCCTCGTGCACCTGATGGCCGACTCCTTCGGAAAAGGAAACCTTCCATCCCAACGCCTCCAGCTCCGCCACTTTCTCGCCACGGAACTGGTGCCAGAACGCATCCACCGGCACGCGTCCGGGATCAGGAAACCATTTGTCCTGCCCCTCCTCGGCGGAGACCGAGCGCGATTTTATGCTGAGCAGGAAGCGCCATGCCGGGTTCGACATCATCGAGGAAAGCCCCGTGTCGCGGAGCTGGCGGATCGCCCGCATTTCCGCCGGGGTCTTGCCGCCTTCGCCGGCATCGGCGAGCGAAGTACGGAGATCACCGTAGGTTACGAAAGCCTCGCCGAAAATCCAGTCGTGCGGCTCCTTTTCGCCGAGCGATTGGAGCAGGAGCTTCGTCGCCCGATCCACCTCGCCTTTCCGCACCGCCAGCTCGAATACCGGCTCCGGTGCGTCATCCCCTGCCGCGACATTTCTACCCACACCGCCGATCGCCATCGCCACCGCCTCGGCGGGCGTCCTTCCGAAAAGCCGTGCGAGCCGCTTCTCCTTCGCCATTTTTCCCAGTATCGCGAAGCCATGCTCGCAGAACGCCCCCGCGCCACAGGTGCAACTCGTCTCGAACGCGATCCCACCGCCCCCTTCCCAGAACGCGGCCTCCACCCCTTCGCCGAGCACATCCGCCTTCGCAGCAATTTCCGCCTCACCATCCAGCCGCAGGTCTTTCACCTTCGGCACCAGCCGCGCACCCAGCGCCCGCAGTTCCTCATCGAACCGCTCCACCCAGGCGCCCTCCGCCAGAAAATCCTCCAATGCCGCTACTATCTCCACGCGGAGTGACCGTATTTTCCGCGCGGGCAAGCGTCCACTCTCTTTCGGCGGATCGGAGGAGTCGTTCAGCCAAGCAGCAGCAGATCGAGACCGCTGGCGGTGAAGGCCTGAAAATCCTTGTCCAGGGTCACCAGGCGCATCCCGGCCGTGATCGCGTAAGCGGCGAGATAGGCATCCATCCATCGCTTCGGAGAGGCTGTTGGCAGGGCGGAAAGTTCCCGCCATACCGTGTCCAATCCCGTCGGCTCGTCCTCGAACACCACCGCCTCATCCAGGCTCAAGCGGTCGAAAATATCCCAGGCCTCCACATTGATCAACGGGACGTATCCCGGAGCGATTTTCTGGGTCAAAAGCCGGAGAAATGAAATTCGTGTTGCCCGGCAGAAAACCGCACTCTCATGCGGTTCCAGCGCTGCGAACCACTCGGACGCGACGGAGTGATGGGCGTGTTGACCCACCGCCAACGCGAGAAACACATTGCTATCACAAAGATGCTTCATTGGATCGGCTTTGCGGCATCCTGCTCGAGTTCCAGAAGCCTTTCACCGCTCAGCTCAAAGGGCGCGGCTCCATGGGGGGCGGGAATCAGGGGCAACTTGATGCGGCGGCGCTCTCCGGACGCGGAGGCTTGCGCAGGTGCCGCCAGGCCGCGGCGAAAAATCTCCTCAGCCACCTCCCTCAACTTGCGGCCTTCCCGGACGGCACGGAATTTCATTTCGCGCACCAATTCCTCCGGTAGATCCATCGTGGTTTTCATACATCCAGCTTTCCAGCTTTCCAGCGATCTGTCAAATTCCGTGTCGATCCGGGGTGCGATGATCCGGCAAATTGAGACAGTCTGAAGCAGATTAAAAATTTCGACGGAATGCCCGGGATTTGCGCTAAAAATCTTTCCAACATCGACAAATCACCGTCCGTCGCTTGAATCGGCCACGCCTATGCACGGTCACCTCCGCTTCGAGAACGTCACCCGTCGCTTCGGCTCCTTCACCGCCGTGGACCGCGTGTCGCTGGAAATCGAGAAAGGCGAGGTGTTCTCCCTGCTTGGGCCGTCGGGTTGCGGAAAAACGACGCTGCTGCGCATGGCGGCCGGGTTCGATGTTCCGGACGAGGGCCGCATTTTCCTCGATGGGGTAGATATCACCCGCCTCCCTCCCGACCAGCGCCCGGTCAACACCGTCTTCCAATCCTACGCCCTTTTCCCCCACCTCACGATCCGCGAAAACATCGCCTTCGGGCCGAAGCTTTCGAAACGGGCCGCCGCCGAGATCCGCAGCGAGGTCGAGCGCATGCTGGAGCTTGTCGATCTCACCGCCCACGCCGACAAAAAACCCGCCCAGCTCTCCGGCGGGCAGAAACAGCGGGTCGCCATCGCCCGTGCGCTGGTGAACAAACCGAAAGTCCTCCTCCTCGACGAGCCGCTCGCCGCCCTTGACCTCAAGCTCCGCCAGCGCCTGCTCGTCGAGCTCGACGCGATCCACGACGAGGTCGGCATCACCTTCATCTACGTCACCCACGACCAGGGCGAGGCGATGTCGATCTCGGATCGCATCGCGGTGATGAACAAAGGCGTAGTCGAACAGATCGGCAAGCCCGCCGAGATCTACGAGGCTCCCCGTACTTCGTTCGTCGCCGCGTTCATCGGGGATACGAATTTCCTCGACGGGAAAATCACCTCCCGCATCGGCGAGCGCTTCTCGAAATGCGCCATCGAAGGCATCGGCGAGATCATCATCGACAACGACAAGCCGACGAATCCCGGCGACCTCGTCCACCTCTCGCTGCGCCCCGAGAAAATCATCGTTTCGCGAAACCTGCCCGAGCTGCGGGAAAACGAGAACACCGTCCCCGGCGTGATCGAGGACATCATCTATTTCGGCTCCCACACCCGGCTATGGGTGCGTTGCGGCGGCTGGCGCATCTGCGCGGAAACCCAGCACCGCACCTACCAGCTCGACGACACCCCGCTCAGCTGGGGTGAAACCATCCACCTCCGCTGGCACGCCAACGACGGCTACCTCCTTGAGCAATACCGCGAGGAGGACGAATCACTGCTCACCCTACCGGACGAGGAATGATGCCAATACCCATGAAAGACGAACTCTTCCAACAACTCGCCGCCAGCCTCAAGGAAGGCGGTGCCATCCTTCGCGGGAAAAAGGAACCCGTGCGCACCACGACCCTGCAATTGCCCGACGCGAAAGCGGTTCGTAAGAAACTAGGACTCAGCCAGATTCAGTTCGCCGCTCTCATCGGCATCAGCCCCCGCACCCTCCAGAACTGGGAACAAGGCCACCGCCGCCCCGAAGGCACCGCCCGCGCCCTCCTCCGCGTCGCGGAATCCCACCCGCAGGCCGTGCTGGAGGCGTTGCACAAATGATGATGTGGCCTGGAACACAGTTCGCTTTTCCCGCCAATGTTAAACGTTTGAAGTTCAAACTAAGCCCGTCATCCGCTGAGTCGCTCGCGGTAACCCGGCAGGCGCGGCATAGGCGGGTGGATGGTAATCGGAGCGCCCGAATGTTTCAATGCGGGAACCGACCCCAGCGAGACGACCCCAGCGAAGACACCTTCGACTGAGGAGACTTCGGCTTTTAGGCTGGTATTCAGCCGTCATCTTGGAATGTTCACTCAAGCGTCATTGCGACTGAGAATTGGCGCGCGTAATCCCATTTTTGGAGAAAGAAAAAGATCGACCCGCCCAAGACCCGCAGATAGTGTTCGCATGAACCAAATGGAAACCACACAGCAATCCAAAAAGATCAGACGCCCTATAGGAGTAGACCTCTTCGCCGGAGCGGGTGGAATGTCTCTCGGATTCGAACAAGCGGGATTTGAGGTCGCGGCAGCCGTCGAAATCGATCCGATCCACGGTTGCGTTCACAAATTCAATTTCCCACTGTGTTCGGTGATCCCGAAATCGGTCAAAGAAGTCACCGGAGACGAGATTCGCACCGTTGCCGGGATTTCTGGTAAAGTCGATGTGGTCTTTGGTGGAGCACCATGCCAAGGATTTTCGATGATCGGAAAACGGGCACTTGATGATCCCCGCAACAGCTTGGTGATGGATTTCGTCCGGCTGGTCTCGGAACTTGATGCCGACTACTTTGTCTTCGAGAACGTCAAAGGACTCACCGTTGGCCGACATCGTAAATTTCTCGAAGAACTGATCGAGGCCTTTGATCAAAAAGGATACAAGGTGCGGCTCCCATGGTTGGTTTTGAACGCCGCTTCATACCGAGTCCCGCAGGACCGAAAGCGGCTCTTCCTCATGGGTGCCAAAAAAGATCTGAAACTCCCGCTTTATCCCGCCTGCCTGACCACCCGTGCAGGCAAGCCAGAAACGGGAGGTCCCTTGGCAGGCCCTACGTGCATGGACGCATTGCACGACCTTCCGGACGCAGACAAGTTTAAGACACTAATCGAGAACGACGAAGTCAGGACCGAGGCATGGGGCATTCCATCTCTTTACGCACGGGAAATGCGTTGCATGGATCCTGCCGCATGGCATTTCGGCCATCCCCGCCTGTGGAACCCGGAAATCCTGACATCCAGCGCGCGAACGCTTCACTCGGATATTTCCCAACTTCGCTTCGAAGAAACCGAGCCCGGTTCAGTGGAGCCGATTTCGCGGTTTTTCAAACTTTCTCCGACCGGAGTCTCCAACACCCTGCGTGCCGGAACTGATGCCGCCAGGGGAGCATTCACCAGTCCCCGCCCAATTCACTATCGCTTTCCCCGGTGTATTACCGTGAGAGAGATGGCGCGGCTTCACGGTTTTCCGGACTGGTTCCGCTTTCACCGCACGAAGTGGCACGGAGCACGCCAGATTGGCAACGCGGTGCCCCCACCTTTGGCCCGAGCGGTGGCTTCTTCGCTAATCACCGCAATGGGGTTGGTTCCGCAACGCCCGAAAGATGCGATTCCTCTCGGTCATCCCGCCTTGCTCTCGATGGATATGTCGCGTGCGGCGTTCCATTTGGAAATCGACGTCCCCATTCAAAGACGTGACCGCAAAAGCGGGGCACGCAAGCGAACGCAGCTTCAAACCGAACAAGCTCGTCTGGGGCTTTCAAAAATCGGATAACGTCGCCCATAGAATTCCGTCACATAACAATCATTCCTATATGCGATCAATTAGTCCGGATTCCAAGAAAACAGCAGTTATAAAGCTCCTGTTCGAGCAACGATGGGACGAGGCAAGCAAAGAGCTTTCGCCGACCATGGTCACACTGGACCAGGTGAAATCCGCAATCGAGCGTGTTAATGAGACTCTTGCAAAAGGAAAACTCTCGTCCTCAAATCCGGCGAATTTCATCAAAGACTTCATTCGAAGGGCTAATAGCGCAAATAAAAACTGGCCTATAGAATTAACCCAGCTTCGCTGGACCGCTCAGCAGAGAACTGGGGGGAATAACTGCTTTGAATTTGTTCGGTTCACGGAAGATCAGACGAAGCCCTTCGATGACCCTTACGTGCCGTCGGAAACCACTCCTCGCCATCGAATGCAGAGCATCACAATTCCAAAGGCAAGCCGGGATCTCGGACGGAAGGATGAGCAGTGGTTATTACAAGTTGCTGTCCAACAAGGTGTGATTCCAACGCATCTAGCATTGCATTCCCATTACCAAGTGGACGAGATCGCGCATCTCCAAAGTTCCCTTAAACTAAGAAAAACCGAGATCGACGCCCTGTTTCTGGCGCGTATGGTGTTCGAGGGAGAATCAAGATCTGCTTTGATAACTTGCGAGGCCAAACACGGTGAGAGCATCCTCGTGGATCAAATTGTCAATCAGGCAAACGCAGCGTTAGATACTAAGAAGTCTGACATGGTGATACCAATGGCGATCAAGGTCGTCCCTCCGTTTGACACAACGGTGAAGAAAACTGGAAACCTAGTTTACGTTTGCGAATTTGAGGCATGTTTTCAAGGTGCGCCATTCGAACGAGAACACCTTAAACTTGCTTCCGAATGCTTGTATGAATTTCATCCTCCTGTGAGAGGGATATGATTTAACATCCGTCAGAGCGGCTCAGGCGCTGGCGAATTTGCCCAGATTGATCTCGGAGATGCTCGGGGTTCATGCGTAAGAGACGTCGTCTTCGAGATCGGGTTCGACCGCATCCTTGAGCATCCGCAGGGCTTAGTTTGCGGGCGAGGGCGCGGAAGTCGCATTCCACCTGGATGCCGTGCCAGAAGGTGTCGGACTGGCCGAAGAAGGTATCAAAGCGGATGGACATGGCCGGAGTGATGGAACGCTTGCCGGGCACGATCTCGTTGATGGCTCGCAACGGTACACCGATCGCGCGGGCCATGGCGTTCTGGGAGATGCCCATTGGCTGGAGATATTCCTCCAGCAGGATTTCGCCGGGAGTGATGGGCGTTTTCATGGCTGTAACGTATGGCTTAATGGGAGCGCGTGGACGGTAATCCACGATGGCGACAGCGGCAAGGCCCGGCATGCGTACAGCGGAACACGATGCGCCATTGGTTGTTGACGCGGATGGTTCTTGGATCCAAGCAAATCCAACATCGACAGCGCCGGATCTCACCGCTTGAATCCACTTAGTCCATGGGCGCACTGCCGGTTCAATCATGAAAGCCCGCAAACCGGAACTCCTCGCGACGGCGCCCAGCTTGATCTGGCTGGCGCTTTTCGTGTTCGTTCCGCTGGCGATCATTTTCGCCATCGCCTTCCGTCCGGCGCTGCCTGCGGGGGGAATCGGCGAGGGCTGGAGCCTGGATGCGATCCGTTCGCTGAAAGACCCCATCTATCCGAGCCTGCTGCTGCGCACGGTGCTCATCAGCTTTTTCACCACCGCGCTGTGCCTTGCGCTCGCGCTGCCGGTGGCGTGGCACCTTGCGAAGCTCCCGCCGAAGTGGCGCTCGCGCATCCTGATCCTGATCATCATCCCGTTCTGGACGAACTTCGTGATCCGCGTGTTCGCCTGGCAGCAGATCCTCCATGCGGAGGGCGCGATCGCCGAGACCCTGCGCTCCATCGGCCTGCTCGGGGAAACCGACCGCCTGTTAGGAAACTCCGCGGCCGTCATCATCGTCAGCGTTTACACCTACCTGCCCTTCGCGATCCTGCCGATTTTCGCGGCGGCGGAGAAATTTGATTTCGCGCTGCTCGATGCCGCCCGCGATCTCGGGGCGAAGCCGTTCCGCGCTTTCCGCTCCGTGTTTTTGCCGGGCATACGCCAAGGGCTGGTCACCGCCGTGCTCATCGTCTTCATCCCGATGCTGGGCTCCTACGTGATCCCCGACATGGTCGGAGGCGCGGAAAGCCAGATGCTCGGCAACAAGATCGCGCAGCGGAATTTCAACGACCGCAACCTCCCGCAGGCCGCCGCCCTTTCCTGTGCGCTGACCTTGCTTGTGCTCGCCCCGATGCTTCTCAGGAGGAAGGAGAAGCCCGCATGAAACCGTCCCGCATCCCGCTGGTTACGACGTTCATCGTACTTGCGTTCTTCTACGTTCCCATCGCCGCGCTGGTGATGAAATCCTTCAATTCCGCCCGCTACAGCCCGGAATGGAAAGGTTTCACGCTGAAATGGTATGAGCGACTCTTCGAGCGCGATGACATCCTCGCCGCGCTGATCAATTCGCTGAAGGTCGCGGTCATCGCCGCCTCCGCCTCGATGTTGTTGGGGACGTGCGCCGCCTTCGCGCTGCACCGTTACAAATCCCGCCTGCAGGACACGCACCGGATGATGGTGAACGTCCCGCTCGTCCTTCCCGACATCCTCATGGGCATGTCGCTGTTGCTGCTTTTCATCGCGGCGGGAGTCAGCCTCTCACTCGCCACGGTAACCGTCGCGCACATCACGTTCTGCCTGAGCTATGTCGCGCTGGTGGTGCTGGCGCGCTTGCAGGATTTCGATCCGAACATCGTCGAGGCCGCCCGCGACCTCGGCGCGACGCGGCTCCAGGCGTTCCGGAAAGTCACCTTCCCTATCCTTTTTCCCGGCATCCTGGCAGGCGGGCTGCTGGCTTTCACCCTGTCCATCGACGACTACGTGGTCACCTTTTTCGTGAAAGGCCCCGGCTCCGACACCTTGCCCACGCTGGTTTATTCCATGATCAAGAAAAGCAAGGAACTGCCGGTCATCAACGCGCTCTCCACGCTCATGCTCCTCTTCACCTTCCTGCTCGTATTCGCTTCCCAACGCCTCACCCGTCCCGTAAACCGATAGCCATCATGAAACGCCGCCATTTCATCGCCGCCTCGTCCGCCGCTCTCACCGCGAATTTCCTGCCATCCTGCAAAGGCAAGGAATCGCAACAAACCCTCACCGTTTTCACCTGGGCGGACTACCTCAGCGATGAGGCGAAGGCCTCCTTCGAGAAAGCGAACAACTGCAAGGTCGTGATCGACACCTTCGATTCCAACGAAGCGATGATCGCGAAGATCGAATCCGGCGCGACCGGCTACGACATCCTCGTCCCTTCCTCCTACGCGGTGAAAGAACTCGATGCGAAAGGCCTGCTCCAGCCGCTCGACCACGCGAAGCTCCCGAACCTCGCCAACATCGACAAAGCCTACCTCTCCCACGCCATCGATACGGAAATGAAGGTCTCCGCCCCTTACATGATGGCGCCGACCTGTGTAGCTTACCTCAAATCGAAATTGCCGAACGCGGAGCCAAGCTGGAGCCTCTACACACGACCGGAAATCAAAGGCCGCGCCACGCTGCTGGATGACATGCGCGAAGTCCTCGGAGCCGCGCTGAAAAGCCTCGGCCACTCGCTCAACTCCACCGACCCCGCGCAGCTCGAAGCCGCCGCCGCGCTCGCGATCGAATGGAAAGCGAACATCGCGAAATTCGAGAACGAGCAATACAAATCCGGCATCGCTTCCGGCGAGTTCCACCTCGTCCACGGTTACGCGGGCGATCTCATCGCCGCGCAGGATGAGAACGGCGACATGGAAATCGTCATCCCGCGCGAGGGCGCGTCGTTTCCCTGCGATGATCTCTGCATCCCGAAATCCGCGAAGAACGCCGACCTCGCCCACGCCTTCATCAACCATCTCTGCGATGCGGAGATCGCCGCCGAGAACATGGAATGGATCGGCTACCGCGCACCGAACTCCGCCGCCTACAGCCATCTTTCCGAGGATTTCCGTGGCAGCCCTATTCTTTTCCCCGCCGCAGAACTGTTTGCGAAATGCGAATCGATCGGCTACCTCGCCGACAAGCTGCCCCTATGGACCGCTGCCTGGGAGAAGGTGAAAAACGCCTAGGCAAATTGGGCACATGCCGCCGATTGCGGTTACGGAGCGTTCACTCCCGGCGGCGCGCCGTAGCCTACGAGTCGGGATTTTGAACCCTCCTTTGGGACTTGGAAGTCACAAACACCGTAACCGTTCACCTTCACACCGCGGTAAGAACGGCCATCGGTCGCGTTGATCATCACCGGGCGACCGTCTATTTTCTCGTAGCCGAGAAACGTGGCGACGTGGGTGATCTTCACCACCCGCGCGTCATCCGGCTCATAAGTGCCGGTCCAGAAGAGCAGATCGCCGGGCTGGAGGGCGGTGAAGGCTTCATGTGTGATGTCGCGGGCGGCTAGGGGTACCGGGTGGAGTTTCGACTTTTCCCTGACCCAGAGGAACTGGTCTGCGGAGGTGCGAGGTGGTTTCAATCCGGCTTTGCGGAGGACGTGATACACCGCACCGGAGCAATCAAACCCGCCGTCCACCGCGCCGTTGCCACCGTATTTGTAGGGCATTCCGGAGACTTCGCCGAGGGCTTCAAGCGCGGCTTCGATGAGTGCCTTGCGACTCCCGGAAAGCTCCCCGAAGCCTCGCAAATCCGAACTCGAGATCATGGGGGCCGCCTGCGCCAGTGGAAACGTGGCAAGAGCTAGGGATGCAAAAACCATTTTCCGGAACATACGATGACACTACGCGCGGAATTCGTTTTGCCAAGCCCCGCCGGATTGCGCACTTTCACCGCATATGGGCGATGTGCTGCGGATCCTCGTCATCAGCGACGGCAAGGCTGGCCACGAGAACCAATCGCTCGGTCTCGCGGAGGCATTGGCGCGGTTACGTCCTGCCGAAATCCACACGCTGCGGCTCGACATGAAAAAGTCGTTCTTCTTCCGCCTCAGAGCCGCCGTTGCCGAGGGCACCGCCCTGCCGCGCCCGCACTGGGTCATTGCCGCAGGCCACGCCACACATCCCGCCGCGATACTGATCGCGAGACGATGCGGCGCACGGAGCATCTCCCTGATGAGGCCGAGCTTACCGATCCGATGGTTCGATCTTTGCATCTGCCCGGAGCACGATTTCATGGGAAAAGCAGTGCCGCGCAACGCCATCACCACGAAAGGCGCGTTGAACCGTGTTTTGCCCGGGACGGGAAAAAGATCCGGCAACATGTTCCTGATCGGCGGACCGTCCAGGACACACGGCTGGGATGCGGTGGCTCTGGCGGCGCAAATCAGAAGAATCGCCGGCGACGATTCGTGGCAGGCGGCGGATTCACGGCGCACGCCGGAGGGGTTTCTCGGCGAGCTTAAAAAGGAACTGCCCGCCTTGGAGATTTACCCTCACCAACAGACCCAACCCGGCTGGCTCGCGGGAAAACTTTCCACTCTGGAAACCGTCTGGGTCACGGAGGATTCCGTATCGATGATCTACGAGGCGCTGAGCAGCGGGGCGAAAACCGGAGTATTGGCCATGCCACGCATCAAGCCGGACGCGCGTGTGATCCGGGGGCTGGAGGCGCTGCGAGCTGAGGGATTTTTCGATACGGATGGCACTCCCCGGACCCTGGCCGAGGCGGACCGTTGCGCGGGCATCCTGCTCAAGGAATTCGGCTAGGCGGAAGAATCCGGGCGGAAGTCTTGCCAGCGCACGGATTCCGGATATGCGTGGCGTGTGGAGCGGAAATCCGAGGCCAAGGGTGTGTTTGTGAAGTTGTGGGCGCTTTCGTTTTTCCATGGCATGGCTCCCGGATTCTGGGTGCCCTCGCTCACCAATGTACTCAAGGCGGAGGGTCTGGAAGGCTGGGTCGCCGCCGTGTTCGCCGTCGCGCCGATCTGCTCCCTGTTTTCCCCGCTGATCGGCGGGGCACTGGCGGACGAACGCATCGCCGCGCAGAAACTCATGGGCTGGAGTTCGCTGCTCGGTGCGGTCGCCATTTTCCTCGCCTTCGGGGCGCTCGATATCGGGCTGCATCCGTGGTGGTTCATCGCGGGGATCGCGCTTTACGCTACGGTATCCGGACCAACGTGGGGACTGCTCGCCACAATCAGCCTCGCGAACCTCAATGACGGCGAGAATCGCTACCCGCTGGTGAGACTCGGCGCGACGCTGGGCTGGATGGCCGCGGGTTTCCTGACGAGCTACGCGCTCGATGCGGACAGCAGTTTGGTGGTCGGTTACGCCGCAGCCGGGGCGCGGATCATCGCGGGGATCATTTCTTTCGGTGTGCCGGATACGCCGCCGCTCGGGCAGGGAAAATCCTGGCGCAGCGCGATGGGCTTCGGTGCGTTTTCGCTTTTCCGCCACCGCGACCATGCCGTTCTCCTCACGGTCACCGGGCTGTTCTCAATCCCGTTGGTGGCGTTCTACATGTATTCCGGGGAAATGTTCGAGATGCTCGGCAACAAGACTCCGACAGCCACCATGACCGTCGGCCAGTGGAGCGAGATCGCAGCCATGCTTTCGCTGGGTCTGCTGATGGCGCGTTTCCGGCTGAAAACCCTGCTGATGTGGGGGCTGGGGCTTTCCGTCCTGCGATATGGGCTGAGCGGATACGCGGGTCTGGTGGGTGTTGTCGCTTGGCACGTGGCGGGCGTGGCGCTCCACGGCGTTTGCTACACGATCTATTTCGTCACCGCCCAGGTCTATCTGGATCGCCGCGTCGATCCCGCACTGCGCGGACAGGCGCAGGGGCTGCTCGGACTGATGACTTCCGGCATCGGCCCGCTGGTCGGCGCGCTGTTTTGCGCATGGCTCCGCAGCGTTTGCGTGGATGAAACCGGCGCGGGATGGGAAATGTTCTGGTGGATCCTCGCCGCGATCATCGCCATGTGTTTCGCGGTGTTCGGGCTTTTCTACAAAGGCAAAACGGCGGGAACGTGACACGCGGCACCGCATTCGCGCCTTGCCATCGAGGGAAAAACCCTCCATAGCCCCGCGCCCGAAGCCTCCGACCGTCTCATTTTATGTCACTCAAGATCCGTAACCTCGCCATCATCGCCCACGTTGACCATGGGAAAACCACCCTCGTTGACCAGCTCCTGAAAGCCGGCGGCACCTACCGTGAAAACCAAGCCACCCAAGAGCGCGCCATGGACTCCATGGATCTGGAGCGCGAAAAAGGCATCACCATCAAGGCGAAGAACACCGCCATCCTTTACGACGGCTACACAATCAACATCGTCGACACCCCGGGCCACGCCGACT
Organism: Verrucomicrobiota bacterium; assembly: GCA_046051965.1. Classification (GTDB taxonomy): domain Bacteria; phylum Verrucomicrobiota; class Verrucomicrobiia; order Verrucomicrobiales; family Akkermansiaceae; genus Luteolibacter. Next base: position 90,197 of record JBJONG010000003.1, read on the forward strand.
TCGGTGCCGAGGTCGAGCGCGTCATGAAAATGGTGGACGGCGTGCTCCTCGTCGTCGATGCGGCAGGCGGCCCACAGGCTCAGACCCGTTTCGTGCTCCGCAAAGCCCTCGCCGAGGGTCTGAAGCCCATCGTCGTCGTCAACAAGATCGACCGCCCGCTTTCCAACCCCCTCAAGGTGCACGACCAGGTGCTGGAGCTTTTCCTGGATCTCGACGCGACCGAGGAGCAGTTCAACGCGCCTTTCTCCTACGGCTCCGCCCGCGACGGCTATTTCATGGATCACCCCGATGACGAGAGGAAGGATTGCATCCCGCTGCTCAAGAAAATCATCGAGTTCATCCCCGAGCCCGCCGCCGATCCGGCAGCGCCTTTCCACATGCTCGTCTCGAACATTGAGTGGGACAGCTTCGTCGGCCGTGTGGCGGTCGGGAAAGTCCTCGGCGGCTCCGTGAAAAAGGGCGATACCATCTGGCTCCACCGCAAGGACGGCACCAAGCAGCAGTCCAAGGTGATGAAAACCTTCACCTACTCCGGCCTCGCCACCGAGGACTCGGAAGGTTGCGGCGCGGGCGGCATCGTCGGCATCGCGGCGGGCATCGAGAACATCGACATCGGCGAGACCCTCGCCGCCACCGCCGACATGCAGGCGCTTCCGTTCGTGGAAATCGACCCTCCGACCGTTTCCATGGAGTTCTCCATCAATGACGGCCCGCTCGGCGGCAAGGAAGGCAAGCACGTCACCTCCCGCGCCATCCGCGAGCGCCTGATGCACGAGATCAAGACCAACGTCTCCCTCCAGGTCGAGGACACCGACCAGGCCGGCGTCTTCAACGTCTCCGCGCGCGGCGCGATGCAGATCGCCGTCCTTGTGGAAACGATGCGCCGCGAAGGCTTCGAGGTCTGCGTTTCCCGGCCCACCGTGATCTATCGCCGCGATGAGTCCGGCAAGCTCCTCGAACCCTTCGAGACCCTCTACATCGAGTCCCCCGGCGAATACACCCAGGGCATCCTGAAACTTCTCATCAACCGCAAGGGCATGATGGAAAACATGGAGACCGAGCCGTCCGGCGAAACCCTCATCACCGCCCTCATCCCCACGCGCGGCCTGATCGGTTTCGAAACGGAAATCGTCAACCTCACCTCCGGCCATGGCATCATGTCCCACCTTTTCCGCGAATACGGTCCCCACGCCGGCGAGATCGTGACGAGAACTACGGGAACCCTAGTATCCATGGAGGCGGGCGTCGCCACCACCTACTCGCTCCAGGCGCTGGAGGATCGCGGCATCCTCTTCGTCGGCCCCAACGACGCGATCTACCCCGGCATGCTCGTCGGTGAAAACCCACGCGTCGGCGACATGCCTGTGAACCCCGTGAAGGAGAAGCACCTCGACAACATGCGCTCCTCCGGCAAGGACAAGACCTCCAAGCTCACCCCGCCCATCCGTTTCTCCCTCGAGCGCGCCATCGAATACATCGATGCCGACGAACTCGTCGAAGCCACCCCGCTCAACATCCGCCTCCGCAAACGCATCCTCGACGAAAACGCCCGCAAGCGCGCCGCCAAGGGCATCAAGGGCGAAGACCGCAGCAACCGAGGCAAATAAACCTTAAATTTTAAACTCTAAACCTCAACGGAAGAGAGAGAATCGCTTTCTTGATCCGTGTTCATCCGCGTTGATCCGTGGTTCCTCTTCTCTTCGTTTGATGTCAGCCACCCACCTCATCCGCGTCTCCGAGGTTTTCTCCGGACTTGTCCCGGAAATTCTTAGCATCCTCGGCGCGGAGAAGGTGAAAAAGCTCGGCTCCGAGTTCTTCGTTTTCCAAACCGAAACCCCTGAGCGCATCACGGACTCCCCCGCTGCGCGTTTCATCCGCTGGCACATCCCCGTCGAGCACTCTTGGCCCTGCAACCCGGAGAAAATGGAGGGCTTCATCGAGAAAGCCGCGCAAACACTCTACTACAAGTTCGAGAGCCGCCACCCGCAGACCATCCTCGTCGGCCGGCTTGATCCCGGCTCGCAGAAGCCGTATTACAAATCCCTCGCCTCGAACCTCCGTGGGCGGACGCTCCAGGTCTTCGAACTCCCCGCCCGTTCCCCGAAAACCGCCGATGACCAGAACTCCGGCAAGGAAACCCTCTTCTGCCTCATCGGCAAGGAAGGCCTCTACGCCGGGATCGCCAGCCCCAAGGCCGCCAACGGCCTACACCCCGGCGGCACGAAATACATCGCGCAGAACGCCGACGACACCGTCAGCCGCGCCGGCGCGAAGATCGCGGAAGCCCTCCACTACCTCACCATGTTCCGCCCTGCCCTTCCGGCGGACTCCCATTGGCTCGAACTCGGAGCCAGCCCCGGCGGCATGACCTCCGAGCTGCTGAAACGCGGCCACCAGGTCACCGCCATCGACCGCGCCCCGCTCGATCCCCGCCTCGCCCGCCACACCGGCCTCACCTTCATCCTGGACGACGTCGCCGCCTTCATCCCTCCACGCGGCGCCCGCTACGACGCCATCCTCTCCGACATGAACGGCGCGCCCCGACAGGCCATCGCCCACGTCACCCGCCTCCACGATTTCCTCAAGCCCGGCGGCCTCGTCGTCTTCACCCTCAAAACCACCGGCGCGGAAACCATCCCGGAAATCGACGCCCTGGAGAAAGACATCCTAGCCCACGCGGAAAAAGGGGGCCTGAAACCGATTGCCCGCACCCACCTGACCTACAACCGGCAGGAGTTCACGATGTTTTTCGGGAAGATCGTGGATTGAGGATCGTGGAAAAGTCTTCCGATCAAAAATCAACAATCATCCATCGGAAATCGTCATTTTGATCGGCGCCGTCTGCTTCATTGCGCCGCTACGTTGGATTGATGAATGATGATTGTTGATTTTGGATTTTTGACTCGAAGAGGTCTGTCGTTCAGCGACCTACGATCCTTCTCCGTCAGCCCTTATCGCGCGCAGGCTTTTTCGCGGAAGAGGCGGAAGGAAGGGTGTGGAAGCCGAGTTCCTTGGCCGGTGGGACCGGGGAGGCGATGAGTTGCTTGATGGCCTCGAAGACGAGCTGGAACTGCTGGTCGTGGTCGGCGTATTTTTCCTCCAGGGCTTCGATTTTCTCGGCGAGCAGGGCGTTGGAATCCATCAGCCGCCGGAGCTGGACGAAGGTGCGCATGATGGCGATGTTCACCTCCACGGCGCGGGGCGAGCGCAGTACGCTGGAAAGCATGGCTACGCCCTGCTCGGTAAAGGCGTACGGGAGGCTGCGGCGGCCGCCGCGCGCGCTCGCTTTTCCAGCTTTGGAACGCGATGACGACTCCGCATTCTTTGCTATCACAGTTTGTGATAGCAAAGAGTCCGCCTCGTTTTCAGTGAGTTGGAACATGAAGTCATCGGGGAAGCGCTCGATGTTTCGTTGGACGGCCTGGTTGAGTGTGCCGGTCGCCACTCCATATAGCTCCGCCAGATCGGAATCGAGAATAACCTTCTCGCGGCGGAGATAGTGGACGAGTTTGGCGAGCTTTTCCGGCACGAGCAGGGCGACGGTTTCGCTGGCAGCACTCACTTTCCTCTTGGTGGTTGGGATTTTCTTGGTGGACATGGGGAATCGGAATGAAGGTCTTTTTTATCCAAGTATCCGCTTCGTAATCAAAGGTTCAGGATCGCCGCGGCGGTGCCGAAGTATATGAGCATGCCGGAGACATCGACGATGGAGGCGAGCGAGGGGGCGGAGACGACGGCAGGATCGAGCCGGATCGCGCGGGCGGTGATGGGGAGCAGGGCGCCGAGGACGGTGGAGGAAAGCACCTGGAGCGTGATCGCGCAGGCGACGGCGAGAGAGAGCAGCGGGAAGGAAAACGCGCCAGTGGCGGGCGGATGGAAATGGGGCAGGAGGAAGGCGATGAAAGCCGCGATGGCAATGCCGAGAGTGAGTCCCAGGAAAAGCCCGACACGCGCCTCTTTCCATGCGATGCGGATCGCAGCGTCGGCACCGATTTCCCCGAGCGCGAGGGCGCGGATCACCATGGTCGCCGATTGCCCGCCCGCGTTTCCTCCGCAGGCCACGACCATCGGCAGGAACAGCGAGAGCACGTAGGCTTGCTGCAACACCGCGCCGAAGCGGAACATCACATACCCGGAAATGATCGAGACAAACGCCAGCCCGACCAGCCACGCCACGCGGCGGCGGTAGTGGCTCACGAAGTTCGTGTTGAGGTAGGTCAGCTCTGTTTGCTCACCGCCGATACCCGCGAGTTTCTCGATGTCCTCCGTGGACTCTTCCTGAAGGATTTCCAAAGCGTCATCGTAGGTGATCACCCCAAGTAGATGATGGAACTCATCGACCACCGGCAGCACCACAAGGTCGTAGCGCGAGAGCAAGCGCGCGGCGTTCTCCTGGTCTTCGCTGGCGAGGATGCATTCGTCCGCGTCCTCCATGATGTCGCGGATCGGGGTGTCCCAGGTTTCGAAGGCGAGGTCGCGCAGGCGCACTTTTCCGACCAGCCGCCCCTGCTCATCGACCACGAAAATCCGGGCCAGCGTCTCGGCGTCCTCGCGGTCGCGGCGCAGGACGGCGATGGCCTGTTTCACCGTCATGTCGGCGGTGATGCGCCCGACGTGGGTTGTCATCCGCCCGCCCGCGGTGTCCTCCTCATATTTCAGCAGGCTCTTCGTCAGTTCCTTGTCGCGCGGGCCGAGCAGGGAGAAGAAACGCACCTGCGCCTCCTCGGAGACGACCTGGAAAATGTCCACGCGGTCGTCGTCGGAGAGATTTCCTAACAGCACGCGAAGCTGGGCGGGCTTGAAATGGCCCAGTGATTCCTCGATCAGCGAAAACGGCAGCTCGGCCACGACATCCGTCGCGAGTTCCGGGCCGATCGTTTTGAAAAAGAAATCGCGCTCGTCGTCGTCGAGGTGTTCGTAAAGCTCCGCGAGGTCGGCGTAGTGGCAATCCTCCGCCGCCGCGAGCAGCGCGGAGCCGTCCTGCGCGTCAATGGCGCGCCTGACCTCCGAGATCGGATTTTCATCATCATCTTCCGCCACGACGCGGAGCGTGCGGGAGGTCGTCGGCCAGGTCAACAGCCTTCCGGTCATTCCGGAAACGCCGATATTGACTGGCGCGGGGCGGACGGGCAAACTCACCCCTTCTATGAGTGTCGGCATCATTATGGGTAGCGCGTCGGATTGGCCGACGATGGGACACGCGGCGCGCGTGTTGCGGGGCTTCGGCGTTGAGTTCAAAGCGGAGGTCGTCAGCGCCCACCGCACGCCGGATCGGCTCGTTGAATACGCAAAAGGCGCGAAGGCCTCCGGCCTGAAATGCATCATCGCGGGAGCAGGCGGCGCGGCGCACTTGCCGGGTATGGTCGCCGCCATGACCGAACTGCCCGTGCTCGGGGTGCCCGTCCAATCGAAGGCGCTCAAAGGCATCGACTCGCTGCTTTCCATCGTGCAAATGCCCGCAGGCATCCCCACGGCTACCTTCGCGATCGGGGAAGCCGGAGCCACCAACGCCGCGCTTTTTGCCGTGGCGATGCTGGCCACCACCGATGAGGCTCTGGCGGAGAAGCTGGCGGATTTCCGCAAAAACCAGACCGCGAAGGTAACCGAGGCGGTACTGCCTGAACTCGATTGAACGGCCCACCATGTCAGCCTCCGTATTTTTCCCTTTGGACAAGCAACAGGTCGTCGGCGTGATCGGCGGCGGCCAGCTCGGGCGCATGTTGGCGCTGGCGGCGAGGCGCATGGGCGTGCGCTCCGTGGTCTGGACGGGCGGCCTGGAAGCTCCGGCGGTGGAGGTCGCGGACATGGTCATCGACAAGCCCTTCGACGATTCCGAAGCGCTCGCGGAGTTCTGCAAGACTGCGACCGTGGCGACCGTGGAATTCGAAAATATCCCGCTCGCCACCATGCGTGGCGTAGCGGAAAAAATCGGCCTTTTCCCCTCCCCCGGAGCCGTCGGCATCTGCCAAAACCGCGAACGTGAGAAAAATTTCCTGCGCGCAAACGATATCCCTTGCACTGCCTTCTGGGTGATCGAAACCCTCGGCGGCCTCACAAAGGCCATGTCCGAACTGGGCGGTGCAGGCGTGCTGAAGACCGCCGATTTCGGCTACGACGGCAAAGGCCAGCTCAAGATCACCGGCGATGAAAACCCGGCGGAAGTCTGGGATAAATTCGGGAAACAGCGAGCCGTGCTTGAGGCGTGGGTTCCTTTCGAAAAGGAAATTTCCGTGATGGTCGTGCGCGGCAAGGACGGCGAAACGGTCACCTACGATCCCGCCGAGAACCGCCACCGTTCACACATCCTCGATGTATCCATCGTCCCGGCGAGAATCGCGGAAGGCGTAGCGGAGGAAGCCAAAAAGATTGCGGAAAACGTCGCCGTCGCGCTCGGTTACCGTGGGATCATGGGGGTCGAGTTTTTCGTGAAACCGGACGGCTCCCTGCTCGTCAACGAGATGGCTCCGCGCCCGCACAACTCCGGCCACCATACGCTTGACGCCTGCGCCACCTCCCAGTTCGAGCAGCAGCTCCGCGCCGCCCTCGGCCTGCCGCTCGGCTCGACCCGCCTCGTTTCCCCCTGCGTCATGCTCAACCTCCTCGGCGATTTCTGGAAAAGCGAAACCGAACCGCCCGACTGGACTCCGCTCCTTTCCATGCCTGACACCGTCCTACATCTCTACGGAAAGCGCCACGCGATCGGGATGCGGAAAATGGGACATGCCACCCTGCTGGGAGCCGACGCCTTGGAAAAAGCCGAGGCGCTGAAAGCGGGATGGCTTGGCCGATGAAGGGCGCTTGCCTTTTTGTCTCAGAACGGCTGAAAGGGATTGAGCGTGCGGGTAATGCGGAAGCCTGAGATCCGTGCGGTTTGCCCTTTGGTGTCGGTTTTGTTGACCACTAGACCCCGCGTGTAGTCCACAGGTTCATGATGACCTAGTGTCAGTTCTCGGATCTTGCGCCCCGAACCAATCCTGACTCTGGCCGACGTCTCATCCACGGAGATCAATTTGACATTGCGCTCCACAATCTCCGCAGACTCGCCCACCCGTATCCGAATCCCTTGACCTCCCCCACCGTCGTAGATCGCGCAGGACGGGGCTTGGCATAGGATCACCGATACGGCTGAAAGTCTCAATAGCGGGGCTTGGCGCATCATTTCTTTTTGTGATGCCCGACCGCAGGAGCGTCAAGATTCGCCACAGAGTCATTCGCTCTTGCTTGGCTCTTTCCGAATCTTCACACTCCGCCCGCCATGGCCACCTCGACTTCAATTCTTCCGGACAAACTGCACGAATATCCCCAACTCGACGTCATCGATGGGGGATCGGATTCGATTCTCGATGACTGCCTCAAGCAGAACGACGGGGTGCTGCTGCTTCTGCACCGCTATGCCGGCCGCACCTTTTGCTCCCCGGGAAAACGCCTTCGTCTGGATGCGGAATCCTACTACCCGGATTACATGGGTGGCACCGGTCTCGATGAGGTCTGGATGTGCTGCACGGTGCCCATTGTGACAGGCGTCATCGATACCCGCACGGGAAAAGCCCCGTTTCGCGAAGGGGAAGCGCATGTGCTCACTCCCGCCGGGCAGGTCATCTCGCTACAGGATCTGATCCTCACCAATCCGGAAGCAATCATGGGCGAAAAGATCACCGCCTTTTCGAAAGCCCTCTATGGGCAGCCGACATGGCCGATCGTGTCCAAGAAATTCGACAACCTGAACCCCATCCCCCACCACCTTCACTGGTCGAAGTGGGAGGTTTACGACATCAATTCCTACGACAATCCCGGCGTCAGTCCGTCGCATTACCATACCACGGCCATGGGGCTGTATCCGTTCGTGACGAAGGACGAGTTCCTTGCCTGTATGAAAAGTTGGGGGCAGGGCGAGTATAACGGTGTAAGGCACTTGTCTTCCCACACCATGATGCACATCGACAACGGCTTCGTGATGCCGAACGGGGTGCTCCACTCGCCGACGGATCTTTGCACGCACGAGCTTCACGTCACGATGGACGAGCATTTCCTCGCCGAAGACCTGACGCTCGATGGGCGGATCGGAGCGGCTGATGCCTTTTACGCCTGCCGGGAAGAGGACTATCCGAAGGACAAGCACGAAGACTGGGAATACCTGGTGGAGAAGTTCGACTTCGCAGCGAACCAGGATCCGAACTTCGTGAAGACGAACTCTCGCCCAGCCATCACCGCCGAGGAATTCGCCGGCGAGGGAGTGGACGCAAAGTGGATCGTCTATGGGGATTTCCTCGGCGACCAGAAGTGCTCCATTCTCCGCCTCATCGTGGCACCCGGCGCCAAGCTGAATTTCCGCCCGGAGAGCCCTGCGCTGTTCCACACGAATGGCGGACGCGGCCGTGTTGGAAAACTTGAAGTGAAGTATCACCAGGGCATGAAGCTTGGCGAAATCTATCCCGAGATCGGATTCATCACCCAGGCCGCGCTTTCCAAAGGCGGTGTCGAAATCGAGAACACGGGCACCGAACCGCTCGTGTTGACCTTCGACTTCCCGCAACACGCGCATTCCAAGACTCCCGGTGTTGCCGTTTCGGGCTAGTAGCCTGAGTTACGGTCAACCGCCTATCAATCATCGTAATGTCCCCGGGCTTGGGCGATCACCAGACGATCGGCCTCGACCTGGTAAATTAGCCGCTGCCCCTGGTCGATGCGCTTCGACCACCAGCCGGACAGCTCGCCGCGCAAAGGCTCAGGCTTGCCCATGCCGCCAAAAGGATCGCGCCGTGTCTCCTCGATCAGGCGCAGCAAACGTTTGGCCAGCTTCGGATTTGTCTGAACCCAATACTGGAGATCCTCGAAGGCCTGCGGCTTAAATTCCAAGCGCATCCTTAAGGTCTTCCACGGATTCAAAAACCCGGTGCTCGGAGGCCGGAGCTGCGATCGCCTCCCGCAGACGCGCCGCGTTTCGTGGCGACCTCATCAGTTGATCCGTCGTGTCCGTTGCCGCATCCCGCTTCGTGCCAAGCGTCTTGCTGAGGATGAAGTCCTTGATCGTCATGCCGGAAAACGTCGCTAAAGTCTTGATCTGGCGATGCTGCTCCGGATCGATTTCAATGGTGAGTCGATTCATACCCACAAAGTTGTCAACTTGTTCAACTTTGTCGATTCAAAATCTTGGAATCAGACTTCATATTTAGCTGATCTAGCCCTGACGGGCGCGCGAAAACCGGTTGCGAGGATGCCCCAGGCTCAGCGTGCGTCGTTCGTCAGCCTGGCGCGCAGTTCGGCGAGTTTGCTTTTCAAAGAAGCCAACTGCTCATCCAGCGCGGCGAGGTCGTCGAGCACGCGATCCTTTTCGGTATCGCCGCGTTTCGCCGCGTTGTATTCATCCAGGTCGGAGTGCATTTCCTCCATGCTGTTCATGATGACGCCGATGAAGAGATTCAGCATGATCATCGTCCCGAGCAGGATGAAACTGATGAAATAGATCGCCGCCACTGCGGGGGACGAACCTTTCGCGCTTTCGAAAAGGAATTTCCAATCATCCAGGGTGATCGTCTGGAAGAGCGTGAAAAACGCCAGCGACAGGCTGCCGAAGTGCTCCTTGTCGTGGCCGCCGAAGAGGTGCACGCCGGCGATGGCGTAGATGTACAGCATCAGGCTCAGCAACAAACCTACGTAGCCCATGGAGGCGAAGCTCTTGATCAGCGCCCCGACCAGCAGTTGCAGCTTGGGCAGCGCCGTGACGAGGCGCAGCAACCGCAGCGTCCGGACCAGGCGCAGCACGACGGCGAACTGCGAGTCCCACGGCATCAGGCAGAGAACCACGACCGCGAAATCGAAGACATTCCACCCGTCGCGGAAGTAATCGAGCGGTCGGCGGCCATGCGCCGTGATTTTCAGAGCGATCTCGGCGACGAAAACCGCCAGGGCGGCGGCATCGAGGGTGCGCAACAGGGTTCCGTGGCTGGCGACGAGGGCGGCGTTCGTTTCCAGCCCCGCCAGCACACCTACCAGCAGGATCACCCCGATGATGGTGGCATGGAAAGGCCGCGAAGCTACGATGCGTTGTGCGATATCGGTCATGACCTTGGGTGGGCTGGAAACGAGTCCCGGATGGTGCGCACCGTCATTTGCCGGTTGTTCATGCGGGGTCTGCTTCCTCCTTGTGGGGGATCAGGACGGACATCACCGTCGCCGCAGCGAGCGTGCCGAGGACGATCACCAGGGATACGAACGGATCGATCTTGATGCTTTTCATCTCCGACGCGCTGAGGCCGAAGTCATCGAGATACGGCGGCCCGGCTAGGAGCAGGAGCTTGATGCCGACGAAGCCCAGGATCAGGATCAGCGCAGGCTTGAGGTAGCGGAATTTCGCGATGAGGGCGGCCAGGCAGAAATACAGGGCGCGCAGGCCGAGGATCGCGAAGATGTTGCTCGTGAAGACGATGAACGGATCGGGCGTGATCGCGAAGATCGCGGGAATGGAATCGACCGCGAACACAAGGTCCGTGATCTCAACCATGATCAGCGCTAGGAACAGCGGGGTGATCGCATGGCGCGCGGACAGCGTGCCCGGCTCGGCGGGCAACTGAACTTCCTTGCCCGTCGCAGGATCCTTGCCATAGGTCGGAGCCACGGTGCGGCGCGTGAAGAATTTCTGGCCGTCGTAGAAATCCACGGTGCGGAAAAAGCGCTTGGCGAGTTTCACGACGGGGTTCTTGCCCGGATCGCTGTGGCTGTTGATCAGCGCCATTTTCACCGCCGTGAGGATCAGGAAGAGACCGAACACGATGAGGATCCACGTGTAGTTCATGATCAGCTCGGCGCCGAGATAGATCATCGCGCCGCGCATGATGAGCGCGCCGATGATTCCCCAGAAAAGCACGCGATGCTGGTATTTCGCCGGGATCGCGAAATAGCCGAAGATCATCGCGATGACGAAGATGTTGTCCATCGCCAGCGACTTCTCGACGACGTAGCCGGTGAGATACTGGATCGCCGCCGTACCGCCCGTCACTTCCCCGAGCGCGATGGCTCCCCCCGCATAGACCGGTGTATCCAAGCCCAGGCCCAGCCAATGGTGTTGGTAGGCGAGGTAGATGAAACCGGTGAACGAGAGACCGCAAGCCAGCCAGATGCACGACCAGATGACGGATTCCTTCATGGTGACCTCGTGGGCTTCCCGGTGGAAAACGCCGAGATCAAGGGCTAGGAAAAGCATGACCAGCCCGATGAATCCGACATAAGCCCACATCTTCATGCTGGCGGGATCGGCGGCGGTGGCGGCGAGTAGGGAGAGGATGTCCATTTTGAATTCGGTTATGATTTATAATTGAGAGGTTCGAATCAGGGGCGTTTGCCTCCGGCAGGGCGGCGGCGTGTGAGCTCGATCGCGGGCGCGGCTTCGCGACGGCGCGTCCGTTTCGTCTGGCGGTGTTCGATCTTGTCGGCGATGAGCTGGAACGCCTTCAGGACGGCGGCCCGCAAGGTGTGGTCCGTGGCGGAAACGATCACGTCCGGCCCGGGCGTCACGAGGTGGAAGGACGCGCTGAACGGCGGGCTGTCCGTGAGGCTGCGCTCCAGATGGACGCGCGCCTCGTCGATCTGGAGATCGGGCAGGATCGATTTCAGCTCGGCCTGGATCATCTCGATGATGGACTTCGATGGGGGGTGGTTGCGGTGGGTCAGGGTCAGTTTCATGGTCGCTCGGATTGGCGAGCAGACATTGCGTTCCGGAAAAGCGTTTGCATAATACTCAAAATCACATTAACCATTCCAGAAAGTGGAAGTATTGCCCGAGAACGATTTCCTCAATTACCACCACCTGCGCTACTTCTGGACGGTGGCCAGGGAAGGCAGCCTGCGGCGCGCTTCGGAAAAGCTGCGCGTCTCGCAGCCCTCGATGTGCACGCAGATCAAGCTGCTGGAGGCGAGCCTCGGCGAGCCGCTGTTCCGCAACAGCGGGCGCTCGCTCGCGCTCACGGAGTTCGGCCAGCTGATCTACGGACATGCCGAGGAGATCTTCACCCTCGGCGGCGAGATCCTTCGCGCCACCAAGCAGGCTCCTGGCGTCCGCGGGCTGCGGCTACATGTCGGCATCGTGGACTCGTTCCCGAAGCTGATGAGCTACGACATGTTGCGCCCCGTGCTCGACCACCAGCCGCCCGTGCAACTCACCTGCCACGAAGGCAAGCTCGCGGATCTCGTTTCCCAGCTCAACACCCACCGCCTGGATGTGGTGCTCTCCGACGAGCCCGCCTCGCCCGGGATCGCGGGCAAGGTTTTCAACCATCCGCTGGGTTCTTCCCCCATCACCTTTTGCGCGATGCCGGGATTTGTGAAAAAACTCAAGGGACGCTTCCCCCGCAATCTCGACGGAGCGCCCGCCCTTCTCCCGACCCAGAATTGCAACCTCAGGCGGGACTTGGAGAAATGGTTCCGCAGCGTGGGCGTGGAACCGCGCGTCGTGGCCGAGTTCGAAGACGCGGCCCTGACGAAAATCGTGGCGACCAGCGGCCACGGATTCATCGCCGTGCCGACCGTGGTCGCCTCGGAGGCGTTCGAGAGATACGGTTTCGTCCCGATCGGAAAAACAAAGGACGTGGAAACGCAGTTTTACGCGATCACGGCCGAGCGCCGCTTCACCCACCCGGCGATCCTCGCGATCACCCGGCGCTTGAGGACGCAGAAGAACAAACCGAAGTCCTGAAAGCCATCGTTCCTCCGCTCCCAGCGCGGAGTTGCTTTACAGCGGGCGGGGGAAACGGGAAATGTTCCCCGTGCTTGAGTTCTCCGACGCCCCCTACCGCTTCTTCGAGGCGCGGCCGTCCGCTCCGCTGATCCGGCTGGGCAGGGCGCTGAACCGGCATCTCTTTCTCCCCGGCCCGAACCATCGTATCCGCGAGATTTCCGTGGACGGCGAACTCGATGCGCTCGCCGAGGCGCGGGGAAACGGAGATCGGCTGCTCTTCGTCATCAACCACCCGAGCCACAGCGATCCGCAGGCGCTCACCGAAGTCCAGCGTCGGCTTGGCGTGGATGCTTGTTTCATGGCGGCCTACGATGTCTTCCTGCGCAGCAAGCTCACCGCGTGGAGCATGCAGAAAATGGGGAATTTCTCCATCGACCGCGAGGGCAGCGACCGCAAGGCGATGGCCGCCGCCATCAAGGTTCTTTCCGAGGGGAAAAAGGCGCTGAACATTTTCCCCGAGGGCAACGTGTATCTCACCAACGACCGCGCCACGCCCTTCCTCGACGGTGCGGCGTTCATCGCGCTCAAGGCGCAGGCGGCCACCGACGCGGCGGTGAAAATCATTCCCGTGAGCCTCAAGTTCACCCACCTCACCACCCCGCGCGAAACGATCACCGAACGCATGATCCGGCTCGGCGCGGCCAGCGGCCATGCCTTTCCGAAAGGCTCTACGCAGCAGCCCGTCGATGCCGTCCTCGGCCTCGGGCGGCACATCCTCAGCGGCTATTTGCGGAAGCACGGGCTTCACGGAAAAATCCACGCGGATCATCCCTCGCTCTTCGGCCTTTTGGAAAACTTCGCAGCGAACCTCGTCGCGGAGGTCGAGAACGGTCTGGAGATCGCCGCCGCGGAGGCCACGCCGCTCGTTGCCCGCATCGCCAAGACCCGCGCGAAAATCCACCAACTCCGCTCCGACCCCGACGCACAGCCTCACCCACACATCACCGGCCTCGCCGACCGCGCGATCCTCGCCCTCCGTATCCACGGCTACCTCACGCCCTATCTGACAGAACACCCGACCATTGACCGCTACGACGAGACCGTGGAGCGAATCGCCGAGGATTTCCACTCCCGCACCATGCCAAGAACCGGCCCGCGCCGCGCGATGGCGAGAATAGCGCCACCCATCGATGTCAGGGAATTTTCCGAGATGAAACTCCGAGAAGCCCTCCCCACACTCACCGAAACCATGGAACTCCATGTGCAGAAAGGGATTGACGCGCTCAACGAATGCAACGACGCGCCGGGCGCGCGGCTCGTGATTTGACAATGTTTCCCGGCATTCATTCAGAACCCCGACATTTCGGTTGCAGGGCGTTAATCAGATCGCGGGCTAGCTGTCAGGGATTCGGGCAGGGAGAAGGCATTCGTATCGCAGTGATACTGAACCACATTTCCTATCATTCCACGGCGAACCCGCCACAGCATGAGCGCCCTGACCGCCGCCCAGCCAAATGGTTCTTGACGGGACGCGCCGCGCCCCCTGTTTTCGTGGACGTTTAATGCCGCTTTCTGGCGACAACCGAATCCAAACATCCCACGCCGATGCCCGAGCCGACCCACGACGATTCCGATTTCATCCACAGCGAGGAATTCCTACACGGCCTGATGAAACGCCAGCTCAAGCTCTCCATCGCCTGCGCAACAGCATTCATCATCCTGCTCTTCGGCCTGCCGCTGCTGAATTACTTCGCGCCGGATCTCATGGCGCAGCGGGTCGGTGGATTTACACTCACATGGCTGATCCTCGGTGTGCTGTTTTTCCCCTACGTCTGGATGATCGCGAAATGGTTCATCGTGCGCTCGATCGCCTTGGAACAGGCCGAGGTGCAGGTGGCCGCCGAGGGTAACAAGCGCCAATCCTAATCCATATACAAAACCATGAATATTGATCCCTGGATCCTCGGCTTCTCCGCGATTACGGTGTTTGTCACCATCTGGATGGGCTTCCGCTCCGCGAAATCCTCCAAGTCCGCGTCCGATTTCTTTGTCGCCGGTCGTTCCGTTTCGGTTGGCTGGAATGCCTCCGCGATCTCCGGTGAATATCTGAGCGCCGCCAGTTTCATGGGCATCGCCGGGATGGTGATGCTCTCCGGCTATGACGCGCTTTGGTATCCGGTCTGTTATGCCTGCGGCTACCTTTTTCTGCTGCTGTTCATCGCCGGGCCGCTGCGCCGCTTCGGCGCATACACGATCCCGGATTTCGCGGAAGGCCGCTATGACTCGCCGGTTTTCCGCAAGATCGCGGTGTGCTTCGTGCTCTTTATCGGATTCTTCTACACCATGCCGCAGATGAAAGGCGCGGGCGTCACTCTCGCCTACATTTTCCCCGGTCTGCCGTATTGGGTGGGCGTGCTGGTGGTCGGCGCGGTGATCACGCTCAACGTCGCGCTCGGCGGCATGAAAGGCATCACCCTCGTGCAAGCCGTTCAGTATTGGATTAAAATGTTCGCCATCTCCGTGCCGATCTTCGTGCTCCTGTCGGTTTATGGCGGCTATGGAAAAAACCTTTCACTAAACCGCTCCGTCACCGACGCCCCGCCCGCCATCGTGCAGACGGTAGATGTCAAGGAGGCACTTCCTTCCAAAGCTCCGAAAGACGAAGACTGGATCGCACCCTTCGGCCCGCTGACGACGAAGGCCGCGAAGGCAGCTGGTCTCACCCCCGAGGAATCGAAGCCCTACTCCTTGCTCTATACTTTCTCGCTCATCGTCGCCCTCGTCTGCGGCACGGCGGGACTGCCGCACATCCTGGTCAGGTTCTACACGAACCCCGACGGCATCGCAGCGAAGAGAACCACGATGTGGGTGATGATCCTGATCGGCGTGTTCTATGTGTTCCCGCCGGTCTTCGGCGTGCTGGGGCGGAACCTGTTGCCGGAGCTCTACGAGGCATCCGGTTCCAAGGGGCCGGACAAGGTGGTGCTCGAACTGCCCATCCTGATCCGAGAAAAATACGGCATCCTCGGCTCCATCCTCAGCGGCATCACCTGCGCGGGTGCCTTCGCCGCGTTCATGAGCACCTTCTCCGGTCTGCTCGTTTCCATGACCGGTGCCCTCGCCCACGATGTCTATGGCCGCATGATCCGCCCGCAGTCCTCGCCGGAGGAGCGGATGAAAATGTTCAAGTGGTGCGCCGTCCTCGTCGGTAGCGTATCGGTTCTGCTCGGCGCGATGGTCGAGCCTCTGGAGATCAATTTCATGGTCGGACAGGCCTTCGCGATCGCCGCCGCCAGCTATTTCCCGCTGCTGTTCATGAGCGTGTGGTGGCGCGGAATGACCATGAAAGGCGCGGCCACCGGCATGCTCACGGGTGGCCTCTGCGCCCTGTTCTCCGCCGCGCTCGTCAACGCCTCCACCCTCGCCCTCGACAAGGGGCCGATGGGCAAGCTCTTCTCCGGCTTCAGCAGCATCAACGAATTCTGGGTCGCCAACCCACTGCTCCGCATCCTCGCCGAGCAGCCCGCGATCTGGTCCGTTCCACTTTCCATCGGCCTGATGATCGTTGTTTCCAAAGCCACGCGGAAAACCATTCCGGCCGATGTGCGCATGAAGATGCTTGTACTCCACGCTCCCGAAGCCCTCGGTCTGAAACAAGAATACATTCAAGAGCACCAAGGCTCGGCACACTGAGCTGGTATTTTGACTGTAAGCTAAGTGCCGGTTCTGCTGTAATGAGGAGGATCATGAAACCCATCGACCGCCGCTCGTTTCTACATGCTGCCGGAGCCACCGCCGCACTCTCCGCTTTCCCGAACCTCCTGATCGGCGCGCCCGCCAACAACGCGAAGCTCAAGATCGGATTGATCGGTTGCGGCGGGCGCGGCACCGGGGCGGCAAGCCAGGCGCTTGCCGCGGATGACAACACCATCCTGTGGGCCATCGGCGATGTCTTCGACACGCAGATCCCCAAGGCGCTGAACAACCTGAAACGCTTCGAGGGCAGGCTGGAGGTTCCGCAGGAGCGGCAGTTTTCCGGGCTGGATGCCTTCCAGAAAGTCATCGAAAGCGGCGTGGATGTGGTGCTGCTCACCACGCCTCCCGGCTTCCGTCCCCAGCACATGCGCGCGGCCATCGAGGCGGGGAAACATGTTTTCGCCGAGAAACCGATGGCCGTGGATGTGGCCGGCGTGAAATCCGTCATGGAAACCGCACGCCTCGCGAAAGAGAAAGGCCTCACCCTCCAGCACGGCTATTGCTGGCGCTTCGATCCCGCCGTGCGCGAGGGTTACGGAAAACTTCTGGCCGGTGAACTCGGTCGCGTCATTTCCGTTTACGGCACCTACCTCGCCAACGTCCCCAAACCCTCCACCTCCATCGACCAGCGCGATCCGAAATGGGGCGATGTGGAGTGGCAGGTGCGCAACTGGATGGGACATGAGTGGCTCTCCGGCGGCCCGCTGCTTGAGCAGTGCATCCACACCGTGGACAAGGTTTCGTGGGCGATGGGCGATGTGGAACCGATCGCGGCCCGTGGCGGCGGCGGTCGCACCCAGCGCACGGACGACGGCAACGTGTGGGATCACTACGATGTCACCTACGAATATCCGGGCGGGGTTTTCTGCCAGGTCGGCCAGCGCCAGCACGGCGGTTGCTTCAACGAGGTGGTCGACCGCGTGTTTTGTGAGAAAGGCACGCTGGAGGCACCGGGTCGCGTTCTCACCAAGGATCCCACCGGCAAGATGAATTGGGCCTACCGCGCCGCGCCTGCGGACATGTACCAAGTTTGCCACAACGAGTGGTTCGCCGCGATCCGCAAGGGCGAGGCGCTCAACACCGGCGACCGCATGGTGCTCAGCACGATGCTCGGCATCCTCGGCCGCGAGGCCGCGCACACCGGCCAACGCATCACCTGGGAGGATCTCTGGAAATCCGAGCAGGATCTCGCGCCGGACACCCTGAAGCTCTCCGACGCGCATCCTGTCGCCCCTGTTCCCAAGCCGGGCACTTACAAAATTTGATCGCTTTCGTCGATCACTTCGACACCCTTCGCGCATGCCTACATTCCGGGAAGCACTGAGATTCTGGCTGAAACTGGGGCTCATCAGCTTCGGCGGGCCAGCCGGGCAGATCGCGATCATGCACCGGGAGCTGGTCGAGAAACGGCGCTGGATCGGCGACGGGCATTTCCTCCATGCGCTGAATTTCTGCATGCTCCTGCCGGGGCCGGAGGCGCAACAGCTTGCGACCTATCTCGGCTGGCGGCTGCATGGCTGGCGCGGCGGGGTGGCGGCGGGCGCGCTGTTCGTGCTGCCGTCCGCGTTCCTGCTTTTCGGGCTCGGCTGGCTTTACATGGCGGGCGGGCATCTGCCTTGGCTGGCTGCCATTTTTTACGGACTGATCCCGGCCGTCATCGCGGTGGTCGCCGAGGCGGTGCTCCGGATCGGCGGGAAAACGCTGCGCAGCCCCACGCTGTGGGTCATCGCCGCGCTGTCGTTTGCGGGCATCTATTTTTTCAAAATCTCCTTCGTCCTGATCATTTTCGCGGCCGCCCTGTGCGGTGGTTTGGGGCACCGGTGGTTTCCCACACAGTTTCCGGCGGGAAAATCCCATGGGAAAGCGAACACGGAGGATGCCGCCGATGAACTCGTCCTGCCTCCCGCTCCGAAGGCGAGCTGGGGGCGCTCGCTCAAGGTGATTTCGCTTTGCCTCACGCTGTGGTTCCTACCCGTCGTGGCGCTGGGCGTTTGGCTCGGCTGGGGCAGCGTGCCGGTGACGATGGGATTGTTTTTCAGCAAGGCGGCGCTGGTCACTTTCGGCGGAGCTTATGCCGTTTTGCCCTACGTCGCCCAACAGGCGGTGGAGCACCACGAATGGCTGACGCACTCGCAAATGATGGCCGGACTCGCGCTCGCGGAGACGACTCCGGGGCCGCTGATCATCGTTCTCGAGTTTGTCGGCTTCGTCGGTGGCTGGCGGAATCCGGGAACCCTCAGCCCGCTCGGCGGCGCGTCGCTCGGCGCGGCGATCACCGTCTGGACGACCTTTCTCCCTTCCTTTCTCATGGTTTTCCTCGGCGCACCCTTCGTCGAGGGCTTGCGCGGCATGCCCCGGATCGGCGCGTGCCTGACGGCGATCACCGCCGCCGTGGTGGGCGTGATCCTCAATCTCGGGGTGAAATTCGCCACCCACGCACTGTGGCCGGGTACGGGGGGCGGGTTCGATGTATTCGTCGCGGTCACGGCCTGCGCGGCTTTCCTCGCGATGAAGTTTTTCAAAGTTCCCTTCACCGCCGTCCTCGCCGCCTGCGCCCTGCTGGGCTTGGCCACCGCTTTTGTGTAGCGGCACTGCTTGCCTACGGATTCAGGCTCCCGGAAATGCAAGAAATCCAACCGCAGATGGACGCAAATGGACGCAGATAAGATTTATATGCCTGAGTAGCGTGGGACTCATTTCTTCCATCTGCGTGAATCCGCGTCCATCTGCGGTTCCATTTTTCCAAATGTAAGAGCCCAACCCCACCCTGAAAAGGCTTGCAGAGCCGGATTTCGCCGCCTACCTCCATGCCCATGGCTCTTGAAACCACACTCATTCTCTTCAAACCCGACGCTGTCGCGAAAAATCTCACCGGCGAGGTGCTTGCCCGTTTCCAGAAGGAAGGCTTCCTCGTGCGCGGCATCAAGATGATGGCTCTCAGCGATGAAATCCTCGCCGAGCATTACTCCCACATCGCCGACAAGCCGTTTTTCCCTTCCGTCCGCGGCTTCATGCAGGAAACGCCGGTCATCGCGCTCGCCCTCGAAGGCGAAGACGTGATCTCCCGCGTCCGCGACCTGCTCGGCCCCACCGACTCTATGGTCGCCGCCCCCGGCACGATCCGCGGCGACTTCGGCTTCAAGGACGCCGATGCGAAGATGCGCAACGTCTGCCACGCTTCCGATTCCACGGAAGCCGCCGCCGCCGAGATCAAGCGCTTCTTCAAGGACGGCGAGATCTTTTCTTACTGACCGGAAACTTGAGCTTTTCCCTCCTCCTCCACGCGCTAGAGCCGAAGCCTGACCGCAAGGCTCTGGAGGAAATCACCGTGAACGTGCCTTCCGTGGCGCGCGCCGACGCGGCGGGTATTTTGCGGGGTTGGTTCGGAATCGTTTCTTCGGGGCTTTCGCTCGAAGACGCAACCGCCTTCCAAGCCGGCCTGCGAACCCTCGGCTGTGAAGCGGACATCGTGCCGGACGGTGACATTCCCTCGCTGCACCACGATTTCCGCTGCCACCTCATCGATCTCACGGCGGAATCCCTCATCCTGACCACCGCGATGAACCGCCGCCAGGAGCGGGGGCGTGATGAATTCGTTTTCGCCGCCGCAGGCATCGTCGAGCGCGAGCGTCCGGTCTCCGATTACGAAATGCAAACGGAAGTGCGTTTCTTCGAGGGCGGAGCATATACAACGCAGGTGCCGACCCGCGTCACCAAATTTGTGGAGAAGGACTATTTCCGAATTGATCTCTTCTTCTCCCGCGAGCCGCACCGCGTTTCCCTCGAAATGGACAAGGACTCGGTCATCACCTACGGCGGGCGTCCGATCAGGATGAAAAACCGCACGGAGCTCACCGTCCTGCTGGCGGATCTCGGATCGCTGCTGCCGCCGGAACGCATGAACCGCGGCCTGCGCGAGCTTTCTATGGAGACTCTCTACCCGTCCCTGCAAACCTACGAGGAAGAGATCCGCTGGGCGTTTTACCGGCTCGGCGCGAAGGGGTGAGTTTCCGAATTTTTAAAAATACGCCTTGATGTGTGCGACAATTGTGCGCACATTTGTCCCATGCCTCAAGCAGCGGGTAAAGTGAAAACGCCGGTACGCACCAAGGAAGAACGCTTGGTTGCGCGGGTTTCGCGTGCCGATAAGGAATTGATCGAGCGCGGCGCGGAGGTGGCCGGGGTTTCGGTGGCGAATTTCGTGATTTCCCACGCCCGCAAGGCTGCGGAAACGCTGATCCGGGAAGATGGGGTGATCCGGCTGACCGCCGAGGAATCCCGCAAAGTGATGGATGCCTTGTTGGCTCCTCCCGCACCGCCCAACGCAGCGGCCAAAAAGGCGCTCGCACGCTACAGGCAGACCGTCTTGAGCGACGTCAATCCCGCTTCCCGAGGATAACCCCGATTTGTTGGGTCGTAATGAAAAGGCGCGTCGGGTTCAGTGATTTGAACCCATACTTCGCGTAAAACTTCCCGGCGTTTTCGTCCTTGGGATCTGTGATCATGAATACGGCGGGAATTTGGGTGCTCACGGCACGGTGCATCGCGTCGAATAACAAAAGCTCACCGAGACCTTGTTTTTGCGCTGTTTTGTCAACAGCCAGGCGTCCCAGCAGAACCGCGCCCAGCCGAGGGTATCGGGGAAGTTTCTTTGCCACCTGCGGGTCGGCATCGCCCAACTCCTTCATATCCATCGCTTCCGTTGAAAGGGTGTAATACCCCAAAATACGACCAGGCTTGATGAGGGAGACAAGCACCCAGCATCCCGCGACCTTTCGCTTCATCTCCTGCGAGGCCTGTTCGCGCAGGTAACGATTGAGGGGAGCCTCGCCACAATCAAAACCAGCACGGTCATGCGCCGATGCATCGAGAGCGATGATCTGATACTGAAGGTCTTCACTCATAGTTGTCTGATTCCTGATAAACCCATAATCCACAACATCGTATGAGTGCCAACCATGAAACGCGGTGGAAAATGGAGAAGCAACCCAACCGCTTGCCAAACGACCCCAAGGTCGAGATGATCGCCGAGTGTTTGAGACAAGGATCATCGAAGCAACCGACGACGGGATGAAGGAAGCGCAGAACGAGGCGGTGGCCTTGTTGCAGCGGGGGGAGGTCGTGGCCTTGCCGACGGAGACGGTTTACGGGCTGGCGGCGGACGCTTTCAATCCCGACGCGGTGGCGAAAATTTTCGCGGCGAAGGAGCGGCCGAGTTTCGATCCGCTGATCGTGCACATCGCGACGTTGCGCGATCTGGAGCGGGTGGCAGTGGTGCCGGAGGAAATCCGCACGATCGTAAACCAACTCGCGAACGAATTCTGGCCCGGGCCGCTGACCATCATTTTGCCAAAGACACCGGAAGTGCCGGACATCGTGACGAGCGGCCTGCCGACGGTAGGCGTGCGGCAGAGCGGGCATCCGATTTTCCGATCCATCAACAAAGCGCTGGGCAACCCCATCGCCGCGCCGAGCGCGAACCGCTTCGGGCGCATTTCCCCGACCTCCGCCTCCGCCGTGATGAAGGAGCTGGGCGGGCGCATCCCGCTCATCGTCGATGCGGGAGCCTGCGGCGAGGGCTTGGAAAGCACGATCATCCGCATCGAGCCGCGCGAGGGGAAAAAACCGATTTTTCACCTCCACCGCGCCGGCCCGATCACGAAGGAACAGCTCCAGAAATTCGGCAAGGTGGAGAAGGTGAAACCCGGCGACAAGCTGCTCGCGCCCGGCCAGCTTGAGAGCCATTACGCCCCGCTCACGCCCTTCCGCCTAATCGAGAAGCCGTCCGATTTCACGCCTGAAATCGGCAAGACCTACGGCTTGCTGAGCTACACCGGCGAGGAGGGCGGCGAGTTCGTCCGCGCGCACCGCTGGGACAGCGTGGTCGCACTCAGCCCCGGCAGCGGGAAACTCGCCGAGGCCGCGATCCGGCTGTTTTACGCGATGCGCGAAATGGACGAGATGGGCCTCGACGAGATCATCGCCGAGCCGGTCAGCGAAACCGGCCTCGGTGTCGCGATCATGGACCGCTTGCGGCGGGCTTCGGCGCGGTGAGGCTTCAACAAGGTAGGAATGACATACTGATACGCGTGACCGTCTGTCATATCCTCAGGCGAAATTCTGATCTTCACAACTTTCGGTTGCCTTCAGAGGCAGCGAACTCCTCCTATGCGACATAACAAAGGCGTATTCTTGGCATGGCGTTGATTTCGCTTGAAACACAGTCCTCAACGGCGCATACCGCTGTCCGTTTCCACACGGTTCATCCCAACGGAGGGGTGGTAGAGTGGTCGATTGCGCCGGTCTTGAAAACCGGAGTCGGGAAACCGACCGTGGGTTCGAATCCCACCCCCTCCGCCAACACCCCAGCCCGGTATTCCGGGGTTGGGGTGTTGGCGTTTCAGGGCGTCGGGACGTCTCCTTCGATTGCCCTCGATCACGTTGTCGGGCGATTTCGCACAATGGACAAGCATGCGTCCGTCTGCCAATGTCCGGACGTTCTTGCCTTAGGAAGCCGCCATGAATTCTGCTTTTCTCGAAATATCCCTCGTCCTCATCCTGCTAATTGCCAACGGCGTTTTTGCCATGACCGAGATCGCCATCGTATCATCCCGCAAGGGCTTGTTGCAATCGATGGCGGACAAAGGCAGCAAAGGTGCCGCGAGGGCTCTTGCTCTTTCCGAGAACCCAAACCGTTTCCTCTCGACTGTCCAGATCGGCATCACCTTGGTAGGCATTGTGGCCGGTGCGCTGGGTAGCGGAACGGTGGCAACACGTTTGGCGGAGATTTTGGAAGTCGTTCCCGTGATCGGAGACTATGCGAAGCCGATATCGCTCGTCATCGTGATCAGCATGCTCACTTATCTCTCGCTGGTGGTGGGCGAGCTGGTTCCGAAGAGGCTGGCGATGAAATTTCCGGAAACCATCGCCAGCGGGATGGCCGGACCGATGGCCGGTCTGTCCTCCGCGGCCTCACCGGTCGTAAGCCTGCTTTCATGGTCAACGGGCGGACTGCTGAAGCTGTTTGGAGTCCGCGAAACGGAAGACAGCGGCATGTCCCGGGAGGAATTGACGGTGCTTGTCCGGCAAGGGATGGTCACCGGCTCGATCAACGCCACGGAGTCCAGAATGATGCAGGGTGTCATCGGTTTCGATAAGCTCGTGGCCTATGACATCATGATCCCGCGGTCGAAGATCGTCTGGATCGAGCGCGACGCAAAACACGAGGATGTGTGGTCGCAGATCATGCACAGCACGCAGGGTGTTTTCCCGGTCTATCAGGGGCGGCGCGAGAACCTTGTCGGCGCGGTGGCGATCAAGGAAATTTACGGACAGCTTGCATCGGGCGAACCCGTCTCCTTTTCCGCGATCATGCACCCGCCGCTGGTGGTTCCGGAAACGCAGAGCGCCAGCGTGCTGCTTGAGACATTCCGCAAGTCCGGTCAGCGAGCGGCATTCGTCCTCGATGAGTTCGGCAGCGTGATGGGCATGGTCACGCTGATTGATTTGATGGAAACCATCGTCGGGGATGTGCCTTCGGTGGAAGAACAACTCACCATGCCGGTCAAGCAGCGTGAAGACGGAAGCTGGCTCATCGACGGGCTGTTCGAGATCGAGAAACTCCCCGAACGCCTCGAAGGCTTCATCCTGCCCGAAGGTGGCGGCGATGATTTCCAGACGATCTCCGGATGGTTCATGAACGAGCTGGGGCGCATACCCGTGGAAACCGACCGAATCATTGCGGGAGAGTGGACGTTCGAGGTGCTGGACATGGACAGCACCCGTGTGGACAAAGTGCTTGCGACACGCAGTCCCTCAGCACCGAAGACGGAATGAATGAACCCGGTGCAAGCCGGGTGGGCTCAATCCGGCGTAACGACCGAAGAAGGGGCTTTGCGTCCGAATTTCGCGCGCGCGAACTCGATGACCATGGGCAGCAGCGAGACGCCGATGATTCCGAAAACCACGATTTCGAAGTTGTTCTTAACAATCGGGAAATTTCCGAAGAACCATCCCGCGGGCACAAGCGACCCCACCCAGAGCAGCGCGCCGGAGACGTTGTAGGTCATGAATTTTTTATAATCCATCGCGCCCGATCCCGCGACAAAGGGGGCGAAGGTGCGGACGATGGGAACGAAGCGCGCGATGATGATGGCCTTGCCGCCGTAGCGCGCGAAAAAGTCCGAGGTCTTGTCTAGGTGGCTCTGTTTGATGATCCGGGGGAATTTCCTGATCGCCCACCCGCTGAATTTCCGACCGATCCAATAATTCACCGTATCTCCCAAGATGGCGGCCACCAGAAGGACAATGCCGGCGATCCAGACATTGATCCCGGAAGCGGGATCGGCCGCGATCGCACCCACCGCAAAGAGGAGTGAATCACCAGGCAGGAAAGGCATTACCACCACCCCGGTCTCGCAAAAGACGATGAGGAAGAGCAGTCCGTAAACCAGCGTGCCGTATTGGTTCGTGAAAGCGTTGAGGTGATCCTGCAAGTGCAGCATCAGGTCGAGGAAATCTTTTAGGATCTGCATGGTGGGGATTTCTCTGGATCAGGAGGGCTTGGCTTCGCCCTCGCCCTTATCACCGAGGAGAATCGAAGTGATGATCCCGGTGGCTAGGATGGCGAGGATGACCGCCAGGACGGTCAGGTTGAAGGAATCGCCCAGCCACAGCTTGAGCCATTTCGCCGCCAGCATTTTCACACCGACCAGGACGAGGATGAGCGAGAGCGCGGGCTTGAGGTAGCGGAACTTGCTGATCAGCCCCGCCAGCGCGAAATAGAGCGAGCGCAGGCCGAGGATGGCGAAGACATTGCTGGTGAAAACGAGAAACGGATCCGCCGTGATCGCGAACACCGCCGGGATGGAATCCACCGCGAAAATCAGATCCGTCACCTCCACCAGGATCAGCGCGACGGCCAGCGGCGTGAGCAGCCATTTGCCTGCGGGTGCGGAGTCCACCACCGGATCGGGTTTCGGTTCCACGCCCGGCTCGGCGGCTTCGTGCGACCACTCGCTGCCTGCCCTGACCATGAAATGCTGTCCGTGGAACTCGCGGGTGATCGGGAAGAATTTACGGATCCACCGCACGACCGGATTGTTCTCCGGATGCTCCTCTTTTTCCTCCATCACCAGCATCTTGATCCCCGTGAAGATCAGGAACGCCCCGAAGACATAAAGGATCGCGTGGAAATTCTGAACCAGCACGGAGCCGAGGCCGATCATCGCGCCGCGCATCATCAGCGCGCCGAGGATGCCCCAGAAAAGCACCCGGTGCTGGTAGCGGGCAGGCACCGCGAGCGAACCGAAGACCATCGCGATCACGAAAATGTTGTCCACGCTCAGCGATTTTTCCACCACGTAGGCGGTGAGGTATTTCGTTGCCGCGAGTTTTCCGGTGTTCACCACCTTGTCCACCGCGTCCACCGATTTACCGAGGTCGAACCAATGGAGCTCATACGCAAAGTAAACAAGAACGGAAAACGAGAGCCCCAGGGTGATCCAGACGGCGGACCAGCCGAGCGACTCCTTGAAACCGACGACATGGGATTTGCGGTGGAACACACCCAGATCCAGAGCCAGCATTGCGAAAACGAACCCGAGGAAAATCAACCATGCCCAAATCATGCGCGGGGTAGTAGCCGCGCCGCCCACGAAACGCTAGGGAAAATATGCGCGGGATCGCGCTTCAGATCCGCTTCGCGTTGCGGCCTTCGTCGATGAGCTTCCAGAAATGCTTGGAGCCGGCCAGCGCCTCGTCCTCGCCGAGGGGCATTTTCGAGCGGAACAGGAAATCCGACAAGGTGCCCTTGTGGAGCACGCGGTGGACGATGACCGAGCCGTCCTTCACCTCGAAGTAGAAGCGGTATTCCTTCGCGCGGAAGCGGTAGAGGAAATGGCCGTCCCGCTCCAGCTTGGCGAACTTGTCCCCGCCGGAAGCCGCCAGATCCTGCTCGGTCACACGGAACTCCTCTAACAGCTCAAGCTGCTCCAGAGTCCCCAAAGCCGAGATCTCCGCCGCGCTGATTTCATTGAAAACGATCTGGAACACGGACGGAGAGTAATCCGCTGCCGACGCCTGGGAAAAGGGGAAAGATGCGCGGAAAGCGGTTCGCATGTTTCGAGGCGACTCCGGAATCCCACGGACACAAGTGGTGGCGGATCGCCGCCTCCTAGCCGTTCTCCGAAAACAAATGCGGCAGATAGCCTTTAGCCGATTCGTAGTGTCCCGTTCAGCGGCTGTCCGATCCATCACCGCTGCCACTGGCTCCGCCTGATGCTCATAGATGGATTTGACGAATTGTGTGGCTAGCACTTCATCTACGGGATCCTGTCTGAAAGAATTGTCTCACGCTGCAAGGAACGCACCGCACCGCAAAGGGGTATATTGCAGGCCACAACCAATCCCAGCCCGCCAAGAACCAGCACAAACCACCCCGCATACCGTAGGGTGTGTTTCATTTCACCTGACTGATCTGGATAAATGAGTTCCGGCATCATCGTTCAAAACCACTCCAAATGTTCCGACATGTCTCGTTACTCTTGAACGCTGTCGTATGCGGTTCCCGCAGCGCTTGGCGAAACATGAATCTGATTCTCTGGATTATAATGGTGTGGAACGGGTTCGCGTTGTCCGGCACGAAGAAAGTTGCCAAGCTCGGTTGCTTGGTCACATGACAGGATTCGGCAAAGCCTTCTTTGGGTTTCAGCTATGTCATACTCCACCCTACGAAGGTGAATCTGATGGTTCTCGTAGATGGCATAGGCAGCTCGCGGGTCACCATCCTTGGGGCGTCCGACGCTTCCCGGATTGATGACCAAGGTGGAATCGTGACAACGTGAGAATTGGCGGTGCGTGTGAGCGACGAGGAGAATATCGGGCGAGTCCGCGTATTTGATTTCGTTGTCCCAAAGGTGGGTATCGGCATCGGCCAGCAGATAACCGCAGAGGGGATCCGACGGCAAACCGTGATAGGCTCGCCAGCATTGGTCACCTATATGTAGAGCAAGCGAAGTTGGCATCGAAAGCAGGAAGTGTCTTTCATCCTGATCAAGAGTGGCGAGTGGCGAACTAACTGGCGACTCGTCGGGCGCGCTTTCGAGTAACGGGCAGCGCGGGGATCGCCCGAGAGCGAGAGCTTCGTCATGGTTACCTTTGATAAAGTGGCCGAAATCTTGCCGCTGGCGTAGCCAACCGATGCATTGCGCGGGATCGGGGCCGTAATTCACGGCATCGCCGAGAAAGATGAGATGGGTGAAGTCCGGCTCGGCAGCGGCCACAGCCTCTAGCGCGGGCCAGTTACCGTGGATGTCAGCCAGGATAAGAATTCTAGCGTCTGCGGGTAGGGTAGATTGGCCAAGCATGGCGACGGTATATTATTATATCCTTGCGTTTGGTATAGAGGCGCCAGTTCGCGTCCTGTTGTCGTTGATAAACCGATCCTGGAGTTCGCGTGACCGGAGCGCCCATTCAAGGGCGAAGTCCCAGGAGCCGAATCCCGACTCGATGTTGAGGTGTCCCGTGTGCGACGGAGTCTCCAGATAATTGATCCCGAGTGGGATGGCATATTCCTTTGCGAAGCCCGCAGAGCAGAAAGGATCCGAAGCCGATCCTACAAGCAGGATTTCGTCGGCGGCACTCCGGATATGCGCTGCGTTGAACCCGATGTGGGAAGCGGCATTGATACGGCTGTTTGCCGCCACTTCCTGTCTGCCGGGCGGTGAGACTAACAACGCGCGCCGGACTCGGAACGCGCTCCCTCCTGATGCGTAACGGAGCCAAAGATAGGCTCCGAGAGAATGTGCAAACAGAGTGGTGTCCAGCTCTTGGCAGAGTTCCCGATGCAGGACGCTATTCCAGCGGTCAAGGTGCGGTTCGCCAGGGTTTGGTAGCTCGGGGAAACAAACTTCGTGCCCTCGCTGCAGAAGTTGGCCTGCAAGCCAGTGCTGCCAATGCCCTTCAGGAGAGCCGTTAAGGCCGTGAAGGATGAGGAATCGATGTGCCGCGTTTGACATGTGGTTCTTATGGATCGTCTCTTTCGTTCCAGCCCGATGAATTCGGGCAAGGAATTGCTGTTAGGAAGCGCCAAGGTTAAAGATGTGGGTGAATGATGAGGACTCATGCAAGCGGCAGGGAGCAGTGAGAAGCACCATACGGGGCACGCCATCTGGATTTCCATTATTGCTGACAGTGCGGGGCTGTCCGGGAAACGCTCCATTCAGAAATGCGCCACGTGTTCCGGCTTCGCGCGCACCGCCACTTCGTCCGCCACGTTCAGACCTAGGTCGTCGAGTTCCTTGCGGGATAGTTCCACATCGAGAAACTGTCCGTCGGATAGGCGGATCGTGAGGGTGGCGATCGGGCCGGCGGAAAAGAGGTGTTGAATGCGTCCGATGTGATCTGTCTCCGGATTATGTTCAGCGGCGAAGAGGACTTCGACCTCATGCGGTCGGACGTAGGTCGTTTCGCCGTGAGAGGTCGCGAGCTTGTTCACGTTGCCTAGGAACTCGTAAACGAACGGGCTGCGGGGTTGGTCGTAGATGTCTTGCGGCTTGCCCACCTGTTCGATTCGCGCATTGCGCATGACGACCACCTGATCGGCGAGTTCGAGGGCTTCCTCCTGATCGTGAGTAACGAAGAGTGTAGTGAGTCCGATCTCGTCGTGAAACTCCCGGAGCCAGCGGCGCAGGCTTTTCCTGACTTGAGCGTCGAGCGCACCGAATGGTTCGTCCAACAGAAGCACCCTCGGTCGGATGGCGAGCGCGCGGGCGAGGGCTACGCGTTGGCGCTGGCCGCCGGAAAGCTCGTGAGGGCGGCGTTTGTCGAGGCCTTCGAGTTTCACGAGTTTTAGCAAATCCATCACACGGTCGCGGATCTCGTTTTTTTGAGGTCTTTGCGATCCCGGCAGAACGCTGAGGCCGAAGGCGATATTATCCGCGACGGTCATATGGCGGAAAAGAGCGTAGTGCTGGAAAACGAAGCCGACACCGCGTTTCCCCGCATGAATGCCACTGACGTCCTCGCCGTGAAATAGGATTTTCCCGGTGCCGTCATCGGCAAATTCAAGCCCTGCCACGATGCGGAGGAGAGTGGTTTTTCCCGATCCTGAGGGGCCAAGTAAAGCAGTGAGCGAGCCGTTGGGGACTTCGAGGGAAATGTCCTCCAGCGCCTTGTAGGAACCGAAGGTCTTGTTGATGGATTTGATCGATATGGACATGGATGGTAAAAGCTGAAATTTGAGATGCTGAAAAACTGAAATCAGTGGCCGCCCGCCTTGTGGCCGGAGACTTGCTCGAGCAGGGTTTTCAGCCCCAGCGTGACAAGCGCGAGAAAGGCGAGGAGCGTCGCGCAGGCGAAGGCGGCGCTGAACTGGTATTCGTTGTAGAGCACCTCGACGTGCAGCGGCAGGGTGTTGGTCTTGCCCCGGATGTGGCCGGAAACCACCGACACCGCGCCGAACTCGCCCATTGCCCGCGCGTTGCAAAGCAGCACGCCGTAGAGCAGGCCCCACTTGATGTTCGGCAAGGTGATGCGTCGGAAAATCTGCCAGCCGTTCGCGCCGAGCGTGACACCGGCTTCCTCCTGGTCGCTGCCCTGGGCCTCCATCAGCGGGATGAGCTCGCGGGCGACGAAGGGAAAGGTGACGAAGACCGTCGCCAGGATGATGCCCGGCAGCGCGAATATGATCTCGATGTCCCGTTCCGCCAGCCACGGGCCGAACCAGCCCTGGGCTCCGAAAAGCAGCACCCACACCAGCCCCGCGATCACCGGTGAGACGGCGAAGGGTAGGTCGATCATGGAGAGCAGGAACGCCCGCCCCTTGAACCGGAACTTCGTCACCAGCCATGCGGCACTGAGGCCGAAGAGGGTGTTCAACGGCACGGACACCGCCGCCGCGATGAGCGTCAGCTTGATCGCGGAGAGCGCGGCCTCCTCGTGCAGCGAAGCCAGGAAAACCTCCCAGCCCCTGCGGAACGCCTCCGCGAAAACCGCGAACAGCGGCAACAGGAGGAACAGCGTCAGGATGATCACGGCGCTTGCGATGAGCAACGCCCTCACAACGGGACGTTCGGTGGTGACGGAATAATTTTTCATGGGCTAGCGGTGCTGCCAGTCGAGCCGGCGCTGAAGGAGATTAATGATGAAGAGGAGCAAGAAGGAGACGATCAGCATGGCCGCGGCGATTACGGCGGCGGCCTCGTATTTGAACTGTTCGAGTTGCGAGACGATGAGCAGCGGCAGGATCTCGGTCTTGAACGGCAGATTCCCGGAAATGAAAATGACCGAGCCGTACTCCCCGATCGCCCGCGCGAAGGCGAGAGCGAATCCGGTGATCAGCGCGGGCACGAACATCGGGAAAACCACGCGCCGGAACACCGTCCACCTGCCCGCCCCGAGCGTCGCCGCCGCCTCCTCGATTTCCTTTCCGAGATCCTCCATCACCGGCTGCAAGGTGCGCACGACGAAGGGAAATCCGATGAAGGTCAAAGCGATGAAAACTCCTATGGGATTGTAGGCGGCCTGAATACCGATTTTATCCAGATGCTGGCCGATCCATCCATTCGGCGCGTACATCTGCGTAAGCGTAATACCCGCCACCGCCGTAGGCAGCGCGAAAGGCAGATCGACCATCGCATCCAGAATTCGTCGTCCGGGAAATTCATAACGGACAAGCACCCAGGTCACGAGCAGGCCAAAGACCATGCTGACCGTGGCGGCGGCGGCGCTGGCTCCGAAGGTGAGCTTCGCGGCCGTTAGGACACGGCGTGAAGCGATGATTTCCCACCACTCCGCTGGGCCGAGACCCGCCGCCTTGATAAACAAGGCGGCGAGCGGGATGATGATGATCAGGCTCAGGTAAAGGACGGTGAAGCCCATGGATAAACCAAAGCCGGGGATGACACGTTTTTTTGGCATGTTGTAATTCGTTGTTCAGCAGCTCATTCGGCTGTGGCGTTGATCTCGTTTTCCACCCGGGCGATTGCCATCTTGACCTCCTTAGGGGATTTCGCGGCCTTAAGCTCATCGATTGCGCCGTTGTGGATGATCCTCGCCACTCGTGCCAAGCCGTAGAGGTGGGAACGGTCGTCCGGCGCACAGAGCAGGAAGAAGAGCGAGGTTCCCTCCCCGTCGTCCGCACCGAAGTCCACTGGGTTGACCGTTCTCAGGAAGCAAACGAACTGTGTGCTGATTGCGTTCGGGATGGGGCGGCGCGGGTGGCAGAGTGCCAGACCGCCAGGCATGGCGGTGGTGCACAATGTCTCCCGATCTATAAGGGAAGCTAGCAGGTAATCCCTGTCGTAAAGCAGACCAGTGCTCTCCGCTAGGCAGACCAGCGCGCGAAGCACGTCGACCTTTGTTTTTAAGTGCACATCGAGCGAAATCCCTTCATCGGGCATGCGGGATGTGAGGCGGTCGAAGGCGATGGGGCGAACATACGTCCCATCGGAAACCAGTGATTGCTCCACTCGGCGCTCCAACTGCAACACCCTGTTCGAGTCCAGTGTCTGAATTTTTTGTTCCAGCCATTCAATCACCTCGTCGTGGCGGAAATGCCAGATTCCATCGATATCAATCCCAGGCAGTTTTTCACCACGCACGAGACCCTCGATGAAGCGAACAGACCAGCCGAGGTTCGATGCGAGTTGTCCGATGTTCAAATACTCGTTTTTGATGTAATCATCGATAATTTCGTCGTATATCATAAGGCTGTGAGATTAGTTATTATTAGCCTGATTTTTTGCGGCTATCAGGGCTGGTAGATTTTGTCGAAGGTGCCGCCGTCGTCGAAATGGGTCTTCTGGGCTTTTTCCCAACCACCGAAATCTGCGTCGATGGTGACGAGCGGGAGTTCCGGGAGTTTATCCACGAAGCGTTTGCCGATTTCCGCATTGCGCGGGCGGTAGAAGTGCTTGCCTGCGAGTTCCTGCGCCTTGTCCGTGTAAAGGAAATCCAAATAAGCTTTTGCGACCTCTGCCGTTCCGTTTTTTGCGGCGTTTTTCTCAACGACAGCGACAGGTGGTTCGGCGAGGATGCTGATCGATGGGTAGATGATCTCGGTTTTACCCGGAAATTCCTTTTCGATCAGGTAAGCTTCGTTTTCCCAGGAGAGGAAAACATCGCCGATTTCCCGTTGTGCGAACGTAGTGGTGGATCCGCGTGCGCCGGTATCAAGGACGGGGACGTTTTTGAAGAGGCGGGTGATGTAGTCCAAGATTTTGGTTTCATCTCCGCCGTATTCCTTCGCCGCCCATGCCCAGGCGGCGAGGTAGTTCCACCGTGCGCCGCCGGATGTCTTGGGATTTGGCGTGATCACACCGATGCCCGGCTTGGTCAGATCTCCCCAGTCGTTGATGCCCTTGGGATTTCCCTTGCGGACGACGAGGACGATGGTGGAGGTGTAGGGCGAGCTGTTGTCAGCGAGTTTCGATTGCCAGTTCTTCGGCAACAGATCCGCCTCCTTGTGGATGACATCAATATCTCCTGCTAGGGCGAGAGTGACGACATCCGCTTTGAGTCCGTCGATGACGGAGCGTGCCTGTTTTCCGGAACCTCCGTGGGATTGCTCGATTTCGACTTTCACGCCGGTTTCCTTTTTCCAGTGGTCGGCAAAGGCTTTGTTCACCTCCACGTAGTATTCGCGGGTAGGGTCGTAAGAGACGTTGAGGAGTTTTACCGTTTCGCCGCCTTCCTTTTTTCCGCAGGAGCCGAGCACCAGCAGCGAGGAAAGAAAGAGGATGTTTTTAGATATATTTTTCATATTAGTTATTAGTCGATACAAGTCAATTTACTTAATTAGAGATGAAGTCCGGGGATGGGCATTCCCATCTCCACATTAGATTTTGAAGAGATGGGAAATAGGCTTAACATTTATACTTACCGTCTATAAATTTGATCGAATGTGCCTCCGTCATCAAAATGCTTTTTCTGCGCCTTACCCCAACCGCCGAACTCGTTATCAATCGTTACCAGATTGATTTTCGGGAAATTCCTCGACCACTTGGCTAGCGCTTTCTTGTCACGCGGACGGAAAAAGTGCTTGCCTGCGATGTCTTGAGCTTCGGGGGTGTACAAGTGGGTGAGATATGCCTTCGCCAAAGCCTCAGTGCCGTGCTTCTTGGTGTTTTTTTCGATTACCGCAACAGGAGGCTCTGCAAGTATGCTGATGGAAGGAATAACAATCTGGGTCTTGCCGGGAAACTCCTTGGCGATGAGATGGGCTTCATTTTCCCATGACAAGAAAACGTCGCCGATACCGCGTTGCGCGAAAGTGGTCGTGGAGCCACGCGCACCGGTATCGAGAACTGGAACGTTACCGTACAATGCGCCGATGAATTCCTTTACCTTCGTTTCATCACCATTGAATTTGCGTGAAGCGTAAGCCCATGCGGCAAGGTAATTCCAACGAGCACCACCCGACGTTTTTGGATTGGGAGTGATCACTTTTAAGCCGGACTGGACAAGATCGCCCCAGTCCTTAATCCCTTTAGGATTACCTTTGCGCACGACAAAGACAATCGTAGAGGTGTATGGAGAACTATTGTTGGGGAGCTTGGCTTGCCAATCCTTGGGCAGCAAGTTGGCCTGCTTCGCGATGGCATCAATATCGCCAGATAGGGCAAGTGTGACGACGTCCGCGCGGAGCCCATCAATAACAGAACGAGCCTGCTTCCCAGAACCGCCGTGAGACTGTTTAACGACAAGGCTTTTCCCAGTTTCTTGTTTCCACTTCTTGGCGAACGAGGCATTGAATTCCTGGTAAAACTCCCGGGTGGGATCATAGGAGACGTTTAGCAGTTCGTCCGCGAAGGTGCTCGAAATTAGAATGGTCGAGATGACGGAAATGATTTTTATGATTTTCATAATTTAATATGTTTATACGACTACGTATTTTAATAATGTTTAAAATGAGAAACGGAGGCCGGAAAGCAGGGTCATTCCGTCATAAGATTCTGCGGCATTGTTATCGAGCTTGGAATATTCAGCTCCAGCCATGAGCTTGAGCTTTTCTCCATATATAAAATATTGAACTCCTCCGTAGAACGCATGATAACTGTCACCTCGTCCCCTGTTTGTCGCTGCGGTAGTAGAAACCGTGCGTTCATATCTGGATTGCCCGTAAACTCCTAGCCCTCCATCGCTATTGGCAAACGAATACCGGCTCACAAGCTGCAACTTTTTGGGGATGATATCGTATGTCGGCTGGATGAAAAATCCGAAGACGTCCGTATTTGTACCATCCCCACCGGTTGCGTAGAAACCTTCGAATACTAGACCGAGATCCCCTTCCTTAAGCCAAAAGGTGGATGAGAGAATATCGTCATAACGGTTGAGCACAAGATCATCAACATCGCGTTCGCTATGCAGCCAATCGAGTCTGAAATCGGCTTTCTCCAAATCCAGGATATGTTTGAAGTCATATCCACCCCCCAGTGATACTGAGTAGCCTCCATTGAAGTCGCCGAATTCGCCGTCACCAAAAGAGCCTGTTGAAATCCCTCTTAGGTTAGCAGTAGAAGCTGGAGTGCTGTTTGTATACACCCCGCCTCGCCATGAAAACGCATCCGACACGCCCTCAACTGTCAACCCGGTTGCGCGGTTCACTCGAAGTTGGTTGAAAATCTGGGAACGTTCGAAAGTAGGCTGTGTATTTGTGGATTCAAGCCAGTCATATTGGCCAACGAGTGGCTTCATTTTACCTGCTGTGAATGTGAGCCATGTCTTTGGTTTCCACCTGACATTAGCATCGACGAGGCCGTCATAGAAGTCGTTGAAACCGTTATTACTTTGGAAATCCGCACGAACTTCGACTTCTTTGTCGAAGAGCTTGGCATCAAAGCCGAATCGTGATCGGCGATCCTCCCAGTCGCTTTGACTGCCTTGGTCTGCATCAACATCCCAATATTGTCCCTGATAGCGACCACGCAGTTTGAACTCCTGAAGAATTGGGTTGAGATCATCTTTGTAAAGCGTGGTATATCCCCAGAGTTGATCCAAAGTTGTGGGTTCGATGAATTCCGTTGCGCTAGTGTCAAACTCGGCAAGATCATCCTGGGCTCTCGCATGCTGGATGCCAGCGGCTAGAGCGATAGCTGCGACAGCGCTTGGCAATTCCAGTCCCGTGAGGGGAATGGCGAGAGTTTTAAGCCTTCTTGGTTTATGTCCTATAGGACCCGTCTTTTGTGTTCGGAATTGATTCCGAGGTGTTGTTTTCATTAATTTACTGCAAAGCGTCTGCGGCCGGTTTTCCGGTACGCTTTCGCAGTCTGTTTGTCGGAACGGCTCCTTCTGTCAGGTAGCCCTGTGGGTTGCGATCATTCCCTAACGAAAATCATCGCGGGGATTCTCTTTGCCCGATACGAACCGGGTCTTTTCCAGGCTCTCGATCTGGGTCACGCGCCCGTCGTGGACGGTGATCTGAACCGAGCCGAAGCGCAGGGCCTGGACTTTTGCGACGACCACCTCCAACCACGGGTTCTCCGAGTCGGGCGTGGCATCAGCAGGATTGGAAATTTTCTTAGTCATGGGAGACGGGTGTGGTTGCGATCTGAGACAGGGTGGCCAGAAATCCGTCGGCGGGATCCGCCTTGCGTTTCTCGGTGGTCTCCTCGTCGTTTTCCCCCCCCAGGAACGCGAACGGATGGGGCGCGCCGTCCCGGCGGATTTTGCGGAGCGTGACCTCCACCACCTGGGCGAGGGTGTAGCGGTCGAGGATGCCGGCGATCGCGTTTCTCACATCGATCATGATCATCCGCAGCCCGCAGTGATCCTCATCCGGGCAGGTGCAGCGCTGATAGGCGTTTTCGCTGGCGCAGCAAATAGGAGCCAAGCGCCCGTCCATGAGGCGGACGATGTCCCCCATGCGGATTTCGGCGGGATCCTTCGCGAGCGTGTAGCCGCCGAGCTTGCCCCGCTTCGCGTCCACCAACCCGGCCTCGCGCAGCTCCTGCAGGATGCGCTCGACGAATTTCACCGGCAGCCGGTTCGCATCCGCGAGATCCACCACCGATATCGTCTGCAACCCCATCTCACGGGCGATGCCGAGATGGATGGTAGCCCTGAGCGCGTATTCTGCTTTCTTGGAGAGGTTCATGTGCGAAACTTGACCGGAAGGTAGGAATTAAAATCGAAGTATCAAGAAAAAATTCCAGAAAATGAATTTTCATTGGTAAATGCTAGGGTTTTGAGCTGTTTCGATCTCACTTTTATACCATACCCGCATGGATGGATTACGTTGAGGGAATCACCTCAAATCGCCCGCATCATCCCCGCCATAGACTTTGTCATCATTTTCCTGACGAAAGGAATCCGCTGTGAAGTACGAAATCCATAGTAGCGGAAAGGCGAGATGAACTCGTAGTCGGATTGGAAAACCGGTGTCAGCCAGCGCGTGGCGAATTGGTAGTAGCGCAGCGAGGGGCCGCGGCGGCGGGAGTATTCGGGCAGGGCTTTTTCCAACGGCAGCTCGGCGAGGCAGGCGGCGAGGCAGCTTGCGTCCGCGAGGGCGAGGTTCACGCCTTGGCCGAGCTGGGGACTCATCGCGTGGCCGGCGTCGCCGAGGAAAACGAGCCGGTCGCGGTGCCATTTTCCCATCCGCACATCGCCGTAACGCGCGGTGAGCACCTGCTCCCAGTCATCGATCTGCCCCATGAAATCCTCCGCCCTCGGGCAGAGAGCGAGGATCTGGTCTTTCCATTTCTGCAGGGGTTGCTTGCGGATCTCCGCGTCATCCGCCACGCGCACGCTCCAGAACAGGCTCAGCAATTCCTCCGTGCCGCCCGTCTCGCGCCCGGTGGGGAGAAAGCCCGCGAGTTTCCTAGTTCCATCGACGATCTGATGCAGATCGCCTGAGGGAAACGCGCCGTTGTTTTTCCCGATGAACCAGTGCGCGCCCCAGCCGTAGCCGCGATCAAAGCCTTCGCCCAGCAAAGCCCGCCGCATCGCCGAGCGCGCGCCATCCGCGACGATCAGCAGGCCGAACGTTTCACCCTCCACCTCCCAGCCGTCCGCGAGTTTCCGCGCACCTTCAACCCGTGCGCCCCAACGGATTTCCACCTCCTCTTTCTCCAGCAATCCGATCAGCGCCGCCATCACCACCGGCCGATGCAGCCCCGCGCCGAAGTAGACCTCGCCGAGCTCGCCGTAGCGCAGCTCCATGAGATCCCGCCCATCTTTCTCCAGCACATGCAGGCGGGTCACCCGCGAGGCATGGGAAACGACCTCGTCATAAATCCCCAGCTCGCGCAGCACGTCCATGCCGGTCGGTTGCATCAGGAAACCCGCGCCCACCGCCCGGCACTCCGGGGCTTGCTCGAATACCTTCACCGCATGCCCCGCCCGATTCAGGAAAACACCCGCCGCCGCGCCCGCCGCCCCGCAACCGATCACCGCGATCCGCATTTCCCCGGCTGGCATGGCTTATTTCAGAAAACCCAACCCCTGCGCGCTATCGGGCACGACTTCGACCAACACCGCCTTGTTATTTTCCTCCACCCCGTCGAATTCATCCGCGCGCGTCACCCGCAGGTAATCCATGCCCCAGGCCTTCGCCACCGCTGCGAAATCCACCGGACTTTCCGCCGCCATCCAGTTCTTAGCATTTCCAGACATCGCGGCGAGCCTCGGCACGCGGTCGAAGATGCGCCCGCCGCCGTTGTTGATCACGACCATCACGCGGCCTTTCGTTTCCACCTGGCCGAGCATTTTCAGCCCCGCAAAATCGTAAAGCGCGGTGAGATCACCGAAAATCCCCCACGCGTCCTCCTCATCGGCGCTCGCGCCCAGCCATGAGCTGACCTGGCCGTCGATGCCGTTCGCGCCGCGGTTCGCCCGCACCACGCGCACCGGCCTTTCCCATTGCGCGAAGGCGTTCCACCCGCGGATCGGAAGGCTGTTGCCGAGATAGACTCCGCTGGCGATGGAGGCGTAAACGGAAAGCGTCCGCATCCAGCCCTGCTCGCTATCGGGATACGCGGCGAGCGCCTCCTCGATGCGCTGCTTGCGGGCTTTGGCTCCTTGGAGAACTTCCGCCCTGTCGCCGATCGTCTCGATCTCCCCCATCGCCGGCAGGATTCGATCCAGCGAGCCTCTCAAAACCCCCGCCTCACGCCCCAGCCCGCGCAACCCGTTCCGGCAAACCGACCACACGGAGACCTGCGACAGGCTCTCCAGATCCCGCCAGAACCGCCCGCTCGGCACCCCGCCGAGGCGTAGCACTTTCGATGGCGGATTGTCTTTCAGGAAACGGTCTTCATCCATCACCGCGAGATGTTTCAGCGCCTCGCGCAGGCCGCTCGTCGCCTCCGCCACCACCGGCGCACCGAGATCCCGGCAGAAATGAAACACTTCATCCTGCTCCTCCGGCTCCAGATCGCCGACCATCACCACCAGCCCGCGCATCGTCCGCTCTCGCAACCATCTCGCCAGCGCGCCGACATTCGGTTTCCCGAAATCCAGGGCAAACTCTCCGACCTCCATCCCGCCGAAGTCTTCGTTTCCGATCTGAAAATCCTCGTCCAGCTCCACGTTCAGATGCAGCGGCTCTTTTCCTTCCCAGCTTTGCAGATCGGTTGTGGCATAAGCGGAAAAAATACCGGCCTGAACGATGGATTGCGGTGCACCGCTATCCGCAAAACCACAGGGGCGATCCGCCGTGACCAGCACCAATGGCCTGACCTGGTAAAACGCCTCCACCACCGCCGGCAACAACTCCGCCACCGCCGTCCCGCTGGTCACGACCACCGCGCAGGGTTTTCCCGTGGCCATCGTCCTGCCAAGCGCGAAAAATCCCGCCGAGCGTTCCTCGAAATGGCTCCAGACCTTCACCGCATCCCCCATCCTCGCGAGCGCTTCCAGCAGCACCGCATTGCGGGCGCCGCCGCAGACAACGAACTCGCCCACGCCTGACTCCACTGCTTTTTTTAACAGACCCGCTGCCGTTTCCCATGCGCGCATGCACGAGACTTACCCGCTAGGAGCGGCTGACGCCAGTCTGCCGTGAGGGAAACTCACTCTTCCACGCTGATACGCGTCGCCAAAACATGCGCCCCGCCCGGCATTACGATCTCCGCACGGTCGTTGGCGATGGCCGTCTCGATGCAGCAGAATTTCCGATAGCCATCATCGGGAAGATCCGCGAGCGCCGCCGCCTTTTCCAACCATGGATTCCAGATCACCGTCGAGTTGCTGCCGCTTTTTTCGATCAGTATCGTCCTTCCGGAAAGATCATCCACAAGCAGCAAACTACGGGAACTCTCGTAGATGCGATCCACCTCCCTGTCGAAAACGACATCGCCCTTCTGTTTGCGCATCTGCGGCTTGCCGACCGTATCGAGATACGCGCTGCCATCCAGATTCACCACCCGCACATGGCTGATGTCGGAAACGCCGAGATAGCTATGAAGTGAGCCGGAAATCACGATGGGCACCTCGGATGTGTTCTTCGATTTCAGCGCGACCTCCAGTTCCTCCCCGGCTTTCACCGTGAGTTCCGCGCTCCAGATCCCAACACGGATTCCGAAGCGCAGCGTCACTCCGGAAGCGTCTTCGCCCGCATCCAGCAATTCCCAGAAACGCCCCCGCACCAAACCATGCGAAGGCTGCGACGCATCCGCCGGATGTGCGTTGAACCACGGCCAGCAAACCGGAATCCCTCCGCGTATCGCCTTTCCCTCTTTGAAAACGGCATCCGGACTCAGATACAGCACCTCCTCCTCACCAGCCGGCTTCCAAGACATCACATGCGCCCCATGCAACGCCACCCGCGCCGCGCATGTGGAGTGATCGATTTCGAAAACGGGATACGCGGGATCGCCATCGGACAAACGGACGGAAGCGGGCAGGTTCACGCGCCCATGCAAGCCCGCCTGCGGGAAACCGCAAGGCCGCGTTTCAGACCTCCCATTCCCACGCCGCCTTGATCTGGTCGATGGCGCGCCTGTCCTTTTTTGTCGGCCTGCCTTTCGCTGCTTCCGCCTTTGCGATCTGCCATGCCTTCAACGCCTCGTAAACCTCCGGCTTCGTCCTATCCTCGTAACAGGCCTGCGCCTCCGGAGCGCCGACGCGTTTGTCGATCACCCCTTTTACCAAAACCTCACGATGGCCGGGTCCGTCGATGAAGGGAATTTCCAGGAGATCGCCCGCCTGCACGGAAGAGGAGCGCTTCATCGCATGGCCGTTGCGCCTCACCTTGCCATCACCGAGGATCTCCGACGCGAGGGCACGGGTCTTGAAAAAGCGGGTGGCCCAAAGCCATTTGTCAGCGCGCGTCGAACCGGACATCCCGCGGAATCTGCCATCCATCCGTAGAAGCCGCAAGACAGCGCTTGCCGAATGCCGCATCGTGCGGAATTTGGCGGTAATTCATTTTGTGTTCATGCCACGCTGCCTCCGCTTCATCCCTTTTCTCCTGCTGATCCTCCCGCTCGCCGCGCAGGATGCCACGCCGTTTCCGACCCCTCCCTCCATCAAGGGACTGCAGGTGCAGATGGTGGATGATGCGATCGCTCTCGGCATCCATCACGCGGGCGTCAACATCAACATCACGGGGCTGGTGGATCTGCAAAAGAAGCCGGGAAACCCCAAGCGCACGGTGGACGGATATGAATTCAGTTTCAACGAAAGCTACCTCAGGAGCCTCGATTCCCAGATCAAGCCGCTCTCCGACAAGGGCATTCTCCTATATCTCATCGTGATCGCCTACCCCTCGAAGAACGCGGCGGTCGATTCCCTCGTCGTCCACCCCGATGCGCGCAAGGATTACAAATACACTGTGGCCGGTTTCAATACCGTGACGCCCGAAGGGAAGGCCTGGCTCAAGGCGGTGGGCATGGAAATCGCCTCGCGCTGGAGCGGCGCCCGCCCGGAGTGCGGACGGGTGTGGGGCTGGATCGTCGGCAACGAGGTGAACTCCCACTTCATGTGGTGCAATATGGGGGAAAAGCCGTTGGCCGATGCCGTCGCCGCATACGCCCAGGCATTCCGTATCCTCCACGGCGCGGTGCGCACGGCCTCCGCGAACGCCCGGCTCTACATTTCCTTCGACCACCATTGGGGAGTCGGCATGCATGGCATCAGCCCGGAAGAGGCGGCGCCCGGCAAAGATTATCTCGATGCCTTCGCCAAGCTGACCGGCGATCTCGACTGGCATGTCGCATGGCATCCCTATCCGGAAGATTTGGGCAATCCCCGCGCATGGGCGGACAAGACGGTGACCGGCGATGAAAATACCAACAAGGTCACCTTCAAGAACCTCGAAGTGCTGTGCCGTCATCTCCGCAAACCGGAGCTGCTTTTCAAGGGCGAGCCGCGCCGTGTCATCCTTTCCGAACAGGGCTTCCATCTTCTGTTAGAGCCGAACGGCGAAACCCTCCAGGCCGCCGCCTACGCCTATGCATGGGAAAAGTGCCGCAGGCTGCCGCTGGTCGACGCGTTCATCTACCACCGCCACGTCGATCACGCGAAGGAAGGCGGCCTGCGCCTCGGCCTTTGGAGAAACGCCCCGCACTCCGTGGTGACTCCTCACAGCAAGAAAGAGATCTGGGAACTCTTCCGAAAAGCCGGCACCCCCGAATGGGACTCCGCCGCCGCGCCGCTCCTGCCCGTCACGGGCTTGAAATCCTGGGACGAGCTTACGGGCGAGTGACCCTTCCTTTTACAAGACACGCCCGCTCCGGCTTGCTAGCCTCCGGACGTTGACCACGGAACAGCACACAGCGGAATTCTCCGGCAGCCTTGCCACGCCCCCGGCGTTCCACCGGCAGTGGCTGCTGGCGGGAAACCCCGCGCGCTTCATCGAGAGCCTGATCCGCGAGCACGGTGATTTCATCCGATACCGGGGCATCATCGACTTCCACCTCATCAACCACCCCGCGCTAATCCGGCAGGTGATGAGGGAGACGCACCGCGATTTCGACAAGAACAGCCGCATCTACGATCATTTCCGCAACGTCTTCGGCAACGGCCTGGTCACGGCGGAAGGCGAGGCATGGAAGCGGAAACGCAAGCTCATGCAGCCGATGTTCTCGCCCTCCGCCATCGGTTCCTATTTCTCGCTGATGCGCGATGCCGCGGACTCCGCCGTGCTGCCGACAGACAAACCCTTCGACATCGCGGAGGAAATGAACCGCCTCGCCCTCGAGATCGCGGGCCGGGCGTTTTTCAGCGATGGCTTCGAGGGCTCCATCGCGAGGATCAGGGAATGGACGGAAGCCATCAACCGCTACAGCGCCAAGCCGCCGCTGCCGTTCGTCTCCGATCTCCGTTTCCCCTCGCCCACCAATCTGCGCGTCCGCCGTATGATGGCGGACTTCCGCGGTTTCATGCGCGGCCTGATCCGCGCGCGCGTCGGCGGGGCTCCCAAGGACGATCTGTTAGGTGTGCTGCTCTCTGCCCGCGATGAGGACGGCGCGGAGATGGACGAGGACGAGGTCTGCGAGGAAATCCTCGGCATGATCATCGGCGGCCACGAAACCACCGCCACCGCGCTCACCTGGTTCTGGTTCGATCTGCACCATCATCCCGAAGTGGAGCGCCGCATCCTCGATGAAATCCGCGAGGTCGTAGGCGAAGGGCCGCTGACCCAGGAGCATCTCCGTTCGCTCAAATACACCGACATGGCCATCCAGGAAACCATGCGCCTGCATCCGCCCTTCTGGTTCGAGAACCGCAACACGATCCAGGATGCCGAACTGGGCGGAGTCGTCATCCCGCGCGGCTCCATGGTCGTCTTCAGCCGCTATTCCCTCCAGCGCCATCCGGATTTCTGGAAAAATCCCGATGCCTTCGATCCCTCCCGCTTCGATCCCGCCAACACCGAAAACCCCGGCGCCGCCTGCGCCCACATCCCCTTCGGCGGCGGCCCGCGCATCTGCATCGGCAGGCACTTCGCGATGATGGAATTGCTCGTCATCGTCGCCACCATCATGCGACGCTGCCACGTGTCCGTGCATCCCGCCGACCGCCACCGCATGTCCGCCAAGCTGACCATGGCACCGCGCCACGGCCTGCTCGTAACCGCCACCCCGCGACCATGAAATCCTTCCCCTACGCCACATCCTACATCA
Organism: Verrucomicrobiota bacterium; assembly: GCA_046051965.1. Lineage (GTDB taxonomy): Bacteria > Verrucomicrobiota > Verrucomicrobiia > Verrucomicrobiales > Akkermansiaceae > Luteolibacter. The sequence goes on from JBJONG010000003.1 coordinate 133,688, forward strand.
ACGAGGTCTTCACCAGGGAAGAGCAGCGCCTCGATTACATCTACCTCCGCCCGCTGTTGCTGGTGCTGTCGTTTTTACTGCGCTTCATCGCGTTCCCCGTGAAATTTCTCATCCACCGCAGGCCGTACGGATTCGAGGGACGCTGCATCGATGGAGTCCTCGCGCTCGGCATGAAATACTTCGCCAGCCACGACGCCGTCGAGCTCATGGTGCGCCACGTGCAGATCGAGCCGCTGCTTTACCGCCACTTTCTCCACAACCCGGAGCGGCAGGAAAACACACCCTCGACCCCGAGGAAATTCAACGGCATCGACGGCGATTTCAACCTGGAATCCCTTTCGGAAATGATCCGCAACAACCTCACCATCGGCCACGACGAGCTTTCGTATGAGATGATCGAGCGCTTCGACCGGGAGACCTTTCTCAAGCACATCGACAAGCACCGCCGGCGCGTCCCCGAGGATCACACGCTCTTCAGCAAGGCCGCTATGGAGACGACGAAGCAATCCTCCCTGCAATGGATCGGCTGCACGAACGTGGTCATTTTCATCGTCCTCACGATCACCCTTTTCGCCGATCTCCGCACGGCCGTGAAAGCCCTCAATTCCTTCGACTCCGATTCCCTGCTGCTCTGGGCCATGAAAAACCTCTACGCCCACGACAGCATCGTCTCCACCGATCTCGACTTCTATCTTCCCGACGATGCCAACCGCGGCCACTTCAACAGCAGCGTGTTTTTCGCCAACCCCAGCCTCTATCTCCAGAACCACATCGCGTTCGATGAGTTCGCCTACCACATCCTCCGCGAGCGCCCGCCGACCTTGCCATGAACGCCTACATCACGCGCACCGGCTCTTTCCTGCCCGGTGAAAAAATCGACAACGCAGGCCTGCCTTCGTTCATGGGCGAGCTGGATGGCGAGGCGCTTGTCCGCAGGAAAATCCTCCGCATGAACGGGATCAAATCCCGCCACTACGCGCTCGATCAGAACCAGAACCCCACCCACGACGTCTATGAACTCGCCGCCCTCGCCGCCGAAGCGTGCCTCGGCGCGGGCACGCATGAGATCGGCCACCTCTCCGCCGGATCGACAAACACACCTTGGGTCGGCCCCGGCATTTCCAGCCTCCTGCATGACCGTCTCGCCGCGAAAGGCCTCGTCTCCGGCGCGCTGGAGATCAATTCCAACTCCGGCATCTGCTCCTCCTCCGCCCAGGCGCTCGTGAATTCCTCCCGCGCGATCCGCTCCGGCGATCACCGCCGCTCCCTCTGCATCGGCGTCGAGCAGCCCTCCGCGATCCTGAAATCCTCGTTCATCCAGCCGCCCGATGACCGCCATCTCCACCTGGAAAAGCCGACCGGATCGAAATGGTTCATGTCCGTTTTCCTCCGCTCCATGCTCTCCGACGGCGCAGGCGCGTTTCTGTTAGAAAACGAACCGAACCCCGCCGGCATATCCTACCGCATCAACTGGACACACTCCCGCTCCTTCGCCCACGCCGCGCCGCTGTGCATGAGCCTTGAAAGCCGCAGCCTGCTCCTCAGCCAGGACGTTTCCATCCTCGCAAACCACCTCGCCCCCTGCGTCCGCGAATCCATCACCGGCGCGATGGCGGAAAACGACGATCACCTCTCCGCCTACCAACTCATCCTCCCGCACCTCTCCTCCTTGTATTTCAAAAACCTCATGCTCGGCGCGATCTCGGAAATGGGCGGCGGCGAACCCATCCCACATTGGACGAACCTCGAAACCGCAGGCAACACCGGAGCCGCCAGCATCTTCATCATGCTCGATGAATTCACCCGCACCCGCCCCCCCGCCGCCGGCGACCGCATCCTGCTTTTCGTCCCCGAGTCCGGCCAGTTCAACTTCGTCCTCATCAGCCTGACAGCCATCGTCCCATGAGCGCGAAACGCCTTGCCATCATCGGCGCGGGCAGCAGCGGCCTCGTCACTCTCAAGAACGCGCTCGACCGCCTTCCCGGCTGGGACATCACCTGCTTTGAAAAAGGCGCCTCCACCATCGGTGTCTGGGGAAACCCCTATCCCGGCTTCGTGTCCACCTCCACGAAATACACCACCCAGTTCTCCTGTTTCCAGAAATGGGATTGCAAGGCCGACCCCGCCGACCGCGCCCTGAAAGCCGACTTTTTCCGTGGCGACGAATACGGGCGTTACCTCGATGAATTCGCCGACCATTTCCATCTCCGCAAACACATCCGTCTCAACACATCCGTCCGCCGTATCCGCAAGCACACGGATGGCTGGAGTTTGGAAATCGATGGACGCGAGGAGACCTTCGACAAGCTCATCATCTGCACCGGCCTTGTCGCAAAAGCAAAGCCTATCGAAACGGAGATCCCCCTGCTCCGCAACATCGACGAGCCGCCATCGAACAGCACCATCCTCGTCCTCGGCGGCGGCGAATCGGCGGCGGACATCGCCCATCGCCTCGCCGCCCCCGAACTTCGAAACCACATCTTCCTTTCCCTGAAAAACGGCATCCGCGTCAGCCCCCGCTACCATCCGATCCGCGGCGTGCCATCCGATTTCCTCCGCAACCGCCTCATGCTTTCCGTCCACCGTGACTTGCGCAACGCCATCGGTCAGAAATTCGTCGAGGCGCGCATCCGCCATCAGGAGAGCTTCGAGAGGCTCTTCGGCGGCGGCTCCCACCCAAGAAAGCTCCCGGACGACATCCGCGCGAAACGGAAGTTCTGGGATGCCAAGCTCACCGCCACCGCCAAGGCCGAACTCTTCAACGTCTTCCATACCAAAAGCGATGATTTCCTCGACGATGTCGCCGAAGGACGCATCACCATCATCGGCCCGCCAACCGGCACTGATTACCGTATCTTCCGCGAATTTGACGGAGAGAAAACCATCGAGATTTCAACCGATTTCCTCTGCCCCATGACCGGCTTCGTCTCCGGCCTTGAGGAAATTTCCGGAGGGGCAATCAACGTCAGGGATTTCCACGAAGGCTGCCTACATGTCGAACATGACGACCTCTTCCTGATCGGCTTCGCCCGCCCCATCATCGGCAACATTCCCACCATCGCCGAAATACAGGCGAAGTACGTCACCCGCATCATCGCAGGAGATTGCCACCGCCCCGCCGACATCAAGGCGCTCCACGCCGCCGGTCTCAAGCGCATCGGAAAAGACTACGGCACGCTCAACACCGCCGCCATCCACCCCGTGGAAATGTTCCCCTACTGCGACCGCCTCACCCGCGAAATGGGAACCTATCCGACCCTCAAAAAAGTCGGCTCCCTGCGGAGATGGACAAGGATCTTCCTCGCCCCCGCCTCCACCGATCAATACCTCGACGAAGACTTCGATGCGAAACGCGCGGACGCCAGGAAAATCCACAGCCCGCCCCTGATCACCACCCTGCTCGTAATCATCAAGCTGGTCGAAAAGCCACTGCGGGCGATCATTTCAAGTTCGCCTGCCGTAAAATCCAGTCAGTAAAATCAAAGTTGCTGCTTGAAGACGTGGGTCGCGCCATCGGAGCAGGTTTTAAGCTCACGCTTCAGGAAAGCCGCACCGTTCGAATAGATACCCTCAAAATTCGGCGCGTTGGCCTTGTCGTCCGACTGATAATTGTAGAAGCCCTCCGCAACGATTCGTCCGCTCTTCGTCTCAATCAATCTCATCTTGGATCCGTAGATCACACGATATTTTGTGAGTGTCATGGGGTAATACATCCCCATCCAACCGGTCGTAAACGTATCGAGAACATAATCGGAATTCGGATATAAGGCCGCCACCTTCGAGGGATTGAGATCCGTCGTGACCGCTCCATTCGATGGAGCTCTCTTGATTCCATATTTTTTCCCCAGCACTCCCATGAGGTTTTCAGATATCCCCACAGCGGGATCCTTGATTCCATGCCGCTCAAGCTGAACCTTCCCCTGAGATTCCGCTACACTGCCCGCGATCGCACCGCCAATCGCGCCACCCAGACTGGCCACACCAACTGCCTCGGGTTTCATGACACCCCAGCCCGGCATCTTGCGCTGAGCAACCGCCACCGTCTTGCCGGATAACATGGCTTTATCCTCGGAAGAAATGGCTGCGTTTTTCGTACTAACGCAGGAAGCGAGCAGAAGCACGGCCGCACTGCCAAACACATGGACGATCCGTGACAATTTCAAAATTCTCATCACACAAAGAGTCACTACAACGGAAGTGGTGTCTAGCTGATTGTCACCAGAATGGAAAACGAGCTAGCGAATCACGGCTACCTGCGCCATTTCAAAGCATCCATGATCTTCCCGCCCACCCGCGCCGCCGCCCTCGCCCGACTCGATGCCTTCGTCCCTCACGCCGCAAAATACGCAGGAAGTAGGAACTTCGATCTCGGCGAGGGGAAACACGACGGCGTTTCCCAACTCTCGCCCTACATCCGCACCCGGCTGCTGACCGAAGAAGAGGCCACCCGTGCCGTCCTCACGAAGCACAGCCCCCGCGCGGCGGAAAAATTTCTGCAGGAGATCGCGTGGCGCACCTACTGGAAAGGCTGGCTGGAGATGCGGCCTGCCGTTTGGCAAAATTACCTCGCCTCCCTCGCCGCTTTGGAAAAATCACCGGCCTACGTGCGCGCCGTCGCAGGCCGCAGCGGCATCGAATGCTTCGACCACTGGGCGCACGAGCTGTTGGAAACAGGCTATCTCCACAACCACGCCCGGATGTGGTTCGCCTCAATCTGGATCTTCACGCTCAAATTGCCATGGCAGCTTGGTGCGGACTTTTTTCTCCGTCATCTGTTGGACGCCGATCCCGCCGCAAACACCCTCTCGTGGCGCTGGGTCGCAGGGCTTCACACTCCCGGAAAACACTACCTCGCCCGCGCCGAGAACATCACGAAATTCACACTCGGTCGCTTCGATCCTGCGGGTCAACTCGATGAGAAAGCGGTGCCGATCGCCATGGATCATTTCCCCGAGAGGCAGCCTCTTCAGCTCCCGCCAAACCCGAAACCACAAGGCCGCACCGGCCACCTGATGTTTCCCGAAGACCTCGCCGCACCGCCCGCAGAGCTTGGCGAGATCCACGCCACCGCCGCCTACCTTCCCGCCGTGCACAGGACATCATCTTTGGTCACGGAGTTCCTCCAAGGTGCGATAAACAGCACTCTCACGGAACGCCACGGCACGCTCCTCGGCGAGCCGTTCCAAAGCTCGCTCAACGATTGGATCAGCGCGGAGAAGCTCGACTCCATCGTCATCTCCCGCCCCACCGTGGGGTTCACCAAGGATTTCCTAGAAATCCAAAATCTCCCTCCCATCACCCACACATTCATCCGCTCCTGGGATCGCCTCCTGTGGCCGCACTCCACCGCCGGATTTTTCAAACTGAAAGCCGCACTGCCGAAGATCCACGCCGCGCTCGCCCCGATGCGGAAGGACGATCTTTTTCCGCATGTGTGAGCAAGGAGTGGCTGCCTATTGGCTGCCAAGATTTTTCCCTTCCACCAGCGCCATCTTCCCCTTCACCCCCAGTCGCTTGATCCGTAGTTCCTCCTTGCTTGCCTCGGAGCGCGTGCCGATTTCCCGGCGATAGAGCAGCTCCAGCGGCAGCCGCCCGCGCAGGTATTTCGCCGTCTTCCGGCCTTGGGACAGATGCTCCGCAAAACGCCGATCCACATCCGTCGCGATGCCCGTATAAAGGGAGCCATCCCCGCAGCGGATGATGTAAACGGACCAGAGGGATTCAGGCATGGATGATGGTAAGCGCTAGGCAGCGTTACAGCATCTGGTTTCTCCCAGCAACACAGTAGCCACAGAGGGGGCGACCATCACCCAGCGGGAACAACCTGCGGCAATGCAATCATTGCAGCCTCCCGGTGTGTTTTTGGAAAACATGCTTAGTCTCAACCATGGAGAACGGATAGCTGTTGCGCAGCGGCATTTGTGCCGTCGAACAATCCGCGCGTCCAATGCGCGTGTTTTCGGTAAGGGGACACAGCCATCCAAGGGTGATCCGTATGGGTTGCCCTTGGATGTAATCCTTTGTCCCATTCCAGTTCCTCACGCGTGGTCACGCCGCTGATCAATGACTTCGAAATAGTCAGCGCGGGAAGAAAGGAGTTTATCCTCGATGCTGCGGGGGAGAATCGCGCCAGAGATGGGATGGCCGGAGCAGCTCAGGCAGGCATCCTCGATGATGGCGCAGTAGTGGGAAAGCCGATCCGCTCCCACCGATGCGGCACCACCTTTCAGCGAGTGCGCGGTAGCGGAGCAGCGGGCGGTGTCACCGGCTTCGATCGCAGCGACGATGTCCCGTATCTTGAGGAGGGAATCCTCACGGAAAATGGCGAGAATCCCGTTCAAGATATTCGGGTCGCCGGAGATGTTCGCTTCGAGTGATTTCAAGACCGTTTCATTCACGGCGGGCTTGGTTGCCTGCTCATCGAAAGAAGAAGTGTTTTCCGCCAGACGCTGGCTGTTGGCGATGGCGTGAGATTTGATCGTAAGGGCGAGTTCATCACGGGTGAACGGTTTCACAATCACAGAGCGCATGCCCACCTCAAGGCACCTGGAGGCGGCGTGTTCGGAAGCATCCGCCGTACATCCGATAATCACCGGAGCGACCAGGTCGGCCCTGGCGTTACTGAGAATTTGTTTCGCTGCCTCAAAGCCGTGCATCACAGGCATGGAGAGATCCATGATCACGACATCGAATGTCCGTTCCGCGCATGCGCGAACCGCTTCCATTCCATTCCGGACGTTGGTGACCAGGCAGCCCATGGACGAGAGGTGTGCGGAAACAAGCATGCGGTTGATCTCGTTGTCTTCCGCGACCAAAATCCTCAGATCCTTCAATTCCTTTAAAAACTGGTTCGCCGCGTAGGGATCTTCGCCCATGTCGGGACCGTCGGATTCCTCGGCCAAGGGTAGCAGGACTTTCACTGCTGTGCCTTTTCCGATCTTGCTGTCGATTGATATCTGGCCGTTGAGCAGTTTCACCAAACCATGGGTGATGGACAGGCCGAGTCCGCTTCCCGCCACGGAGCGGCTTCGATGCGAGCTTATTTTGACGAACGGGGTGAAAAGCAGGCCCATGTCTTTCCCCGCGATGCCTATCCCGGTGTCCTTCACTTCCAGACGCATCCTTTTCCTTTGCCCTTCAGGCGTCTTCGCGTCGTCCATCTCCAGATCGATGGTGATATCCACCGAGCCCTCATCGGTATATTTGATCGCATTTGAAACCAGATTGTTGATGATCTGGCGCAGCCTGAGATCATCGATGATGATTTTTTCCGGCATGGTTTCGGAAAGATTGAAGATCAGGTCAATGTCCCTGGTCGCGCATTCGGAGCGAAACGGGATGAGCGTATCATCCATCATTTTCCTCAGGTCGATCTCCTTCGGATCGATTTTCACCACGCCACTTTCCAGTTTCGCGATTTGGAGAAGGTCATCGAAGAGCCTCAGCAAGTCGTTCCCCGATCTGCTGGCGGAGCGGGCGAATTCATAGTTCGTCGCATCAAGTTTGCCGCTTTTGATCATCAGTTCCAGCATCCCCAGCACGCCATGCATGGGTGTCCGCAGTTCGTGGCTGAGGTTGGATATATATAATGTCTTATCTTGGCTTGATGATTCCGCCTGGATTTTCTGGGAGATCAGATTGCTCTCCCATGCCTCCTGCTCGGTAATGTCGTCGATGATGCCAAGCATGCCTGTGACCGTGCCCGTATCGTCCTTGAGGAGCCGCCGCACCAACTGCAGGGTGCGGCTCTGGCTGCCGCGCCGCGAGGAGCAGATCATGGATTCCTCCTTATCCACCAAGCCTTCGAGCGAGGAGGGAAAAAAGCTGAGGGAGGCGGGAATCAGGGCGGCTAGGGATTGGGCCACGGGGCGTCCGGTGATCGAAGCCACGGAGAGACCGCAGAAATCTGCGCCAGCTTGATTGATGATCGTGACACGCCCCTTGGGGTCGGTAAGGAAAATCACCTCCTTGAGACTGTTGAGTATGACCTGCTTGCGCTTTCCGTTCTCCAGCAGGGCTCTTTCCGCCTCCGCCCTACCGAGCGCACCGGCAATGACCTCCGCGCAACTACGCAGGAAGTCGAGGTGCGGCGGGCTGCCATGGCTGCCGAAGTCCGGATTGGTGACGGCGATTGCGGCCTTGGCTTCGCCACCGACCATCAGAGGAATCCATAACAGGGAGTCTTCCCCGAACAGATTCTCTTCCGTGCCGTGAGTCCGCAGGGATTTGATGGAGCCGTCCTTTCCGGTCACGATGGAATCTCCGGCAGAAAGGTGCTTATGGATGGCGCAGGGCTTTTGCGGGAATCTGTTGGCAAGGATCAGTTCGGCACCGCTTGCGAAGCAGAACCGGGCGATTTCCGGCATGGACGCGGCGATCGCAGCCTCGTGGCTTTCCAGATCCACGAAACGGGAGGAAATCCGATTGAGCAGGAACTGCGACTCCGACCTCAAGTGGGTGTAGGAGACATCCATTGTGCCACCATAGAGTTTCACCTGATGAGGCGCACCGCCGGGTTCCTCAGCCCACCAAGCACGAAGATAGCGCCAATCGCCGCGTTTGCCCCTGAGCCGGAATTCCAATCTTTTGGAGTTTGCATGATCGCCGGCGAGTCCGGAAATCACCGCCTCGACGCGCGGCATATCCTCCGGATGAACTTTGGACCGGAACTCGTCCAGGTCGATTTCCCGTCCATCCCATGCCACCCCGAGCAAGCGATCCCATCCGGAAATCATGTTTACGGTCCTGGCGTTTCTCTCGAGTTCCCAAATGGCGATTCCGGTGGCATCGACGGCTTTCTGGAGCAGGAGGCTCATCCTCTTGTGTTTCACACGCTGCTCATGGATGGACTGGGTCCTGCGCCGGGACATTTCGGCGTTGGTGAATAGCTCACCGAGCATGCGCACCAGCGTGAGCTGCTCGGTTGACCAATCCACGTGATGCCGGACGGCATCGAAACCGACGAAGCCGAGGCATTTATCCCGGTAAGTCATCGGCACGGCAACCAAGGTGGAGATGCCCTGCGGCTCGAGAAGCTGGCGCAAGGCTCCGGACGCGGGCAATTCCTTTACGGAGGGAACGTGGACGATATCACCCCGCAAATGGACATCGAGCCAGTCTTCCTCCAGCCCTTCCATGGGAACGCATTGGAGTTCATGGATCATCGGCTCGATCCCTTCGGCGCACCACTCGTGGGTGTTGGCAACCGTTCTATCGGAAAAGTTGTAGGTCATGACATAGGCCCTGTCCACGTCGGTGAACATTCCGGTCATGGCCAGCGCCCGGTTGATTTCCTGGTCGATATTCTCCGGGAGGATGTTCACGAAAGCGATGGCAAGATGCATAAGGAAATCCTCGAAGGTGCCCTGCCCGTTCTCCGCAGGCAGAGTGCTGGGACGTTCTTCTGTTCCGATGTTTACCATGATGATACGGGGCACTTATGTTGCGGGTGACGCCCATGTCCAACCCAATCATCCGCCCACAAAGGTGTGTTTTTGGAGGATTTCCGCCAGGGATTGGGGATCGAAAGGTTTTGCGATGTAGTCGTCCATTCCCGCCTCAAGACAGCGGATTCGCTCTCCCTCAAGCGCATTGGCAGTGACCGCGATGATGCAAACCTTCTCCCGGCCTTGGCTTCGGTTTTTTTCAATCTCGCGGATGTGTTTTGTGGCTTCATACCCATCCATGCCCGGCATCTGGCAATCCATCAATATGGCATCAAACTGATCCTCTTCAAACTTCCGGACAGCCTCGTTTCCATCCGTGGCCAGGATCCATTCGCATCCGATTCGATCGAGATACAGTTTGATCAACATGGCGTTCACCGGGTTATCCTCCGCGATCAGAACCTTGAGCCCGAGCGGTTGCAGTGTGGGTTCGGTGGCCGGGGTCGTGGGGACGGCGCCTGCCTGCGGGAAAGCGGCATCCCGTATCGACCTTCGCCGCAACGGGCGGCTGAGGCAGGGATGACCGGACTGGTTGCCAGCCGCATGGGCACGGGTAAGAATGACGGTTGGCGCCTGTGCATGATCCGGGTGCCGTTTTTCGCCTATCAAGGACTCAGCCTGAGGAGTGAGCCATTTCCCATCGATAAACAGGACATCGGGCGGCGGGCCGCCGGCTGTGAGGTTGCGGATGAGATCGTCGTGAGAAGGGATCTCCAGGGTCGTGGCTTTCTCACCGCCCATTGCCATCAGGATGGCCTCTCGCACAAGGGGCATCGGATCGGCGATCCAGATTCGCGCTTCTTCGTGCCACGCAGGTCGTTCCGCGCGTGGCGGCGAATTGATGGGGATGCGGAACCAAAATTCCGAACCGGGATTCCTGCTTCGCAACCCGATGCGGCCACCCATCATGCTCACAAGCTTCTTGCATATCGCAAGCCCCAGACCCGTTCCTCCGGCCTGGCGCGAAGCGGAGGAGTCGATCTGGCGGAAAGGCTGGAAGATCAGTTCGGAGTTTCCGGGAGCGATCCCGATGCCGGAGTCGATCACGCTGAACTCCAGCCCTTCCATTACCGGAGTCACCCGGATGGCCACATATCCCCTTTCCGTGAATTTCACCGCATTTCCCGCGAGATTCAGGAGAACCTGCCGCAGCCTGCCGAAGTCGCCTTGGAAAAGGTCGGGGAGATCGGCATGGATGATCGTGATGAGCTCCAGCCCCTTTGATACGGCATCCTGCGCGAGAAGATCGACGACACCGTCCAAGAGATCTTCGAGGGAGACATCCTCCTGTTTCAGCTGGATCAAGCCTGCCTCCACTTTTGAGAAATCGAGGATGTCATCGATGATCCTGATCAGGGCTCCACCGCTTTGGATCACGGTGTCGATCATGTCCAGCTGGGGTGGTGACAACGGGGTTTCGCGGAGCAATCCGGCCATTCCAAGCACCCCGTTCATGGGTGTGCGAATTTCATGGCTCATCATGGCCAGGAAGTCACTCTTGGCGCGATTGGCCGCCTCGGCACGGTCACGGGCGGCTCGCAGTTCCTCCTCGACCTTGCGGCGGCGGATTTCGTCACGATCTGCCACGATCATGCTGCCTATCGCCGCAATGAATGGATCGAGCTCCTTGAGAAAGTCCTGATCATAACCGCCGATACGGTTGATGAGCCCGATCACCCCGACTTTTTCGAGTCCGTGAAAGACAGGTACGCCCAGAAAATTCTCCACGCAGGGATGTTCGTGCAATCCATCTCCCTCCCGCGGACCCGGCTTGCGCGCATGCGCAATCACGGCCTCCCCTGAGCCAAGCGCCGCGGTGAACAGCTCTTTGCAAGTGAGGAAACTTGAACCGTCCGCCCCCTCCAGATCCACCAGACCGACCGTCTCATCGTTCAGGGTGGCATCCGGAATCCCATAAAATTTGACGGTGGATTCCTCAGTGGCTTCATCGGGGAGACGCGCGATGAAACCAAAATCGCTTGCCGAGTATGAGACCGCAATCCCGATCATCTCGTCGAAAACCTTCTCCACGCCGGCAATAGCGATGAAATGGCCTTGGGCGGTGCGGATCCGGTTCAGCAGTTCCGCCCGCTTGCGCGATGCCTGCTCCGCCGCCTTGCGGATCTGGATGTCCATCTGGGTGCCGACCATCCGCAAAGGCACGCCTTGGGGAGACGATGCCACAACGCGCCCGGCTTGCTGCACCCATTTCCATCCGCCGTTCTTGCACAGCATTCGGTGTTCGGAAACGAACTCACTGGACTCGCCCGTGAGACAAAGAGCCATTGCTGCGGTGGCGGATGCGTGATCATCAGGATGCACACGCGAAGTCCAGCTATCCGGCTGCTTTCCCCAATCCCCGCTTTGGTAACCGAGCATCGCCAGCAGGGCGTCGGTGTAGATCACTGTGCCGCTTTCCAGATCCCAATCCCATACGCCCAGACCCATGCTCTCGAGCGCCAACTGCCAGCGCTCTTCGGTCTCGCGAAGCGCGGAACGCGCGTGCTCCAGCTCGGTGATGTCCATCACGGTGCCGATCAGCGCGGTGGTGCAGCCTTCCGTATCGGGCAGCGCCTCGGCGTTGCATTTCAAGTATCGAATCTCCCCCGAAGGACGCTTGATCCGGTAAATGGCATCCATCGGAAAGCCCGTTTCAATGGAACCGGCCAAGGCACTGTTGACCGCATCCACGTCTTCCGGATGCATGGCACGCACACAAAAATCCATATCCACCTGAACCTCGCGCGGCTCATACCCGTAGATGCGGTATTTTTCGTCAGACCATTCAATCCTGCCGGATGCCACATCCAGGCTCCAGTTGCCGAGATGGGCGATGCGCTCGGCTCCCTTGTAAGCCTCTTCCGCCTCCAAGCGTCTGAGCAGCATGCCGATCTGTGATCCGAGACGCGTCAGCGACCCCAATGTCCCGGCATCGGGCAGGATGACCAAACGCAGGGAAAATTCCAGAACCCCGAAAAACCGGTTTTCGACCGCCACAGGAATGGCAAGGCTGGATGTGACTGCGCATTCCCCCCCTTCGCTTTCAGGAAAATCGGTTTTCCACTGGCTTGATCCGGCAGCCCTCGCTTGGCGCGCCAGGGACGAGGGCTTTGCGCGCGTCATGCCGCCCCCTTGTGGAAGTCCCCATGTCTCGCCTGAGATTAGTCTTTGGTCGTGAGCGTTGGCTCGCCACCATCTTCCCCGATCAGCACCCAGGGTTTGAGCAAGTCGCTCGAGGCAGACCGGAATAATCGAGCCCGCGCCCGATCCGGCGGTGATCACCTCCGCGACAACCGTTTCGATCCTGCGGCGGAGTTCCTTGAGTTTTGTTTCGGTGACATCAGACCCGAGGGCGATGAAGTGGGAAACCACTCCGTAGCTGTTGGAAACGGGCTGCACCTCCATCTTGTTCCAGAAGGGAGTGCCGTCCTTCCGATAGTTCAGTATCTCCACCGAGAACCCTTGCCCTTCCGCGATTCGCGAGCGCATCAGCGCGACAACGGCGCGGTCGCTGTGCTTTCCTTGAAGGAACGCCCCCGGTTTACGACCACGGATCTCATCCAGACGCCAACCGGTCATGATTGCAAACGCATCGTTGACCCATTCGATGCGCCCTGAGGAATCGGTTATGATCACCGCGCCGGAGGTCTTTTCCGCGACCAAGGCGAGTTTGCGCGCCTGTTGCTCCTTCTCGGTCAGCAGTTTGCCTTGCTCGTTGAGCCGGTCATTGAGCTCCAACAACTCCTTGTTCCCCACTCTTTGGCTCTGCACCACGTAAAGCATGTCCACCGAGGAATCATGGGGCGCAAAATCCCCCAGGCTCAGACCCAGGGCATCCAAATGCTCGGGCGATTTGAGCCACGGACTTCCGGCGAAAAGCCATGGCCCATCGGCTGTGGCGGCCAAGACCTGGCCCCGCAGCATCAGTCCTTTCCCGATCACATCGATCAACATCAAGGTATCCTTGTGCGAATTCACCCATGTCGCATCGAACTTTCCGGATGGCCGCGTGAGACCGAAGTGATCCGTTACAGACATGCCCATCCAGGGGGCGGGAAGAAATCGCCGCAAGGAACGCCCGCAACCGGTGATCCTCCATGACGAGTCCCAAGCGAAGGAGAAAGGGAAAGCGGTATCGAAGACCCAACAGGGGAAATGCTCCGATTCTCCGGTGCTCATGGCGCGGTGGGTGAGGACACCCAGGTGATGAGGAACACATCGTGATCGGCCCCTCTTTCTATGCTGCTCTCATGGGAGACGATGATCGGGGTCTCGAACATTTCCCCCAGACCATACAGCAAGCCAACCACAAATGGCGCGAGCCCTTTCCGGGAACTACGGTAGTGCAGCCTGAGCACCCCCGAACCGGCCTCTTCGCATTCGAATTCCGGAGGCTTCAGATCCGGGAACATCATCATGATCCGGGTATGGAAATTCGGGAGATTGCGCAGAAACTCATGCAGCGTTTTACCGCCGCTATTCATGAGGTGACCGTACCCTTCCCTTCCGGTTTTCAGAATCCACCACATCCCGAAACGATGCAGCACCGCCTCCACCGGGATTTTCAGCTCGGAAGAAGCCGCCTCGATCAGGCGGTAGGTGATATCGTCAGGATAGGGTTCGTTGGAAAGGAATACCTCCTCGTCCACATTGGCGCGGTCTTTGATCAATCGCCAGACATCAGCCCCATACTCCGCGACAATCAGCTCTTTAACCGCGTTATTTACCATTCCGTACATCGTTGATCTGGTGATTGGTGGATGGGGATTCACCGACTGCGCTGGGGCAATTCTCCCACTCGCTCGGCTTCAGGCCCGAGGCTGTATGCCCTCCAATCGGCACGCAACCCATAAAACGGGATGAAGCTCCTGCGAGAGAGGCATGATTTCACCTTCATGGTGTCCACATATCCATATCACAAAGGCAAAACCTGACTGCAGCGAGCATGCACACCACAAAAGCAAGGTGCATTATTTGCAGCCCATACGCACTTGCGCGCAAATCTTTCCTTCGACTTTCGCCTTTGTCCCCCTTTAAACTTAACGGTAAGGCTACCATCCCAAACCCATGCTCGTTGATGAAACCCATTCCCAGCCCAATTTCTCACTGCCAATCGTCATCGTAGAGGATGATGCCACCACGTTGGAGATTTTGTGCGCCATCCTGCGCGGCAACGGCATGAATCCCGTCCCTTTTCCCACAGGGTTGGATGCCATGGACTATATCAAGAGGCATCCTGAAATCGGTGCGCTACTGATCGACATTTCACTCCCGGATATCGATGGAATCGAGTTGCTCCGGCAGGCACGCAAACTCAGGAATTGCGTTCCAGGCTACATACTTACAGCCAAGAACGACGCGGAGTCGGCCGTTAACGCGATGAAAGCGGGCGCCGCCGATTACTTCACGAAACCGTTCGGACACCAATCACTTGTCGCAACCATGCATGCAGCGCTGGCACTGCGCTCCTCCACACCCGAGATTTATGAGGGAGCCATGGCCTACCATGACCGCTGGGAATCCCCTGCCATGAAATCCGCCCTTGCCGATCTGAAACGAGCCGCCCACTCGAACTCACCAGTGGTCATACTTGGCTCCAGCGGAGTGGGGAAAAGCGCTTTCGCCCGTATCATCCACGACGCATCGAATCGTTCCGAAAAGGGATTCCATACGGTGAATCTCGCGGAACTGAGCGAAGGACGTATGGAATCCGAGCTCTTCGGAAACTCGCCATCCGATTCCGGAAGCGTTGGCGGCCGCCTGAAAAAATCCAAGGGAGGGACGCTACACCTCGCGAACCTACATACCCTGAGCCTGCGGGCGCAGGCGGCACTCGTCGATTGGATCAAGCAAAATCCTCCCATTGCAGCCGAGAAATCAGCCACTCGGATTGTCTGCTCCACAAGGACAGACATGGAAGAACTCATGGAAGCGGGCACGTTCCGCCGGGATCTTTGGTACCTATTGTCCGTTCACCGAATTCATGTCCCATGCCTCCGTGAAAGGAGAGAGGATCTTCCAAGCATCTGCGAGGAAATCCTCACCTCGATTTGCGTGAAGGGGAACTTGCGCCGCCCGACCATCACACGCATGGCCATGATGGCGATCCAAGACTATGGCTGGCCGCATAACATCATGGAATTGCATAATGCCCTTCAACATGCGGTTGCCAACACGCAAGACGGGCTAATCTCTCCCGCCGACCTTCCTCGCTATGTCCAAAGCGGGAATCAACAGCCGGATTCCAATAAAATGGCGGAGATCGGCCTGACCAGCATCGATGAAGTCACCAAGGCCTCCCTTGAAGCCGCGTTGAAGGCTTGCGGCGGCAACCGGCGCAGGGCCGCACAGCGCCTCAAGCTCAGTTTGCGTACCGTTTATTACATGATCAAGCGCTACGACCTAGCGAATGCTCACAAAAGCAAAATCACGGCACCGGGCAAAGATACCTTATAAGCCTTTGCGCCCTCGCATGTAGCACTCCTCCGCATAACCGGGCGCCGGTTATCCTATGATGCCATCATATCTCGATGGGGTGATTCCCAAGGCTCCGCGTTGTGCAAAATTTGCGCGACAAGGAACACTGAATTCCTTTTTGGGATCATCAAACAATTTAAGATATCGGCACATCAGACAACTTCCAGTGGAATTGACTGAATGGAAACAACTGTGCACTTATGGATACGATCACCAAAATCAAGAAGTCAGCAAGACGCGAAAACAAAACCGCTGGCGCGCATGTTACAAACACCTCTGCCCCGCATTCCTCGGAATCGATCAAACGCCTGAGCTTGGTCATGCCGAGCCTGGTATCCAAAGGGATATCCACCAAGATGCTGCATGCGATTACGGAGCTATACCTAGGTCGCGGGGACGGCATGAGCATGGGCGAGCTCTCGGTAAAAATCGGAGTATCCAGCGCCGCGTTCACCGGCGTGGCCGATGGGATCGAGCGAAGCGGACTCGCAACCCGCACCATCAACGCGAACGACCGCCGCAGCACGAAGTTCAAGCTGACGGAAGGCGGCGTTCTTTTTGTCGAGTGGCTCTCATCATGCCTTGAGTCCGAGGCCTCCACCCAAGTTAAAGCAACACCGATGCAGCAGCGAGGTTCACTGGCATCATAAGCACCAATGAAGACCACGCACCCGGAATGGCTAACCCATGAACTCCGCTCCCAATTCAACGCGGCGCTGGGATCATTGAGCCCGCAAAATCCGGCATGCGATCCAAGCTACATTGCGGATGCCGGACTGGGCGATAAGTCTCCGGCCGCTCCAATATCGGCTGCCGAACATGGCGCTCATTTTGCCTGTCCGCACTGCGAAACCGTTCTGGGCGTGGTGAGCCTGCCCGCCCGGGGTCCATGCCCTGCGTGTGGCGGCTCACTCGAACTCTCTGTCAATTCCTCCAAACTGTGGCAAAAGGCGGTTGTATGGCTGCCGTGGTTCCTAACCCTTCTGATGATTGTCGTCATCGTGTGGGGCGTCATTCTCATCGGTAGTCGCCTCGGCCTCGCCTCGCTTGATGTCGAATCCTATGATTCGGTCAGCGACAATCGCTTCGTATCGTGGCCATGGTCTTTACGGGCGAATGAACACTGTCGCATCCCGCCCGATGCGATAACCGGTATCGGTTGGGATAGCCGGGGTGGCTCCCACGCGCTCATCGATCAATCCTTTGTGGTCATCACCCACAACACTCCTCCCGAGAAGTTGTTCTTCAGCGATGGCGAAGGAGAGGTATATTGCCGCAAAGTTGTCTCGCGGCACACGCTTTCGACGGATGCCGAGGGACTGCCATGGATACGGCTTTGCCGCCTCGACAGCCCTCTTCCAGATTCGATCCGCCCTCTCCCCATACTTGAGCTATCCGGCCACAGCGCTCTGAATCTGCCCCTGTTGATGGTGGGACGTTATGGTAGGGTCGGGTCGGAAACTTCGGGCTCGGTCAGCATCATTTATCGAATGTCCGATGCGTCCACCCGGCTTTCCTCCATAGGCGCGTTCCATACCGTAAAGGACAAGGTATCCGCGGGTGATGCGAAGCTCCGCGTCGGGGATTCGGGCACTCCGCTCATTGCCCGGGCGGGAAACAACTGGTGCCTTGTCGGTCTTGCCTGCGCGATCGCGAAAAGCGCAGTCCACAAGCACTCGACCGACATTCACATCCATGCGCTGCTATACCCTCAGCTTGATGAAATGAAGCTGGCGGGAGCCAAACCATCCGCCGTCCGGCTAACCGCACCGGATCCATCTCTGTTTGTAACAAATTGACGCACCTGCATCACCCTCAGAGCAAACCATTTGAAACAACCGATGTCCAAGGATCTTATTCGCCCCGCAAAAATCTTCGGTCTCCATGGATTGCCAATGGACACCAGGCTTGTGAGGCATGAGGCAAATTTGCAGACCTTTGTCGCCCTTTTCGGAGGCCGCTATGCCTCGAAACAAATGATATTGCAGCGCATCTATCTATGGACTCCGAGAAATGGAAATGATCCCATGTCCAGCTCGGGAAATGCGGGGTGTTCTGCAAGCCATGAGGAGATCTGGCAGGATCAGGACGGCGATGGGCCTTATCCGGTGAGCCTGATGCTTACAAAGAATCGTGAGCCTTACTGGTATGACCCCGTAAAGAGCGAGATCTGGCGCTGCTTCAGCATAAACGGGGATCATCATGTCAACCGCTTGCCCGGCATGCCTGACATGGCTTGTCAAGCCGCACGCATGCTATGGCAATACCATGAGACCCTGTCCGGATTGCCGGGAGCCGGTCTGCGCAAAAGCAACGATGACTTCGTCTCCACACGTGAATCCCTCGTCACTCTGAATCGGGTGGCCTCTCAGGATCCGCACCAGCGTTCAGCGGACTGCCTTCCGGAGATTCAGTTCGCATTGAACCACACCCACTATGCGCCACACATTCTCCCTGTGCGGGAGGAAGGAACCGAACCGGCCCATCAGCACCGCCATAGGCATGGCATCCATCAGATATTGCCCCTGGATTCGGGCAACGGCATTTGCATGGCCGATCTGAAAATGGCGTTTACCGAACATTATCCCCATCGCCAGCTTGGCAGTGTCCGGAAAGCCTTGTCTTATGGCAAGGAAAGCGATCCGCAGTCGGATACGGGCGATAGCGTGATCTTTACGGCACGCCTCGTGGAGGGTTTTCTGGGTGTGATCAAGGAGCTGCTCATTCCCAATGAATTCAATCGACTCACATTCTCAGGCAAGCACCTGGCCTACGAACTAGGCATCCGCTTTCTCTGCGATCATCTCGATGGTGATGGCCGCTTCCCTGTCGATTTCCCCGGCCAGAATCTCCACCGCGCCCGCAAACAGTTTCGCCTCGCCTACCGGATCGGTGCCCATGCTGCGGAATTGAGACGCATGCACAGGGATCTTGAGCTTACCTGATACTCCCGGATCCCTCGGAATGATTCCAGACACGGATACGATCTTGGAGGCCGCTCGCATCGCCTGGCGGAACAACTCGAAATGCATCGGACGCCTCTTGTGGCGCTCACTTGAAATGCGCGACGCGCGCGACGCGACAACGGTCGGCGATGTGTTTGATGCCTGTGTCGAGCATCTCCGTGTTTCCACGAACTCCGGACGAATCCGGCCACTCATCACCCTGTTTCCGCCCGCCTGCCCGGACGCCGGCGGCATCCGCATCCATAACCGTCAGCTGATCCGCTATGCAGGCTACAAGCTGCCGGGCGGCTCCATCCTCGGCGATCCCGAGCAGGTCGCGTTCACCAGACGGGTGCTCCGTCTCGGCTGGAAGCCTCCCGAACGCCTCTCGGCTTTCGACCCCCTGCCTTTGCTCATCGAATGTCCCGGCAGCCCTCCCCGCCTTTTCGATTTGCCCGCTGACGCCATTCTGGAGGTGAATCTCAGGCATCCTTTCCTGCCCTGGTTTGCGGATCTCGGCTTGAAATGGCATGCGCTTCCCGCAGTGTGCGACATGGTCTTCGAGGCGGATGGCTTGCACTACACCGCTGCACCTTTCAGCGGCTTCTACATGGTCACGGAAATCGGCTCGCGCAATCTCGGCGATACGTACCGTTACAACCAACTGCCCGTCGTCGCGGAAAAAATGGGATTGGACACCTCCACGAACACCTCATTCTGGAAAGACCGCGCACTCATCGAGATCAATGCAGCCGTTCTGCATTCCTTTCGCGAAGACGGCGTCTCCATCGTGGATCACCACACCGCTTCCGAACAATTCATGAGGCATCTGGCCAACGAGAATGCCTGCGGCCGCAAGGTTCCGGGTGACTGGTCATGGATCGTCCCGCCCCTATCGGGCTCTGCCTGCCCCGTGTTTCATCGCAGCTATGACGGCGACTTGCCCGGCCCGCGCTTTGTTCGCCAAAAACGCTGAAACAGCAATCTTACCGAAGGATGCGATCCGCCCGCCTTGATACATGATCAAATGACATATCAACGGAGCAGTCAATACCGCCGCCTCTTGAACAAGGTGTAAACACCTATCAAACTGAAAGTTATTAGAATTAGATGAGGATCCATATTTGAAATATTTTAAGAACGAGGTAATTTCAGAATTGTATAAATCTCACGACTTCGTTGGTTATTAACAGCAATACAGCTGGAAAAGCAAATGTGGCCGTTGATATGAAAGCCGGAGCGATCAGTTTTTCCTGATGCTTCCCGAAGTGAAACGCCACGATTGATGAGTCGATTGCGATTTTCAGGAAGAAAATCGTCATTATCCACATCATGGCCGGAAAACCCAGAGCACCTGCCAGATCATTTCCCAAGTAAGCTGCAATCATTAGCTGGATCAGCACATAAATCCATAAATTCATGCGGAATGCGCTATTCAGGCATTTGAAGCTATAGATGTGATAAGGATTTTTATATTTGATGATTTTTTTGGGCGTGGTGCCACGGGCCACGACGGGGGTCTTGGACGACTCAGGTTGGATGTTGATATCCGATGCCGGATTACCGGCGGCTTCGACCCGACCTTCGATGCCTTTGGTTGTGAAGGGTTCCATGTCAGGAGCTGCATTTCCATAGGTTGGATCTGGTATCATCGGCTCTTTCCTAAATGTGTTGTTTTGCAACTTGTTGGATTCTCGGGAAGATTCATCAAATTCGCCTCCAAGAAGCTCCTCAAGATCCGAAAAGATAATCGATTCTTCACTTGTTCTATCTGGATTTGATTTGATTGCTTGAGACATCATTGATATATGACATTTGTTAATTCATGTGCTTCTGTGAAGACGGTGCGATTTTTGCATCTGTTGTTCCCGTTTTGCAGGATTACCGGATTCCGGATCATGCAAATCGTGCACTTTTGCGCCGTCCCGGATGTAGCGGCTCGACGGAGGGGCCTAGATTTGGCTTTCAAGCGGCCCCAGCAAATCGAGGATGAGGCATCAGTCCGTTCCTCCAACTCCATCTTCTCGTCGCCATCTTTGCGGCGACGACCATCCTCGGACGGCTGGCCACGGTCAGCGCGCCGGTGCTGGTCACGTGGCGCTGTCTGCTCGCCGCGCTTGGCGCGTTCCTATGGGTCGTGATGACGCGCGACCGGAAGATCTGGCTCGGCGGGAAAGCGGTGGCGAAGCTGTCGGGCATCGGCGCGATCATCGGGCTGCACTGGCTATGTCTTTTCGGAGCGGTGAAGCTTGCCAACGTGTCCATCGCGCTCGCCGGTTTTGCCACGCTCTCGCTGTTCACCGCTTTCACCGAGCCGCTGCTCACCCGCCGCCGCATCAAGTC
Source organism: Verrucomicrobiota bacterium (assembly GCA_046051965.1). Lineage (GTDB taxonomy): Bacteria > Verrucomicrobiota > Verrucomicrobiia > Verrucomicrobiales > Akkermansiaceae > Luteolibacter. The sequence goes on from JBJONG010000003.1 coordinate 154,899, forward strand.
GTTCGAAGTAATCCTCGGGCTTCTCGTGCTCGCGGGGATCAGTCTGATCGCGGGGGTGGAAAAGAACCAACTGCCAGGGCTTTCCCTGGCTCTGCTCAGCGCTTTGCTGGCCGCGGTTTTCCTCGTCCTCAACCGCACCTTTGTCATCAACGGCGGCGATCCCATGATCATGGTCGGCTGGGAAATGGTTTCCTCCACGCTCGTATGTTTCCTTGCCGTGCCGCTGTTCGATCCCGCCGGGTTCCCCGCGCTGGCCGCCGTTCATGGGATGGACTGGCTGTGGATCGCCATCCTGGCTTTTGTCTGCACCGTGTTCGCACAAGCCCTCACCAACCGCCTGCTCCGCAGCATTTCCGCCTACGACTTCAATCTCGCCGTGAATTTCGAACCCGTTTACGGAATTCTCGCCGCAGCGCTTTTTTTCCGGGAACACCACAGCCTAACCCCTGTCTTCTACCTCGGAGCGCTCACCATCGTCCTCGCGAATCTCCTGCACCCATGGCTGAAGAGGCGGTTTGGAAACGCATCCGCCTGAGGGTGTGAATCCGCGAATCGATCAGGGAGCGTGTTTCTGCTGCCCCGTCCCGGCGGTGCTGTCGAGGGCTTGGGAGTCCGCAGCGCCAGGGAAACCCCCGTGGCTGGCCGGGGGGCTGTGCGCACGCACCAGCTTCTTATCCCATCCTTTTCCACCACAGGGCAAAAAAGGCGCAAAATATAACACGAATATTATTGCGTGTTTTCGAATTCGTATAAATACCACTCCCGTAGCCGGTAAATCAGCCAAAAGACCAACCCAATGCCAGTTGTCATCCAGCGGTTCGGAATGTCGCCCCCTTCAAGGAGGACTCGGATCAAGTCGCAAGCGACCTTTATGACACACCATTGGCAAGTCTTCTGCTGACCACGTCACGACAACAGGCGGCAACCTCCACAAACTTTTTCAACATGGATCTCCTCCTTCAGAATCTCATCTCACCCGTTGTCCTTGCCTTTCTGCTCGGCATTCTGGCGCGAGCCGTAAAAAGCGATCTGGAGATACCGAGTTCGGTCTATCAGGGGCTATCCATCTACCTGCTGTTCGCGATTGGCTTGAAAGGCGGGGTCTCCCTCTCCGAGACACCCCCTTCGGAACTCATCGGCCCTGTCCTGCTCACGCTGCTTTTGGGAGCACTCACCCCGCTCATCGCGTTCCAATTCCTAACCCGCTTCGCCCGGCTCGGGCGCATCGATGCCGCGGCGACAGCCGCTCACTACGGATCGGTCTCCGCCGTCACTTTCGTCGCCGCCCTCGAAGCGGTGAAGCTCGCCGGCATGCCTGCCAATGGATACCTCCCCGCTCTCGTCGCGGTGCTGGAAGTTCCCGGCATCATCGTCGGCCTCCTGCTCGCCCGTAAAAAGCAGGCGGGCGGCATCAAATCCGCCCTCCACGAAATCATCACCGGCAAGAGCATTTTCCTCATGCTCGGCGGCCTCGCCATCGGTGCGGCATGTGGCGCGGATAAGATCGAAGGGGTGAAGCCTTTCTTCATCGATCCCTTCAAAGGCGTCCTCTGCCTCTTTCTCCTTGAGCTTGGCATCGTCGCCGCAGGTCGCTTCAAGGATCTCAAAAACGCGGGCTGGAAGCTCATCCTCGTCGGCTGTTTTCTGCCCGTGCTCCATGGCGCGATCGCGACGATCGCCGCAGGTTGGGTGGGCATGAGTCCCGGCGGATGCGCCGTCTTCGGAGCCATGGTTGGCAGCGCGTCCTACATCGCCGCACCCGCCGCCGTCCGCATCGCCCTACCGGAAGCCAGCCCCGGCATTTATCTTACGCTCGCTCTTGGAGTCACCTTCCCTTTCAATCTGGCCCTAGGCATCCCGTTGTTTCTCAAAATCGCCCAACACTTCGCACAACCATGAAGACCACCACTCCCATGAAACTCGTCACCATCGTGACGGAGAGCCTGCTCAAGGAAAAGGTCATCGCCCTCCTCAAAGGTCACGCATGCACCGGCTTCACCTTGACCATGACCGGCGGCGAGGGCTCCCGAGGCGTCCGCGCCAGCGATTGGGAGGGTCCGAACCTGAAAATCGAAACCATCGTCTCGCTCGAAACGGCCGAGAACATCGTGGGGGAACTTGCCGGAAAGTATTTCGAAAACTACTCCCTCGTCGCATGGATCACCGATGTCCATGTGCTCCGCCACGGGAAATTCGACACGACGCCGAAGGCTTAGGAGAGGCTGACGCCTGTCTGCCTCTCCTTTGTTGACGCGCTGTTACGGGACAAACAGGCGTCAGCCCCTCCGACTTTGTGAAAAATTTCACAAGCTCAGTTTGCCCCCGGCGGTAAAGGGTGGCAGGCTGGCACCATGGCTAACACATCCGGCACGACGCGCAAGGTGCTCATCATCGGCGGCGGCTTCGCCGGGCTTGAGTGCGCCCGCAAGCTCGCCAATGACGGGCGCTTCGAGGTCACGCTGCTCGACCGTACGAACCACCACCTCTTCCAGCCGCTGCTCTATCAGGTCGCCACCGCCTCGCTCGCCGCGCCGGACATCGCCAGATCCATCCGCCAGATCCTCTGCGATGCGAAAAATGTCACCGTGCTCATGGACGAGGTCACCGCCATTTCGCCCGACGGCAAAACCGTCACCGGCAAGACCGGCGGCAAGTATGATTTCGATTACCTCATCCTCGCCGCCGGCGCGAAGACCGGGTTTTTCGGCAACGATCACTGGGAAGAAAACTCCCTGGGACTCAAATCCCTGGCCGACGCGCAGGACATCCGCCGCAAGATCCTCTCGAACCTGGAGCGGGCCGAGCTCACCGAAGACCACGCCGAGCGCGAGCGCCTCATGACCATTGCCATCGTTGGCGGTGGCCCTACCGGCGTGGAGCTTGCGGGGGCGTGCGCCGATCTGATCCACCGCTCGCTGAAATCGAATTTCCGCCGCATCGACACCTCGAAGCTCCGCGTGATCCTGATCGAGAACTCCCCGGAAATCCTTGAGCACTACGACACCCACCAGTCCGCCTATGCAAAACAACGCCTCCAAAAACTCGGTGTCGAGGTGCGCAACCAGACCCGGGTGACGGATGTCCGCAAAGGCGAGCTCCTTTTCCAAGACGGCAGCTCACTCAAGGCCGAGGCCATCGTTTGGGCCGCGGGTATTGCCGCGAACCCGCTCACCAAGGATCTCGGCATGGAGACCGACCGCGCCGGGCGCGTCACGCCGAACGCCGATCTCTCGATCCCCGGCCATCCGGATATTTTCGTCGCAGGCGATCTCACCAACATGAAAGACCGCGAGGGAAAATTCGTTCCCGGTGTCGCCCCCGCGGCCACCCAGATGGGACACCACATCGCGAAGCTGCTGAAAGAAGAGCTGCGGCTCGAAACCACGCGTTTCGCCGACCGCAAGCACCAGTTACGCCCGCTTTTCAAATACACCGACAAGGGCATGATGGCGATCATCGGAAAAAACGCGGCGGTCATGAAAGTCGGCTCCTTCACGATGAACGGCTTCCCCGCTTGGATCGCCTGGCTGCTGATCCACATCCTGTTCCTCATCGGCTTCCGCAACAAACTCTCCGTCCTCCTCGGCTGGGCATACGCCTACATCGTCAACAACCCGGAGGCGCGCATCATCGTCCATACTCCCGCCTCGGCCGCGCCGCTGAAACGGTAGAGCGTTTCCAGGCTGCCGGAGGCTCTGGACTGCGGCGCAGTTGGGTTTGAAGAGACCTTCAGACGCCCCACTGCCGCTTTGGACTTGCGCTCCCCGCGCTTACAGCAGCATCAACGCGGGATTCTCGATGAGTTTCTTGACCTCTGCGAGGAAGGCGGCGGCGACGGCACCATCCACCACGCGATGGTCGGCGGAGACGCCGATGTTCATGCGGAGCCCTGGGACGATCTGGCCATTCTTGACCACCGGTTTCTCGATCGCGCCGCCGACGGAAAGGATGGCAGCTTGCGGAGGATTGACGATGGCATCGAAGGATTCAATGCCCCATGCGCCGAGGTTGGAGACGGTGATCGTGCCGCCGTCGAATTCATCGGGCTTGAGTTTCTTGTCTTTCGCACGGGCGGCGAAATCCTTCACCGCACGGGAAATGGCGAGCAGGGATTTGGTTTCCGCCTCCTTGATGACCGGTGTGACGAGGCCGTCCTCGATGGCAATGGCGACGGAAAGACCGACGTGCTTGAACTTCACGATGTGATCACCGGCGAAGGAAGCGTTGATCGCGGGAACCGCTTGGGCGGCGTTGATCGTGGCTTTGAGGATGAAGTCGTTGACGGAATACTTGTTGCCGTGGGTTTTCTCGGCTTGGTCGTTGACCTGTTTGCGCAGCGCCATGAGCGGGGCGGCATCGACCTCAAGGTGGAGGTAGAAATGCGGGATCGTGGTCTTCGATGTAAGCAGGCGCGAGGCGATGATCTTGCGCATGGAGGAAAGCTCGATGCGCTCGTCACCTTCTTTTGCCGTCGGCAGGATCGCGGCAGGCACAGGGGCTGCGGCGGCCGCAGGGGTGGTGGCGCGAGCTTTGACGGCTTCGGAAAGTTTCGCGGCGGCGGATGCGGCGGGTGAAACGGTCTTCGGGGCGGATGCCGGGGCGTAGGAGGCTTTGTCAACATCCTCTTTCACGATGCGACCCGCCGGGCCGGTGCCGGTGACTCCGGAGAGATCGACGCCGAGTTCGCCGGCGACCTTGCGGGCGAGCGGGGATGCTTTCACGCGCCCACCATCGCAACAAGGCGCGGCGGCAGGTGCAGCTTGGGCGGCGGCGGGTTGTGCGGGAGCGGGAGTGGGGGCATCCGCCGGCTTCTCGCCGGCGGGCGCGGGAGCGGCGCTTCCCCCATCGCCATCAAGCACGGCCAGAACACCGCCGATGGGCGCTTTTTCGCCTTCCTGAATCAGGATTTCCGTGATCGTGCCTTCATCAAAGGCCTCCATTTCCATCGTGGCCTTGTCGGTTTCGACTTCAGCGAGCACATCGCCAATCGATACGGAATCGCCGACCTTTTTGTGCCATTTGATGAGTGTGCCTTCGGTCATGGTGTCCGAGAGCTTGGGCATTTCGATATTTACTGACATGATGATGGGGAAAATCGTGGAACGCGGACAGGATGGGAGAAAGCGCGGGCATTTCCAGCCCTTTTTGCGATGTCGCTAAAAACAAGAAGCGCGGAACGGACAGGCCGCACCGCGCTTCATGGAAAAGGAAGGAAAAGTGGAGTTACTCGGCGAGCTTTCTCATGGTCGGCACGAGACCGATGTGCGGGCTGCCCACAGGTCCCTGGGCGGTGGCCAACTTGCGGTAAGATTCACTGGTGGTTCCGCAGCAGTCCTTTTTAGGGCAGTAGTAGCGCACGCAACTTGGGCATGGGATGCGGACTTTTTTGGTGACCGTTTTGTAGCGCGGCACCTTTTTCTCAACCGTCTCATACATGCCATCTTTGCCGCTCTTGCTGCTGCCGGTGGCTACCTTTTCGGTGACGATGTCATAGTGGCAGGTTTTCACCTGACGGGTCTCGGTGCGGTATCCGGCGGAGCCAGTGCCGCCGCCGAACATCGAGCAGCAGGAGGAAAAGCCCATGGAAAGGGCGACGAGCGTCATTAGGCTGAGGAGTTTTTTCATCTTTGTGGTTCTGTGGATTCGGTTAGAAAAGGCAGCAGCAGGATGTGGCCGCAAGCGCGGACAAAGCAAGCAAGGTGATTGTGGCGATGCGCTTCAACATGCCCCCAGACTAAATGGGAGCATGACCTTGGCAATAAAATTTCACCGGGATTCGGCTCTTCGGCGCTCAGATCACGGGAATGCGAGGCCGCCCCTTTGCGAAACTTGGCTTGTCGCGGCGAGGATCGCGCAATATAAGCTCGGATCATCCATGAAAACCCTCGCACTTACCATCTGCTGTTCCGGCTTCATTCTGGCAACGGAGACCCTCGCCCAAGATCGCGTTACGATTCGGGGCGGTGAATCAGATGCAAAAGTGGTTTCCATCGACGAACTCTTCAGCACGGAGAAAATCTGGATGAAGACCGACGCTGAAATCGAAGCCGCGTGGAAGGACAAGGGCTTCAAGTGGAACTCGGAGCAGATGAAGGACAGAGGCATCATCCGCCGGGAGAACCGGGGTTTCCAGACACTCAAAATCTCAGCGTTCGGCAAACTTACCGTCGAGGAGGCTGCTTTCCTTTTCAAGGAGGGCAAACTCACTGAGATCACCTTGCTGCCATGGACAAAGGGCGATTCGCAAAATTCCCAGATCAGCGAGCAAGCCTTCGGCGGGATCGTGGACGCATGGACGGCCGAGCTGGACAACTGCATCGCGCCCAAGCACCAGGACCGCGGTCCGGACAAAGCCAGCGCGGCGCGCGCGGAACGACGGATGTGGATCGGCAAGGAAACGCTGGCGCAGCTCGAATACAGCGGCGGCAAGCAACGGCTACGCGATCCCTATACCGGGCGCGAGCGGACGGGCGACAAGTTCCAGGGCGAGTTCATCCGTCTGCGGCTATTGCCGAAACCGGAGTCCATGATCGGCCTCGAAGCAAGCACCGGCGGCGGAGTGACCGTGCGGCGCAAGGATCTGTCGAAATCCGTTGTCCGCGAACCGAGCGGCGATGTGCTGATTCCTAACGTGCCGATGGTCGATCAGGGTGACAAGGGTTACTGCGCGGTGGCAACGGCCGCACGCGTCCTCAACTACTACGGCGTGCCCGCAGACCAGCACGAGATGGCGCAGGTTGCCGGTAGCCATGCCGGCAGCGGCACGAACCCGGTGGAAATGGTCGAGGCAATGAAAAAGCTTTCCGGCAAATACAGCACCCGTTTCACCACCGTGCTCGATGTGGATTATTCCAGCCGGAAATACGAGAGCTTCATGCGCAAATACAACAGCGCCGCCCGCAAGATGGATAAGAAGGAGATGGATACGGATCGCTTCATTTACGCGATCGGCAGCCTCGATCCCGAAGTGCTGCGCGAGGTGAGCGGCCAGGGCGCCGCCTACGACCGCTTCTTTCGTGTGGTGAAAGGCAACATCGACCAAGGCGTGCCGGTGATGTGGGCGCTACAACTCGGCCTGTTTCCTGAAAACGGCGAGAAGGCGCTGCAAATCGGCGGAGGCCACATGCGGCTCATCATCGGCTACAACGAGGAGAAGGAGGAAATCATCTTCAGCGACTCATGGGGCGCCGGCCACGAGAAAAAACGCATGGCCGGCCCCGATGCCTGCGCGGCGACGCTGGGCCTGTATCTGCTCAAACCCGCAGGGGGCTGAGAAAATCACAATACGGAGGCGGCTGTGAGAGCCTGGGTGACCACATTTCCGGACGGCCCGATCTAGGAAAACGCCCACGAGCAGATCGAAGAGATGATCAAGTGATGCATGACCCGCAAGGCCGACATGCAAGGGAAATCTCTCGTCTTGGCGGTCTTCCTGGTGGCGCAGGGAGAGATTGCGAAGACCTGTCCGCTCATGTCGCTTGGCCGGAAACCTACTACCAAGCGATATTAGAATCGACCCCAATCAGACACCAATCATACGCAGGAGTGAAATCCCGGATCAAAGGGCCCGCCTCACTGGTCTTTGAAATACGCATCAAGCTTGTCCAGGATCGCTCCGATGAAAACATTCGTATCCACGACGACTCGGGGTGACATCAACCGGATGATCGCGCATGTGCCATCAGCCTGTCAAACATGGTGCCGCAGGGTTCGTGCACATATTGTGAGTCTTCGGTGGAGCTTTTCCCCGAAATTTCACGGAACGCGCATCAAGCCTTCACAGAGCGGGAGCACGCTGCGGGGGTGATGAAAACGATCCTACCGACCACGCTGGCCCTCGCATTCGCGATGGGGAACCTTTGCAACGCCGCCGATGCCGAGCCGCTTTCCCCGTATTTCGAGATCCACGGGAAGCAGCGGGCGGATGTGTTTCCGCTGAAGGAAACGCACGCCGAGGTGGCGATCTCGGGCACCATCGCGCAGGTGACCATGACCCAGACCTACACGAACGACGGGGAGACGGCCATCGATGCGACCTATATTTTCCCCGCATCTACGGGAGCCGCAGTGAACGGGATGACGATGACCATCGGCGACCGGGTGCTGACCGCGAAGATCGACAGGAAGGAGGAGGCGCGGAAAACCTTCGAGAAAGCGAAGAGCGAGAACAAATCCGCCAGCCTGCTCAGCCAGCAGCGCCCGAATGTGTTCCAGATGGAGGTCGCCCGCATCATGCCGGGGGACGAAGTGAAGCTGACCCTCCGCTACAGCGAGCTGCTGGTGCCAACGGACGGGCAGTATGAATTCGTCCTGCCCACCGCGATCGGCCCGCGATACGAAGGCGGCGGCGCGAGGGCGGAGAGTTTCACGGAAAACCCCTTCCTCGGCAAGGGTGCCAAAACGGTATCGACCTTCGCGGTGGATCTCACGGTGGGCACGCCGCTGCCGCTGCAAGCCCTGGCCTGCCCCTCGCATCCCGCCGCCGCCATCGACTTCCAGGGAAAGGATCGCGCCACCCTCAAGCTCCCGCCCGCCGCGCCGGATCGCGATTTCATCCTCCGCTTCCGGCTCGCGCAGGAAAAGATCGCCTCCGGGCTGATGCTGCATGAGGGCGAGGGTGAAAATTTTTTCGTGCTCCAGGTCGAGCCGCCGCTGGAAGTCCGCGAGCGCGATATCCCAGATCGCGACTACGTGTTCCTGATCGATGTCTCCGGCTCGATGGGTGGTTTCCCGATCAATCTCGCGAAGAAACTTTTCCGCGACCTCATCGGCGGCCTGCGCCCGACGGACACGTTCAACGTGGTACTCTTCGCGGGGTCGAGCGAGGTGCTTTCCCCGCAGCCGCTGGCCGCCACGGAAGCGAACATCGAGAAGGCGGTGTCGCTGCTTTCACGGGAAAACGGAGGAGGCGGCACGGAGCTGGGAGCCGGGATGAGCACCGCGCTCGCGCTGCCTACGGACAAGGATGTTTCCCGGTCGCTGATCCTCATCACGGACGGCTTCATCAGCGCGGAGGCGGAGGTGTTCGAGCTGATCCGCAACGGCGCGAAGGGCACGAACATTTTCCCGCTCGGGGTGGGCAGCAGCGTGAACCGCCACCTCATCGAGGGGCTGGCGCACATCGCAGGGAACGATAGCTTCGTCGTCACCCATTCAGGCGAAACGCAGGATGCGGTGGAGCGATTCCGCGCGGCGGTCTCCAGCCCGGTGCTGACCGGGATCTCGGTGACGGGCGAGGGTTTCAAGACCTCGGAGCACCAGCCACGCAAGCTGCCGGATCTTTTCGCCAAGCGGCCGCTGACCCTGATCGGGAAATGGGAGGGCGAGCCGCGCGGGACGATCACCCTTTCCGGGATCACCGGAGAAGGGAAAACGTATGAGAAAACCTTCGATGTCGCCGAGGCCGCCAAGGACATGGCGAACCCTTCCCTACCGACCCTGTGGGCTCGGGAAACGGTGCGCAGCCTCGCGGATTACGCGGAGCTGACCGGGCAGCCGGAGGTCATCGAGGAAGTGACGGAGATCGGCCTGAAATACGAGCTGCTCACGCCCTACACATCGTTCGTGGCGGTGGACGAGCTGCCGCGCGAGACGGATGAGCCTGCCGTTCCCGTCACGCAGGCGCTGCCGCTGCCTTCCGGGGTGAGCGGCGGGTCGGTGGGAGGCAGCGTGCCGGAGCCGGACGCGTTCATCCTGATCGCCCTGGTTCTGGTCACCACCACCTTGATGAGGATTCGCTGATCATGGATCGCAGGAAACAGATCACGGCCATCGCCCTCCTGCTCGCGGCGATCCCGACGCTGCGGTGGTATGCGCTGCGCTTGCAGGATGGCGGCGGGGAGCTTGCGGGGCTGGTGCCGCTGGCCGCAGCGCTGTGGTTCGCGATCCGGGATCGGAAAGGATTGGCGATGACCTCGCGCGGTGTTTGGGCGGGGATCGTCATGCTGCTGGTTCATGCCGCCGCGTATCCGTTCCTGCCAGTCATGATCCGCGCCCTGCTGATGATCGCGGCGGTCGCCTGCGTTTCCGGGATCTGGAGGAAACCGGGGATCGTCTGCCTGCTAGTGCTGGCGCTGCCGTGGACGGCCTCGCTGGATTTTTTCCTCGGCTATCCGCTGCGGCTGCTGACATCCGTCAACGCCGCGTTTCTGCTGGAAACAGTCGGCACGGAGGTGACGCGTTCCGGGGTGCGGCTGCTTTACGAAGGCCAGGTGGTCGGGGTCGATCCGGCGTGCAGCGGGATGAACATGCTGTGGAGCACGGGGCTGCTGACCGGCTTGCTCGCCGCCGCGTTTTCGCTGCGCTGGCGGGGCATTTTCACGTTGGGTGCGGTCGCGTTGGCGCTTGCGCTGGCGGGCAACAGCCTCCGCGCGGCGATCCTGTTTTTCCCCGAGGCGGGCATCGTCCACATGCCGCACATCCTCCATGCGGGGATCGGCGTCGCGATCGCCGGAGGATGCTTTTTCGTCCTCATGAAATGGGCGCGAAGGCTCAAGGAGGGGCTGCCTTCGGCTGCCCGGCAACCCCAGCCATTTCCACATCCTCAACTGGCAGCCAAAGGCAGCCAGTCCTTGCTCGCCGCCGCCTTGCTCATTCTGCTGGCCTCGTTTTTGTCCAAAGGGCAAAACCCGCAGCCCTTGCCTGAGCCGGTGGTTCTAACAAGTTTCCAAGGCGTACCCGTCACCCGGGTTGCGCTCAACGAGGCCGAGGAAACCTTCTACCGCGATTTCCCGGGAACCATCGCGGTTTACGAAGCGGGCTATGACAAGATCATCGTCCGCCATGTCAAACGCGCCACCCGCAAGCTCCATCCGGCTTCCCATTGCCTGCGTGCGGAGGGTTTCGGGATCGGGGAGGAAACGGTGGTGGAAGATGAGGAAGGCCGCTGGCTTTCCTACCCCATCACCCGAAACGGCGAAATGTTCCATGTGAAAGAGCACATCACCTGCCCGGCCAGCGGCCGGAGCTGGCCGGAAATCTCCGCATGGTTCTGGCATGCCTTACTGCATACCGGTGAAGGGCCGTGGCAGGCGGTGACTGTGATCTCCAAGATGGGAAACGGGGCGGATCTTTCGCTGCGGTATTGATCAACATGGTTCGCTCGCATTATGGACCTAGCCCAACGGGCTTGCGTAATTTAGCCCGGGGTTGGCGGAGCCTACCCCGGGTATTCATGAGCAACATATCCCAACGCCGAAGGTGTTGCGTCCATGCGCCGGGAAGGTGACGGCCTGGACACAACCCCGATTGGGGTTAATGGCGACATCCGCTTTTCTGCGTATGGAGAACAGTGGAAATGAAACCCTATGGTCACTTTCTTCGAGTATCCCCGCAGCCACAGCTTTTTCCACATCCGGATTTTTTCGCGGGGCGTAAAAGGCGGTAGGCGAAGGCGGCGGCGGTGAGGGCGACGATGCCGAGGGCGAGGTAACTTTGGAGATCCAAAACTTTAAACTTTAAATTTTAAACCCTAAGGAAGAGTCAGAAGCCCAGGAGGCGGCCTCCTTGGTAGACGAGGAGGGAGGCGGCGTAGGCGAAGCCGGACATGAAGAGGAACTGGCCGACGGCCCATTTCCAGGAACCGGCCTCCCTTGCCACTACGGCGCTGGTAGGCAGGCACTGGAGGGCGTAGATGAAAAATACGAGGAGGGAAACGAGGGTGAGGGGAGTGAAAAGCGGGCGGCCGTCGGGCCAGGTGGCGGCGGCGATGCGGTCGCGGAGGAGGGATTGGGTTTCCTCTTCGTCGTCCGTTTCCTCGACGCTGAAGAGGATGGCCAGCGAGGAGACGACGACCTCGCGGGCGGCGAAGGAGGTGAGGATGGCGGTGCCGGTGCGGCCATCGAAGCCGAGGGGTTTCACGGCGGGCTCGATGAACGCGCCGATGCGGCCCATGGCGCTGTGGGCGAGGATATCACCGGGATCCTCCGAGTCGGTCTTCGGGTAGGTGGCGAGCGCCCAGAGCAGGATGGAAAGGCCGAGAATGATGGTTCCGGCTTTCCTTACGAAGGCCCAGGCGCGGTCGATCACGTGGCGGAAAATGTAGGACCACTGCGGGCGGCGGTAGGGCGGGAGTTCGAGGAGGAAGTGGTTGGGCGATTTGTCGGGGCCGAGGCGGCCTCGCAGAACGCGGGCTACTACGAACGCCGTAGCCGTGCCGAGGGCGTAGATGCCGAAGAGGATCAGCGCCTGTTGCCACCAACCGGCCTTTTCCCCCAGAAGCATGGGGACGATGAGGAAATAGACGGGAAGGCGGGCGGAGCAGCTCATCCAGGGGGCGACGAAAATGGTGACGAGGCGCTCCTTGGCGGAGTCGATGGTGCGGGTGGCCATGACGCCGGGGATCGCGCAGGCGTAGGAGCTGAAAAGCGGCAGGAAGGCCTTGCCGCTGAGGCCGGCCTTGGCCATGACGCCATCCATGAGGAAGGCCGCGCGCGCCATGTAGCCGCTGCTTTCCAAGAGGCCGATGAACAGGAAGAGCAGGACGATCTGCGGCAGGAAAACGAGCACGCCGCCGACCCCGGCGATCACGCCATCGACAAGCAGCGAGCGGAAATCTCCCTCGGGCATTTTCGACTCCACCCAGCCGCCGAAGGAGCCGAGCGCAGAATCGATGAGATCCATCGGGATGGAGGCGAATGAGAAGATCGCCCAGAAAACGGTGAACATCACCGCGATGAGGGTGACCCATCCCGTGAACGGGTGGAGGAAGACGGAATCGAGCTTGTCGGAAAGGCTCCAGGTCTGGGCGTCCGGGCGGCGGGCGGTCAGGTCGCAGAGCGCCGCGATGAAGATGCGGCGGGTTTCCTCGGGGTCATCGCCCTCAATTAACCATCTGACGGATGAGGGCGGCGGGAAGGGGTGGCGGAGGGCTTGTTTCAGCTCGATGATTCCTTTTGCGGCGTTCGCCTGCATGGGGACGACGGGGATGCCGAGTTCCTCGGAAAGCTTGGCGGGATCGAGGCGCAGGCCGGACTTTTCCGCGACATCGACCATGTTCAGCGCGAGCACGCAGGGCAGGCCGAGCTCGATGACCTGGAGCGCGAGCTGGAGGTGGCGCTCAAGGTTCGAGGCATCGACGACGCAGACGACGAGGTCGGGGGCGGCGATACCCGGGAGTTTCCCCGTGAGGGCATCGAGGGCGATTTTCTCATCCGGCGAGTTCGCGCGGAGTGAGTAGCAGCCGGGGAGGTCGAGGACGTGGAGCTTGCGGCCGTGGGGCGTGTAGGTCTCGCCGGATTTCAGCTCCACGGTCACGCCGGCGTAGTTGCCGGTGCGCTGGTTCGCGCCGGTGAGGGCGTTGAAGAGCGTGGTTTTCCCGGCGTTGGGATTGCCGACAAGCGCGATGGTGGACGGTGCCTCGGACATGGCCGGAATTAGCGAACCGGGGAAACGAGGACTTGCTCGGCCAGCTCGCGGCTGATGGCCATTTTCGCGCCGCAGACGGTGCAGACGAGGTTGCGGCCGTTGGAAATCTTGCGGAGCTGCATCTGCTCGCAGAAGCCGAGATCGCGGAGACGCTCGCAAGCCGGGCCGTTGAGGGCGCTGATCCGCACGTCACAGTTCACGGCCACCTCGTTGAGGGTGACTTGGCGGATGGAAGTGGCGGCGGGCACGCGGAAAGAGTCGCCTAATTGAGATTGGTTTGCAATAGGAAAGATGGAAATGGCGATCAGCCGTCAAAATTGCCTTTCGCGCTATTCGGCGATCTGAACGGCACGGAGACGCATGAATTTCGCGGGCTGCGCCGCATCGATGGCGACCGAGGAGCGTATCGTCTGGCTGTGGGTGCCATCGAGGATCACCTCATTCAGCACGCCGGCACTCTGCCATGAACCCTCCGCGAGATTCGGCGACCACTCGGCCATCAGGATCACATCGGTTGCGGCCTTGGATTTCGTGTAGGTGATGGAAACCGAGTTGGCGTCGCGACCCGGCGTGACAGGTGCCGGGGATTCCCGCACGCCGGGCAAGCTGCCGAGCGCGTATTCGAGGAGATTGGGGAGCAGGTCGTTGTCGGGATCGCCGGTGAGCGCTTTGTCCGCCACGTTGAAGCCCGCGATCCACGCTGTGAAACTGGCCTCGGTGACCGTGATGATGATCGTTTGCGAAACGACCGCTCCGAGCGTGTTCCTCCTTTCGATGGTAACCGTGTATTTCCCCACCGCCGCCGTGGGCGAAACCGTGCCGGAAACGAATCCCGTGGCGCTGTTGAGCGAAAGACCCTGGGGCAGCACCGATCCCGCCTTGAGGTGGAAAGTGGCTGGCTCCAGGATACGGCCTTCGCGCAGGCGCTGGATGAACTCGGCGTTCTGCGGGCTGTTGGGCAAAGCGGGCGTGACACCCACTGCGGCGCTTGAGGCATCGGTGACGGTGAGGTTTTTCGAGGCGCTGTTATATCCTTCGGCGGAGGCCGTGATGGCCGCGGTCTGCAAGCCGTCGGCGATCTGATCGTCCACGGCGGAAATGGGGAACGTGGCGGAAAGCTGTCCCGCCGGGATGGTCACGGTGCCGGGAACGGTAGCCTCGGACTGATCCGAGGAAGAGAGAGCGGTCGTGAAGGGGAAACCCACGGCTTGGTTGATCGTGACGGTTCCGACCGAAGCGTTCGGGCCGCCCGTTTCCGAAATCACAGAGGGCGCGAGCGTGAGGGCAAGGCTGAGGTTTTGCGCGGCGATCTGCTGGATGCGGATGTTGTCGATGGCGAGGGCATCGCGCCCGCCCGAGAAAGTTTCGGAGCGATAATACCAACGCAGGTGGATGGGCGTTTCGCGGTTGTTGAAAATGGCGGGCAAGGTGATGGCGCTGAAGGAATTCACCGTGCCGTTTGGCGTGCTGCCGGATGAATGGCTGCCGCCGGCGATGGGTGTCCAGATCGTGGAGGCGTTGGCGGGGTTGGCGGTGGCGTATTCGAGGGTCAGCCGCATCGAGCGGCTTTGCTCGACGATCTTGATCACATCATAGCTGATGCGCAGGTCGCTGAGGCCGAGGGTGTTTTCCAAAGACAGCGCGATGAAGCCTGCATCGAAATAATCCCCCGAACCGTTGCCGGTGCCGCCAAGCATCCCGATCCGCGAGCCGAAATTGAACACGCCGCCCGCGTTCGAAGCGCTGCTGGATGGGCTCAGGACATCGATATTCGTGGTCACGCCTAAGCCGGGGTTTTCCGAAAACGACGACCATCCGCTGGGGAAAGAAGCCCCCGCGGTGCCGGGGGTGGTGTTGAAATCCTGTTGGTAGAGACCGTTCGAGAAAGCGGCTCTCGGAACCAGGGCGGCGGTTTCCGGAAGGGAAAGTGTTTCCGCCCGCGCGACATCCGCGGTGGTCGCGATCCATTCGGAGGCCATGTCCGCGCCCGCATCGGTACGACCCACATAGTAGGCCGCCTCGCCGGACGCCACCCGTCCGACGTTCGGCGAAGGCACCAGCGAGTCTCCGTAGGAAACGCCGTGGATGGGGAAGCCGCCCGCGTTTTTCAGGATCAGCGAGCCGCCGGTGTTGCCCATCGCGGGCCACACGGAAGACGATTGGAAGCGCGTCCCGTTCGTGCTGGACACGGTCATCGAGCCATCGGCGGGATCGGTGTCGTTCGCGGGAATGAGCGGATCTTTTGTCTGAGTGCCGTTGCGAATCACGATGAGGGTTCCGGCGGGAATCCCATCCCATGCGCCCGCCGAAAAATCCAAGCCGTTTCCGGAAGCATCCTCCAGCCGCCATCCGGACAGGCTGCCGGCTTGCAGGGTCAGTATCTCGATCCATTCCGATTCGCCGCCCGCCGGGCCTTGGCTGAATTCATGGATGATGGCGGGGCGGTTGATTGAAAGGTTGTCATCCGCCAGCACGAGGCCGCTCTGGTAGCTGTAGCCCGTGCCGACGGGAAACGCTTTGGCGGGAGGCCGGTCCAGCAGGTTCACGGCGGCGGTTGCGAACGGCGTGCCGGAGGTATTGCCGTCGTCGGGTGTGATCACGCAGCGCCAGAGTTTTCCGCTGCGGGAAGGATGGGCGGTTAGGGTCGCTGTGGTCACTCCGGCGTCCTGAAAAGCCACGCCGTCATCGCTAGATTCCCAGCGGTAGGAAAAAACAATGGTGTCAGACTCGGGATCGCTGGCATTCACCGAAGCCACGGAAAGCGCGGTGTCGTCGAAGGCTTTCCCTGTGTTGCTCAACGTCGCCGCCGCAATCACCGGCGGCTGGTTTGTCACGACGATGATCGCTGCGGGCGATTCGGTTTCGAAACCTTGCGCATCGCGGGCTTTCGCCGTGTAGGAATGGAGTCCAAGAGGCGGATTGCGGTTGAAAGTGTAAGGAGCTTGGGTGTCTGTCGCGACCAGCATTCCATTTTCGAAAAGCTTCACTTCAAGCGCGGTGGACGGCTCCCCGTTGATGTCCAGATCCGTGGCATCCACCGCCATTGTGAAACCCGTGCCCGGACTGAAAATGGCGCCCGAAGCGGGGCTTGTGATCCTGACGACGGGCGGTGGGTTGATTACGGGCGCAACCGTGCCGAACACGGTGAGTGTCGCGGCGCGCAAGGTGCCGCCGCTTGTGTTTCCCACGCTGCTGCGGTCGGCCACCCTCAGACGCCATGTCCCGGCGGAGTTTTCACCCCAGTTGCGGACGGTGGAGAAAGTGAACCCCGCGTAGCCCGCGCCGGGATCGTTGCGGACTTCCGCGAGCCTGCTTTCGGTGCCCGAGGGTGAAATGAGGATGATTTCCAGATCGCCGCGCGCGCTGTGGTCGATGGTGACCGAAAGCGTCGCGTGCTCGGTGATCAGGTTCGGAGCGGGCAACACGAACGGCAGCTCCACCCCGGCGGGCGAGCTGTTGGGGATGGCGAGGGACAGGCCGGAGGCGGTGGAGACGGACTGGGTTTGCGCGGCGGAGTTCGTCCATCCGCCGGCGAGGTTCACGGCGGCGGTAGCATCCACCAGGCCGGCTCCGAAGTCGTGGTGAAAGTGGAGGCCCGCGGCGTTCGTGAACCAGCCCGGATCGGCAGGGCTGATTTTTCTCGCGGAACGGATGAGGATTTCCTGCACATCCCGCCAACCGAGGTTGGGATTTTTCTCAAGCATCAGCGCGATCACGCCCGACACCGAGGGGCAGGCGGCGGAGGTGCCGCTGAAGTTCGAATCATAATCGCCACCCGGAGAAACCGCCGTGTTGTAACCCAGCGTGGCGGTGCGGTCCGTGGTGGTGAGGCCCAGCGCGCCATCGGTGAAACCGTGCGATGGCGCGGACACCACCAGGTTTGCGCCGGGCTCCGAGTAGTATGCCCGCCGGTTCAGCGAGTCGGTCGCGCCCACCGCGATGGTGTGGATCGAGCCGGTGAGTTCGCTGTAGTTGGCGTTTTCCTCTTTGTCGCCGTCGTTGCCCGCCGCGAAGGTAAAGATCGTGCCCTTGCCGCCGCGCCCCGTGGCGGTGGAGTTCGCCAGCGCCGCTTTGAGCAGCGGCTCGATGAAATAGAGCGGCGTGCCGTATCCCCAGCTGTTGTTTTTCACGGCGATCACATCGGTGCGGTATGCGATGGCCTCGGCGGTCTGGGCGTCGGTGGTGAAATCTCCGACGACCAGCCGCGCGCCGACGAGCGTGGCGTTGGGCGCGACACCCGCGATGCCGATGCTGTTGTTTCCCCTCGCCCCAGCCATGCCCGCAACGGCGGTGCCGTGCCTTTCGCCCACACCGAGCGGTTCGCTGCCGGGATTGCCGGTGATGAAATCCTTGCTCAACAGGACATCGAAATTGCCCGCCAAATCCGGATGGGCGCTCTCGATGCCCGAGTCCACGATCGCGATTTTCACCCCGCTGCCGAGCACCCCGCCGCTGCCGCCGTAATTCCACGCGCCCTCCACATTCATGTCGGAACCGGGCAGCGCCGCGCCGGAGGCTTTTAGGTTCCACTGGTTTGCGACCAGCGGATCGTTGGGCAGCGCCAGGAGGCTCGCCCGGCGACCGGTGAGGATGTCCGCGGCCTCCACTTGCGCCGCACCGCGCAACGCGCCGATTTTCTCCATCGCGTCGAAAGGATCCGCGGCGGCGAAGATCACCCACTCCGGCGCGTAGTCGGGAAACGAGCGGATCGCCAGCCCGTGGGCGCGGGCGATGCCTGCGGCCTGTTCGCGGGGAATCTTGGCGCGGATCTCGGCGGTGATCAGGCGGAGCGGATCGTGGTCGTCGCTCTCGTCGTAGGCGAGCGGGAAAACGCCGCGCGGCGCATCGTGTCCGGCGAGGCGTTGCTGCAAAGTGGCGGCGGTGGCAGGCGGATGCAGCGTCCTGATCTCGTCCTTGCCGTTCGCATCCCGCGCCACGAATCGATCCATCACCAGCCGCAGCGTTTCCCGGCCATCGTGGGATCGGTAAACATTATGGCGTTCCGCGCGGACACGGACGGACACCGCCTTTTCGGTCGGCGGCGGCTCCACTCCGGCGGGCTGATCTAACAGAAAAATTCCGCAAAGGATTGCAACCGCAACGGGCAGGGCGCAGCGGAATCCTTTGGATCGGACCACATGTTGGAACTTCGCGGGCAACGGGTTATCGCCGAAAAGCTAGGCAGGGCGGGCGCTTCCGGCAATCCCCTTCGCCAGCGTCATCACGCACTCGACGTGGCGGGTGTGCGGGAAAAGGTCGAAGGGCTGCACCTCGGTGAGCGCGTAACCGGCCTCGCGCAGGATCTTGTAATCCCGCACCTGCGTCGCCGGATCGCAGGAAACATACACGATGCGCTGCGGCCCGTATGCGACGAGCTGCGCGAGAAACTCCGGCGAGCAACCTTTCCTCGGCGGATCGATCACCACCGCCGTCTCCTCCGGCGGCGTGTCGATCTTCGCGAAAATCTCCTCCGCATCCGCCTGCAGGATGGAGACGTTTTCAAAACCGTTGAGCGCGACGTTGTTCGCCGCCCAGCGCGCGCCGGCCTCGTTGACCTCCACGCCCATCACCTTTTCGAAGCGACCCGCAAGGCACAGCCCGAACAGCCCCGCGCCGCAATACGCGTCCACCAGATATTTCGCGCCGCCTTCCAGCGCCTTTTCGCCGACGTATCCGGTGAATTTCTCCAGGATGAACGGGTTGTTCTGGAAAAACTCGCCGGCCACGAAATCGAATTTCACGCCGCCAATCTCCTCGCGGGCGATGGCCTTGGGATCGCGCTCCACGCGGCCTTCGGTGGCGCGCAGGAGGATGGTCGCGCCGCGTTTGAAGCTCCGCCCGTTCGCACGGAGCTCGGCATGGACTTGCGGCAGCGCGTCGTTGATTTCCCTCATCGCGATGGGGCAATTCGGGACGTTTAGGATCTCCATGCGCCGCCCGACCTTGAGGAAACCGATCTCCTTGATCACGCCGTCCACGGGTTTCTCGAAGTGCGGGGTGATTTTCGAGCGGTAGTTCCAGATCTGCTCCGAGCTCGCGCAGGGGTTCACCTCGCGCTCCTCGCCGGCCATGTGCTTCAGCAGCTCGCGGATCTGGCGGGTTTTCCAGGCGAGCTGTTTTTCGTAGGAAAGGTGCTGGTATTGGCAGCCGCCGCATGTCCCGAAAAGCGCGCAGCCCGGCTCCACCCGGTCCGGTGACTTTTCCAAAATTTCGACGAGATCGCCCTGCGAGTGGTTCTTGTCATTGCGGAAAATCCGCGTCCGTACCAGCTCGCCCGGCAAGGCGTAGGGCACGAAAACCACCCAGCCATCCACACGCCCCACGCCCGCGCCGAGGTTCGTCAGGGAGTCGATGCGCAGATCGATCTCCTGGTGGTAGGTGAAAGGGATCGGCGTGAACTTTTTCGGCGGGCGGCTGTGCATGGAGACCGGTTGGTAGGTGATTTCCCCACGGAAAGGAACCGCGATTTCCTTTGCGCGGCCATCCACCGCACGTACCATGATCCCATTCATGAAATTTATCACCCTTCTCGCACTGCTCCTTTGCCTGATTCCAGCCATGGCGTTCGCCCGCGATGCGAAACAGGACGCCCGCATCGAGCATCTCATCAGCCATGTCGAATCGCTCAAGGGAGCGGTCTTCATCCGCAACGGCACGGAATATGACACCAAGGCGGCGGGCGGCCATTTACGGATGAAACTCGGCAAGGCCGGGGACAAAGTGAAGACCGCCGAGGATTTCATCAACGGCCTCGCCTCGGAATCCTCCACCTCCGGCAAGCCCTACCAGATCCGCAAACCCGACGGCACGGTCGTCGAGACAAAGGCTTACTTTTACACAAGACTCAAGGAATACGACAAAGTGAACCCCTGAACGTGCGGAACGGATTGATTAGGGATTTGCAGTTCCAGCGCATTCGGCCAGCATCGCCGCGTGCTTGCCGCCACTTATCCCCTCGCCCGGAAAATTTTGTTCTCGCTGGACGCGGAGACCGCCCATCACGCCAGCATGGCGGGGCTGCGTTTCGCGGAGAAAACGGGGTTGCTCGAAGCCCTTTCCGATCCCCTTCCCCATGGCGTGCCCGTGGAACTGATGGGTCTGAAATTTCCCAACCGCATCGGCCTCGCGGCGGGTCTCGACAAGGAGGGCAACACGATCGACGCGCTCGGGCGGCTGGGTTTCGGCTTCATTGAGATCGGCACGATCACGCCGCGCCCGCAGGCGGGGAATCCCAAGCCGCGCCTGTTCCGGCTGATCCCGCATGAGGCGATCATCAACCGCATGGGCTTCAACAACCCCGGCATCGACGCGGGGGTCGCGAACGTCCGCGCCCACAAGTCCTTCAGCGGCCCCATCGGTTTCAACATCGGCAAAAACAAGGACACGCCGAACGAGAACGCGGCAGATGATTACCTTGCCTGTTTGGAAAAAGCCTACCCGGTGGCGGATTACATCGCGGTGAACCTTTCCTCGCCGAACACCCCCGGCCTCCGCGATCTGCAAGCCGCCGATTCCTCCGCTCGGCTGTTGGAGACTTTGAAAAAATCCCAGGAAAAACTCGCCGCCCAACACGGCAAGCGCGTGCCCATCCTGTTCAAGGTCGCGCCCGACCTCACCGACGAGCAGGTGGCGGATCTCGCGAAGGCTTTCCTCGACGGCGGCCTCGAAGGCCTGATCGCGACGAACACCACCCTCGACCGCGAGCTTGTGAAGGATCACCCGTGGGCGAACGAAGCGGGCGGGCTTTCCGGAAAACCCGTTTTCGAAAAATCGAACCACGTCCTCGCCGCGTTCGCGTCCGCCTTTTCCGGGAAGATCCCGATCATCGGGGTAGGCGGCGTTTCTTCGAAGGCGGATGCGGAGGAGAAATTCAAGGCCGGAGCGGATCTGGTGCAGATCTACACGTCCTTCGTCTATCAGGGCCCCGCGCTGGTGAGGGAGCTCGTTTCCTGATCGGGCGCTCAAGCGATGCGGAAATCCTCCACCGGCACACCGCCGACAAGGTGCTCGGTGATGATCCTTTCCAGCACTTCCGGCGTGCAGGAGTGATACCAGACACCTTCCGGATACACGACCGCCACCGGCCCCTTCATGCAGACACGCAGGCAGTCCGCCTTCGTACGAAGGACCACTTTCTCGCCCTTTCCCGCGAGGCCGAGCTCCTTGAGCCGGCGTTTCAGAAACTCCCATGACCGCGCCCCCTCGGCGGGCTCGCAGCACTTCGCCTCGGTCGGCTGGGCGCAGAGAAAGATGTGGCGTTCCATCTTCCCCAGATTCAGTGCGGCGACGCTTTTTTCGAGTTCCACATCCATGTCCGGAAAGTTTGACCTGCCATCGGAAAACTGAACACTGAAAACCTCCACCACCCGCCACCGTATCCCATCCCGTGAAAGCCGCCCGCCTCCTCATCACTCTCGTCATCGCGGCGGGTCTCGTCGGCTACGCAGTGTGGCGGAGTTCGCGGACGACCGCGCCGGAGGAGAAGCTGGTCGGCTTCCAGGATTCGGATGCCCCCTTCGCGATGCCCAAGAACGGCAAGCCCGACATGCGTTTCCATTTCCTCTCCGCCTGGCAGGCGAACCAAGTCCCGACGGCCAGCCGCATGGACACGCCGATGGGTTCGGAAAACGGTGCGCTCGTTTACAACGCCCAGAAATTCTGGGAAATGAACGAGAAGCGCGGCGGCCACCACACCGGCGACGACCTCAACGGCATCGGGGGCATGAACACGGATCTCGGCGATCCCGTTTTCGCAGCGGGCGACGGTCTCGTGGTCTATGCGGGCGAGCCTTCGGAGGGCTGGGGAAACATCGTCGTCCTCGCCCACCGCGATCCGGAGGGGAAACCCGTCCACACGATGTACGCCCACCTCCACGAGATCAAAACCACGCTCAACACCCTCGTCGCACGCGGCGAGGTGATCGGCACCGTCGGCACGGGCAACGGCTATTATCCCGCCCACCTCCACTTCGAGGCGCGCACCACCGACGGCGCGGACATCGGCGCGGGCTACACCGCCCAACCCCTCAACAGACTCGACCCCGCCGCCGTCGTCGCCGCCCTGCATGACGACTCCGAGAAAGGGATTTTACCAGCTCCGCTGGCCATCGCGAAAAAGGACGATGCGCCGTGGACGAAGCTGGAGATGAAAAACGCGGAGAAATTCTCCGAGCTGAAGGAGTGAGGCATGGAGGGGCGGATCGAAAATCCGCCCCAGCCCATAAGATGACGATGGGAAAGCGCGGGAGCACCCGACATCGGCTTCCGATGGTCATCGGCGGATTCCGATCCACCGCTCCATGTCTCCCCACACCTCCGTCACGATCTCCAGCTTTGGTGGATTTCTGTGGAAATATTCAGGTGTGTAAAATGTAGGCATCCAGAGCGGATTCATCGCCGCAGAAATTCTAGCGCAACGGCGCGGAACTCGGCATCCGTCGGATCGTTTCCGGTGCGCTGCTTGAACTCCGCGAGGTATTTTCCAGCCCAATCAAAATACTGCCGGTGGGTGTGCCAGACCGGTTGTTTCTCGTTCTTCTCGTTGATGAGCCAGAAGCCGCCGGGTTTCTCCGTTGTGCCTTCGTTGTCGTAGAGTTCCCAGTAAAGCACGAAGGGGCAGCCCCATTCGATGGCGGCGATCATCACCTCGATGCTTTTGCGGTTCTGCTCCTCGGGGGAGTAGCGCCGCGCGGGGAATCCGTATTCTCCGATGAAAACGCGTTTGCCGGTGATGCCGGGCTTGGGCTTCAGCTTCGACTCGATGTGGTTGAGCGTGGCGTGGAGGTCATCGCGGATCCCGCGCTGGAGGCTGTCGTAGCAGGAGTAGCTGACGAAATCGACATCCACCTGAGGGAGGATGTCGTTGGTTAGGCATGATCCGCCTTCGAGGAAAGGCTCGACGAGGTTCGCCTCGGTGTAGTGCCAGACATTCACGCGCTCGTGCTTTGTGTCGCGCTTCGCATCATCGACGGCCTGCTGGCGCACCTTGAGCCACACGATGAAGTTTTCAGCGAAATGCTCGGGAATCGGCTGCTTCGGGTCGAAGTGCGGCCTCAAATGCCAATCGCCCTCCCAGTGGCCGATGTAAAAGCCCTTGTCCGTGCCGCTGTAGGTGCGCAGCAGATGCGCGGTGAGGTCGTACATCTCGCGATACTCCAGCTCACGCTCCGCAGGCTTGAAGTGGCCTGCGGTGCCTTCCGGTGTGAACGGATACGCCCAGATGAAAAAATGAGTGAACGGCATGTCGAGCACCGCACGATGCGTCGGATCTTTTCCCGCGACCTCCGCGAGTGTTTTCAGGCCTAGCCCATCCTTGCGCACGTTCGCCTTCGTTTCGCCGAACGAAGCCTGCTCCGAGATCGAGAACTTCATGATGCCCGACCCCATCTCCGCGATGCGCTTGGCGCTTTCCAGCAGCGGCTCGTCCTCCGTGAAATGATACCGCCCGCCGATGGCCTGCGTGCCGAGGATCATGTTGGGCGGCTCAGCGGAAATGGCGGAGAGCAAACCAAAAGAGACGAGGAGGAGGCGCATGCGGGAGGACATTTGTGTCAGACGGTTTGATGGGTGTTGTTGGTTGCGCATCTTGTATCGCGGAAATTCCTTGCGATGGTTTGGAGTCTCATTGCTTGCCCGCGTCCTTTGCGGGAGCGGCTTTCTCAGCGTCGCCCGATCCGTCTTCCGATATCGTCCAGGTGTCGAAATGGTAGGTGCGTATGCGTTGACCATCGCAAGCTGTCAGCGGGGAGTCCTGAGTAGCCTGATTGACCCATTTGCTCCCAGTGATTGGCCATTTGTCAAAGTCAACGGCCTCACCGTTGATCCTGGCTGCTCCCGCAAAATTTCGCTCGAAAATCTGTCCGCTTCGATCGGTATAACGCCCGGCGAGTGACTCTCCCCCAATCAGCTCCACCTTGTTATTGGCCACGACGGCGTCCCTGAATCCCTTGAGCCGGAGTTCCGGTGATGAGCCCGGGAAATCGCGCTCGGGAGCGGTCTCGATGGCAGCGGCGAATCGTGGGCCTTCGATCCGGAATTCAGAGTCTTCCGGGTTTGGAGACGACGAGTTCGGCATTCGGATTGGCGCCTTGCGATCCCAATCGAAACTCTTCGTGGCGGTAATGGCGATGAACACGCCGGGATAATGGAGGAAAACACGGCCATGCGGTTTCGATTCATCAATAGTTGCCAGCGCCCCGCCGGGAACAAAACAAAGCCCGTAAGGATACTCGACGTTTTTTCCGGCTCGCTCCGTATCGACCACGTAGAGGATCGATCCCCGATGCTGCATCGTCGATTGGGCGTTAAGATTGAAGCCATGAGGGTGGCTGATCCGCTGATAGCCCGCCTTGTCCAGCGACGGAACGCTGAACCAAAGCATCGTGTGATCTTCGGAGCCGGGTTTGATCCAGCGGACTCCATACGGATACGTCTGGGGGAAAGGGCGAGGATTTGTGTGGAAGGATTCACTGAACACGCCGAAATCCCGATCAACCCAGGATATCTGACGCCCCGAGGATCTCGGCTCGAAGCGGTTTCGAACCTCAAAAGGTTGCGTTCGCTCCGTGGCGATGCGCTGGAGAATGCCGGGCATTTCCCGTCCCAACACCGCGGCATCCAGACACGGCCCGTAGACATTGAACATCGGCGTATCGGGTGTGATGGCTTTGTTTGCCGAGATGAGATCACCGCCAAAGAAAACCCAGAGGTAGGATGTGAGACCGACCGGGTCGTTGAACGTGTCAGGATAGCTGCGGCGGCTCGACAGGATCAGGCTTCCTCTCAGCCAGACGGAAGCATACCGGGCCAGGACGGCTTCGTGGGCGATGGTGGCGGCGCGTTTGATCTCCGGGTCTTTTGACAGGGAGGACAAGGTCAGTATGGGGGCGAGATTCGCCGTGCCATACGGGCGCGAACCATACTCCGGCCCGCCCGTGCGGGCGATGTCAACGAGCTGATCCAGCAAGCGCTGGCGAAACGGAATGTCCGGATTCGCCTTGTAATGTGAGGTCGTATCCCGAACCAGCGGCACGAACGCTTCTTTTCCCCACTCCTGCTCGCCTAGGTGTCGGGCCGTCCACATCATCATGTTCAGATTGGACGTCGTGCTGTATGCGTAGAAATCGATCGATGTCATCAGCTTCCTGAAAGCGGCCTTCGACTCCTCATCGAGTTTGTCCTTATTCCTGACATAGCAGTCCATGGCGGGCCAAAGGCGGAAGAAATCCACCACACGCATTGTTTTGCGGTCGTCCATGTTGTTGCCATGCCAATTGGGTTTGGGATTCGCCGTCCAGATTCGATAGCCCGCCTTCGCCAAGTCCCTGCCTTTCTCATCCATGCCCTTCTCGAAGCAGGCCGATGCGGCAAAGAAGGGGTTATCGGTTTGTCGATTGGCGCGAATCCAAGCGTCCGGGTTTGCCGTCACGGTATCGAGGATCCACTGCCGGCGCTGTTCGAAGCTTGTGAGCTCATCCGCACCGAGTGCCGCAGTTGCCGTGGCAATCAGCAATGTGACCAGCGGGAATCCTTTTTTCATCAAATGATTTGGCAGCATGGGGCGTTTGGATGGATCGAAAAAAGGATACGTCGCATGCGAGGGAAAGATTCCTTGCGGGAGTCTGGAAACTCCGGCTTGTGCATCATCCGAACATTCCCATCTAGTTCTGTGGATTGCCTTTTTCGGATACAGGCGTGAGCTCCCCGCGCCCGATCACCAGCAGCGCGGCGGATGCGGCGGGGACATCGATTTGGAATTTGCCATCGCTTGCGGAGATCGTTTCCGGGGGTTTCGGATTCCATGTGCCGTCGGATGCGACCCCCGACCCGCCGAGCGTGATGCCGGTCTTGGCATTCACGGAGGGCGCTGTGAGGCGCATGACGGATGCCTGCCCGGAAGGTTTGCCGGGATCGATTCCAACCCTGGCGCTTTTCCCCAAATCCTTGTTGATGAGAGCCACACGGAGCGTGCCGTCCTCGCCGAGCGTGGCGTGGCTTGTCAGGTTCACCCCGTTTCCCGTGAGCTTGAGCGGGATGACGCGGCCTTGTGCGGCCTGGCGGAAAAACAGCATGCCGTAGTAATTGCCATGGACATGGTAGCCGCCGTTTTTCGCCGCACAGAACGAGGTGTAGCCGCGGCAATTGAAACTGCCGTGGAAATTCACGCCCGCCACGCCGAGCTCCGCGAGATCGAAAAGATAGTCGGCGGCCCACAGGGCAGACGCGAACACATCGCTCACGCCGGCTTTGCCGCCACTGGAGGCGGAGCCCGCTTCGGTCACGCGGAAGGGAACCCCCGCCGCCTTCGATGCCTTCTGGTGCTGGCCGATGAGTTTCCGCCACTCGGCTGCCGTGGTGGGGCTGAGCAGGTTTTCGATGGTCGCGAAGCGCGGATGCTTCCGGTCATTGGTGGCGGCCGCGAGCGGATAGTTGTGGCGGGTGGTGATCACCAGATCGCTGCGGAAATCACGGATGAATCCGGTGAACCAGGGGAAGTTGCTGGTGGTGCCGGGGCCGCACAGCGGAATGCGCGGAACCTTGGGGCGCATGACTTCGAGATAGTTGGAAATTTCCCCGCTGAAATCCTGATAGCTGTAGTCCGCCGGGCGCCATTTATTTCCGTAATGCTCCGGCTCGTTGCCGATTTCGAAGGCGATCAGGGTGTCGCCTCCAACACGCAAAGCCTCCGCCGCTTCCACCGCCGCCATCGCGGGGTCGTTCGCCCCGAGGTTCAGGCCATGGATGACTGTCCAGCCTGAGTCCTTGGCGAATTGATACATGTCCTCCAGTTCGCGCGGGCCGATGACCGATCCATGGTTCGAAAAAACCTTCGGCTCGCCGGGCAGATAGCGGGTGATTTCCACATAGTTCCCGCCGAAACGCAGGTTGCCTTTTCCGAGGTGGCGCATCAGCCGGATCATGGCCTCGTTCGACGGCTTGAAATGATCGAGCGCCAGCACGTTTTTCTCATAACTGAATCCGAGGAAATCCTCGGGGATCGTCTGGCCGGGGCGGGAATCATCCACGGTCACGAAAACGTCATGGGGCTGTGCCCGGATTCCCGCGAGCAGGATGAACTGGAATGCCAGATGGCGGATGGTGGCTGATGGTCTCACGGAATGGAATGGTAATGGGGGGAAATAAGGCAAATGCAGACTGAGGTTTCCGCTTAGACTAGGCAATCGGTAACTTCCGTCCATCGCTCGAACGAGCGATTCGGCATCAAAGATCCTCCACCAGATGTAGTTCACATTTCTTACATGCCTGGTGTAGGAAGCCTGTTTTGAATCCCGATGGGGGCAACTTGACATGCAGCCGTAAAACCATATGTTAACCCATATGAAAACTACGCTCGATCTCCCCGATGATCTGCTCATTGAGGCGAAAACTCTCGCCGCGCGACGCAAAACCACTCTGAAAGCGGTGGTCGAAAGCGCATTGCGCCGCGAAATCCGACCCGCCGCCGAGATCGAAAACCCAGATAAGGAAAAGTTCGAAATCGGGCCATTGGGTTTCCTGGTGTTGAGACGCGAACCGGGAGAGACGATCACTTTGGAAATGGTTCAATCCGTTCAGGATCAAATCGAAGAAGAGGAATTCCAACGGGCCATCCACCCGCCGCAAACATGATTCACCTTCTTGATGTCAATGTCCTGATCGCTCTTTGTGACCCGGCTCATCCGCACGCCGCCTCCGCCAGACATTTTTTCCAGTCCACCCTTTCGAGGGATGGTTGGGCGACCTGTCCGCTTGTAGAAAATGGATTTCTTCGTATTTTTGGAGACTGTCGGTATCCCGGAGGGGCGGGAGACCCTCAATCCGCCCGTCTCATTCTGGATGGGGTGATGGCTACCCCCGGCCACCAATTCTGGCCGGATGATCTATCGCTCGCAGATCGCCTCCATTTTCCGGCACTCCCAACGTCCAAACACCTCACCGACCTATATCTACTCGGCCTTGCGGTGAAACACGGAGCCCGCTTCGCAACCTTCGATCACAGCATCGACGCATCCATCCTCCCCGGTGGTCTCGCCGCTTATTTTCCGATTTCCAGCCTCTAGGCGGCGTGTGGTCTTCCGGTGCATCAAGCCAAGACCGGAAACTCGAACCTGCGAGCCGAGACGCAAATGGTCTAAATGCAGATCATAAAAAACCCGCCGGAGCGCCCTCCAGCGCTCCGACGGGTAACTAAGTGCCGTTGAGTAAGTGAATAAACAACGGCAAATTTTCAAGGCTCAAGCACGGCGGCGGCGCAGCAGGGCCAGCATGCCGAGGCCGCCGAGCAGTGCGGCGCGGGGCTCGGGGATGACGGTTAGTATCAGGTTGTTGCCGCTCATACTCAGCGTGGCATCCCATCCTAAAACACTGCCTTCGAGATCACTTGAATCAAGAGTCCCAGTGAACGAGGATGCTCCGGTGATGAGCGTGTAAACTCCCTCACCAAAGCCGCCGGAATCCGAGAAAAGGAAATCCGCCAGACCAAGAGTGCCTGCTCCTAGATTGAGCGTAGCGGAGTTGATCAGGCTGATCTGGTCGCTGAGGGTTCCGAGGCCGTATGTGAAGTCTGTAGTTCCATTCAAAGCGAGAGTTCCGCCATCGAGGGTCAAGGTAGCGGTGCCGCTGTTGCCAGGCGAGATCGTGCCGGATGCGGTCACGGTTTGTCCTGTGGCAAGCACCTTGCCAGTGCCAGATAGCGTTTGGGTGGACCCCACCGTCAAACCGGCAGTGGTCACATCCAGAACGGCGGAGCTGGAAGCAGTATTGCCGACGGTGATCGAAGAACTCGTCGCGATGGTGGTCGAGGTGTTGAGCTTGAGCGTGCCCGTATTGATGATGGTGGCACCGGTGTAGTCGTTGGCAGCGCTGGTAAGCGTCACGGTGCCTGTGGTTGCCGATCCAGTGCCCGCTGCCGCGCCGATGGTGAGGGCGTGGTTGCCGGTGATTTTACCGGAAATCGTTCCAGTGATGCCTGAAGTCGCCGTGATGGTAGCCGCAGAGCTCAGGGTGACCTGACCCGAAATATCCGTGGTGCTATTGCTGATGCGAATCGCTCCCAAGGCTAGCCCAAAGGTAACCCCATCGTTATCCCCCGCCCATCCCGCGCCAGCGATGTTGAGATTGTTGGTGATGGTCATGGACGGACCCGAATTCACAAACAACTGGCCGCCGTTTTGGACGGTAACGAGGTTGCCACCTAAGGCATCTGCAGTTGTCTCAAGGCGAAGGCGCGTCTTGTCTCCGACGGTAATGCCTCCCGTAAAGGTATTCGCTGCATTGAGCCTCAGGGTTCCACCACTGGGAGTCGCTGTGGCGCTACCAGAGTTGGTCAAATTCAATCCACCCGTATTTGAATTGTCTACGCCTGTCAGGTTGGTTGTACCAAGATTCAGACCATTTATATCCAAGATGATCGCGGAGGCGGAATTCTTGATGCGAGAACCTAAAGTCGCAGCGGTGCCAAACTGGAGCGTGCCACCACCAAAGGTGATGTTGCCACTGGAGTTCAAGGCATTCGTATTGCCGATTCTCACAACACCCTCATTGAGATTGGTGCCACCGGTGTAGGTGTTAGCGCTGGAGAGGACAAGCGTGCCAGCACCGGTTTTGGTCAAGCCATAGCTTCCTTGGATGATTGCCGAAATGGTGGCGGTTTTGTTGGAACCGAGGGCACCGACCTCAATGACGGGCGCGGTGCCGGTGGCGGCACCCGTGGTACCGGAGAGAATGAGGTTATTGGTGGATACCCCGTTGTTGTTAAGAATCCAGCTTCCGGCGGTGCCCGTGGCGCTGTCGCTGAAAACGAGTTTGTTCAGCGTGCGATCCGCATTGAGACTCACAGTGCGATCCGCCGTGATGTCGTTGGTGAAATTGGCGGTGCTGGTGAGATCATCGGCGATGACGTTGCTTAACCAGTTGGTGTTCGTGCCCCAGAGTCCGTCGGCATCGACGTTCCATGTGCCGGTGGCAGCGTGGGCGGATTGAGTGATCGCGATGGCGGCGAGGGTTTTGAGAAATGGATTGAATTTCAGTTTCATTGAGTTTGTTTTGGGTGAGATTGGAGAAGCGGAATTACACTTCATGCTCACAAATCTATTTAGTCGAACGCAGCGGATTCCGGTATCCCTCGTACGAGGGATATTTCCTGATGATCGAACATCTCGGGGAAAAGGCGGACTAATCTGGATTCCGTGGCAAAGGGTGCGTTTTTATACCATTCGCCATAAGTTCTTGCGCATAGCCATGCCGCCGGAGGCTTTTGAATGCTGCGGTTCTTATCCGCGGTTTTTTGCGTGAGTGATCCTATAAACAACACAAATGCCTATTCCAGCGTTGCTTGAAGATGAAAACCTGCCGAATCATCCGTTCAACCGTTGGGTGAAAGAGAAATCCATTTCAAATAGGATGAATGAATTCAGATTTTTTACGGAAGGTAACGAAGTCAACGAAGGGGCTTCGCGTTCGGGAGTGTAAGATTTTTTGTGTAAGTAGGGTTCCGCCGATAGGCAGTTAGTTGTTGGGCATGCGGTCGGCAAATTCGATGGTGAAGTGGCTCAGTGCGCTGGGCCAGTTGCGGACGGCCACCGTCC